>JAJZVM010000107.1 GCA_021845645.1 Bacillota bacterium
GCGTCGGTACGTCGAAGGAGGATCTTCTTGCGCATACTGATCATCGGTGGCGACGGTTACCTGGGCTGGCCGACGGCCATGCATTTCGCCCAGCGCGGGCATGAGGTCGCGGTGCTCGACAACATGGTCAAGCGGCGCTGGGAGAGCGAGCTCGGAGTCGCACCGCTCTGGCCGATCGCCAGCCTGACCGAGCGTGCGCAGGCCCTGCGCGAGACCACCGATCGCGAGGTCGAGGTGTTCGTCGGCGATGTCGCCGACAAGTCGGTGATCCGCGGCGTACTGTCGCGCTTCATGCCGGACGCGATTGTGCACTACGGCGAGCAGCCGTCGGCGCCGTTCTCGATGATCGACGTCGAGCACGCCATCCTGTCGCAGCAGAACAACGTGCTCGGCACCCTGCAGCTCGCCTTCGCCATGCACGACATCGTGCCGGACGCGCACCTCATCAAGCTGGGCACAATGGGCGAGTACGGCACCCCGAACATCGACATCGAGGAAGGCTACATCGAGATCGAGCACAACGGCCGCCGCGACCGCCTGCCCTTCCCGAAGAGCCCGGGCTCCTTCTACCACCTCTCCAAGGTGCACGACTCGCACAACCTGATGTTCGCCGCGAAGCTCTGGAACATGCGGATCACGGACCTCAACCAGGGCGTCGTCTACGGCACCACGACCGACGAGACCGCGATCGACCCGCGGCTTGCGACGAGCTTCCACTACGATGAGTACTTCGGCACCGTGATCAACCGCTTCGTCGCCCAGGCCGTGGCCGGCATGCCGCTCACGGTGTACGGCAAGGGCGGCCAGAAGCGCGGCTACCTCAACATCCGGGACACGCTGCAGTGTGTGGAGATCGCCGCGATGACTCCGGCGTCGCCCGGCGAGTTCCGGGTGTTCAACCAGTTCACCGAGCAGTTCACGATCGACGAGCTCGCCGATCTCGTGCTGGAGGCTGCCGCAAGGCAGGGCATCCGCGCGGAGAAGAAGTCGATCCAGAACCCGCGCATGGAGCTCGAAAACCACCACTACAACGCGCGCAACAGCGGCCTCATGGGCCTCGGGCTCCAGCCGCACCGCCTCACCGTCGACGTGCTCGCCGGCATGATCGCGTGGGCCGCGGAGCACACGGAGCGCATCGACCGCAACGTCATCATCCCGACCGTCCAGTGGCGCAAGGAGCCTCAGGGCGTCCGCGAGGCCTGAGCAGCATCCGGCCGATGTGGCCAGAAGGGGGGTGGACACATGCGCCAGAGGTTTTGGACGTGGGGTATCCCGGCGGTCTTCTCGCTCGCTGGGATCTACGCCGTCGTGAAGAGCCTCGGTTCGCTCAACATGCTCTGGCACGTCCACCCCTACTGGCCGGACCTCCTGCTGGTCCTCGTCGTCTATCCCGTGTTCGCCGCGGGGCGGGGGCTGCGCTTCCGCCAGCTGCTGCGCGACGAGGCCAACTGGCAGCGGACGGTCGGGCTCGGCTGGCTCTACTCCGCCGCCTGCAGCGTGCTGCCCGGCGGCATCGGTGAGGTATCCCTGCCGCTCATCTACCGGAGCGCCCCCGGCGGTCCGGCGCATGCGACGGCCGCCATGGCGGTGGCCAGGGTGCAGGACCTCCTGTCCTGGCTCGTGATCCTGGTCATCGCGGGCTTTGCCGTCTCCAACCTGCCGAAGGACTCCATGGCTCTCCTCGGCATCTCGCTCGTCGTGACGGCCGTGGGCACGCTCATGGTGTTCGTGCCGCCGGCCCGGCGCTTCCTGTTCCGTCTGGCGGGCCTGATTCCCTGGCCGAAGCTGCACCGCTTCCTCGCCCAGCTCGACGAGCGGCTCGGCGGAATGGTCTACAATGTGCCCAGCTGGGTGGTCACCTTCGGGCTGCGCCTCCTCAGCATCCTTTCCTACTACCTCGCGCTGCGGGCCTTCGGTGCGCCGGTCACGTTCGCCGAAGCGTCCGTCGGCGGCGCGCTCGCGGCCCTGCTGCTGGTGCTGCCCGTCCAGGGCGTCGCCGGGCTTGGCACGGTCGAGGTATGGTGGATCATGATCCTGCGCCTTTTCGGCACGCCCTGGTCGGTCGCCGCCGTGGCGGCCATCGGTGTGCACTTGACCCTGCTCGTCCTGTCGGTGGCCGTCGGCGGCCTGTCCTTCAAGACGGCCCCGGGCCTTCTATCCACCACGTGAACGGAGGAGCGACACCATGAGCGCCCTACGCCTAGGCGGCATCCTGGTTGCACTGGTCCTCGGCTTCATGGTCCTGCGCGGGCTGTCGCGGCGCGCGCCGACCTCCGTCGACGGCCTCGGCTTCCTCGCCGCCCTCATCCTTCTCGCGGTTTCCCTCTTCCCTGGGCTCGTCAACGTCCCGACGGATCTCCTGCTGCTCGGTCGCGCGCCGCGCGGTCGTCTGCTCGCACTCATCCTCCTTTCCAACGTCGTGCTCTGGCTCTACACCTTCTGGTCCGCGGGCCTGCACCGCCGCAGCCATGAACGAGCGGACGGCCAGCGCGAGGCCCTGGTGGCCCGGATCGCGTCGCAGGGCGCGTCGCCGGACCTGGACGGCGTCGTCATCGTGATGCCGGCCTACAATGAGGAGGAGTCGGTCGGGCAGGTGGTGCGCGGGCTGCCGGCCGAGATCCTCGGCCAGAAGGTCTATCCGGTCGTGGTCGCCGACGGCTGCAGCGACCAGACGGCCGCCGTGGCCCGCAGCGCCGGGGCGCTGGTGCTCGACCTGCCCATCAACATGGGCGGCGGCGCCGCCATCCGCATCGGCTACAACTTTGCCGCGCAGCAGGGCGCCCGCGTCATCGTGACCATGGACGCGGACGGGCAGCATCTCGCCTCCGACATCGAAGGGCTCGTCGCACCCATTTTGCGCGGCGACACCGACTTCGTGATCGGATCGCGGCAGCTCGGCTCGTTTGAGAAGGTAAGTTCCCTGCGCAGCGCCGGACTCTCGTTCTTCAACCTTTTCCTCAACCTTCTGCTGCAGACGCGGCTCACCGACTGCTCCTCGGGCTTTCGCGCCTTCGACGCGCACAAGCTGACGCACCTCGAGACGTCGGAAAGCCAGTACCACACCTCCGAGACCATCATGCTGGTACGTCGACTCGGCCTGCGCATCGCGGAGCGCCCGATCACGGTCCAGCGCCGCATCGCCGGCCAGAGCAAGAAGGGCAACGACCTGGTGTACGGCTATCGGTTCGCGCGCACCATGCTCACCCGCTGGTTGCGCGGGTAAGGCGAAGTGGCAAAGGCGGACGCGGTCTCTCCGCAGCGCAAGGGCCTCGGCGAAGTGCTGAGGCCCGCTCTGCATGCCGTCGGTGGCCTGATTCCGGAGAGCCGCCGCAGGGAACTCGAGCGGATGGGGACGACGCCTTACGGCTTCGGCCTCGGCCTCGCCGTCTACCTCGTGCTGACCCTCGCCGTTCTGGGTCCCTCGCTGGTGCATCCCGGCGGGAGCTTCCCGGGCTATGGCGGTGACGCAGAACAGTACATGTGGTACCTCGGCTGGTTCTGGCATGCCATCGGCGCCGGCCGCAACCCGTTCGTCACGTCCCTGATCAACTACCCGCACGGCTTGAACCTGATGTGGAACACGTCGATCCTGACGGAATCGGTCCTGCTGGGTCCGATCGCCGCCCTGATCGGCACTGCCGCCACCTACAACCTCTGGTTTCTCCTGAACTACGTGCTGGCAGGGGTTCTGGGCCAGGCGATCTGCGCCCGCCTCGGGGCCCGCCAGTGGCTCAGCATCCTCGGAGGGCTCCTGACGGTGACCCTGCCCTACATGGCGACGCAGTCGCTCTCGCACATCAGCCTGATCACGATCGAGCTGCTGCTCGGGATCCTGCTGATCCTCGTGAAGCTCGTCCAGGACCGGCCGCGGCGCGCGTGGCTCTGGGGCGTTCTTGCGGGGGCTCTGCTCGCCATGCAGTTCTACACGCTGCTCGAGGTGCTGGTGAGCGCCGTCCTCACGTTCGCGCTCACGCTGGTCGTCGCCTGGTTCCTGACCCGCCCCGATCTCGTCCGGCTGGCGCGGCGCATCCCGCTCGCGTTCTGGGTCGCGGCGGCGATCACGGCCGCGGCGCTTGCCCTGCCCGGCCTCTATGAGATGCTGTTCGGGCCGTTCCGCGTCTTCCACTCGGTGCAGCCGGACAACGTCTACGTCGTCGACCTCGTCAACCTCATCCTGCCGACCCACGCCTTCCTCGTGCACTTTCCCGGCACCGACCCCGCCGCGTGGTTCACGGGCAACTACGCCGAGGACAACGGCTACCTCGGCATCCCGGCCCTGCTCCTGCTCAACTGGGCCATACGCCGGCTGTGGCACCGTCCTCTCGTGCGCGTGCTCGCGATCGTCGCAGGCATCGTCACCTTGCTCGGACTCGGTCACTCCCTGCACCTGATCGGCTGGACGTCTCCACTGCCGCTGCCCTGGGCGGCCGCTTCCCTGCTGCCCTTCATCAAGGACCTTCTGCCCACCCGCCTCATGCTCTACACCGACCTCGCCGTCGTGGCCATCTCGGTGCTGGCGATCGAGGACTACCTGCGCAGCGGCAAGGCCACCGCCGGACGCCGTCCGTACTGGCTTTTCGGCCTGATGATCGCCACATGGCTGCCGGTCCTTCCCTACCCCAACACCACCCTGCCGCAGGCCACCGTCGACATGGCGCCGCAGACCGCGGTGGCGAAGGCGCTGCGAGGACAGCCCACGTACGTGCTCACCCGGGCGTTCCCAGAGACCATGCAGATGCTGCAGGAGGCCGACTACAGCTTTCCGGTCGCCAACGTCTACGGGCATAACGACAACAGCCTGAGCCGCCAGCAACAGCTGCAGGGAGTGCAGGTGCTCCTGAACCCGAACCTCGCGCCGGAAATCTACCAGACGATCCTGGTCGACGATCTGATGCGGCTGCACGTCACGCGGCTCTACTACCTGCCGCGCCCGGTCTACGGTTCCACGACGATTCCGCAGGAGGCCCTGCGACAGATCAACGCAACGCTGGGGCCGCCGATCGCCGCCTCACCCACGGGCAGCATCGTCTGGCGCGTCCCCAGGACGCCGGCGTTCGAGCAGAGCCCGCAACCTTGAAGCGGCTGGCCATCCCGCGATGGCCAGCCGCTTTCTCAACTTCCGCTGCGCATGTCCTCGAAATCCCGCACGCGCTCGACGAGCCCTGGCGGCCAATCGTTCAGGACCTGATCCACGTGCAGCGGCGTGCCGCGCAGGTCGAGCTCCTGGCGGCCGATCGGCTCGTCGCGATCGTCCGCGACCACGGTCACCAGAGGCTGCAGGGGGTTGCCGGGATTGAGCCCGGTCACGAGACCAAGGAGGCCGTTCGTCAGGCGTACGATCTCGCCGACGGGGATGATCGCCACGTGCTCCAGAAGTGCCTGCACGGCCGAGGCGTCGAGCTTCGGACCGGCCTCCTCCTGCATGATCTGCAGCACGCGCCGCGGTGCGTAGCGCACCCGGTAGTTGCGCTCCGCCCGGATGGCGTCGAACACGTCGGCCGCGGCGACGATGCGCGAGAAGACGTAGATCTCGTCGCCCTTGAGGTGCGACGGATACCCCGACCCGTCCAGGCGCTCGTGGTGCTGGAGCACGACGATCGAGGACGTCGGCATGATGCTCTGGAACCCTTCGTGGACCAAATCCCAGCCGAGCCTCGGGTGCTGCTTCACGATCTCGAATTCCTCGGCCGTCAACGATGCCGGCTTCTGCAGGATCTCCTGCGGCACCGTCACCTTGCCGATGTCGTGCAGGATGGCGCCCGTCCCCAGCCGGACGAGCTGGTCCTCCGTCATCAGAAGGTGCTTGCCCACCAGCACCGACAGCAGGGCGACCTGGACCGAATGCTCGAAGGTGTAGTTGTCCCAGGTCCTGAGATGCGCCACGTTGGCGACGACGTCGTCGTTCTGCAGGATGTCGTCGACCATGCTGCGCAAGGCCGTGGCGAGGCGCAAGGCCTGCGCCTGGCTCGGCGGCTCGCTCTCCTTGGCGCTGCGGAAGATGTCGTCCAGGCAGCGTCTCGTGACCGCGATCGTCTCGTCGCGAACGACCGTTTGCACCTCGAGCTCGGGAAAGAGCTCGTCGGTCACCCAGATCGCGTGGATGCCCCGGCGCCGCAAGGCCCCGACCATCGAGGGCCGGATCTGGGTGCCCCGCCGCAGGAGGGGCGTCCGCCCCGTTCGGTTGAAGACGGTCTTCGCGGAAAACTTGCCGACGATCTCCTCGTCGACCTGTGCCCTTCGCAAGTGGCGACCTCCGTTTGCAAATACCAAACAAGGTCAGCGTATTCGACGGGCTGGCGCTGCATCCCTCTGAGGAAGTGGCCATGCAAATTCAGACGGACCTGTATGCGCGCCTCTGGTTTCCGCATTCTGGATGGACAATTCGGGTTTCTGGCAACATGAAGATGTTGATGTCCTCCCCTTGGTGAAAGCTGGCGGCGGCATGGAACGCCTCCGTATCGACCGCCAGTGTCCACGCCGTCCAGATGGCGTTCGCCGCCGTCCTGGCGAACCCACGTCGCGTAGATTTTCGTGCCGCGCCCGTCGCCCGAACATCTGCGGCAAGCGCAGCGTTCTGCGGTTCCGGCCCTTCACCTTCAGGTTTCGACGTAGCTCCAGAAGAGGTCCTCGAGCGACAGGCCTTCCGCCTGCACGGCTCTGACCCCGGCCACCCGCCGCACTTCGTCGGGCAGGGCCGTGCCCGTGACGAGGAAGCCGTGCGCGCCGTCCCGCACCCGGCGCACCCCGGGCAGGGAGCGCAGAGCGTCTCCCGTCGCGGGAGGGGCCTGGACGACCATGCGCCGCTGCGATTCGAGAATCTCCGTGATCGGCCCCGCCACCTGGATGCGCCGTTCGTGGATGAGGGCGAAATGGTCGCAGGTCTGTTCCACAAGGCCAAGGTCCTGCGACGTCAGAAGCACCGTCCGGCCAGGCTGCGCACTCGCTTCGAGCAGCACCTGCAGGTAGCGGCGGCGGTGGACGGGGTCGAGACCGGAAGCCGGTTCGTCCAGGACCAGCAGCTCGGGCTGCGTCGAGAGGGCCAGCGCCAGGCCGAACTGCGTGCGCATGCCTGTGCTGAGCGCCCCGATCTTGCGCTCGCGCGGCAGCTCGAAGACGTCCACGTAGTGCCTGGCCGCACTCGGATCCCAGCGCGGGTGCAGGGCGCCTACGAAGTGGACGAGTTCCCCGACGCGCATGTGCTCGTAGAAGGCTGGCCGGTCCGGCACGTAGGCGATGCGGGCACGGTCTCCGGCCGTCAGCTTGCCCAGGGGTCGGCCGAGGACGGTACCCACGCCACCGCCCGGGTGCAGAAAGCCCATGAGGACGCGCAGCAGCGTGGTTTTGCCCGCCCCGTTGAGGCCCAGAAGGCCGTAGATGCTTCCCTCCGGCACCTCGAGGTCGATGCCGTCCAGGACGGTGAGGCGGCCGAACCACTTCGAGAGGTGCCTGAGACTAACGGCCGGCATGATCTTCCGCCTCCCCGTCCGCCTGCTCCGTATCGCCGGACCCGGCGGCCGCACGCTGCAGTGCCCGAACGGCTTCGGACGCAGCGAAGCCCAGACGCTCCGCCTCCCCGAGGAACGCCGCCGCGGCGGCCTGGAGCCTCTCGCGCCGCTCCCGATCGTCGAGTCTCGGTCGGCCCAGGACGTATGTGCCCCGCCCGCGCGGCTGCTCAATCACGCCGATCTGCTCGAGCTCGTCGTACGCCTTGACGACGGTGGCCGGATTGACCGCCAGGTCCACCGCAAGCTCGCGCACCCCCGGCAGCTTGTCGCCGCTCTCGAGCACGCCGGCCAGCACCGCCTGCTCGATCTGGGCGGCGATCTGTCGGTAGATGGCAACACCGCTGTGGCTGTCGATCCGGATCCACATCGCTACAGTTCTCTCCTTGCGAAGACGACCCAGGCGGCCAGGAACGCGCTGGCCGCCCAGACCACCGCGACCACGGCCTGACCGGCCGGGTAGGTGCCGTGCAGCATCAGGGAGCCGGCCGCATCGTAGTCGAAGGGGGTGAGCCGGCGCAGGAACGCGACCGGTGCGTTCGCCCCGACGAACACCGGGATGAAGATGAAGACGGCCGCCACCGTGACCGTCGTGAGCACGGCATAGGTCTGCTCGCGCAGGAAGAGCGATACGAGCACGAGCGTGCCCGCCAGGGCCGCCTGGTCGAGCAGCAGGACGCCCAGGGCCTCGGCGACGCGCAGGTCGCTGACGCTTCGTCCCATCAGGGCTACCGCGATGACCACGGCGGCGAAGATGCCGATGTAGATCAGGACGAGCTGAAGCACGAGCGAGAGCGAGCGCTCCCCGAGGAGTCGGCCCCGGCGCACGGGCATGGCGAGCAGGAACTCGAGCGTCCCCTGGTCCACGTCGCGCGCCACCACGCTGACGGAGGCCAAGGCGACCCAGATGCCGACGATCAGGGTGATCCAGCCCGAGAGGTCGATGGTTCCGATCCATCCCGACACGCTGAAGACGTTCAAGGCGCCGCCGACGAACTGCAGGAATTGCGGGGGCAGGTTATGCCAGACGGACGCCATCCCGGCGGCAAGCGCCGGCGTCTGCAGCACGCCGAAGAGGCTGGTCTGCAGCACAACCAGCGCGATGACGGCGATGGCCCAGCCGATCAGGGCGGACGCCTCGCGGCGTATGTGGTGCCGGAAGATGACCATGCTCAGACCTCCCTCCTCTCGAACGTGCGCACGGCGCCATACGTCAGGATGACCGACGCCGCCAGCAGCACCACCGTCGACAGCCACGGGAAGGCATGCGTCAGCAGGAGGTGCGGCGGGTCGTAGTAGCCGTACGGCAGGATGTACCGCCAGCCTGGCGCCGCCGTCGCGATGCGCACCGCGAGGTCGTAGACGAAGGGGATCGCGGCGATGCCGAGCCCGTAGCGGGCCGCCGCCGGGTAGTCCCGCGCCGCGGCGCTGGCCCAGAGCGCTCCCGTCGCGGTGGTCAGCGTGACGAGGAAGCCGCTGTAGCCCACGAGCACGTATCCCCCGACATCGGGCCGTAGCCCGTCCTGCCCCAGGAAGAAGATCAAGGCGAGGACAGTGACGAGCCACATCGCCGCCTGCGCTGTGATGAGACCGCCAAGGCGCACGAGCAGCAGCCTGCGGCGCGTGACGGGGAGCCCCAGCAGGAAGTCGAAGCGGCGATGGTCCATCTCGCGCGCCAGGAGCGACGAGGCCTGGAATCCGGAGAAGATGGCGATCAGCAGCGGCAGGTACATAAGGATCTTGACGTAGAGATAGCCTTCGACCGGCCGCTTCGCCATGAGCGCTCCGCCCATCACGGCGCGCAGTGATGCAGGCAGGCTGCCGAGCAGTTGGCTAAGCGTGCGCGAGTCCGCGACGGCAGGCGCCGCCGACACGACCGTCGCCACGCCCAGCACGACGACGATGGTCCAGACGATCCAGGAGACGATCTGTTGGCGCAGGGCCATGCGGTAGAGCGTCATGACACGTCGCCTCCGTAGTAGGTCCGGAAGACCTCCTCGAGGCTCGACTCCGCGATCGCGATGTCCAGCGGGGCGCGCTCCGCAAGCAGTCGGAAGAGCCCTGCGGTATCCCCTGCGATGTGGAACGTGACGGCCCCGTTCTTCACCTCGAGGCCGCGCACCCCTGCCACGCGCGCGAAGTCGGGTGGATCCCCCTCGTAGCGGAGCTGAACCGCCTTGAGGCGACTGCGCCGCAGGGCCTCGACAGTGTCGACGGCGACCAGGCGGCCATCGCGGATGATCCCGACCCGATCGCTGAGGGCCTCCACCTCGGGCAGGACGTGGCTGCTGAAGAAGATCGTCTTGCCACGCCCCCGCTCTTCGCGCAGCAGGTCCCGAAAGGCGTCCTGCACCAGGGGGTCGAGTCCGCTCGTCGGTTCGTCGAGCAGCAGCACCTGCGGATCATGGGCCATCGCCAGCAGGATGGCCACCTTCTGCCTGTTGCCCCGCGACAGCTGACGAATCTTGCGGTCGAGCTCGATGTCGAGCCGCTTCGCGATCGTCTGCGCGCGGCCGCGATCGCGGACGCCGCGCAACTGGAGGGCCAGCTCGAGGTGCTGGCGTCCGGTCATGTTGTCGTAGAGCGCCGGGTCGCCCGGCAGGTACCCGGTGACACGGCGCACCTCGACGCTTTCGCGCACGACGTCCCTGCCCACGATGCTGGCCCTGCCGCCCGTCGGGTGCGTCAGTCCCAGGAGCGACCGGATCGTTGTCGTCTTGCCTGCCCCGTTGGGTCCGAGAAAACCGAAGATCTCGCCCTCGCCGATGCGGAAGTCGATGCCGAGCACGCCGCGGCCGTTCCTGTAGACCTTCTGGAGATTCTCGGCCGCGATCGCCGAGGTCATGACCCCACCCCCCGCCTGGTTGCGTTGGTGTACTAGCACACTAATACGCCCGTCTTGCGAACGACGCAATACGTCCACCCGGCCGCCTTCGGCGCAGCCGGACGGGCCATGGCCAAAACGGCGCCGAGACTGCGCACCTACGCCCGATTTGCGAACGTTGACGGAGTGCTACGCTGAACACCGGCTGTTGGCCGCGGGGCGCGACGACCCCTACGTTTCTGCCCATGTTTCAGGAGGTAAACCGTGCGTCAGCGGATCCCAGGCATCGTCTGGCTGCTCATCGCGGGGGACGGCTTCGCGTCGGCGTTCCGCTTCCTGGTGATGCCGTTCCTCGCGCTCTACATGCATGCCGTGACCGGCGCGACACCTGCCGTCGTGGGCCTCGTGATCGGCCTGGGCGCCGCGTCGAACCTCGTCGCGAGCTTTCTACTGGGTCCGCTCTCGGACCGCGTCGGCCGCAAGCCCTCGCTGATCTGGGCTACGGCCCTGCAGGTGGTGACGCTGGCCGGCTTCGCCGTCGCGCACACCCTCCTGTTCTTCGCGGTGCTGCAGGTCATCTCCGGCATGGTCTGGGCCCTGCAAGGTCCGGCATACATGGCCCTCCTTACAGACCTGACGCCGGAAGGCTACCGCACCCGCGTGTTCGGCTTCAACTACTGGGCGGTGAACATCGGCGCGGCGGTCGGGCCGCTCGTCGGCGCCATGATCGGCGCCGGCCACGCCGCCATGCCGTTCCTTCTGGCGGCGGCGTCGCAGGTGGTGCTCGCCGTGGCCCTCATCCTCTACATCCCATCGGAGGTCGGCGAGCGGCCGACCGGCGCCAGCGGCCGCGAGAGTCTGCGCTACATGGCGCAGGGTCTGCGTCATCAGGTCCTCCTCTGGGTGTTCCTGGGCACATTCCTGACGAGTCTCGCCTACAGCCAGATCGAGACGAACCTCGCGCAGTACCTCGGCATGCACTATCACGACGGCGCGCAGCTCTTTGCCTACGTGATCGCGGCGAACGCCATCACCGTCGTGCTGCTGCAGCCCTTCCTCAGCCGTTGGCAGGAAGACCGGCCGATGGTCCTGGGCTTCGCCGGCGGTGCGATCGTCTACGCCATCGCCAACGCGCTCTTCATCTTCGCCGTCGCCCCTTGGGCCTGGGTCGGCATCAACGCGTTCTTCACGATCGGCGAGGTGCTGCTGGCGCCGGTCGGGCAGGCCGTCATCGCGCGCTACGCCCCGGCCGACCAGCGCGCCACCTACTTCGCCCTGCAGAACGTCGTCTTCGGCCTTGCGTTCGCAATCGGACCGTCGCTCGGCGGTCTCATCCTCTCCGCAGCCGGCAAAGTGGGCCTCTTCGGCAGCATGGCCCTCGTCAACGCGCTGGCGCTGCTTACGTTTCTGGTCGCCTTCCGACCGTCCGGCACAGGCCGCGCGGAGGCGCTCTGAGCTAGAGGATGCGGCCGCGCCGCGCCCGCTCGAGTACGGCTTGCGGCCAGTCGTCCAGAATTTCGTGCACGTGGACGCGCGAGCCGCGGAGCTGGACCTGCCGGCGCTGAATGTCACCGCCGCTGTCCGCAAGCACGACGCAGAGCGGCTGCAGCGGCGCGCCGGGGCTGTGCGCAACCACCTTGGCGAGGGCGCCGTCGGTCAGCCGGACAATCGCGCCATGCGGCACGATCGCCACATGACGCAGCACGATGGCGCAGGACTTGTTGTCGAGCGCCACGCCCGCCTCCTCCTGCAAGAGACCCACGATCTGCGCGGGGCGGAACCGCCGGCGGTGCGGCCGGTCCGAGCGGACAGCCGTCAGGACGTCCGCCACGGCGGCGATGCGGGCGAAAAGATAGATGTCGGGTCCCTGGCGGCCTTCGGGGTAACCCGAGCCGTCGAGCCGCTCATGGTGCTGCAGAACGACGCTTGCGGCCGTGGGCGCCACCGAGGGCAGCCAGCGATGGATGATCTGCCAACCGGCCCTGGGGTGCGCGAGCATGGCCGTGACGCCGTCGGCGTCGAGGAGTCCCGGCTGCGAAAGGATGCTCTCCGGCATCCGGCCGAGCCCGACGTCCATCAACAGCGTGCCGAGGCACAGGCGCAAGAGCTGGTCGCGCGCGAGCGGGTAATGCCTGCCGATCTCTACCGCGATCGCCGCGGCTTCGACGGCATGCGCGGCGCGGTCGGTCCCGCCGGCGTCCCAGGGACCGAGGTCCGCGACCTCCGCCTCCGCCGCCAGCACTTCCTCGACCAGCTTGCGCGCCGCCTGCAGCAGGCGCCGCAGTTCGGCGACCGGCCGTTCCTTGCGGGGGTGGGTCAGGGCGGCGGTCAGGGCAGACACGGCCGCGGAGGCTTCGAGGCGAACGTGGACCGGCACCGTGTCCAGCACCGGGAAATCCGGAAAGAGCTCGTCCCTAAGGAAGACATGCTGGACGCCGCGCGAAAGCAGAGCCACCACGTCGCGCCGGTCCAGACGCACGCCTGCCGCCACCAGCAGTCCCGTGCCGTCCGGTCCTGCGATGTCGACGGCGACCTCGCGTCCGACCATGGCTTCCGTCAGGAGGTACCGTTGCACGTCATGTCCCTTCCCATTGCATGGTAACGTCGTTGGCCCCACGTGAATATGGCGCCAGCGTCAATAACGGAAGTGCCGCGCCAAGCATGCGCCGACCCGGCCGGGTGTGGCCGGGTCGGCACGCATATTCGGGAGGCGGCCGGGGTCAGGCGTGCTCCGTGAAGTAGGCGCGCGCCTCCTCGAGCGTGATGTCGGCCGGTGGCAGAACAAGGTCCGACTCGCGCAGCACCTCGGCCGGGAGCATCCGTCCCTCCGCGCGCACCAGCGCGAGCAGCGCATCGCGCCGCTGCGCGAAGCCCTGCTCGTCACCGGCCGTCAGCCGCTCCATCAGCTCGTCGTCGAGCCTGCGCAGATCCGTGAGCGCCGAGGCCGGCAGTTCGTACTGCCCCTCGTGCAGGATGCGGGCGATCACTTCTGGTCACCCGCCGCGATCTTGGCCTTGAGTGCCTGCAGGTCGCCCTCGACCTCAGATGCCTGCTGCGTCTTGCGCAGTTCCTTTTCCACCGGGTCCTCGCCCGGCGTCGCCAGCGCGTCCTCCAAGACACCCTTGTCCGTAAGCTCGTCGATGGCCTGCGCCCGCGCCCGCATGCGCTCGGTCTTGTCCTGGGCGCGCTGGACCGAGAGCCCCACATCCGCCAGCTCCTCGGAAAGTCCTGTTGAGGCCTCTCCCATCTTGACCTGCGCCTGCGCCGTGGTGTACTGGGCCTTGATGACCTCCTTCTGGGCGCGGAACGCCGCGATCTTCGTCTCGAGGCGCCGCGCGTTCTCTTCCATCTTGTCTTCCTGCGACTTGAGCTCGGCGATCTGGGCGTCGAGGCCCC
>JAJZVM010000108.1 GCA_021845645.1 Bacillota bacterium
GCGCCCAGGCGTCGGGCCAAAACCGGGTGGGCGAGGAGGTAGAGCAGCCGCTCGGCGAGCTCCTGGTCATTGCCCGGCGCGATCACGAACCCGTCGACACCGTCGCGCACGAACTCTGGCAAGCCGCCTACCCGCGTCACCACCACAGGGCGCCCCGCGGCCATGCCTTCCAGGGCGGCGATGCCGAACGGCTCGTCGAAGCGGGACGGATAGGTCACCACGTGCGCCCGCCGGAAGGCCGCCGGCATCTCGGCCCACGGGATCGCGTCCAGCGTGACGGCGTCCTCGAGGCCGAGGCGCTTGATCTCCTGCCGCACCATGCCCACCTCGCGCGCCTGGCAGGAAGCGAAATCGACGATGGTGCCGGTTCCCGCCAGCATGAGCCGGGCCTCGGGCAGGAGCCTGCGGATGCGGTGCATGGCCTGCACGAGGGTCAGGCTGCCTTTGTCGATGCTCAGGCGGGCCGGATGGAAGACGGTCGGGGGGGTGCCCTCCGGCGCCGGAGATGCCACCCAGCGCTCCGGATCGATGCCGTGGTGCACGACGTCGATCCGCTCCGCGGGGTAGCCCTGCGCGGCGAGCGCGTCCGCAAGATAGTGGCTCACCGCGATGATCCTGTCCCAGAGGTCCCGATAGCGCAGCATCTCCCGGCCCAGGCGGTCGTGCCACGCGTTGTGGGCCGTGAGCACGAGCGGCAGGCCCTGCGCCTCCTTGAGACGGCGCAAGGCGTCGGCGTGGCGCGGCGAGAAGTAGTGCATGTTGTGCGCGTGCAGGACGTCCGGCCGGTGCCGCTCGGCAAATCGGCTGAGCAGGTCGTACAGGCGGCGCGCGTCGGGGTCCGAACGCGGCTGCATCAGCGGATCCCGATGCACGGAGATGCCGCGGTGGCTGCGCTGGCCCGACGCCTCCTCGTCGCCGACCAGGGCCGACACCTTGTGCCCGCGCCGGACGAGCGCCGCGCCGAGCTCCTCGAGATGCGTCTCTACCCCGCCTACGACCGGCGGGAAGGCCCAGTGCAGCATCGCGATCCGCATCGCTTGGGGCCACCTTTCGTCAGACTAGCTGCAAGTCAACACAGGCTAGTCTGCTCGGAAGGAGGCCAGGACATCGCAAAGCGGCCGATGGTTGCAGGCCCTTCCCTTTCCTGAGTTGGTGGGTATACAATAGGTCCTGCAGTGGCAGCACCACTTTCAGAGGAGGAATACCCTTGCGTTACGAACTTCCGTCACTTCCCTACGCGTACGACGCCCTCGAGCCGCACATCGACGAACAGACCATGCACCTGCACCACGATATCCACCACAAGGGCTACGTCGACGGGCTGAACAAGGCACTCGACATGCTCGACGCGGCCCGCCAGAACGGTGACTACGGGCTTGTCAAGCATTGGGAGCGCGAGGCTGCGTTCCACGGCTCGGGCCACTTCCTGCACAGTCTCTTCTGGCAGAACATGGGCCCAGGCAAGGGCGGCGAGCCGCAGGGCGCCCTGCGGCAGCAGATCGACAAGGATTTCGGTTCCTTCGACAGCATGAAGAAGCAGTTCTCCGCCGCAGCGGCAGCGGTCGAGGGGTCCGGCTGGGCCCTCCTCGTTTGGGAGCCCTCGGCCGGGCAGCTCGAGGTGCTGACCGCGGAGAAGCACCAGAACCTGACGCAGTGGGGTGTGACGCCCCTGCTGGTGCTGGACGTATGGGAGCACGCCTACTACCTCAAGTACCAGAACAAGCGCGCGGCCTATGTCGAGGCCTTCTGGAACGTCGTCAACTGGGACGATGTCGCAAAGCGCCTCGCGACCGCCAAGGCATAGCCCTTTGGACCTTACGCACCCGCCGCGCAACGCGGCGGGTGCCTTGCGTCCGCCATCGCCTGATCGATCGTGTACGATCCGCGCGAAAACTGTCTTGGCAGGTACTTTGGCACGCTGCGAGAAATACTTCCGCGATTTCCCTGGCTGTGGCGCTGAGTACGGGCCGCCCGATCGGAGCGAGGACCCGGCCCGGAGTCTGGCGGACGGCGGCGCATGGGGTCGGCGGATGGGGAACGTTAGGGGGGATGCATATCTTACTGCGCCCCTGTGGGCCTCTGCCAATCTGAGAGGAGGATGCGACGTGGTCAATGTCTCGCGGGTCGGCGAAGCCCGATGGACGGGGCGCACGACCTGGATGTTCATCTCGTTCGCGCTGGGACTCCTGCTGGAGTCCTACGTGTTCTCGCTGGCCTCGATCGCGGTCTACTGGGTCAACATCCCCAAGTCGCTCGGTGAACTGCTTTTGGCCTGGGCGCCGATCTGGCTCATCATCGGCATCATCATCTCGGGGCCTGTCGCGGACCACCTGGGACGCAAGGTCACTCTCTACATCACACTGGCTTTCTACGCCGTGGGCGGGGTGCTGCTCTACTTCGCCTCGACCTACCCCTTGCTGCTCGTGTCGCTTGCGCTCATGTTGATGGCCGGCGGCGGCGAGATGAACTCGATCATGGTCGCGACGCATGAGCTGATGCCGCGCAAGCACCGCGGCAAGGCCATGATGATGGAAATCAACGCGATCAACCTCGGCGGACTGATCCTTGCGCTGCTCGCGATGTCCAGCGCGACGTCGGCCGTTCACGCCCAGCGCAACATCGTGGCCATCGCTGTCGTGATCGTCGTGGTGATCCTCGTCTTCGCGCGGGCGTCGATGCCCGAGTCCGTCATCTGGCTGGAAAAGCGCGGCCGGCACGAAAAGGCCATGCAGCAGGTCAGGGCGTACTGGGGCGCGGACTGGGAGACGGCACTGGCGCCGGAGCCCGCACCGCCGACGACGGCGGCGGCCAATCGGCAGAACTCGATCGCCTTCCGCGCTGTCGTCGTCACCCTGATCGCGGCGGCGAACACGATCGGCTTCGGCCTCGTGGCGTATACCTTCGCGTTCCAGTACTTCCCGCACCTGCAGCCCACGATCCTCGCCGTGTTCGAGGGCGTCGGCTTCGCGGGCGGCTTCATCGGCCTGGTCGCCGACAGCGTCTCGCGCCGCAAGCTCCTGTTCTGGAGCTTCTTCGCGACCTTCGTCCTGACGGTGATCGTCGGTGTCACGACAGGCATCTGGACCCACCAGATGACGCTCTTCTGGATCCTCCTGGTCCTGCTCTCGATCGCCAACTCCGTCTGCTATCTCACGGAGGACACCGTGAAGCCCGAGGTCTGGCCGACCGAGGTGCGCGGCACCTGGACCGCCGTCACGCGGTTCCTTTCGATCGGCCTCTACATCCCGGCCATCTACCTGACGGCCCACCTGAGCGCGAGTTCCTACTTCCTCTTCAATGCCGGGGTCTGGCTGGTCGGACTGCTGGCGGCGACCGCCTGGCTGATCTACGGACGCGAGACGGGACAAGGCGTCTCGATCGCCACTGCGTCGGGCGAAACCGACTAGCGACGCCCTGCCGAGGAGCGGCACCTGAGCGGTGCCGCTCCTCGCTCTTGGTTGACGACCTACGGGGCCGGCGGCCGGGCACTTTCGCCACGGGCCTGGCCGATGTACCCTGTGAGGGACTGGAGCACCATTCCGGAGCGAAGGAGAGACGCCCCGATGCCAGCAGTGACCCGCCCGAGCCGCCCCGGGCGCGCAGCCCGATGACCGCCCCGATGCGCTGGAATGCCCCGCCGGAATTTGCGCTCGATCCGGCCGTGACGTACGAGGCCGTGGTGAACACCACGAAGGGCAGCTTCACGATCGCCCTGTTCGACCAGGCGTCGCCGCGTGCGGTGAACAATTTCGTCTTCCTCGCCGAGCAGGGCTACTTCGCAGGGAACGAGTTCTTCCGCGTGATCGGGCCGTTCGTGGTCCAGACGGGCGACCCGACCAACCGCGGCACCGGCGGTCCCGGCTACCGCTGGCAGGACGAACTGCCCCCGCCGTACTCCTACGAGCCGGGCATCGTTGCCATGGCCAACGCGGGGCCCAACACGAACGGCAGCCAGTTCTTCGTCTGTACGGGCCCGTCCGCGACGCAGCTCGACCGGACGCCGAACTACACGCAGTTCGGCCGCGTGACGCAGGGCATGGACGTCCTCGAGCAGATCGCCGGCGGACCTGTCGGCGTGAACCCCGCCACGGGGGAGCGCAGCCAGCCGCTGGAACCCGCCTCGATCGTCGATGTCGAGATCCGGCGGATGCCGCGCCAGGCCGGCTGAACGCCATGGGCCTGCGCCACCAGAAGTTGAAGAAGGAGCACAGCATCCTGGGTCCCGGCCTGGAGCTTCTGGAGCAGATGGCCAAGGCCCCCGGGGTGACGCGCGTCATCCCGGGGCGCATCAAGGCGGGCCGGGGACCGGCGCGCGGCCTCTACTGCACCGTGCAGTACCGCACCGAATCGGGCTTCAAGCTTTTGCTGCACACGGGGTCGGTGCAGGAGGTCTTCCTCGTCTGCAGCGATCCGGCCGCGACGCAGGCCTGGCTCGACCAGAACCTGCCGCGACCTCGCCAGGATTGAGACGGCCGGAGGTGGAGAGGCCTTGTCGCTGCGCCTGAGGCTCTGGCTGATCTTCGCGATCATCTTCCTGTACGCGATGCTGCGCTACTTGGCTGGCCTCGGGCTGCAGCTGCTGTGGTACGACACCGTGCACGCGGCGCAGGTCTTCTGGGTACTCGTCGGCATGCCTGTGCTCTGGTTCGTCGCCGGCTTCCTCCTCGTGGGCTTCCTGGCCTTCTTCAGCCTGCGCCCTTTCCAGCGGGCGCTCGCCGGCCGCGGCCAACCTTGGCTCAACCTGCAGCCGCCGCTCGACCAGTTTTTCCGCCTGCGGGGCGAGGCCACATGGCTGCTTTCGCGGCCGGTCGCCTGGGTCGCGGCGGTCATCATCGGCCTGGTCGCCGGCAACGCGCTCGCGGCCAACTGGCGCACCTACCTGCTCGCGCTGCATGGCAGCGCCTTCGGCTGGCGCGACCCCGTGTTCCATCTCGACGCCGGCTTCTACGTCTTCCGGCTGCCCGCGCTCGAAGCCCTGACCGGCCTGCTCGCGAGCCTCGTCTTCTTCATGCTCGTGTTCCGCGTGCTCGCCGCCCTTTCGCGGCGCTACACCGCGACCGAGTACGTGCAGGCGGTGCGCTGGCCCGTGGCGTGCCTGCTCGTGCTGGCGGGGGTGGGGGTCTGGCTCGGACGCTACGCGCTGCTTGCGACGCAGGTAGTGCTGAACCAGTCCACCGGCCAGGTGATCGTTGCCGGCGCCGACTACTACACCGTGCACCTCGTGCTGCCGCTGCAGCTCTTCCTGACGCTCGTCCTGCTGCTCTCGGGCCTTCTGCTGCTGTTGTTCCCGCGCCGGCCCCTGCGGGGGCCGCGTTTCGCGGGCTATGCGCTGGTTGGCGGCATCGCCATCTGGATCGTCGGCTACGGTCTGGGGGCCCTGACGCTCGGCAACGGCCTGAATCGCGCCCAACAGACCTGGGAGCGACCCTTCATGGCGGACACGATCAACGCGACGCGGCAGGCGTTCGGCCTCTCCGCCGTGCGGGCGGTGTCCTACCCCGGCAACGCCACCATCACGGCACAAGGTCTGCGACGCGACCAGGCGACGCTCGCCAACGTGCGGCTCGCCGACCCCCACGCCTTCCAGCAGGTGCTCTCGCAGCTGCAGACCTTTCGCCAGTACTTCGCCTTCCCGTTCAGCGACGTCACGATCGACCGCTATCCCGTGCACGGCCAGCCGATGGAGGTCATCCTAGGGGCGCGCGAGGTCAGCCCCGGTTATTCCGGAGCCGGCACCCAGCAGAGCCTTCTCCAGTACACGCACGGCTACGGCGTGATCGCCGCCGGCGTGACCCAGTTCGATCAGGAGGGGCTGCCGAAGCTCCTCATCGAGAACATGCCCGTACAGGATCGCCTGCCGGGCACGCACGTCCGCCAACCCCGCATCTACTACGGCGAGGAGACGACGGACCCGGTGATCGTGCCGAACGCCCTCGGGGAGTTCGACTACCCGACCGGCAGCTCGAGTGCCCTCACGAACTACCATGGCCCGGGCATCCCGTTCGACCGCTACCGCTTGCTGATCGCGCTCTCGCAGGGCGTCGGCTACCTCTGGCAGGGCCAGACCACCTCCGGTTCCCTTTACCTGATGGACCGGCAGATCTTCAAGCGCGTGCGGCTTGTGGCACCGTGGCTTACGCTCGATCCGAAGGCGAACCTGGTCATCCGCAAGAACGGCCGGCTCGTCTGGCTGCTCGACGGCTACACCTCCTCCGCCTACCTGCCGGAGGCAGCGCACTACAACACCGTGGCGGGCGACGTCGACTACCTGCGCAACTCCGTCAAGGTGACCGTCGACGCGGGCACGGGCCAGGTCCACCTCTACGCCATCGGCAAGGATCCCATCCGCGACGCCTGGTCCTCCATCTTTCCGGGGCTGATCCAGCCGATCTCGCAGATGCCCGCCGACATCCGCAGCCACCTGCAGTACCCGGACGGGCTGTTCCGCACGCAGGCTGCCGTGCTCGCGCGCTACCACGTCTCGAACCTCGACACGTTCTACGCCGGCAACGACAACTGGGCCCTGCCGCAGGAGCTCTACCAGAACTCAGGCACGCCGCAGCCCATGCCGTCCGAGCAGATCGTCGCCCGCCTGCCCGGCCAGTCCCGCCTGCAGTACATGCGCATCCTGCCCTTCGTGCCGCCCGGCCGGCCAAACATGGTCGGCTGGCTTGCGGCGCTCGAGGACGGCAGCGCCTACGGCCACCTCGTTCTCTACCAGTTGGCCAGCGGCTCGCTCGTGCCGGGGCCGATGCAAGTCGAGACGGAGATCAGCCAGAATCCGCAGATCTCTTCTTCGATCACACTGTGGGACCAGCACGGCTCGCAGGTCATCCGCGGCGATCTGCTCACTCTGCCGATCGGCGGCGGCATGCTGGCCGTCGAGCCGCTCTATCTGGAAGCGGCGACAAACGCCATGCCGGAACTGCGCGAGGTGATCGTCGCGTACAACAACCAGGTGGTGATGTCGCCGAGCCTCGAAGGAGCGCTCGTGCAGATCTTCCCGCAGCTCGGAACGCAACCGACATCCGGCCCGGCGCCGTCCCCGACGCCAGTGACGGGCAAGGGCAAAGCGGCGCTCGCTGGCCTGATCCAATCCATTATTCAGGCCAACGCGCAGGTGCAGGCCGACATGCAGGCCGGCAACTGGGCAAAGCTCGGACAGGACGAGCAGCTTCTGCAGCAGGACCTCGCGCGGCTCAAGACCTACGCGAAGTGACCGCTTGCAGGGCGGTGACAGCCAGGAGAGGCGTCTTTCGTGTTCCGCCTGGGCTCCTTGCGTCCGGGCCAGTCGCACAAAGTCGGGGCATGTCATGGAGCGCCTGCCCGGCCAGCGGGCAAGCTGGTCCGGGCGCCCCGGGCATGACGGGGCCGCGCCGTGCCTGAGGCCACGGTCAACGGCCTACGCCTGCACTTCGCGAGCGAGGGCTCGGGCGACGCACTCCTGTTCATTCCGGGCCTCGGCACCGAACTCTCTGCGTATCGCAGGCTGCTCCGAAGGCTCGGGCAGTCCTATCGCGTCATCGCGCTGCAAGCGCGTGACGCGTCGCGACGAGGCGCGTCCGACCCGCCGCTCAGCATCGAGGCGATGGCGGATGACGCGTCGGGTCTGCTCGACGAGCTTGGCGCAAGCCCTGCGCATGTGCTCGGTGTGTCGCTCGGCGGCCGCGTCGCACTCGCGCTCGCACTGCGGCATCCCGGGCAGGTCAAGAGCCTGATTCTAGCCTCGACGGCGCCGCGTCCCGCCCCGTCGGGCCGGCGGGTGGCGTTCCTGCTGCGGATCTCGGGCATTCTGAAGCGGCTCAGCCCGGCGCGAGAGCGCACGGTCGCAGCCCACTACGCCGCGGCCCACAGCTTCGACGTGACAGGGCGCCTGACCGAGATCGCCGTGCCAACCCTGATCCTGCACGGCCTCAGCGACCGCATCTCGCCCTACGCCATGGCGGAGGAGATGCACAGAGCCATTGCGTGCTCGCGGCTCGTGCCGCTGCCTGGCGGGCACCTGACGCTCTTCACGCACATGGATGCCTTCCTGCGCGGCGTGCTCTCGTTTCTGGGCGACAGCTGACCTGGGCCGCGTGCGGCCGCCGCGGGCGATTGCACCCGCAAAACGGCGTCAGTCCGTCTGCGCTCCTTCATAGACCGCCGCCTCGGCCGCCAGGGCCGCCGCCAGTCCCCGCTGGCGGACGGCGAGCAGCACCGTGGCCGCGACCAGGATGACTGCGGCGAGCAGAAACGGCAGCTGTGGCGAGACCGCTTGCGCCAGGAATCCCGAGAGCACCGGCGCGACAGCGGCACCTGCCCAGCGCAGGAAATTGTACGTGCCCGACGAGATCGAGCGGCTGAACGGCGACACCTCGATGGCGAGCGTGGTGAAGAGGGCGTTCGCGATGCCGCAGAAGAGGCCCGAGACGACGATCAGCAAGAGAACGGGCAGCACGCCGCGCACCACGACGAGGGCCAGCATCAGCACGGCGAAGAGCAGGATGTTGCCTTGCAGCAGCCGCAGGGGGCCGAGGCGAGGGCGCAGGTAGTTGACGATCAGCACCGAGCTGATCGCCACCAGGACACCCCAGCCGAAGTAGGTGAAACCGAGTTCGAGGGGGGGCAGGCGCAGATAGATCGGGGAGTAGGTGAGGATGGTGAAGAAGGCGTAGGAATAGCCGAGCCCCGCGAGCGCGTTCGTCAGCACGTCGCGGTGCCCGAGGGCCTGGAAGATCTCCCGCGCAGTGCGCGGCTTCTCGCGCCGCGGCGGCTCCTGCACGGTGAGGTACGTGGCGATCAGGGCCAGCAGCATCAGCCCCGCCGTGCCGAAGAAGGGGAAGCGCCAACTGTAGCTGCCAAGCCACCCGCCGAGCAGCGGTCCCGCGGAGAGGCCGAGACCGAGCGCCGCCTCGTAGAGCGTGATCGCCCTGGCGGTGCCACCGGTCGAAAGTCCGACGATGATGACGAGCGCCGTCGAGGTGAAGAGGGCGTTGCCGAGTCCCCAGAAGCCTCGTGCTGTCGCGAGCTGGGCGACGCTGCCCGCAAGCCCGGACAGCGTGGCGAACACCACGACAATGCCCAGGCCGAGCAGCATCGTGCGCCGGCCGCCAATCCGCGTCGACAGGACGCCCGATACCAGCATCGCAAGCGACATGACGGCGATGTAGGACGTGAACAGCATCTCCACCTGAGCGTCGGTGGCGCCCATCTCGCGGCCGATCGTGGCGAGGATCGGGTCGACGACGCCAATGCCCATGAAGGCGATCATGGTGGCAAAGGCCGTTGCCACCACAGCCCGAGGAAAACCGTGCTCCGCCAATGCGCGATGACCTCCCTGCAGCCATACCTCCACATTGTAGCAGGCGTCGACCTGGTGGGACGCAGGGAGCGGCACCAGCAAAGCAGAAACCAGAAACCGGCAGCACCTTGAACAGGGGGTGGGGGATTGCGCAATCTGCTCGGTGGACTGGTCGCCGCGCTCTGGCTCCTTGTCAGCGTTCTGCTCTGGGCCGGGGTGGTGCAGATCGTGCCGCCACCGGCCGCGTCCCACGCATTCGGCCTTACGCTCGCACAGGCCGTGCTGCTGGCCTATCATCTCTCAGGCGTCCTGCAGACGCTGGCCGGCGCCTACCTGAGCCTGGCGCTCGGCGGCGCGCTCAGCGGCATCTGGCTACTGACGGAAGGCCTCTTCAGGCGCATGAGGCTTGCGGGGGCCATGGGTGGCGCCGTGATTGTGGTCGAACTCGCGCTCGCGCTCTTCGCATGGCTCAGGATCCGCCTCGCCCTGCCGATGGGTCCGAACGCCGCCGGCCTCCTGGCTGGCGCGAGCATCGCGGGCCAGTTGGCGGCGGAGATGATCCCCGCCGCGCTGCTGCTGGTGCTGGCCCTGGGCGCCATCGTCGTCGTCGGACGCCGCGGGCCCCGCAAGCAAGCCAAAACGGCCCAAGGGCCTGCGGCACGTGATGCTGCCGGCCGTGACGGGCCGCACGAAAGGCCGGCCGCGCCGCCAGAGCCGGATGCGCCGGCGGCGCCGCCCGCCGAGGACGTGCCAGCCTCCAGGGATCACGAACCGCTGCCCTAGGTTCAGGCTGTCGGAAGTCCGCCGTCGGACGTGAGGACCTGTCCCCTGATTGAGGCGGCCCGCTGTTCACCAGGATCGAGGGTGGGCCGCGGACCGCCTCCGCCGCCTGGAGCCCGCCGTCGCGGTCCCGGCTTGCGCAAGGTCGCGCGACGTCGAGCCGTCGGCCCCCAGCCCCCTGGGCTTCCGCGCTCGCCTCGGGACCGCCGCCCGGATCGCAGCCACGTGCGATGTCGAACGGTGCCGGTGGCTGAAGAAGACGGAGGCGCCGCGCCACGCACCTGGCGACGCGCCCCCTGATATCCTGCATGGCCACTCTCAGGGCCCGCACCTAGGCGTACCTCCTTATCCGTTGCGTTTCAGCTTGCCGGTGCGCAGCGCGTAGCGTTCGGCGATGTGGAAGGCCCAGATCCCGATCGGCACGAGGACGATGCCGGCCCCGAGCAGCCCGAAGACGGTCGGCAGCACGGCGCCGACGGAGGCGCCGTCCAGCACGGCGGCGCGCACCGATGTCAAGGTGTAGGTGGCGGGAGAGAACCAGGCGAGCACCTGCAGCCAATGCGGCAGGACGGTGATCGGGTAGTAGATGCCGGAAACGAGCAGGATCACGCCCTGGATCACCTGCGTCGCCTGAGCGCCTCGCTCTGCAGAGAGCATCGGCATGATCGCGCCGAGGAGCCCCAGGCCGATAAACGGCAGCGAGGCCGCCGCAAGAACGAGCAGGGCGGCAGTGAGATCGGCCTGCCCGAGCGGCAGGTGGAACAGCAGGAAGATGCCGAGCAGCACGACGAGCGTGCGGGCGAGACCGTAGACGACGGCGTAGGCGCAGACCCCGAGCAGGTAGGTCACCCGGCGCACTGGCGCCATGAAACTGTACTCGATCGTGCCTTCCCAGCGTTCCCACATGACCGAGTTCGAGATCTCGAAGAAGAGCACCGAGAGGAAGTTCCAGAGCAAGGCGCCGATCGCCAGATAGAGCACGCGCCGGCCTTGGCCGGGACCGGGCTCGGCAAGCCCGATCAAGGCGATCGTGAGCGCGTTCACGGCATTGTAGAACGCAAACACGACCTCCCAGCCGAGGTAGCGGCGGATCAGGCTGAAATTGCGTGAGATGACCGCGCCCATGGCGCGTCCCTCGCTGCGCATGGAGATCAAGCGTTCATTTCCTCCTCTTCGTGCGGATCCTCGCCGGTGAGGGCCAGAAAAGCCCCTTCAAGGCCCCCTCCGCCACCATGTCGGACGGCGAGTTCCGTCGGCGTGTCGAGGGCGATGAAACGGCCGTCGCGCAGGACGGCCACGCGGTCGCAGAGGCGCTGCGCCTCCTGCATGTCATGGGTGCAGAGCACGATCGAGGCCCCATAGTCGTGACGGATCTCCTCGATGAACTGCTGCACGTCCCGCCGCGACCTGGGGTCCAGGCCAGTTGTCGGCTCGTCGAGCAGAAGCAGGGTGGGGGATGTCAGGAGGGCGCGGGCGATGGCCACCTTCTGCTGCTGGCCGCGCGACATCTCCTCAAGCGGCGCCCGGTACTTGGCCCTCGGCAGGCCCAGGCGCTCCAGGATCTCCTGCGCGCGCGAGCGCGCTGCGCCGCGCGAGAGGCCGTACAGGCCGGCTGCGTAGTCCAGGTTCTCCTGCGCGGACAGCTTCTTGAAGAAGGACGCCTCGACCGAGACGCGGTGGATCAGGCGGCGCACTTCCTGCGGCGCTTTTACGACATCTCGCCCGAAGACTTTGAGTTCTCCGCGGTCTGGCAGCAGCAGGGTGCAGATCAGGCGGATGAGGGTGCTTTTGCCCGAGCCGTTCGGCCCCAGAATGCCTAGGCACTCGCTCTCGGGCATGGTGAAGCTGATGTCCTGAAGGGCGGCCACCTTGGGCTTCTTGCGGCCTAGCAGCGATTCGCGTTCGGGTCTGAACGACTTGAAGACGTCGACGCACTCGATCGCCAGCATACGTGAACCTCCTCGCGGGCGCCGTCCCGACACAAAAAGTGCCCGGCCGGTCATCACTTGACCGGCCGGGCCGCGCACCGAACTCTCAGCGCAGCGGATGGGCAGACCAAGCGTGGGACATGGCGACTCCCTGAGCGGAGCCGAGCCTGATCATCCCGCGCATGGCCTTCCCTCCTTGGTAGCATGTGCAAATGAGCATACCACCTGTCGCCAGTGCTGCCAATGGGCAATCCCAGGTCATCGACCGCTCGCCCGGGGACAGTGACGCGCGGCGCCGGTTCCTGTCGCGTTTGACGGGTGTGGCGCGTGCGGACTTTTCAAGCCTTCAGGCTCGGCTCAGAGTGCTCGCGTACGCTGGGCTCAACCCTGAGTGTCCCAGGAGGGATGAGAGGTTGTTCGTCCGCGCACCGCACCTTGCAGCCCTGCTGACCGTGCTCGCGGTTGGTGCTTGGCTCCTGCTGCACGGAGCTTCCGCGAAGCCCGTACCCGGCGTGGCGTTCGCCGGAACGCCCGCTGCGCATGCCAGTTCCGCAGCGACCCCGAAGAAGGCGACCGATCCTCCCGCAACGCACCGTGCGGCCCATTCGGCCGCAAAGGGCGGCACGAAGCTCAGCGCGACGCAAATCTGGCCGTTTACCTACGAAGTGTATCCCAGCGCCTCGTCCCAACTGACGCAGGCCGACGCCGGCTTCCAGATCTCTGTGCATCCGGCCTCTGCCAGCGAGAGGAAAGTCGTCATCAGGAGCCAGCTCGGTGGCAGCACTGCCCTACAGCAGAACTTCCAGGCTTCCGATCGCGCCTACTGGATCGAGACGAGCTATGGCGACGACGCGCCGGGTCAGGACGCGAACCTGGGCGACGACGGCTTCGTCCTGACCGATGCCCAGGGCTACATCACGCAGAAGTGAGGTGACCCAGATGACAGACCGCATCGCCCAGTTGCGCTCCCTGATCGGTCGCGTCGCACTAGCCGGCGTCCTGCTCTACTTCGGTGCCGGCGAACTCTGGAACCCGTCGCAGTGGGTCGGCTACATCCCGCACCTGCTCAGCTTTCTGCCGACGACGCCGCTCCTGCTCGCACATGGCTACGCGCTGTTCGCGGTTGGCGGACTTCTCCTGCTCGGCGCCTGGACGCGGCCGCTCAGCTGGGTCAGCGCAGCGCTTCTCGCGACCATCGTTCTGGGGTTGATGCTGAACGGTGGCGGCACTTCGCTCTATGTCAGGGACCTCGGTCTGACCGCTCTCGCGGTGATCCTGGCGCTCGAGCCACATCCTGGCTACGGCCTCGACGCGCTATTCGCAGGCACGGAAAAAAGGACCGGGCAGGCCGCCAGACCCGCCGCAAGACCGGCCGCGGCTCGCTCGGGCCGTTAGCATAGCCCTGGCCAAGGGGCAATTGCCGTGGGCTTGCACGCTGATGCGCAAGCCCACGGCAAACCATGTCAGCCACGGGCCACGGCCCCGGACGAGCCCAAGGGGGTGGGTAGACCAAAGCCTCGATAGCCGTAGCCATAGCGCCAGTCGCCGTTTCCGCCCCTTTCGCGGCGGTGCCCTTGGTGAACCGGCATAGCCACCTTGTGCTTTGGCCC
>JAJZVM010000003.1 GCA_021845645.1 Bacillota bacterium
ACGTCACATCGCTGATCGCGGACCCCTCCCTGGCCTCCTCTCTTCGCCATGTGGACTGGCAGTTCCTTGCTCCTAGTTCGTGCTTAACCTGTTAACCAGTGACAGCGGAAATGTGGGTAAAGGGTAGGTTCCGGGCGGCACGATCAAGTAGCCCTCAACCTTCAATCCACGACTCCAATAGTCAAGTCGATACAATGCCGCGCCAGGCATTGGTGAGCTTGCTAGTGCGACGCCTGAGACAGCATCCAGTTCAGATGGATACCCACTTGTCCTGCCATGTGTCCGAATGCTAAGGGTGGAAGCGCTTGGCGCACTCGAACAGCCAGAAATTGAGATTGCAATCGCAAGTCCAATGCTTCCCCAGATCGCCGCTTTCAGAGCTTCCATCTCCCCAAGAGATATCCACCTGTTTGTGGACCTGCGTTCTTTGCGATAGCTCTCACGGACAGGTGGTGGCCCGGATCCTGAAAGGCGCCTTGTTACTTCAAGGGGTCAGCTAGAGTACCAATCGTCAGAGCTACTAGACCCAACTTGTCAGTAGCTTCAACCAATCTCAGGGGTCGCCGTGAATCGGGTTCTCGCACCCACAGCCAGAGTCACCGCAAGCGCCCGAGCAGTTCGCAACGACCATTAACGGGCTAACAGTGCTGCCCCGGAACCGAAAGTCTCAGCGGAGTTGTTGGTAGATGTATCCGCCATCGGATGGACCTCCTCTCATCCCTTGCCATACAGGACCCGGTCTGACTATATTCTGGCACTTTGACTGCATTTCGTCATTCTTGTTGGGTCGTTCCTATTTTGTCTCTGCGCGCACTATACCAGGCTATGCGCCCGCAGATCACGGAAACGGAATCATGATGCCCCGATTCGGAAACGTCACGTCTCCGCGGTGGTAACTAATCGCATATTCTTCAGGGTCAAACTCCGCGAAATTCATATGCGGATACGCCTCCAGGGCAAGTATCTTGGCAGTCTTGAACATCGGCAGATCGATTGGCGTTGGAAGACGGGCTATGAGAGGCTCGATGTGCAGATCCGAGATTACTTTCCCGATGCGCTCCATTAACGCACCCAAATCCTGCGGAACTTCGGCATCGTGACGACTAGACGGAACGCTCGCTTCGAGGTATCGATATGCGTTGCGAAGCGTGTCAGGATCGTATGACTTGAAGTAGTTTCGGGAGTACGAGTTCTCGAGCGCGCCCACATCTCGACGATAATGCTCGTCAAGGCTCGCGCCGCTGTCCCACGGACTATACATCTGAACGTGAGACAGGCACTCTCTTGCCGCCGACTTCACGGCGTCCTCCGTACGCCAATGGGCAGCTACTCCTATCCCCATGAACAGATCGCCGAAGCCTACGATTGCTGCGACACAAACGTCGCCATGCAGACTAATATCGTATATCCGGAGGTCGGAAAAATATTGATTCAGCTTGCTGAGTGTGATTGCCACGTCAGGCCCCAAGCCAGCACGGTCGATAACTGTGCCAGGCGACTGCGTCAGCCAATTGTAAACCAGACTCTACAAATTCAAGCCATGCGGAACGAATCAGAGCATCGGACCTTCTATGACTCGCGGCGCCAACGGAGTCGTTAAAGTATTTGCGATCCTCTCCGGGCGGAAACATGGTTCGAGGGTCGCCGTACATGACTCTATCCAAAGGGAGTTCGACTTCAGCGCCTGTTGCCAAGTTATATGCAGGCACAGCATACCCCCGGACCACCGGACTCCGAGCCATGAAGGAATAGCGTTCGACCAGTTCCGAAAACGCGGCTTCCATAGCCTGAAGTCTATTCAGGCTCGTAACATGACCCTCAACTGTCCGCCGCAGCATGCTGGCAACACCTACATGTACAGGTGCACCTGAAAAGGTACTTCTGTTCATCCACAGATCCTTGACCCAAAAGGCGGTACCTGACAGCTTAGATTCCATTCTACCTTCTCCTCTCAGGCTGGCGTGAAGACACTGTGTATTATGCTACTTGTATTGGCCTAAGTTCTCCATTTGCCAGGTTATATCGGATAACATGTTCCGGCCAGAGTTCCGGATGATGCGTGACCGCAATTACAAGTGGAACGCTTCTTACAATGACGTCTATCAAGCGTCTCGCGTCATGCACACCGGCTTCTACTTCATCGATGACTACAGCTCTGGGCTTTCCTAGAAGAGCACGGACAGTTGCCAGTCGTTTGAGTTCTCCGCCACTTAGCCTGACGTCGCCAGTCACGGGCCTGTCCAATTCATGCACGTCCCACTCGACCGTCTTTAGAGCATCCGATAGCTCCCCGGGCGAGACGAGCCGGCCAAGCGCGATATTTTCTCGCATCGTGCCGTTGAACAAAGGAACGTGCTGCGGGATATAGGCGACCCTCGATTTCAAATCAGCGTGCCACAAGACCGTTCCACTTGTTGCGGGCCGCAGCCCGACGAGAGTGCGTAGAAACTGCGTCTTTCCCGTTCCATTGCCACCCAGTATGAGCACCACGCCCGTACGCGGAAACCGCAGAGAGCACGAATGCAACAGATCCCGTCCAGGTACGCCGATTTCAAGATCTGTGACTGCAAGTGCACCTGCCGTTCCCCCGTTTGAGGACAGGCCAAAGTCACTGGTGCGTAGGTACGGAGGGATCCGCTCCCAGCTCAGTCTCACATAGGTACGAGAAACGGGAACTTGCGCAAGCGATAAGATCGCGCCCCCGAGGCGCTGTTGCAATAAGATGAACGCTAAAACGATACTAGCAATTGATGGCGTCGCATGTACTGCCACAACACCAACAATGAGGATGGTAATTGTTATGAGGCTCTGCATACTACCTTGCGACCATGCCACGACGGCGTGCATAACGCTTTCTCGCTGAAACATTCGACCAGCCACCTGCCAGGGGATGGCAGCGACTGTCACCGACCTTGTTGCCGAAAGCTTGAGGGTATCAGCCAGCGGCTGCACACGCGTGACCTGACGGTGCCACATGTGGGACACGCCGCGCCGTCGTTGTGTGCCTGCACGACCAGGCGCAACCGGCCCTCGCAGCGTTGCGAAAAGCCTAGCGTTCTGCTAATTGTAGAGTCGCCTCACCATAAATGGCCATGGCGATGTATTCAATATTACAACACAATATCGCGTTCCTTACAATTCTTACTATATAGCGTCATCAAATGTGGCCAAGAGCCCGGATGGGGGACGGATCCTGCGACGTCGCGCGTCCGGCAAGGCCCTCAGCGCATGCTCAAGGCGGCCCGGCCGCTCTTGAGGATCTGCGTCCAGCGGACAAGCTCCTCCACGAGTTGGCCCAGAACCTTCCGGGTGTCCTCGTCGGCAAGCCGGCCGTCTGCGGTGAACTTGGCCTGCGGGTCCCTGACGAGCACCTCCGGCTTGTTGACGAGGTGCATGTTGGTGAACACGGCCACGTGGCGGAAGTGGAGCTGAGCGCGCACGGTGCCGAACGCGCCCTGCGACGCGCCCATGATGCCCACCGGCTTGCCGTAGAGCCCGGACTCTGCGACCGGCCTGCTCGCCCAGTCGAGGGCATTCTTGAGCGATCCGGTCAGGGAGTAGTTGTACTCGGGCACGGCGAACAGGAGACCGTCCATGGCCTGCAGCCGGCTGCGGAACTCTCTGACCGCCTCGGGAGGCGACGCGCCGTCCAGGTCCGGATTGTACAGCGGCAGGTCCCTGATCGCGATCTCCTCGTACATGGCATCGGCAGGCATCAGCTCGGCGGCGGCGCGGAGCAGCATCAGGTTGTAGGAGCCGCTGCGCAGGCTGCCGCAGATGCCGCCGATCCGAATCTTGCCGTTGTCCATCGGCGTGTCTCCTCTCAGGGTGTCGGCCTAAACTATAGAGAATATAGCACTTTGGATATAGTTGTACAACGAGCCAGCGTTGCGACGAGAGGAGGTTGGCGCCCCGGCGGGAAAAGGATGCGTGGACAGGATCACGAGAGACCGCCGAGGAGGCTGCAACCGTTGCGCTTCAAGATTGTGCACGCTGCCGATCTTCATCTCGACACCCCGTGCAGCGGTCTTGGCCGGACGGCCCCGGGCGTGGCTGAGGCCCTGCGGGAGGCTTCGCTCGAAGCGTTCTCGGGGCTCGTCGAGCTGTGCCTGCAGGAGCAGGCGGCCATCCTGCTGCTCGCGGGCGACATCTACGACGGACCGGAGCGGGGCATCCGCGCCCAGCGCCGCCTGCGTGCCGGCCTGGAGCGGCTGGGCCAGGCTGGGGTGCGCACGTTCCTCGTGTACGGCAACCACGATCCCCTGTCGCATTGGGGTTCGGCCGCCGGATGGCCGGACGGCACCCACGTCTTCCCGGCCGACGAGGTGCAGGCCGTAGCCGTGGAGGTCCAGGGCAAGGTCGTCGCTACGGTACACGGCATCTCCTTCCGCGAGCGGGAGGAGCGGCGCAATCTGGCGCGCCTCTTCAGGCCCGGCGGTGAAGGCGTGCAAATCGGCCTGCTGCATGCCAACGTGGGCGACCCGCAGCATGCGGCCTACGCGCCGTGCAGCGTCGACGACCTGAGGGCGGGCGGCATGGACTACTGGGCGCTCGGGCATGTACACCGGCGCAGGCTGCTGCTCGAAGGCGGTCCCTGGGCGGCCTACCCCGGCGTCCTGCAGGGGCGGAGCCCCGCAGGCGGCGAGATGGGCGCCAAGGGTGCCCTCGTCCTGGACTGCGATCATGACCTGGGACTCGTGGCGCCGCCGCGCTTCGTGGCCCTCGATCGCATCCGCTTCGAGGCGCTCGACGTGGACCTTTCGGGCGCGGCCGACGTCCAGCAGGCGGTCGACCGCCTGCTTGCGGCGGGGCAGCGCGTGCGGCAGGGGGCCGACGGGCGCGCCCTTATCCTGCGCGCGGCCCTCACGGGCGAGTTCGGGCCGCTGGCCGACCTGCAGCTGCGCCAGGCGGAGGTTCTGCAGGCGCTGCAGGAGGACGGTCTCGGGCAGGATCCGTTCGTCTGGTGGGACGGGCTCGAGCTCCGCACGCGGCTGCCCGTCCGTCGCGAGGAGATCGAGGGCAACGACAGCCTCGCGGCGGAGGTGCTCAGGGAGGGGACGCGCCTGCGCGACGATCCGGAGCAGCTCCTCGGCATCCTCCGCCAGCTCGATCAGGACCTTGCGCGCTTCCCCGTGCGCGATGCCCTGGTGGCCAAGACGTCTCCGCAAGACCTTTTGGCGCAGGCCGAGGACATCTGTCTCAGGCTGCTCTCGGGAGGCGACAGCCGATGATCCTGCGCGGCTGGGAGATCGAAGGGTTCGGCATCTTCCGCGACACAGGGCTCTCGGACCTCCCGGCAGGCCTCACGGTGCTGCTCGGCCCGAACGAAGCCGGCAAGTCCACCATGCTCGCCTTCCTGCGCTTCATGCTGTTCGGCTTCCCCCGCGGCCAGCAGCACAAGTACCCGCCGCTGCAGGGCGGGCGGCACGGCGGCAGGCTGGTCTTCGAGGACGCCGAGGGCCTGTGGACCCTCGAGCGCATCCAGGGGCAGCCCATGAGGCTCTTCGCCCCGGACGGGCGGCAGCTCGGTGAGGAGGTTCTGCGCAGCAGGCTCGGAGGCCTCGACGCCGACACCTTCAAGAACGTCTTCGCCTTCAGCCTCTTCGAGTTGACGGATATGGAGACGCTGGACAGGGAGGAAGTGCGCGAGCGCCTCTACTCCGCGGGTATCACCGGGGCCGGGCGCAGCGCGGCGGGCGTACTCGCGCAGCTGCGCAAGGGCCTCGACGGGTATCTGCGCGCGCGCTCGAAGGAGGGCGCCATCAACAAGCTGAGCGACGCGCTCGGCGCGGCGCGCCGGGAGCTCGCCGACGCGATGGCCCTGGCCGGGCGCTATGAGCAGCTGGACGAGCAGCTCGGCGCCGCCGAGCAGCGCGCATCGCAGCTCGCGGAGCAGGCAGCGCGGCTCGATCGGCGCCGCCGCCACCTCGAGCGCCTCGAGGCCCTCTACGTGCCGTGGAACCGCCTGCAGCGCCTGGAGCTGGAGATCGCCGCGGGAAGGGGCCCACAGGCCATCGCGCCTGGGCTCGTCGCCAGGATTGACGAGGGCCGGGCGCGCCTTGCGGAGGCGGAGGACGCGGCGAAGCGCCAGGAGGCGGCCTGCCGCGACCTGGAAGATCGCATAGCGCGCGAGGAGGCGCTCCTCGACAGCGACCTGCTTGCGGCCGCCGGGCCTCTGCAGGCCGTGCTGCAGGAGGATGCGCTGCAGCGCGGCCGCATGCGGCGCAGCGACCGCCTGGGGCAGGAGGTCGCCCTGCAGGAGGCGCGGCTGGCCCGGATCGCGTCCGATCTGGGCGTCGGCGCGACCCAGGAGTTGCCTTCGGTCGAGCAGCCGCAGCTGCGGGCGGCCGACGAGGCCATCGGTCTCTTGCGGGAACAGGGCCTGGTGCGCAGCCGGCGCGAAGCGGAGGCGGAAGCCGGGCGACGGCGCCTCGCGGACGCCCAGGCGGCCTGCGGGGCGGCGGAGGCGCAGGCGGCGGGCTACGATGGCGTCCTGGACCTGGAGGCCCATCATGCCAGGGATGCCGCCCTGGAGCGGCACAAGTCCGCCATCGAGAGCCTCGCGCGGCGTCGCGGCCAGCTGTTCGCTCCGGGCATCGTCGCCGCGGCTGTCGCCGTCGTGGGACTCGCGGCCCTGGCCATGCAGGACTGGCTCCTCACGGTGCTGGTGCCGCTGGGCCTCGGCGCCTTGCTCTGGCTGCTCCTCGGCACACCCGGACGGGAGCTGCGCCGCGCAGGAGAGGAGGTGCGGCTCTCCGCCAAGGATCTCGGCCTGACGGCGGCCCTCACGGCGGACGGCGTCGGGAGGGAACTCGCCGGATTGCGCGCGGAGCTGGGACGAGCCACCGCGGCGACGGGAGCCCGCGATCGCCTGCGCAGCGCCCAGGAGGCGTTGGCTGCCGCAGAGCGCCAGATGACGGAGTGCGCCATCGCCCTCGAGGATGCCGCCGGCAGTGAGGAGGCGGCGCGCGCCGCGCTCGACGCGATCAAGGCGTCGATCGGTGTGCCGCGCGAGATCTCGCCCCAGCACCTGCCCTCCTACCTGGCTGGTGTACAGGCACTGGGCCAGGCGCAGGCGGAGCTTCGGGGTCTTGTTGCCGAACGCGCGGCGGAAGAGGCGGAGATCGCGGCCTGGCAGGCCAGGGCGGAGGCAGTCTGCCGGCAGCTCGGCAGCGCGCCGGCCGGGTCGCGCGAGGCGCTCGCCGACGCCGTCTCTGCCTTTGCGGAACCGCTGCAGGGGGCACTGCAGCGCGAGACCGCGCTCCGTCTGTTGCACGAGGAGCAGGAGCTGGCGTCAAGTCGCCTCGAGGAACGCAAGTCTGAGGCCGCCAAGGTCGCGCAGGTCTTGGCGGACGACCTCCGCGAGGCGGATCTCGAGGACGTCCCGGGCTTCGAGGCGTGGCTCGAGGCGCGGCGGACTCATGAGCAGAAGGTGCACGACCGCGATCTTGCCTTGGCCGCCTTCCGCGACCAGGCGGGCAGGGAGGGCGAGAGTCTCTCCCAGGAGCTCGCGTCGGGCGATCCGGAACTGTGGCAGGGCGAACGCGCGGCGATCGACCAGGACCTCGGGGAGGTCGGCGACCGGCGCGACGTCGCCGTGCGCGAGAGCCAGGACCTCCTCCGCCTGCGGGCGGAGATCGCGGAATCCCAGGACGTGCCGCGGCTCGCCGCGCGCTGCGCGGAGCTCGAGGAGGAGCTGAGCCGCGCCGGCGAGACATGGCGCGCCCAAGCCCTGGCGCAGCGGCTCCTGGAGCGCACGCTCGACGCGTACGCGCAGAGCCGGCAGCCCGACGTGCTGCGCGTCGCGTCCGATGCGTTCTCGCGCATCACCGCCGGACGCTATCGGGAGGTGCGGCAGCGGAGCGATGGCCAGGGCCTGTTCGCCCTGACCCAGACCGGCGGACCGAAGGAACCCGACGAGTTCAGCCGCGGGACGCAGGAGCAGCTCTATCTGGCGCTTCGTCTGGGACTCGCGGCATCCTACGGCGATCGCGTGGCGGCATTGCCGCTGGTGCTCGACGATATCGCCGTCAACTTCGACCCCGGGCGCCAGGCCGCGCTCGTGCATGTGCTCGCCCAGTTCGCCGGCGAGCGCGGGCGCCAGGCCCTCTTCTTCACCTGCCATCCATCGCTGGCACAGGCCGCGCAGGCGGCGGCGCCCGGACTGCGGGTGGTGGACATGGCCGTGCAGCAGGCGCAGGCGCAGGCAGCCGCCGGAGAGGAGGAGTCCCTCGCGCAGCAGGTCGTCCGGCTGCTGGGCTCTGGCGCCTTGCCGGCGAAGGAGATCGCGGGCCTTGCCGACGCCGCGGAGCCGGCCGTGCGATCCGTCCTGCAGGAACTCGTCGCCGCGGGCCGCGTCGAGGCGATCGGCAACGGTCGCGGCAGACGGTATCGCCTGGCCTGAAGGTCGGCGTCCCGCGGCAGGGCGCTGCGTGTGGCCCGCCGGGCATCGCCGACGGGCCCGTACCATGGGAAATTGTGCAGGGGTCTCGGTGACAGAGGCGAATGACACCGTAGAGCTCGGGGAGGAGGTGGCGCCATGGCTGCGGATCCCCGGCCGTGGGCGTCGACGATCGCAGCCGCGATCATCGGGGTGGCGCTCGTCGCAGGTACCCTGATCACCGCGCAGACCATTGACTATGTCAAGACCTTCAACACGTCGCTCCTGACCGTCACCGGCACGGCGCAGACCATCGTCACGTCGGACCAGGTGCAGTGGAGCGGCAGCTTCACGGTGAACGCCAACCAGCAGGACTTGAAGCAGGGTTACGCCACCATGGCGCAGGACGCCGCCGACGTGACGGCCTTCATGGAGCAGGCGGGCTTGCCGGCGTCCGACATCAGCATCTCCCCGGTGACGATGAACCTGAACTACGTCGACTGCAAGTCAAGCCCGTCGGCCTGTGGAGCCTACGGCCCCAACACCTACCAGCTCACGCAGAACGTGCAGGTGAACTCGGACCAGGTGGAGGCCGTCACGCGGCTCGCGCAGAACATCCAGCCGCTTATCCAGAAGGGCGTCGTCTTCTCGTCCCAGGGCCTGAACTACTACTACAGCCGCCTCGGTGGGCTCAGGGCGAAGATGCTGGCCTTGGCGACCCGCAATGCGCGCGACAGGGCGGAGCAGATCACGGGCAGCGTCGGCAGCCATGTGGGCCAGCTGATCTCCGTCACGACCGAGCCGTTCCAGATCACGCCCGTGAACTCGGCCCAGGTGTCGAACGGCGGGCAGTACGACACGACGACCATCCGAAAGCAGGTGCAGGCGATCGTGCAGGCGACGTTCCGCCTGCAGTAGCGGCCCTGTCCGACGACGGCGTCAACCGGCATGCCTGCGCGGGGAACTAGCGGACGACCTGGCCGCAAGCCTCCACGGTCGTGCCCCTACCAGCGCGGGCGAGTAGCTGAGATCGGCCGGGGACGGCAGCGGCGCATGCGTCAGCGCGACGCCGGCCTCGAGGTAGGCCTGCGTCACGAAGCCGCTGCAGGTCCAGCGGCCTGCCCGCCAGTGGTACCAGGACGGCAGCACCACATGGAGGTCGAGGCGGGCTGCGTCGGCAAGGAGCTCCTCGATGCCGTAGGGGGTGCCGACGTGGTCCTCGGCCCAGCTGAGGGCCGCCTGCCGCTGCACCGGAGCCGCCCGCACGCGGAAGGCCCAGCCGTTGCGCATGTAGCGCTCGAGCGGCCCGTGCTCCACCCTGGGCCATGTGGGATCGACGAGATGGCCGTCGCCGACGAGGCAGGCGTGGACGAAGGAATTCCCCTCGCTCCAGGCGATGAGAACGTCCAGGAGGCGCGCCGGCAGGCTGTCACGCAAGGACCGTGTCATCAGCAGCACGTCGCCCGGCAGGAGATCCTGCACCCGGTAGGACACGAAAAAGCCCCCTTGCAGCGCGCATCCTATGCGGCTGCAGGGGGCGGCGAACCCTAGCGGCTCAGCGCAGCCATGCGAAGGCGCCGAGGACGAGCGAGAGCAGGACGCCGTTCAGAAGGTGCAGGCGGGATACCTCTGGCAGAAGCCGGCGCAGGGGACCGGTCCTGCCGATTGTGGCGGCGACCGGCACCAGGGCGACGGTCAGGGCGGCGGGCCATGGCAGCAGGCCGATCGCGGCGATGGCGGGCCAGACGACGGCCGCCACCGCCTCCGCCCGCAGGAACGAGAGACCTCTCTCGGCCCCCAGCAGGATGGCCAGCGTGTGCCGCCCGCGCTCCTGGTCGCTCTCGCGGTCGCGCAAGTTGTTCGCGGTCAGGATGGCGGCGACGAGGAAGCCCACAGAAAGCGACGCGGCGATGGCCGCGGCGCTCACCTGGCCGATCGCCGCCACCTCGCTCACGAGCGTCTCCAGGACGCCCATGAGCAGGAAGACGGTCAGTTCGCCGAAGGGCGTCGCGGCGATCGGGCGCGGCCCGGCGCTGTAGAACACCGCCACGAGGATGCTGAGAAGGCCGAGCAGGACAAGGAGAGGTCCGCGCGCGAGCGCGAGCAGGCAGCCCAGGACGAAGGCGAGGGCGAACGTGGCGACGGCAGCTGCGAGCACGGCCTTCGGCGACGTCTCGCCCTGCACGATCACGCCGGCGATGCCCGTGAGACCCTGGTGGTCCACGCCGCGGCGGAAGTCGAAGTACTCGTTCGCCATGTTGGTCGCGATCTGGAGCAGGAGCGAAATGACGAGCATGTCGAAGGCGAGCAGGAAGTCGACCCGGCCGGAGAGCGCGCCTGCGGCCGCGCCCACCAGGACCGGCACCACCGCGGCGCTCAGGGTGTGCGGGCGGGTCAGGCGCCAGAGCTGTCCAAGGGTCATTCGGAAGGCACCTCCGGCTTCAGGGCATGGCGCACGAGCTTGCCGCCGGCGTTGCGGGGAAGCTCAGGCACGAAGCGGATCCCCCTGGGAACTTTATAGACTGCGAGCTGCGTGCGCAGGAAGCGGAGGATGTCGTCCGCCGACGGGCTCGTCCCGTCGCGCGGCACGACCGCCGCGGCGGGGACCTGCCCCCAGACGCTGTCGGGCACCGGGTAGACGGCAGCGTCCTGGACGCCCGGGTGGCGCATCAGGGCCGCTTCCACCTCTGCGGGATAGATGTTCTCGCCGCCCGACACGATCAGGTCCTTGCGGCGGTCGAGCACGTAGAGGTAGCCATCCTCGTCGATGTAGCCGATGTCACCCGTGCGCAGGTAGCCTCCCGAAAAGCGCTCCCGCGTCTCCTCGGGCCGGCCGAGGTAGCCGGGAATCACCGTCGGGCCCCGGACCAGGATCTCGCCGGGCTCGCCTGCCGGCATGACCCGACCGCCTTCGACGATGCGTAGCTCGGTCATGAAGAGCGGCCGGCCGGCCGAGCCGATGTGCTGCAGAGCCTCCGCGGGCGCCAGCGTCGCGGCCTGCGAGGCGGTCTCCGTCAGGCCGTAGGTCGAGGCGATGGGCCAGCCCGCCCCGAGCGCCTGGTCGAGGAGTTCCCGGGACGCCGCGGCACCGCCCAAGAGGGCGAAGCGCAGGCTCTTCGGCGGCGTGACGTCGGCCTGCAGCAGACGCTCGAGCATGACCGGGACGAGCGAGATGCAGGTCGCGCCCTCCTCCTCAAGGCCGTGGCGCACGGCGTCGACCTCGAAGCCGTCCTGCGCCAGCACCGCGCCGCCGAAGAGCGCGGAGCGCAGCAGGATCGACAGGCCGCCGACATGGAAGAGCGGCATGCAGAGCAGCCAGCGGTCGCCGGGCAAGGCACCGAGGCCCATCGCGGAGGTGACCGCCGCGTAGAAGAAGTTGCGCCTCGTGAGCATCGCGCCCTTGGCCGGGCCCGTGGTGCCGGAGGTGTATACGATGGCCGCCAGCGCGTCGGGGCCGACCGCGACGGGGTCCGCGGCCTTGCCGCGGTAGAGCGGGCTTTGGGCGTCGGCCGCCTTAGGCAGCAGCCAGCTAGGGAGGTCGAGCTCCCGCGCGAGCAGCTCGCCGCGGGCCTGCTGGGGCTCCCCGACGACAAGGAGGCGCGGCCTTGAGTCCAGGAGCTCCTGGCGCAGCTCAGGCGCCGTGAGGCGCGTGTTGAGCGGCACGATCGCCGCGCCGAGGCGAAGCACGGCGTGCAGCAGGACGGCGAAGTCGAGACCGCCGGGCATCAGCGCGGCGATGCGGTCGCCCGGGCCGACGCCCGCGGCCTTCAGGCTGCCGGCTGCGATCGCAGCCAGCTCGTCGAGCTGCCGGTAGGTGACGTCACGGCCTTCGGCCCGGAGCGCGAGGGCTGCGGGCGACCGCTCGGCGCGCCTGCAAAGGAAGTCCGGCAGGAGCCAGGGCTCTGCCTCTGTCATCTCAGGGCAGGCGCGGGAACTTGCCGAAGTCGGGCTTGCGCTTCTCCAGGAAGGCTTCCTTGCCTTCCTGGCCTTCCTCCGTCATGTAGTAGAGCATCGTGGCATCGCCGGCGAGCTGCTGCAGACCCGCCAGCCCGTCGGTGTCGGCGTTGAACGCCGCCTTGAGGAAGCGCAGCGCGAGCGGGCTCTTCTCGAGGATCTCCCTGGCCCAGCGGATCGACTCCGCCTCGAGCTCCGCGAGCGGTACGACCGTGTTGACAAGGCCCATCTGCAGAGCTTCCTGCGCCGAGTACTGGCGGCAGAGGTACCAGATCTCGCGCGCCTTCTTGTGGCCGACGATGCGCGCCAGGAGCGCCGCGCCGTAGCCTGCGTCGAAGCTGCCCACCTTGGGACCCGTCTGGCCGAACACCGCGTTGTCGGCCGCGATGGTCAGGTCGCAGACGAGGTGCAGCACTTGGCCGCCGCCGATCGCGTAGCCGGCGACCACGGCGATCACGGGCTTGGGCAGCGTGCGGATCTGACGCTGCAGGTCGAGCACGTTGAGCCTTGGCACGCCGTCGTCGCCGACGTAGCCGGCCTTGCCGCGGATCCTCTGGTCGCCGCCGGAACAGAAGGCAAGGTCGCCCTTGCCCGTCAGCAACACCACTCCGACCTCCTGGTCGTCGCGAGCCCTGCGGAAGGCGTCCTCCATCTCGAAGATCGTCTTGGGCCTGAACGCGTTGCGCACCTCCGGCCGGTTGATCGTGATGCGCGCGATGCCTTCGGCGCGTTCGTAGATGATGTCCTCGTACCCGCCGAGTTGCTCCCAATCCATGCCTGCCTGCCGCCGGGGGCCGAAACCCGGGCCCCTCCCCCGTACGGCGCACTCCTTTCTGGCCCGCCGCGGTAGCCGCTGCGGGATGGGGACTTGTGAAGACGCGTGGCCGCCCTTCAGGACTGGCGGAGGAACTCCGCGACATAGTCCGCGAACAGCCTGGGCCGCTCGAGGTGGACGGTGTGACCGACGCGCGGCACGCGCACGAACCTGGCGTCGGGTATGCGTTCGGCCATCTGGGAGAGGATCGCCTCGTACTTCTTGTCCTCCGTGCCCGCGATCAGGAGGACACGACCCCGTATTTCCGCGAGCCGGTCCCAGACGTCCTCGTCCTCTCCGGCGCCCGCCCCGCGCAGGCTGCGGGCAAGCCCCGCGGGGCGCTGGCACAGCTTTCGCTCGCGCAAGGCGGCCTGCCGCGAGGCCGGCAGCAGCCGCAAGGTGCGGAAGAGATCCTGCTGGAGCCACCTGTCGACGAAGGCGGGCAGACCCTCCTCGTCGATCGTGCGCGCGAGCGCGAGGTCGCTCTCGCGGCGGCGCTGGCGCTCCTGCGGATCGCGGATGCCTGGCGAGGCGCTCTCGAGCACCAGCCGGTGGACGCGCTGGGGATATCTGAGGACCGTGCGCAGGGCTACGCGGCCGCCCATCGAGTAGCCGAGCAGGTCGAAGCGGTCGAGGCCGAGGTGGTCGGCGAGGGCCAGCACGTCGTCGGCCGAGGCGGCCAGACTGTAGCGGGGGGAGTCTTCCGGTGCGTCGGATTCGCCATGGCCCATGAGGTCCAGGGTGATGGTCATGGCCTGTCGCCTGAGTGCGGCGGCCAGAGGCAGGAAGTCGCGGCCGCTGCCTGTGAAGCCGTGCAGAGCGATGAGGGGCGCACCGCTCCCCCGAACCTCGTAATGCAGGCAGGCGCCATCGCGCAGGAATTCAGGCATCTGCGAGCGCCGCCCGCGCAGCTGCCTGCGCGGCGGCGAACACCTCCTCGTGCAGGATGCGGCTCTCCTCGCGGTCCGTGCGGAACTCTACGACGTCAAGACCGGGTGAGGCGAGTGCTTCGCCGAGTGCGGCCAGGAGTTCCTCCCGCGACCGGGCCCGCAGGTGGCGGCCGCCGAACATTGCGATGCCCGGCGCGAAGTCGACGCCGTGCGGCGTGCCGAAGAATTCCTCGAACCGCGGTGCGCCGTGCTGGGGCAGGTGGGAGAAGATGCCGCCGCCGTCGTTGTGCAGCAGGAGCACCGTGATGCTCGCGCCTGTGCGAGAGGCCGCCAGGAGGCCCGTGAAGTCGTGCAGGAACGAGAGGTCGCCGATGGCGAGCGCCGTGCGGCCGTCATGTGCGAGTGCTGCGCCGATGGCGGCCGACACGACGCCGTCGATACCGCTCGCACCGCGCATGGCGAGCACCCGCGGGCCGCCGCCCGACGGCAGGAACCCGTCCAGGTCGCGTACGGGCATGCTCGATGCGACGAAGAGCTGGTCCGCCGTGCCGAGCATCCCGCCGAGCGTGCGCAGCGCCGTCGGCTCGAACGCCTCGTGCGCCTGGAGGAAGGCCTCGGCTGCGGCCCGCGCCGCACGGTCGGCCCGCGCAAAGAGGTCGAGGTACGGCATCCTTGCCGGTGGCGGACCGAGGCGCTCGCGGAGCGCCGCGGCGTCCAGGTGTGCCTCGCCCGGCAGCAGGATCCCCGTCGCGAGCAGGGGATCGCGCCAGGCTTCCTCGCCGGGCAGCAGGATCGTCGCCTCTTCGGGCACTCCCGAAAGCCACTGCCCGAGCGACTTCGACGTCGGCATGCCGCCGACGCGCAGCACGAGATCGGGCTGAAGCGCCTCCCGCAGATCTGCCTCGCGCAGGTAGAGGTCGTAGGCGTCGATGCGGCCGGGAGCATCGGCGTGCAGCGTGCGCAGGCCCGAGAGAGGGTCCGCGAGCAAGGGAAAGCCGGTCAGGCTGGAAAGCCCCGGCAGGTCGGGCGCGGGCCGCGACGGCGGCAGCGGCCCCGCGACGATCATGCCGCGCCGCGCGGCCCGCATGCGCCGGGCGGCCTCGTCGAGGAGCGCAGAGGGACTGCGGCGCTCGGGGAGTGCGCTTCGCAGGTCCGCAGGCCTTGGCGCAGGCGGCGTGAGCGGAGCCTCGGGCAGCAGCGGCTCGCGCAGGGGGATGTTGACGTGAACGGCACCGAACGGCCTGCCGAGAGCCGTCGCCACGGCCCGCAGGCCGGCTGTGCGCGCATAGCGGCCGACCGCCGCCGGGTCGCCGCCGTCGGTCGGCAGCTCGAGGAACCATTTGGTGTTCTGGCCGTAGATGCGGCTCTGGTCGATCGTCTGGTTCGCGCCGACGTCGCGCAGCTCGCGCGGTCTGTCCGCCGTCAGGACGACGAGGGGCACGTGACCGTGCCTGGCCTCGACGACGGCCGGCAGGTAGTTGGCGGCGGCGGTGCCCGATGTGCAGACGAGCGCGGCGGGGCGTCCGGACGCGAGTCCCAGCCCGAGGCCGAAGTAGGCGGCCGAGCGCTCGTCCACAAGGATGTGGCGGCGGATCGTCGGGAACTCCGCGAAGGCGAGCGCAAGTGGCGTCGAGCGCGATCCAGGACTGATCACGACATCTCGCAGACCCGCATCGCGCAAGGCGCCGATGAACTCCATCAACGGCAGGTACTGGTTCATGGACCGCTCGCCTCCCGAAGCGCCTGGCGCAGCGGCCGGAATTTGAGTTCCGTCTCGCGCAGCTCCTCCTCGGGGTCGGAATCCCCCACGATGCCGCAACCTGCCCACAGGGTGGCCAAGCTGCCCCTGACGAGGGCGCAGCGGATCGAGACGTCGAGCTCGCCCTCGCCGTCGTCCCGCCAGTAGCCCACCCCGCCGCTGTAGAGGCCGCGGGCGACCTGCTCGTGGTCGTGGATCCACGCCTGGGCGAGACGTCGCGGCGTACCTCCCATGGCGGGTGTGGGGTGGAGGGCGCTTGCGAGCGTGAAGATGGTCTCGCGGGGACAAAGACGCGCGCGCACCGGCGTGAAGAGGTGCTGCACGCTGTGGAGTTGCATCAGCCCGGGGGAGGCCGGGATGTCCGGATGCATGCCGCGCTGCTCTAGAGCCGCCTCGACCGCCTGCACGACGAAGGCGTGCTCGGCGCGATTCTTGGCGCTGCCCAGGAGCTCCTGGCCAATGATCCGGTCCTCTTCGGACGTCCTGCCGCGCGGGGCGGAGCCCGCAAGGCATGCTACCTCGGCGACGCCGCCGGCGACGCGCACCAGGAGTTCGGGTGTCGCGCCGAGGAAGGTGTGCCCATCACGGTGCACCGCGAAGACGCTGCAGTCCTGCTCGCGCCGCGCGAGCGACCGCAGCACCTGTGCGGCGTCGATCGGCCTCGTCGCGAGCGCAAGGCTCGTCCGCGCCAGCACCACCTTCTCCATGCCGCCGGCACGAATCGCCTCGCGCGCGCGCTCCACCTCGTCGCGCCATGCGTCGCGGCTGCCCGGAGGGTCGGCAAAGCGCAGGCGGGCCCGGACCGTGGCCAAAGGCGCCGTCGCCAGCAAGGCTGCCAGGAGGTCCGGCGCGGCATCCGCGGGGCCGCCGTCGCCGTCGCGGCCAAAGAGGCGCAAGGAAGACTGGCCGTTGCGCTCTTCGAACAGCAACTGCGGTACGATGAAGTCGGCTGGCGCAAACGGGGCGAATGGCCCTGCGAGCGGGCCCCTGTCCGCAAAGGCGAACGCCCCGAGCAGGATGGGCGCAGAGAGCGTGCGGCTCGCCTCGGCGACGGCCTCCAGGCGGTCGGGCCCTGACGCCTGCAGGTGCAGCAGCTCTCCGACGCCGAGCAGGCTCAGGCGGCGGTCGGCGCTCTGCCAGAAGACGTACGGCTGGCCTAGGGCCTGCGCCCGGGCGACGAGTTCGAGCGGCCGCTCGGGAACGGCCTGGGACACAGAAAACCAGCCGGCTGCGTCACGACGGGCGGCTTGCCAGCGCTCTGCGAGGGAGGCGTTCGCGACTGAATGACCATTCATTTGCCATCATTGTAGCGCCCTGCGCGTGTTGCGACAATCCGCCGCCGTGGATGCAGGTGCCGAACGGTTGCCCCCCGAAGCACGACGGTCGGAGCGCCTGCGCGTTCCATACACCGGCCTGCCTGCCGGGGGAGGAGCCGCGGTGATCGTCGGCATTGGCGTCGATCTCGTGGAGGTGGAGCGGCTGCGCCGGGCTCTGGCACGGCGGCCGGCCCTGCGCCAGCGCCTCTTCGCCTCTGCGGAACTCCTCGGCGCCGGCGGCCCGGGCGAGGCGCGGTCGCTGGCCGCACGGTTCGCGGCCAAGGAGGCCGCGCGCAAGGCGATCGGGCTCACGGCGGCCGGGACAAGCTGGCGCGACGCACAGGTCATCGGCGGCCACGGCGGCCCGCCGCGGCTTGAACTGCACGGTAGGCTGCTCGAGGCGGCACAGGACTTGGGCGCCACCCGCTGGTACCTGAGCCTTGCCCACGAACGCGAGTACGCAGTTGCGATGGTGGTGATCGAGACATGAAGGTCACAACGGCTGACGAGATGAGGGCCGCGGAGGCCGTGGCGGAGGCGCACGGACTGGGCAGCGCGGTGCTGATGGAGACGGCCGGCCACAGGATCGCAGAGGAGATGCTGCGCCTCGTGGGCGGGCGGCCGCGCGTGCTCGTGCTGGCCGGACCGGGTCAGAACGGCGGCGACGGCCTGACGGCTGCGCGCCACCTGCTCGGACTGGGCGCTAAGGTGCATGTCTGGCTGCTCGCGGATCCGGGACGTCTGCGCGGCGCGGCACAGGGACAGTGGCAGCGGCTGAGGGATTCGGCGGAGGTTGCCTGGACAGAGGCGGCGGGCACGCCGAGCGGGCCTTTCGACGGCGCGATCGACGCGATGTTCGGCACATCCTTGCGCGGCGATCTATCGGGCGACGCGCTGCGTGCGGTGCGCTACCTGGAGGCGACGCGGCTGCCTTTGGTCGCGGCGGATCTGCCGTCCGGCGTGCATGCCGACACGGGGGCGATCGCGGGCGCCGCGGTGCGCGCGACGCGCACGGTGGCGCTCGGGGCACTCAAGCCGGGTCATCTCTTCTGGCCGGGCAGGGATTTCTGCGGCGAGATCGTGCTGGAGCCGCTCGGCCTGCTGCCCGCGTGGCTCGAGCACCTGCGCATGGAGCGCGTCGAGGGGACCATGGCGCGCGACGTGCCGCCGACGTCCGGCAAGGGCGCCTACGGTAGGACGGTCATCGTGGCGGGCAGCGCGCACTATCCCGGTGCCGCATGGCTTGCGGCGCGCGGCGCCGTCCGGGGCGGCAGCGGGCTCACGGTGCTGGCATCGGTCGGACAGGTGCTCGGGCACGCGGCCGCGATGCCCGAAGTGATCGTGCGTCAGCTGCAGGCCCGCGGAGCAGGCGTGATCGATCCCTCCGTGCTTGCAGCCGCGACTTTCCACGACGCGACGGCCGTGGTGATCGGACCGGGTCTGGACCGCATCGACGCCCAGGGACAGCGCGCCTGGCTCGGCGTGTATCTCGGGCTGCACCGGCCGCTCGTGCTGGACGCGGACGGCCTGAGACCCGTGCAGGGAAGGCTCGAGGTTCTGCGGAGGCGCCCAGGTCCGACCGTGCTGACGCCGCACGCCGGCGAGGCCGGCCGGCTTCTCGGGCGCGTCGTCGCCGAGGACGCGCCCTCGCGCCTCGCGGCGGCCTGCGAGATTGCGGAGAGGAGCGGTGCCGTCGTGCTGCTCAAGGGTCACCCGACGTTTGTGGCTGCTCCCTGGGGGCGCGTGGGCGTCATCGACGCAGGCGGGCCGGAGCTTGCAGCCGGCGGTACCGGAGATGTCCTGAGCGGCGCGCTTGGCGCGCAGCTGGCGCAGGGCTTCGCGGCGCGCCCCGCGGCGGAACGCGCCGCCTTCGCCCACGCCGGTGCCGGCTCTCTCCTGAGGCAGCGCATGCAGCGCGGAGGCTTCGCGAGCGAGGTCGCAGACCTTCTGCCGGCCGCTCTCGGGTGGCATGCCGATGCGTAGCGCCTTTCTCGAGGTGGACCTCAGGCGCCTCGCACTCAACGTGGAACTGCTCTGCAGGGCGGCGGGCGAGCGCAAGCTGATGGCAGTCGTCAAGGCGAACGCCTACGGCCACGGCGCCGTGCCGGTGGCGCAAGTCGCCCTGCAGGCAGGGGCGCAGTGGCTGGGCGTCGCGACCCAGTCCGAGGCGGAGGAGATCCGGCATGCCGGCATCGTCGCGCCCATGCTGATCCTTGGCCACCTGCGTCCTGACGAGTACGAGACGTGCGCCAGGCACAACGTCAGCGTCGCCGTCTCGGACCCGGTCGCGATCGACCAGGCGAGTCACATCGCGGCGCGGGCGGGCAAGACGCTCGGCGTGCAGCTCAAGCTCGACACCGGCATGGGCCGCATCGGGGCGAGGCCGCAGGACGCGGTGGAACTGGCGCGCCGCATCGCGGGCAGCGAACACCTGCGCTTCGAGGGCGTCTTCTCGCATCTCTCGTCGGCAGGCCAGGACGACGCCTTCACGCAGAGGCAGCTGGGCATCTTTCAGGCGGCCCTCGGGCGCCTCGAGAAGGCCTCGCTGCTGCCGCCGTGGAGGCACATCCTCAACTCGGCCGGTACGCTCGCAGGGTACGAGGCGCCAGGCACGAACCTGGTGCGCACAGGCATCGCCATGTACGGCCTCAACCCCGACGGTGTCAGCGCACCGCCAAAGGGGCTGCAGCCCGTGATGTCCCTGCACGCGCATGTCAACTTCGTCAAACGCGTGCCGCGGGGCACGCCGGTCGGTTACGGCCAGACCTACGTCGCCGAGCGCGAGGTGCAGATCGTGACGCTCGGCATCGGCTATGCCGACGGCTACCGGCGCGGCTTCTCAGGCCGCGCCCGCGTCCTGATCGGAGGCATGCACTGGCGCGTCGCCGGGCGCGTCTCCATGGACCAGACGACGGTGGCGGTCGACAGCGACTTCCCGGTCTCGGTCGGCGACGAAGCCGTGCTGATGGGACGGCAGAAGGACCGGGAAGTGACGGCGGAGGAGCTTGCAGGCATCATCGGCACGATCAACTACGAGATCGTCACCGGCATGAGTTCGCGCCTGCCCCGGGTCTACCGGCCCCGCAGCTGACGCGGAATCATAACTCTACCCTAGGATGGTGGCCATGAATCCACTGATCGGCATCACATGCAGCATCGACGAGCAGGCCGACAGGCTGCAGCTCAATGCGGCCTACCTCGAAGCGGTCGAGGCCGCCGGCGGCGTTCCGGTCCTGCTGGCCGGCGGCCGGGAGACGGCGCTCGAGGTCATCTCGCGGCTCGACGGGATCCTCTTCACGGGCGGCGTCGACCTGGATCCGGCGTACTTCGGCGAAGACCCGCTGCCTGGACTCGGCGAGGTAAGCCCGCGCCGCGACTTGTTCGAGGTGGAGCTCTGCCGGACGGCGCACCGTCTCGGAGTGCCGTCGCTTGGCATCTGCCGCGGCTGCCAGCTGATGGCGATCGCGCTCGGCGGCGACGTCTACCAGGACATTCCGAGCCAGCTGCCCAAGGCGTTGCAGCATGCCCAGCGCGGACCCCGCTTCCACAAGAGCCATGGCGTCACGGTGACGCCGGGTTCCCGCCTCGCCTGGATCGCAGGCCTGGACGGGCTGCGCGTCAACTCGTTCCACCATCAGTCGGTGCGCCGGCTGCCGCAAGGGGCCTCGGTCTGCGCCGTGGCACCCGACGGTGTCGTGGAGGCCTTCGAGGACCCAAGCCACCCGTTCTGGCTCGGGGTGCAGTGGCATCCGGAGGGTCTATGGCACGAGGACGAGGTGGCCAGCGCCCTGTTCCGCTCGCTGGTGGACGCTGCACGGGAGGTCGCATCGCGTGGACGCTGAACTGATGGTGGAGGTCTGGCGCGGCCAGATGGTCGAGAGCCGGCATTACGGGCACCTGGCGGTCGCGGACCGGTCGGGAAGGCTCCTCTTCGCGCTTGGGAACCCTGATCAGAGAATCTACCTTCGCTCGTCGGCCAAGCCGTTCCAGACCATGGCGGTGGTCTTGAGCGGGGCAGCCGACCGCTTCGGCATGACGTCCGCGGACCTCGCGATCGCGACCGCGAGCCACACGGCGGAGGCCGTCCACATCCGGCAGGTGGAGCACCTCCTTGACCTCGTCGGCAAGAGCGTCGAGGACCTGCAGTGCGGGGCGCACCCGCCGACCGACCCGCAGGCGCAGGAGGAGCTGCGCAACCAGGGTATCGCGCCCACGGCGATGCACAACAACTGCTCGGGCAAGCACGCCGCCATGCTTGGGGTGGCGCAGATGCTGGACGGCGACCCGAGTCGCTACCTGGACCCCGAAGCACCGGGCCAGCGGCTCGTCCGCAGCATCGTCGCGGAGATGTGCTCCGTGCCGGAGGACGAGATCGCGGTCGGCATCGACGGATGCAGCGCACCGGTCTTCGGCCTACCGCTTCGCGCCATGGCCGTCGGCTACGCCCGGCTCGCCGATCCCTCGGGCCTGAGGCCCGAGCTACGAGCTGCGGCCAGCCGCGTACGCGATGCCATGATGGAGCACCCGTACCTGATCGCGGGGCGCGGCCGCGTCGGCGTCGACATCATGCAGGCAGGCAGGGGCCGGCTCGTGGCGAAGACGGGTGCGGAGGCGGTGTTCGGTGTCGGGGACCTGGGGCGCGGCCAGGGCCTCGCGATCAAGCTGGACGACGGCCAGACGCGAGGCGTCGCGCCGGCACTCGTCGAGAGCCTCGTCCAAGCGGGCTTCCTCGACGAGGTGGCGGCCCAGGAGCTTGCGACGTGGCGCGGCGGCGCGCAGCGGAACTTCGCGGGGCGTGATGTGGGGCGCGTCGCCACACAGTTCCGCCTCAAGTCGTACGTCTGATACCGGAGCAGGGAGGCGGGTCGAGAGGATGCAGGTCTACATCTCCGCTGACATGGAGGGAACCGCCGGCGTCACCGGCTGGGTGATGACCAACCCCGGCGAGCACGATTACGAGCTCGCCCGTCGGCTGATGACCGCGGAGGTCAACGCGGCGATCGAGGGAGCGTTCCTTGGCGGCGCGACGGCGGTCGTCGTCAACGACTCGCACGACGGCATGCGCAACCTGCCGCTCGACGGCGTCGACCCGAGGGCCCTCGTCCTCAGCGGGTCACCGAAGGCGGGCAGCATGGTGGAGGGTCTCACCGAGGCCTACGACCTGATGTTCTGCACGGGCTACCATGCCATGGCGGGGAGTCCCTCGACCCTCGCCCACACCTACAACCTCACGGTGCAGCAGGCGGAGATCTCCGGCCGCAAGGTGGGCGAGCTCGGCCTCAACGCCTATTGGGCGGGCACGTTCGGCGTGCCCGTGGCCCTGGTGACAGGCGACGACGTGCTCGAGGCGGAGACGGGGGAGCTCTTGCCGTGGGCCCGCTACGCGCAGGTGAAGGAGGCGCGCGGCCGCTACGCCTCGCTCTCGCGCGGCGCGCAGGCGGCGTGCGCGGCGATCAGGCAGGCGGCCGAGGTGGCGGTGCGTGAACGCTCTTCGTTGCAGCCGCTCCTCCCGCCCGATCGTCCTGAGATCAAGATCCGCTTCACGAACCCCGGCCAGGCGCAGTCGGCTGCGATCTGCCCCGGGGCCGAGCGCCTCGATGCTCTTACGGTGCGCTTTGGGCACCACGACTACCGCGAGGTCTATCGCGCCTTCCGCACCATGGTCACGCTGGCGTCCGACCTGCGCTGAGCCATGCCGGACCTCGACGCGATCCGAGCGCATGCCGCGTCCTGCACCCTCTGCCCGCTGCACGAGACGCGCACCCAGGTGGTCTTTGGCCGCGGCAACCCCGACGCGTCCATCGTCCTCGTCGGCGAGGGACCGGGGCGCGACGAGGACCTGCAGGGCAGTCCCTTCGTCGGCACTGCGGGGCAGCTGCTCGACAAGATCCTCCTGGCTGTCGGCCTCGGCGAGGACGAGGTCTTCATCACGAACACCGTGCTCTGCCGGCCGCCGGGCAACCGGGTGCCGCTTCCCCCCGAGATGGAGGCCTGCCGCGTCCACCGCGAGGCCATCTTGCGGGCGATCGACCCGCCGATCGTCGTGCTGCTCGGCGCGACGGCACTGAAGGCGGTCTTCGGGCCGAAGGCGGGCATCACGGCGATGCGGGGCCAGCGCCTGGAACAGGACGGCCGCGCCTACTATCCGACCTTCCACCCGGCCGCCCTCTTGCGCGACCCGAGCCGCAAACGCCCGGTCTGGCGAGACTTCCAGCGGATCGTGGCGGATTATAGGCTCATTCAGGTGGCATCTGCGCAAGGTGACGCCACAGGCTCGCCATCGCCTGGGCCTGACGGCGAGGAGAGTCGCTGAGCACGACGAGACGCTCGTGCCTGGGCAGATCCAAGGGCCGGTAAGCGGCAAGCGCGGTGGCCTCTCGGAGCGCAAGCGTCGCAAGCAGCGCCTGGCGGTCGTCGTCCCCGAGATCCGACACGACGACGAGGACTGCGTCCTGGCGAAGGAGGGGCAGGTGGGGGGTGAGTGGGCGGTCGGCGGCCCATACGACGGCCCGGGCCTGGGCGAGGAGATTGCCGGCGCCTTGCCAGCGTACCGGCCGCAAGGCCTTCGGCGCATGGTCCGAGATCAGGGTGCAGCGGACCTTCGCGCCCTTGGCCAGGGACTGCAGAGCCCTGCCGACGCGGCCGCCGCCCGCGACCGCCAAAAAGCCCTGGCCGACCGCTTCGCGCAGGGCATGCAGGCGCAGGGGCCGCGGACTCGGTGGCAATGGGCCTTCGGCCAGGAGCCCTCCCAGCGTCTCCAGTGCCCGTGCGGCGACGCCGCGCTGACCGCCCGCCGCGGCGCCGACGAGCGGCCCTGGCGGCTGTCGCCAGACGGCGGGTCCGAGGGCGTAGAGGGGCGGCAGCGGCTGCGGGTCGCCCTTTGGCAGGTAGAGGGCGGCCAGCAGCGAAGGCTGCGCCGCAAGGATCTGCAAGAGGTCGTCGCCGCTGACAACCTCGATGCCGCCGAGCGCCTGGGGCGGGCGGTGGCGGGCCAGTAGCGAAGGGTAGATGCCGATCTGTCTCTTTGCAGCTTCCACGACTACCAGAGTTGGCGCCCTGCGGCGGAAAACCTTTCGGGGGGGCAGCGGATGCGGCTTCGCGACGTGGGAGAGTGGGGCTTCATCGAACGCCTGCGGCAGTTCGCGGGGCTCGAGGGACTCGGTCTTCGGGACGACTGTGCGCTCCTGCAGCCGATGGCGCCCGAGATGCTCGTGAGCACCGATACGATGGTGGCGGGCGTGCATTTCGATGAGACATTCATGACGTGGCGTGACATCGGTTTCCGCGCCCTGGCCGGCGCCCTCTCGGACCTCGCGGCGAGCGGCGCGTCCGGCAGCGCGCGCTACACGGTGGCGATCGGCCTGCCCAGGGACTTCGAGCTCGAGGACGCGCTCGACATCTACCGCGGCATGGAGGCGTGCGCGAAGGACTGCGACGCGCAGCTGGCGGGCGGGGACACCGTCTCGTCGCCTACGGCCTTCATCACGGTCAGCGTCTTCGCGCCTACCAGGAGAGCGCTCCTGCGCTCGGGAGCCGCCGTCGGCGATCGCGTCTACTGCTCGGGCACCCTTGGCGCGTCGGCGAGGGGGCTCGAACTCGTGCGGCTCGGCCAGGAGGGACCCGAGCGCGAGCGGTTCCTGCGCCCCTTGCCCCGCATGGAGCTTGGACGCCTGCTCTCCAAGCTCGGTGCCACGGCCTGCGTCGACGTCTCGGATGGGCTCTACCCGGAGATCAAGGCGATCGCTGACGCTTCGGGCGTGGGCATCGAGGTGGAGGAGGAGGCGCTGCCGCTCGTCGGCGAGATTCCCAGGAGCCTTGCGCTGCGCTACGCTTATGGCGGCGGCGAGGACTACGAGCTCGTGTTCACGGGCCCGGACGACCTCCTCGAGCGCATCGCGGGACAACCTGGGAAGATCCCTCCCTGCACGGCGATCGGCCGGGTCCGCGACGCCACGACCGGTCTCGCCGCGCGGCGCGGCCAGGTTCTCGAGGCGCTCACCGCAAGTGGCTACAGCCATTTCAGCGAGGGCGAGGGATGAGGCTGATCGAGCTCGCGGGATCCGACGCCACGCGCGCGCTGGGCCGGGCCCTGGCGGACGCCGTGGAAGGCGGACTCTGCATTCTCCTGCGGGGCGATCTCGGCGCCGGCAAGACGACCCTCTGCCAGGGCTTCATCGAGGCCCGCACCGGCATCGCCTATGCCTCGAGCCCGACGTTCACCCTGCTTCAGGCCTACCCGGGGGGGCTCTACCACTTGGATCTTTACCGCCTCGCGCAGGCGGACCTGAGGGAATTCGACCTCGAGGACATCCTGGCGCCCGATGCGGTGCTGCTCGTCGAATGGCCCGAGCGGGCCGAAGAGGGCTGGCCTGCGGATAGGCTCGAGATACGCCTCGCTGGCGAGGGGGAGCATCGGCAGGCGGCGGTGGAGGCGTACGGGCAGGCGGCCGAAGGGGTGCTCCGCCGCCTGAGGTGGCCGGCGTGACGAGCCATTGGCTGTGCATCGAGACCACCGGCGACATTCTTGGCGTCGCTGTGCTCGGCGTGGATGGCGCGCTGCTGGCGGACCTCGAGCAGGCGGCGCCCCGCCTGCATTCCGCCCGCCTCGTGCCTGCCGTCGCCGAGGTCCTGAGGCTGGCGGGGCTCACGCCGGCGGCCATCGGCCAGATCGCCGTCGACCGCGGCCCCGGCTCCTACACCGGGATCCGCATCGGCCTGGCGGCGGCGGGGGCCATGGGCGAAGCGCTCGGCATCCCGGTCTACGGCGTGCCGGGCCTTTGGGCGAGCGCCGCGAGCCGCAGCATGGACGGCCTCTACGCGCCGGTGCTGGATGCCAGGCGCGAGGACGCGTTCTGCGCACTCTACGAGGTGCAGGGCGGGCGGCTGCCCGAGGAGCGCATCGCCCCTGCCATGCGCCCGCTTGCGGCGTTTCTCGAGGAGTGCGGGTCGTTCGGGCGCCCTGTGGAAGTGATGGGCGACGCCGTCCGGCGCCAGAGCGCCTTGCTGCGGGCGTCGCCGTTCGTGCGCATGGGGCCGGACGAGATGGGAGCGGCAAGACTTGGCCTGTTCGCGATGCGAGCTCGGGAGGAGGCACTCGACGATGCGCTGTCCACCGCTGCGCTTTACCTTCGGCCGCCGGCCGCCGCAGCCAGAAAGCTCGATGGATGAACCGGCACGGATCGAGGAGATGCAGCTCGGCGATATCGACCAAGTGCTCGTCATCGAGCGTCGCTCCTACCCGACGCCCTGGTCGCGTCGCGCCTTCGTCTCGGAGCTGACCGAGAACGCCTACGCGCATTACCTCGTGGCGCGCATAGGCCAGAGAGTGGTCGGCTACATCGGCATGTGGTTCGTGATCGACGAAGGGCATATCACGAACGTCGCCGTGCATCCGGATGTTCGCGGCAAGGGCGTCGGGCGGCAGCTGATGCTGGCGGAGATGGATCTCGCGCGGTTGCAGGGCGGCGTCAGGGTCACCCTCGAGGTGCGGGTCTCGAACACGGTGGCGCAGCACCTCTACAGCTCGCTCGGATTCCACACGGTCGGGATCAGGCGCGGCTATTACACCGACAATGGCGAGGACGCCTACATCATGGTCTGGGGCGAGATGCCGGGGGAGGGCCGCCATTGAACGATCTCCTCTGCCTTGGCGTCGAGACGAGCTGCGACGAGACGGCCGCAGCCGTGCTGCGCCAGGACGGCAGGCTCCTGGGGTCTGTGGTGGCGAGCCAGATCGACCTGCATGAAGCGTTCGGCGGTGTCGTGCCGGAGGTTGCGGCGCGCCGCCACCTCGAGCGCATCGGTCCCGTGGTGCAGGAGGCGCTCGCGGAGGCGGGCAGCCGGTACCGGGATCTCGGTCTCGTCGCCGTGACGCGCGGACCGGGATTGGCCGGCGCACTGATGGTCGGGCTCTCGTGGGCGAAGGCGTTCGCCTTCGCGCGCGACCTGCCGCTCGTCGGCGTGAACCACGTCGTCGCGCATGCCCACGCCGCCTACCTCGAGGCCGAGCCGGCCTACCCGGACCTTGCGCTCGTGGCGTCGGGCGGCCACACGGACCTCCTGCTGCTCGAGGGCCCCACAGAGGTGCAGGTGCTGGGCCGGTCGCGGGATGACGCGGCCGGCGAGGCGTTCGACAAGGTGGCGCGCACGCTCGGACTCGGTTACCCCGGCGGTCCGGCGATCGAAAGTCTCGCCAGGGAAGGGGATCCCGCGAAGGCTCCGCTACCGCGCGTGGGCATGTTCCCCGGCAGCCTGGACTTCAGCTTTTCGGGCCTCAAGACGGCGGCACAGTCCCTGCGGCGCCAGGGGCTAGCCGCTGGCGACATCGCCGCCGCCTTTCAAGCGGCCGTCTTCGAACAGCTTTGGGAGCGCGCGTCGCTCGCCCTGCGGCAGACCGGCTGCAGGCGACTCATCTTCTCGGGCGGCGTCTCGGCGAACGGCTATCTCCGGCAACGCTTCGCCCATGCGCTGGCACGCGAAGGGCTTGGGCTTCTGGTGCCGCCCATGCGGCATACGACGGACAACGCCGCGATGATCGCGCGCCTCGGTCTCTCGATGTACGAGGCGGGGCACCGCTCGCCATGGGACATGGGGGCTGAGCCCGTCATCCACCCGTTCAAGCCTTGAAGGAGGGAATCCCATGGTGCACGAGAGCCCTGCCGGCAGACCGAAGGTGGCGGCCGACGTCTTCATCGCCCCGTCGGCGGACGTCGTCGGCGATGTCACGATCGGCGAGGGGGCGTCCGTCTGGTACGGCGCCGTCCTGCGCGGCGATGCCGAGCGGATCGAGATCGGCGCCGGCACGAACCTGCAGGATGGCGCGATCGCCCATGCGGATCCCGGCTTTCCGCTCAGCATCGGCAGGAATGTCACCGTGGGGCACCGGGCCATCGTGCACGGCGCACGTATCGAGGACGGGGCCCTGATCGGCATGGCCGCGGTGGTGCTCAACGGAGCGAAGGTCGGTGCGGGAGCACTTCTCGCGGCGGGTGCGCTCCTGCCCGAGGGCAGGGAGGTGCCGGCAGGCATGCTGGCGGCGGGGGCGCCGGCGCGGGTCGTCAGGCCGCTCAGGCCCGAGGAGGCGGAATGGCTCGCCCGCTCCGCGGAGCACTACCGCGAGCTCGCGGCGGCCTACCGCCGTTTGTCTCGGCAAGAGCCTGGCGACGATAGTCCGAGCTAGGAACTCTTTTGACCGCAGCGAAAGGCTGGACCGGGGGGATAGGAAAGGTGCACGCGCATTTCGTCGGAATCGGCGGCTACGGCATGAGTGCGATCGCGTATGTACTCAAGGGCCAAGGCACCGAGGTGACCGGCTCCGACGTCCAGCCGTCCTCCCGCACCGAACGGCTGGCGCGCATCGGCGTGCCGATCGCGTACGGACACCGCGAGGAGAACCAGGCAGGGGCGGACGTCGTCGTCTACTCGACCGACGTGCCGCAGGACAACGTAGAGGTGCTGGCGGCCCGCCGGCGCGGGGCACAGGTGGTGCACCGCTCGGAGATGCTGGCGCGCATCCTCGAGAGCGGGCGCGGCATCTGCGTCACAGGCACGCATGGCAAGACCACCACGACATCGATGATCTCGGCCATCCTGATCGAGGGCGGGCTCGATCCGAGCGTGGTCGTGGGCGGCGAGCTCGACTGGCTGGGAGGCAACGCGCGCATCGGCCACGGTCCGATCGTGATCGCGGAGGCGGACGAGAGCGACGGATCCTTCCTGCGCTATCATCCCGAGATCACGGTGCTGACCAACGCGGAGCCGGAGCACCTGGACCATTACCAAGGCGATTTCGCGAACGTCGTGGCGGCCTACCGCACCTTCCTTGCCGGAACGACCGGCAAGGCATTCATCTGCCACGACAGCCCTCTCGTGCGCGAGATCGCGCGGTCGAGCGGCCGCGCGTGCTCCTCCTACGGCCTCGCGCGCGGCGGTGACTACCGCGCCATGCGGGTCGTTCCGGTCGCAGGCGGAGGCCACCGCTTCACGGCCATCGGGCCGAACGGCCCCATTGGCCGCTTCGAGCTGCACATCCCGGGCCTGCACAATGTGCGCAACGCCTTGGCCGCGATCGCGGTCGCGGACGGCCTGGGCGTGCCCCCTGCGGTCATGATCGCGGCCCTGCGCCGGTTCCGCAACGCGGCGCGCCGCTTCGAGGTGGTCGGCCGGGGACAGGGCATGACGGTCGTCTCGGACTACGCCCACCATCCGACGGAGATCGCGGCCGTGCTCGAGGCCGCGCGGGAACTCAGGCCCCAGCGCGTGCTCGCCGTCTTCCAGCCGCAGCGCTACGCGCGCACGAAGCTCCTCTTCGGGGAATTCGCGCAGGCATTTCGACAGGCGGACGAAGTCTGGCTGCTCGACATCTATTCGCCGCCGGGCGAGGCGCCGATCCCCGGCATCTCGTCGGAGCGCCTGGCGCAGAGCATGGCCGCTTTCGGGACGAAGGTGCACCACGTGCACGGTGCGGACGAGACGGAGGCGCGGCTGCACGAGGCGATGAAGCCGGGAGACGTCGTCATGGTGATGGGCGCGGGAGACGTCTACCGGCTGGCGCAGAACCTCGGCCGCGCCGTCGAGCAGCCAGAGGTGGGGCAGAGCGGCGCGAGCGGCGACTGAGTCGCCCGGACGCCGCCGCCGCGCGGGCTACCCAAGACCGGACGTGACCAATCCGGCCAGGCCCAGCGCCGCGATGGCGACGCCGGCGACGGCGGCGATCCAGCGCAGGGCGGAGGCCCCCAGGCCGCGCCGCGCGAGACTGACACCGGTCGAGAGGATCAGCCACCAGAGGGCGGAACCGAGGAAGACGCCGACGACCATGAGAGCGGCTGCGGGACCGGCGTGCCTCGCCGTCGTGGGACCGAGGGCGGCGAATACGGCGGCGAACGACAGGATGGTCATGGGGTTTGCCAGCGTCAGGAGCAGGACCGAGACATATTGCAAGAGGGGCCGCCCGCCGATGGACTGGGCGGCTTCGCTCACGCCTTTCGGCCGCGCCATCCGCAGGCCGATGATGATGAGCGCCAGCCCTCCGATCGCCTGGATCCATGCGTGCTCCGCGAGCAGCGCATGCGAGACGAGCGTCACGCCGAAGGCGGCCACGGCGCCGTAGAAGGCGTCGGCCGTCGCGGCGCCGAGACCGCTCAAGAGCCCTGCGGCCCTGCCGTAGGTCAGGGTGCGCTGGATGCAGAGGAGCCCGATCGGGCCCACGGGTGCGGCGATGGCTAGCCCGATCGCGATACCGCGCAGGAGAAAGCCGAGCTCGCTCACGTCGCGTCCGCGGGCGACGGGTCGCCGGCGATGGCGAGCGGCAGGCGGCAGGTTTCCTTGCGGGTGTCGAGCACGATGGTCGTCCGTGTGCGCGTGACGCCCTCGAGGCTCTTGAGCTGGTCGCTCAGCAGGTGGTCGAGGTGCCGGGCGTCGCGGCAGCGGACCTTCAGGAGGTAGTCGTCGTCACCGGCGACATGGTGACACTCCTGGACCTCGTCCAGGGTCTGCACCAATGCGAGGAAGGACGAGCGATCCTGGGGTCGTGACAGGGTCACGGCGACGAACGCGGTGAGGCCCAGCCCGATGGCCGCGGGATCCACCAACGCCGTGAAGCCCCTGATCACGCCGCGATCCTCGAGGCGGCGGACACGCTCGGCGGCGGAGGGGGCGGAGAGCCCGAGATGGCCGGCCAGTTCCGCCCAACTCATGCGTCCGTCGACGGTGAGTACATCGAGCAGCCTAATATCCAAAGAATTTATGGCTAGATCACCTGCGAAATGGCCACCTTTATACGAGTATAACCTATGAAACGAAGACCGCCAACCAGCGATCAGGCTTGGCGCATCGTGGAAGACCGCAGCCGCATGCGCTAAGGTGGAGTGGTCCTACGACAATACTAATAAAGTGTATGAATGTGCGTGAAAATCGGCAACTGTTACGAACCCTACCGGGATCAACCTGCTCGCCGCATCCGGGTCGTCTACGTGGGCCGTGTTCAACGAGGGCGCCGCTTGCGCCATGCCGCGCTGCAGCAGCTACCTCGTGCTAAGCCAGGCCGGCGGGATGCACTGGCAACTGAAGACGCAGGAATCGCCGAACGGCGCCTACGGGTCAACTGGACCGCAGCCCGTCGTGACAGAGCTCGCCGCCTCGCCCCAGGGACTCTTTGCGGTGGGGCTTTCCGGGAACGATCTCAGCTTTGTGCCGCCTGGCGGCGGTGCAGAGGACGTGTTTGCCCAGGCGGCCATTGCAGTACAGATCTCGGCCATCTCGATCGACGGGCAAGGCGGCGTCTGGCTCGCGAATCCGAACGCGAGCCTTCTCTACAGGTCCCAAGCGGACGCTTCGTTCAGACCGGTCTGGCCGCTCCTTGCCCCCACCCTCGGCATTCAGTTCGTTACGCGCGAGATCGGCTATGGCATGGCTCTCGTGGCCGGGCGCTACAGCCTGCTCGCGACGCGCGACGGCGGGCGGTCCTGGGAGATGATCCATAGCTTCGCCGATACGCCATCGGGGTTCGCGTTCACCGGGGCAGGGGCGGGATACGTCGTGGTCACGACACTGTCCATGCCGCGCGCGATTTTGGGGCAGGTGCTGCGTACGGGAGACGGCGGCAAGACGTGGCGGGTCGTGTACCGGATCGGCGACGCCGCAGGCTGGCTCTCCCGCGTGAACTTGCGGGCCTTCTCGGCGGACGACGTCCTGCAGGGGCTGCCGCACGTGCGGCTCAGCCGGGATGGCGGCAAGAGCTGGCGTATCACGAGGCAGTGTGCCGTTCTCGGGCGCACAGGCCATGCTCGCCACCTGGTTCCTCTCCCCGCGTTCCGGCTGGGCTCTTGACGCCCAGACGGGAGGACTCTACCGCACCGTGAGCGGCGGCGCCGGATGGCGCAAGGTAGGCATGCTGCCCCCGTCCTCCTTTGCGGCGATCGACTTCGTCAACCGCCGAGACGGCTGGATACTTGCGCCAGGGTCGCAAGGCCGGCAAAGTCTCCTGCGCACGACGGACGGCGGCATGCACTGGAGCGAAGAGGCCATGCCGCAGAGCTTTGCACTCCTGATGTACGGCCCCGCCGACCGTGCCCTCAGCTTCGTCGGCCCACGCGTGGGCTACCTCGACACGAACTTTGGCGTCTACAGGACGAGCGACGGAGATCGCAGCTGGTCACCAGCGCGGTAAACGGCGCTGCGGCGTTCGACACGAGGGACGGGTGGCAAACCAAGGGTTCAACCCGGCGATGCCTGAGTTCCACGCCGGACCGCTGTTTCCCAGGTCGCGTGAACTCCATGCTGGAAGCGGCAAGCCGGCGGTGGTATGCTGCCTTAAATACAACGGTTTGGGGAGGCTTCGCTCAGTGGCGGCGGACAAGGTTCTCCGCGAAGGGTTGACGTTCGACGACGTGCTGTTGGTACCGGCCCACTCCTCGGTGGTGCCGAACGATGTGGAGACGAAGACGCGCCTTACGCGGCGGCTGAACCTGAACATCCCGATTCTGTCTGCGGGCATGGACACGGTGACGGAGTCCCGCATGGCCATCGCGATGGCGCGCGAGGGCGGCATCGGCGTCATCCACAAGAACATGACGATCGACGCCCAGGCCGGCGAGGTCGACAAGGTGAAACGCTCCGAGAACGGTGTCATCCTGGATCCCATCTTCCTGACCCGCGACCACACGATCCGCGATGCGCTCGAGATGATGGCGAAATACCGCATCTCGGGCGTTCCTATTGTCGAGGGCGAGCGGCTCATCGGCATCATCACGAACCGCGATGTGCGCTTCGAGGAGGACCTGGACCGCCCGCTCGACCAGGCCATGACCCGCGAGGGTCTCGTGACGGCTCCTGTGGGCACCACCTTGGCGGAGGCCAAGCAGATCATGGCCAGGCGCCGCATCGAGAAGCTGCCTCTGGTCGACGACAACTACCGTCTCCGTGGTCTCATCACCATCAAGGACATCGAGAAGGCGCAGAAGTTCCCGAACTCCGCGAAGGACCGCAAGGGCCGCCTCCTGGTGGCTGCCGCGATCGGCGTCGGCAAGGACAGGCTCGACCGCGCCAAGGCGCTCGTCGACGCCGGTGTCGACTGCCTCGTGCTCGATACGGCGCACGGCCATTCGAAGAACGTGCTCGAAGCCGTCGGCGATATCAAGAGCCGCTTCCCGGACGTCGAACTGATCGCTGGCAACGTGGCCACGGCCAAGGGCACGAGGGCGCTCATCGCTGAGGGTGCGGATGCGGTCAAGGCGGGCGTGGGGCCCGGGAGCATCTGCACGACGCGGGTGGTCGCAGGCATCGGCGTACCGCAGATCACGGCGATTCTCGACTGCACCGAGGCGGCCGCCGAAGCCGGCGTACCCGTGATCGCCGACGGCGGCATCCGCACGTCCGGCGACATCACGAAGGCCCTCGCGGCCGGGGCGCACACGGTGATGCTCGGGTCACTCCTGGCAGGCACCGAGGAGAGCCCGGGGGAGATGGAGATCTACATGGGCCGCAGCTTCAAGAGCTACCGCGGCATGGGATCGCTCGGCGCCATGAAGGAAGGCTCCAGCGACCGCTACTTCCAGGAGGGCCAGAGCAAGCTCGTCCCGGAGGGCATCGAGGGCCGGGTGCCGTACCGCGGAACGCTCGCGGACACCATCTACCAGATGGTGGGCGGACTGCGCGCCGGCATGGGCTACGTCGGCGCCGCAACGGTCGAGGACCTGCGCAAGCAGGCGCAGTTCGTGCGCATCACGCACGCAGGGCTCCTGGAGAGCCACCCGCACGACGTCGACATCACGAAGGAAGCACCGAACTATCGCCGCTAGCGAAGATGCGGGTGAAGGGCGTATCCTGCCTTTGGGGCCGTGCGTCCCGACGCCGTCCCTTACCGCGCTACGCTAGGAGAGAGTGCGTTGGCCTTCTATGCCATCGAGGGCGGGAATCGCCTGATCGGCTCCGTGATCGTCAACGGTGCCAAGAATTCCGCCCTGCCGATCATCACCGCCGCCGCCCTCGCTTCGGAGGGCGTCTCGGTGCTGCAGAACATCCCGAGCTACACCGATATCCTGGACCTCATCGAGATTCTGCGGGAGCTTGGCGCGAAGGCCGAGTTCACCGGTCCCAAGACGCTGGAGGTCGACGGCAGCGGCCTCAGCGACCACATCGCGCCGTACGACCGGGCCGCGCGACTGCGCGGCTCCACCTACATCGTCGGCCTCCTGCTGGCGCGTCTCGGCCAGGCGGAGGTCGCGGTACCAGGCGGCTGCGACATCGGTGCGCGCCCCGTGGACTTTCACCTGCGCGGCTTCCAGGCGCTCGGCGCGCGGGCCTGGGTCGAACACGGCGCCATCCTGGCGGAGGCCCCGGGCGGTCTCATGGGGTCGCGCATCTATGTGGACCGCAAGTCGTTCGGCACCACCTGCAACCTGATGATCGCCGCCTCCATCTCGTTCGGCACCACCACCCTGGAAGACGCCGCGCAGGAGCCGGAGATCGTCGACCTCGCGAACTTCCTCAACGCGATGGGCGCGCGCGTGCGCGGCGCCGGCACGGACGTCATCCGCATCGAAGGCGCCCAGCGCCTGCATGGCGCTGCGCACGAGGTGATCCCGGACCGCCTTGAGGCCGGCACCTTCCTGCTTGCCGGGGCCGCCACCGGCGGCAGGGTCAGCGTCGGCCCGATCATCCCCGAACACCTGCGCACGCTCGTCGTCAAGCTTGGCGAGGCGGGAGCGCGGCTCGAGGTGGAGGAGGACTCGATCACCGTCGACGCGCCGTCGCGCCTCAAGGCGATCGACGTCCAGACCCAGCCGCATCCCGGCTTCCCCACGGACCTGCAGCCGCAGCTCGTGGCCGCGCTCTGCCAGGCCGACGGGGTGTCGGTCGTGGAGGAGACCATCTTCGACAATCGCTTCGGCTACGCGAACGAGCTCGTGCGCCTGGGGGCGCAGGTCAAGATTGAGCGCAACACCGCGCTCGTCCGGGGTACGAAGGTGCTCACCGGTGCGCCGGTTGTCGCGCGGGACATCCGCGGAGGCGCGGCGCTGGTGATCGCGGCTCTCAGTGCGCAGGGGCGTACGGACGTCGAAGGGGTGCGGCACGTCGCGAGGGGCTACGAGCACCTCGAACAGAAGCTGACCTCCCTCGGCGCGGAGATCCGCGTCGTCGAGGACTGACGGCACAAGTTGAGGAAGGGACGGGATCTCATGCCGGAAACCTGGGTCGTGGCGGCAAAGCGCACTCCGATCGGCAAGTTCGGCGGGGCACTCAAGGATGTACCGGCCGTGGAGCTGGGCGCGCAGGCGATTCGCGCGACGGTGGCGCAGGCTGGCATCGAAGGTTCGGCGATCGATTACGCATACATGGGCATGGTGGTGCAGGCGGGCGCTGGCCAGATTCCCTCACGTCAGGCCACCATACGTGCGGGCCTGCCGGTAGAGCTGCCTTCGGACACCATCAACCGGGTCTGCGCCTCGAGTCTCAGGGCTGTGAACCTGGGCGACATGGCGATCCGCCTCGGCGAGGCGAAGATCGTGCTGGCCGGTGGCATGGAGAGCATGTCGCAGGCGCCGTACCTGCTCTACAAGGCGCGCTACGGCTACCGCATGGGCAATGGCGAACTCGTCGACTCCGTGGTGCACGACGGCCTCTGGTGCGCGTTCGGCGACGTGCACATGGGCGTGCACGGCGGCCGCGTCGCGCTCGAGCTCGGCGTCAGCCGCGCAGAGATGGACGAGTGGGCGTACCGCTCGCAGATGCGGGCCAAGGACGCGATGGCGGCCGGGCGCCTCGACGACGAGATCGTGCCGGTGCAGTTCGGCAAGGCCGAGCTCCGCCAGGACGAGGGCCCGCGTCCCGACACCACCCTCGAACGCCTGCAGCAGCTGAAGCCGGTCTTCGATCCCAGCCACGGCATCACGGCGGGCAACGCACCAGCACTCAACGACGGCGGCTCGGCCGTTCTGCTGATGGAAGCCGGTGAGGCGCAAGCCAGGGGTATGAAGCCCTTGGCGCGCATCATCTCGCATGGCGCGGTGTCCCAGGAGCCGGCCTATCTCGCGACGGTGCCGGCGCTCTCGGCGCAACAGGCACTGCAGCGGGCGGGACTCACCGCCAAGGACATGAAGCTCGTCGAGATCAACGAAGCGTTCGCGGCCGTCTCCATCACCTCGAGCAGGATGCTCGGCGTGGATCCCGAGATCGTCAACCCGAACGGCGGCGCCGTGGCCTTCGGCCACCCGGTCGGCGCGTCCGGGGCCCGGATCCTGATGACGCTCATCTACGAGCTGCGGCGCCGCGGCGGCGGGTACGGCGTGGCGGCGATCTGCTCGGGCGGCGGCCAGGGCGAGGCCACCATCGTACGGGTGGACGCCTGATGGAGCGGGTACTGGTGGTCGGCGCCGGCCAGATGGGCAGCGGCATTGCACAGGTCGCGGCGCAGGCCGGGCGCAGCGTGACGGTGCACGACGTGGCGGAGAGCTTTCTCGACCGTGGCCGGGAGACGATGCGAACCTCCCTTAGTCGCCTCGTCAAGCGCGGCCAGCTGACGCAGGAGCAGGCGGACGCCGCGCAAGCCCGCGTGCGCTTCAGCCTCGACCTCGAGGCTGCGCGCGAGGCGGAGCTCGTCGTCGAGGCGATCGTCGAGCGGTTCGAGGACAAGGCGAAGCTCTGGCAGGCAGTCTCTCAGCTCGCCCCGGAGGGGGCCATCCTCGCGAGCAATACGTCTTCCCTGCCGATCACACGCCTGGCAGCCAGTGTGAAGCGGCCTGAGCGCTTCGTCGGCATGCACTTCATGAACCCTGTGCCGATGATGCAGCTCGTCGAGATCGTCACGGGCATCCAGACCTCCGAGGCGACGACGCTGGCCGTCGAGGCCGAGGCCAAGGCCTACGGCAAGACGACGGTGCGCGCCAAGGACTTCCCCGGCTTCGTCTCCAACCGCGTGCTCATGCCTCTGATCAACGAGGCGATGTTCGCCCTCTACGAGGGGATCGCGAGCGCCGAGGACATCGACACGGTGATGCGCCTTGGCATGAACCATCCGATGGGACCGCTGCAGCTGGCGGATTTCATCGGGCTCGACACCTGCCTCTACATCCTCGAGGTGCTGCAGGAGGGCTTCGGCGACCCCAAGTACCGGCCGTGCCCCTTGCTGCGCCAGTACGTCCAGGCGGGCTATCTGGGGCGCAAGACCGGTCGCGGATTCTACACCTACGCCTGAGCCGTTCGGATGGGGGAGCTGCGATGACTGTGGGAGCCGAGGGAGGGCACGTGCCCAGCCACTTCGACGAGCGCGGCCGGGCGCGCATGGTCGATGTGGGCGGCAAGCCCGAGACCGAGCGGGTGGCGATCGCGAGCGGTCGCGTGCGCATGGCGGACCCGACGCGCGAGGTGCTGTTCCGCGGTGCCGCGGCGAAGGGCGACGTCCTGGCCGTGGCCAGGGTGGCCGGCATCCAGGCCGCGAAGCGCACGGGTGAGCTCATCCCGCTCTGCCATCCCCTGCCGCTCACCCAGGTGCGGGTGGACTTCCGCGAGACGGAGGACGGCGTCGCCATCGAGGCCGAGGCCCGCACGGTCGGGCGGACGGGCGTCGAGATGGAGGCGCTGACCGCCATCTCGGTGGCCGCCCTGACGGTCTACGACATGCTGAAGGCGATCGACCGCGGCATGGAGGTTCAGGACGTACGCCTGGAGCGCAAGTCGGGCGGGCGCAGCGGCGACTGGCAGCGGGAGCCGTAAGCTGAGGCGGGAAACGGCGCGAGGGGACCTTGAGAAGGGTCCTCTCGCGCCGTTTCGGGCCGTGTCAGTGATCGGTCGGGGCGCGGTGCATGATGTCGATCGCGTGCCGAAGCACGGGCTCGAGCACCATTAGGCCGTCCCTCACCCCGGAGGTGCTGCCGGGCAGGTTGACGATCAGCGTTGTGCCGCGCACGCCGCAGAGTCCGCGCGACAGCATCGCCCGGGGCGTCTTGCGTAGGCCGTCGGCGCGCATCGCTTCGGCGATCCCCGGCACCGCTCTTGTGATGACGGTCTCGGTCGCCTCGGGCGTCACATCGCGCGGGGAAAGTCCCGTTCCGCCGGTCGTCAGGATGCAGTCGAGGTGGAGATCGTCCGCCATGTGCAGCAGGGCAGAAGAGATCTCCGGCACCTCGTCCGCAACGACTCCACGCCAAGCGAGCTCGTGGCCCTCGGATGCCAGAAACTCCGCGACGGCGTCGCCGCTCGTGTCCTGCCTCTTGCCTTGCGCACCCAGGTCGCTCACAGTCAAGATGCCGCAGCGCATCTCTCGTGCCTCCTTTGCCTGCGAAGTCCATGATAGCAGAGGAACCTGCGCAGGATTCCTGCCCGCGGTGCCAGAAGGGAATCGGAGCCGAGGATGCTGCGGGCATTAGGAGGTGCGGGGTGACTTGCAGCTCGAGTTGAAGGTGAACGGACGCGTGGTGCGACGCGACGTCGAGCCGCGCACACTGCTCGTGGATCTCTTGCGGGACGAGCTTGCGCTGACAGGCACCAAGGTCGGCTGTGACACAAGCCAGTGCGGCGCCTGCACGGTGCTGCTCGACGGACACGCGGTCAAGTCGTGCAACCTGCTCGCGCTGCAGGCGCAGGGGCGGGAGGTCGTGACGGTCGAGGGACTTCGCGATCTCGTGCCAGAAGGGGTGCGCGAAGAGGGACTTCACCCCCTGCAGGCCGCCTTCTGGAACGAGGACGGCCTGCAGTGCGGCTATTGCACGCCAGGCATGATCCTTGCCGCGTGCGATCTGCTGCAAGAGAATCCCGACCCAAGCGACGACGAGGTGCGGCACGGCATCGAGGGCAACGTCTGCCGCTGCACGGGGTACCAGCCGATCGTGCTGGCCGTGCGCAAGGCTGCGGGCGTGCTGCGGCAGGCCGGCCTCGACCCGCTCGGCCGGCCGGTCGGGGAGGCCTCACGATGATTCCATCCGCTTTCCGCTACGAGCGCCCTGCGACGCTCAAGGAAGCGCTTGGCTTCCTTGAGGATCCCGAGGCCAAGGTGCTGGCTGGCGGTCAGAGTCTCCTGCCGCTCCTGCGCCTGCGCATGGCCGAACCGGGCCTCCTCGTGGATCTCCAGGACATCATCGAACTGCAAGGCATGCAACAGGAGGCGGACAGCGTGCGCCTCGGCGCCCTCCTGCGCCATGCGGAGCTTGCGCAGGCCGCGCCCTGGCGGCTGCTGCGCGAGGCGGCCGAGGCTACGGGCGACCGCCAGGTGCGCAGGCTCGGAACGATCGGCGGCGCCACGGCGCATGCCGACCCCGCCGGGGATCTGCCGGCTGCCCTGCTGGCCATAGGAGCCACCGTGGAGATCGAGGGCCCGGGCGGTCGTCGCGAGATACCGATCGGCGAGTTCTTCCTCGGACCTCTGACGACCGCCCTGGCCACCGACGAGATTCTCACAGGGCTGCGGCTGCCGCTGCCGACCAAGGGCTCTGGCTCGAGCTACCGCAAGCTGCGCCAGAAGGCGTCCGGGTTCGCGCTGGCGGGCGTGGGGGCGATGGTGCGCCTGGAGGCGGGGCGCTGCGTCGCCGCCGGCATCGGCGTGACGGGCGTCGGTCTCGCACCCTATGCGGCAGACGCTGCCCGGGACCGTCTCCTTGGCACGCCTCTCGCAGCCGGTGACATCGACGCGGCGCTGGAGATGATCCTGGACGGCGTCGACGTCCAGGGCGACGCCTACGCCTCGGCGGATTACCGCAGCAGCATGTGCCGGCTGTGTGCCCTGCAGGCCATCGAGAGCGCCAGGGCGGAAGCCCTCGGCTGAGGGCCGAGCGGTGGCGACGACGCTCGAGGAGATCTGGCGGCGGTGCAGTGAGATCGAGGAACGACTCCGCTGGCGGGGCCCATCGTTCCAGCCGTTCCCTGGTGTCCTCGAGTTCCGCGGGGTTGGCAAGGTCACGGCTGCGAACTACGCCCGCCCGCCCGAGAAGGACGTCGTGGCGTACGTGCTGCGCCAGCTGCTCGACGCGGCGGAACACTCCTTCGACTTCGAGGCACAGGTGCAGGTGCTCGATCTGATGCAGGATCTTGCGGAGATCGAGTAGCAAGCCTGTCGCCTCACGTCGAAGCGGCGCAGGAAACGAGATGGCAATGACGGAAAGGTGTGTGCACTGGAGGCACACACCTTTGCGCATGCGTGGAGTTCTCACGTCCGCCGCGGGTCTGCTTGCGCTGCTTCTTTCCGCCGCTCCTGCCGCCTTCGCCACCTACCTGCCGACAGCGCGCTTCGACATGCAGTTCGTCGGCGACCCTGTGCAGGTGACCCATACGCCGGCGGCCCTCGTCGGACCGAATCACGTCTACGAGGTGTCGAACGGCCTGCCGCCGACCCTGTGCGATTTTGCGACGAGCGGGCAGGAGATCGCCTGCGTGCGGCTGGGACACGGCTACAACGCGTGGGCGGTCGCACGGGGAACGGACGGCACCATCTATACGGGCGTCACCGCGAACTCGGGCAGCGGCCTCGGCTATCTCTACGCGTGGCGGCCGGGATCGACCGCGGCCAAGGTGGTCGCGACGATGCACGCGGACGCCATCTGGTCGCTTGCCGTCGATCCCCTCACAGGCGTCGTGTGGATCGGAGCCCAGTCCGTCTACGCCTACGACCCGACCACGGGTCAGCTGCAGGACTACGGCCTCCTTGGCCAGAGCGGCGAAAGCCAGGTGCATGCCCTCGCGGCCTACGACGGCACAGTCTACGCCGGCCTCACGCCGTATACGGAGGTCGTCCAGTTCGACCCTGCCAATGGCCAGTCCAGCGTCTTTCAAGACATGCGTGGCCGCACCTCGGGCGTGATCCGCATCCAGGTCGACGACCCGCAGACCGTCGAGATCCTCTGGGAGTCGCGCGCACTCGACATCTACAAGAACGGTCAGCAGCAGGAGGGGTATCCTCACCTCAGCGCGGCGTCCGTTACCTCCGTTGCGCTGGCGGGGCAGATGTATAGCTTCCTGCCCGGCGGCAAGATCGCTGCCGGCTGGAACCAGAGCGCGGCCGAGCCACCGAGCTTCGTCAGCTACCCCCAGCAGCTCTCGTTCCTCTCCGGAACGCCGGTTGTCGCGGCAGGAGGCATCGACGGCCAACTTGTGGGCGTCCTCGACACGGGCGCGATCCTCACCGTCACGCCGGGAGCCGGCACGTGGCCCTTCAGCCTGGCGGTCGCAAACCTGCCGGGCACCCCGGGCATCATCACGGCGCTGTACAAGGACGCCGACGGCTCTCTCTGGGCATCGCCCTACATCGGCGGCGAGGTGACGCACATCGTCGGCGACACCTTCGAGAGGTATCCGTTCCAGCCGCAGGCCGACAGCTTCGCCGCGTGGCATGGGACGCTGTACATCGGCGGCTACCCTGGGGCTGCGCTCTACGCCTACGACGAGTCCAAGCCCTGGAACCTGGCGGCCGGCAACCCTGCGCTGATCGGCAACATCCAGCTTCCCGGAGATCCGCAGGAGACGCGGCTGTTCGCTCTGGCGGCGGGTCCGGCGGGCGTCTATGCGGGGACCATACCGACAGACGGCTACCTGCCGGGCGATCTCGGTTTCTATGACCCTTCGACCGGCAAGCTGCAGGTGTTCCCGTCTCCCGTGCCGGATGAGGCCATCACATCGCTCGTCTACGCCGGGAACGGACTTCTTGTCGGGACGACGACGGCCCTCGGCGGGACCGGCGTCGCGCCTGTGCAGCGGAGCGGCCACGTCTTCCTCTGGAATCCCGAGAGCCAGTCCGTCGTCGCAACGCTGACGCCGCAGGCGGGCGCGTCCGTCTGGGGCGGACTCGTCGCGACGCCCTGGGGTGTCTTCGGTGCCAACCGCACGGCGGTCTTCCGCCTGGACCCCGCGACGCGCGCCATGGCGGCACGCACGTTCAACCGTAGCGGCGGTCAGGGCGCCTGGGGATCCTTGACGCACATGTACTACGGTGGCGGCCGTCTCTACCTGGTGACCGGCCCGGGCCAGCTCTACCTCGTCAATCCGCATACGCTGGCCGCCACTCCGATCTTCTGGGGCGCGGAGCAGGCCGCCATGGACGGCTCCTATCTCTACTTCAGCGCGCAGAACAGCGTTGAGCTCTGGCGGGCGCCTCTCGCGAAGCTGAACCCCTAGGCCTGCACGACAGGACTCCCGGCCAGCGCATGCGCCGTGGCCGGGAGTCCGTGCATCTGGTCTCGGTGCCTGTGGTCAGACCCGATCGCCGATGGGCGGTGCAGGGTAGGCGCGCCGCCGTGCCGACGTCACCGACTCGATCACGGTGCCGCGCAGGAGCCGACCGGTCGAGGCGATCCACGACCGGCTCGGTGCGAGCGATGGGTGGCAGAGGTAGTAGCCTTGGCCCAGCTCGAACCCGGCGCGACGGGCCGCACAGAGATCCTCGCTGGTCTCGATGCCCTTGGCGATGAGTTCCATGCCGAGATCCCGGGCGAGCCCCGCGAGCGTACGCGCAATGGCAAATCGCGTGCCGTCCTGGGCGATGCCATGCACGATCGACCGCTCGATCTTCAGGCCGCGGGGATGGACGTCCAGGATGCTCGCGAGATTGCCGCGCGAGACACCATAGTCGTCGAGGTACAGGTCAAGGTGCGCGGCATGCAGTTGGTCGAGGAGCTCGCGGTGAACTCCGGTGCTTTCGCTGATCTCGAGCGCCAGATGCGGGAACCGCCTGGCCGCGGGGGGGATGCGGCTCTCGATGTTGAGGAAGAGAATCTCGCCATCTTGGAGGAAGCGGTCCGCCGCCTGCATGGCGAGGGTCTGCGCACGTTCCTCGAGGTCTTCAAGCCAGTGCTCCCGCCTGGCACGGCGCAGCAGTTCCTTCGGGCGGATGTCGCAGCCGTCGCGGCCGCGCAGGAAGGCTTCAAACCCGTGGACACGGCCTGTCCGCAATTCCATCACCGGCTGCAGGGCAACGGTGAGCTCCTCGAGCCGCAGGTCGGCGGGAGGGACTAGCGATGAGGTCATGGCGCGCCTCCTGCGCGGGTCTGGATGAATGACTAGGTGGCGGGCCAGGCGGCGATGGACAGAAGATCAAGTGCGACAGATATCCGCTCGATACTTTCGACCGCGACCGCGAGGGTCGACGTGAAGACTGAACTTCCCAGCCTCTCGCTGTAGTGTGCGACAGTGCGCCGTAGTTGGGTATATTCTTTACCTACAGGAATGTGACGAGGTCACGCCGTGAACATTGGGTCAGTACTCAGGGAGCAGCGCCTGAAGATGGGGCTCACCGTCACCGAGGCAGCCAGGCTCGGTGGGGTGACGCGTTCCTATCTGTCGATGGTGGAGACCGGCAAGCGCGCGCCGAACCCAGAGGTGTTGGTCGGCTTCACGCGACGGGTGAACGTGCCGACCGACGCCTGGCTCCCAGTCTTCCTGGCGGACGAAAGACGCTGCCCGCGCCTTGTGAGCCTGGGCCGCACGCTGTATCAGGCGGGCGACTATTCGGCTGCCCGGAGCAGTTTGAGCCGAGCGTTCTTCGTGAGCCGGTTTGGCGAAGCGGGCAGGTACAACAGCGAGATCTACGAGTTCCTGGGCAAGGTCTACTACGCGCAGGGACGCTACTCGCGTGCTTTGCGCTGGTTCAAGTTGTTGCACAATGCTGTCCGGCATACGGCCAATGCCCGCCTGCAGGCGGCGACCAGCTACAACCTCGCACAGTGCATGGCCAAGGTGGGGCAGGAACTCGAGGCTTTACCAAGGTTCGACGAGGCCATTGCGGGCCTTGCGCATTTGCGTCTGTGGTTCGAGTTGGGCCAGGCGTGGCTAGCCAAGGCAAACGTGCTCTTGGAAGAGCGCATGTACAAGGAAGGCCACCTGGCGTACCGGCATGCGGCACACTTGTTGCGTGGGAGAGCGTTTCATGGTGACGCGATGCTCGGAGTGGCGATCACGCACGAGATTTTGCATGGCCCCAAGGCTTCTGAGCCCTTGTTCCGCGAGATCGCCGACGACGAGCGCATCGATGACGTCGTGCGCGCAAAGGCCAGGTGCAACCTGGCCACCGCGTTGCGGGAACTGGGACGCTATGAGCAGGCAGTTCACGAAATCAAGATCGGCCTGATATCGAGGGTATCTTTACCTAGCACCCTTCTCGCTGCGATGCTGACGGAGGCTGTAATATGCAGCACTCGACTGGGTGACAGCAGATCGGCTCTTCATGCACTACAGATGTACAAGGGCATCACAGGGAACAGGGACGGTCAGGATATCGCCGCGATGCGTATCCTGGCACGGGTACTGGGCGTGGACCTCCCAGGCGAGGCGGTAACGGTCGCTTACGCGGACGAATACGACCGACACTTGACAGAGGCGTTGAAGGTTCTGCGAACGCAGCCGATGACTACCTCTGCGACAGAGTTGACGGTTGAAGGTGCCCCGCTCACGGAGTCTCGCACGCAAGATACCGTTCTCCGAATGGACACGCTTGCCTGCAAGTCGTCTCCCGATGAGGTCACGGTATGAGCATAGGTGAGGTGCTACGTCAGCGCCGCAAGCAATGCAACTTGACCATCACCGCGACCGCGGACCTCGTGGCGGTTCCGCGATCATATCTCTCCATGGTAGAAGGGGGGAAGAGAACGCCTTCCCCTCAGGTTCTCGTGCGGCTCGCAGATGTCCTTGGCGTTCCATCAGACATCTGGGTGCCGGTTCTGATCGCTGGCGAAAGGCATTGTCAGCGGCTTGTGGATCTAGCCGGGCTCCTGTATCAGGAGCATGATTATGTGCCTGCCAGACGCGTGTTGGGTTGCGCCCTTGCGATTAGTCGACGAGAGCACCACGGCCGATACAATGGCAAGATATACTATCTGCTAGGATCGGTCTGCGCCGGGCAAGGACAGTACACAAAGGCTGTGCTCTGGTTCAGATTGTTCGAGCGGGCAGTTGCGCACGGGGCGAACCTGGATCTTCAAGCTATCGCCGAGTACAATGTCGGCTTGACTTTGGCGAAGCTCGGCAGACGGGTCGACGCGGTGAAGAAGCTTGACGAGGCTGCCGCTGCATTCGCACGCCTGCATCTGCAGGAGGAGACCGGCAGGGCTATGCTGCACAAGGCCAATGTGCTTCTCGCGATGCGCCGCTACCCTCAAGCGGGCACGGCGTACCGTCGTTCCGCGTACCTCCTGCGACGCACATCATTACATGCTGAAGCACTACTTGGCATCGCGATCGCCACATGGAGATTGCGCGGTCCCGCTGTGGCCCTACCTCTGCTAAGTAAGATCGCAGAGACCCCGACGGCCTCAGACGTGGTAAGTGTCAAAGCTCGGGCCGGCATGGCGTCTGCGTTGAGGGAACTTGGCCGGTACGGTGATGCCTTGCACGAAGCCGAGGCGGGGCTGGAGGCCCGAGAACGGATCCCAACCGACTTGGTGAGTGCTCTACTCACCGAACAGGCGCTCAGCAATTCGCTGCAAGGCGACATGCCGGCGGCGCGACGGGCCCACGAGGCATTCTGCTGCCTCGAAGGACCAAAGGACGGTCAGGACCTTGCGGCGATGCACATCCTCGCAAGCGCTCTCGGCGTGGCTCAGCCTACGGACAAGATGCCGGCCGTCGTCGAGGACGCGCACGAGATGCGAATTGCCGCAGCCCTCGAGGTGATGGCGGTCGTGCCGTCGCTCACCACTCACCACAGGGATCCTGTGGCGATAAGCTCTTGACCGCCCGTGGCGAGACCGGAACGGCCAAGTCGAGTAGAGGCTCCCGGCAGCGGTTAGGCAGCCGGGAGCCCCGATTATGAGTGCAGCCTCGTCCCTATACGTTTGAAGCGACGAGGCGGAAGCGTGCAGAGGTCACGCGTTCGATGACCATATTGGAAAGCAGCTGGCCGACCCTGTCGGTCTCGTCACGATCGGGTCTGGGTAGTGGACGGCCGAGGTAATAGCCCTGTCCGAACTCGAAACCTGCTCTGCGCGCAGCTACCAGATCCTCGCTGGTCTCAATGCCCTCGGCGACCAGTTCCATGCCGAGGTCGCTGGCGAGCGAGGCCAAGGCGCGGGCGATAGCAAAGCGACGATGATCCTCAGAGATGCCTCGGACAATGCTGCGGTCGACCTTGATACCACACGGGCGGATGTCGAGGATGCGAGCCAGGTTGCCATGGGAGACGCCATAATCGTCAAGATAGAGCTTCAAGCCCTGCTTGCGCAACTTCTCGACCTGATGGTGACTCACATCCTGTGCCTCGCTCACCTCCATCACGACGTGGGGGTAGCGGTGCGGTGGAAGGGGATAGCGGATGTCACCGTTGAGGAAGAGGACTTCCTCGCCCTGAAGGTAGCGCTCGGCCGCTTCGAACGCGAGTGACCTCGCGCGATCCTCCAGCTCACCGAGCCAACGCTCGCGCCGCGCGCGGCGAAACATGGCCGGTGGGTTGACGTCGCTCCCAGCCGGGCCGCGCAGCAGAGCCTCGAAGCCGTGTACCCTGCCTGTCCTGAGATCCAGGACCGGCTGCAAGGCCACGGTGAGTTCGTCAAGCCGCACGTCGGTTGCGGAGATGGTCGAAGTGGTCATGGCAACCTCCATCAGAAGCCGAATGTTCGGACTACTACATGAGCCCAGGGTCACCAGGGGCCGAAGAGGAGTCGGGCTTGATGAGGGAGGACGCGAGATAGTGATGGTTGGATGCACTTGCCATCGTAGTCGCAGGGGCCTGGGCGATGGCTAACGCCGGGACAACAAGGATCACGGCGGCGATCAGGACATCGAAGAAGCGCTGCATGATGGAGTACCTCCTGGTCCGTAGAGTGCGGCACCATGTGCCACCTGGGTTATCGATATCCATAGGAATCCTACATGAGCCCAGGGTCACCGGGGGCTGAAGACGAATCCGGTTTGATCAAAGAAGATGCCAGGTAATGGTGACTGGATGCACTGGCCATAGTGGTTGCAGAGGTCTGGGCGACAGCAAGGGCAGGAACGACAAGGATCACAGCGGCGATAAGGATATCGAGGACGCGTTTCATATTTGGGACACCTCCTGGCCCGTAGTTTGCGGCACAGGAGGCTACTTTGGTATATCCTGTACCTACAAGGTAGTTACGGGGTCATGCACATGGGCATAGCCGAGGTTCTGCAGGAACAGCGCAAGACGCTTGGCCTGACCATCAGTGAAGCAGCACGGCTCGGCGGTATGCCTCGGGCTTACCTGTCTATGATCGAAGCCGGAAAGCGGGCGCCGAGCCCCCAGACGATCGTGCGGCTTATGCCCGCGCTCAACATCCCGACGGCAAAATGGCTTCCCGCTTATCTTGGTGAGGAGACGCGATGCCAACACCTTATGCGCTTGGCGAATCTCTTCTTCGGTGAGGGATCATACGATGCAGCCCGCGAAGTTCTACGGCGGGCTTACTTCGTCAGTCGCAACGAGCAGGATGGACGCTACAATACGGAGATCTACCATCTGCTTGGTAAGGTGTACTATGCTAAGGGGCTTTACCCGCGTGCATTACGGTGGCTCCGTTTGCTAGATAGAGCGACGAGACACTTCCCAGAGCCTCAGATGCAGGCGGTTGCGACGTACAACCTTGCGCAGGTCCTTGCCAAAGTGGGCCAACGCGTAGACGCGTTGCGTAAGTTCGACGAAGCCGACGAAAGGTTCGTCCGACTGCGTCAATGGTTTCAAGTGGGTCGCGTGGCCCTCGGTAAGGCTAACATGCTGTTGGCGATGCACGCTTACCCTGAAGCCTATGAAGCCTATCGCAGGGCATCCTACTTCCTTCGGAGCAAGGAGTATTACGGCGATGCAAGGCTGGGAGAGGCTATTACCACCGCAATGCTGCAGGGCCCTGCAGCGGCGATCCCTTTGCTACAGGCCGTTGCCGACGGCCCAAACCTTCACGCTCTCATCCACGCAAAGGCGCGCGTGAATCTTGCGGCAGCCCTGCGCCAAACGGGACAATACACGCCCGCTCTTCAGGAGATTGAAAAAGGCCTTGCCCTAAGGGAGCACGTGCCTGTTTCCCTTCAGGCTGGTTTGTTCGCCGAAGCTACGCTTTGCCATTTGTTGCTCATAGATAAACCCAGTGCTCTGCGAAGTTTCGCGGAGTATAAGTCTCTAAATGGTCCCAAGGACAGCGAGGACATTGCGGCCATGCGTATCGTGTCCGGCATTCTTGGGGTTGCGCCGCCCGAGGACCAAATCCCAGAGGCAATCGAAGATGATTACGAGCAGCGCCTCAAAGCAGCTCTTCAGATCCTACAAGCTTCCATCGGATCCGGGGGGGCGTAACTCGTTTGTACCTTGGCGGGGCTTCCTCGGGCTAAAGCGTGGCCCCAAGGTGGTTGCGGATCGCCTGTGCTACCATCGAAGTACCGGGAACCGCCCGGTGAACGGAGAGGACCGCCATCCATCCGCAAATTGAAGCCATCGCGGCGGCCCTGCGCCAGGAGGGCTATATCGCCGATCGTGCCCTGGCCACATCACTCCATCTCATGCTCGCCCTGGACCAGCCGCTGCTGGTGGAAGGGCCTGCGGGTGTCGGCAAGACCGAGCTCGCCAAGGTGATGGCGCAGCACCTCGGCACGCGTCTCATCCGGCTGCAGTGCTACGAAGGGCTCGATGCGGCGGCCGCCCTGTACGAATGGGATTACCCGCGCCAATTGCTGCGCATCCGCCTGGCCGAGGCTGCCAAGGGCGACCTCTCTGGTCTTGAGCACGGCCTCTTCACGCGCGAGTTCCTGCTCGAGCGGCCGCTCCTGCAGGCGATCACGGCGCCGCCGCCTGCTCCCGTGCTGCTGATCGATGAAGTCGACCGCGCCGACGAGGAGTTCGAGGCTTTCCTCCTCGAGCTGCTTGGCGAGTTCCAGGTGACGATCCCGGAACTCGGTACCCTGCGGGCGGCTGAGCGGCCGAAGGTCGTCCTCACGTCGAATCGCACCCGCGAGCTATCGGATGCGCTGCGTCGGCGCTGCCTCTACCACTGGATCGACTACCCGGATCCCGTGCGCGAGGCGGAGATCCTCGCCGCGCGCCTGCCCAAGATCGACAGGCGCCTCGCGGAGGAGATCGCCCGCTTCATGCAGCGGCTGCGGCAACTGCCGCTCGGCAGGGCGCCCGGTGTCGCCGAGAGTCTGGACTGGGCGCGGGCCCTGCTGGCACTCGGCCAGTGGGAACTGAACGCCGAGTCCTGCGCTGAGAGTTTCCCCGCCGTACTCAAGGATCGCGGAGATCTCGAGCTGGCCCTCGCGGAACTGCCGTCCCTGCTGGGCACGGGGCAAGGTGGGACTCCCCGGTGAAGGCGCAGGGCGCGGCGCTGCGGCAGAGGGTGACCGCGCTCGGCGGGGCGCTCAGGGAGCTTGGCCTGCCGGTGGGGATCGATGCCCAGGCTTTGGCCCTGTCCGCCTTGTCCCATGTCGGGCTCGCGGACGGCGAAGACGTCCGCCTGAGCCTGAGAGCGGTCTATGCGCGCTCGCGGTCCGCACAGCACGTATTCGACGAGATCTATCCCCGCTGGTTGCGCGGCGAGCGGCTGAAGCCAGAGCCGGAACCTCAAAGTCCCGGGGGCGACGGCCCGCAGGCGGAGACGGAAGACGTCGCCGCGACATCGCGCCTGGCTGGAAGAGGCGCCGAGGGAGGCGGGGAGGAACGCGGCCCCCTGCCGTCGTCACGCTACAGCCCTGCCGCCGCGAAGGGGCAGGGTGGCGAAGCGGATCCTGGGCAGGTGGGCATGGCCGATGCCATGCGGGATGCAGCCATCTTTCTCTCCGCGCTCAGGTCGGGAGAAGGCAGGCGCCGGCGGCCCGGCCGCCGCGGCGACGTGGATCTGCGTCGAAGCCTGCGCGCCGCCCATGCGACGGCCGGCGAGGTCCTACTCCTGCGCAGGCGCCGCCGCCGACCACGGCCGCCAGGCGTCGTGCTCCTGTGCGATTTCAGCCGTTCCATGTCCGGTGACGCCGACGTGCTGCTGCGCATGGCGCACGCGCTCGTACGGCGCTCGAGCCGCACGGAGGTCTTCGCCTTCTCCACCGAGATCAGGCGCATCACAGCGAGCCTGCGGCGCAGGCAGGGCCCGAGGGCCTTGCAGGATCTCGGGTTCGCCTACGGGGGCGGTACCCGCATCGGCCTTGCGCTCGATCGCTTCGTGCGTGGCTGGGGCGCCCGTCTCCTCAGGGGGGACAGCGTCGTGCTCATCGTGTCCGATGGGCTCGACACAGGGGAGACCATCCTGCTGCGGGACACCATGGCGGCGATCCGCGCAGCGGCGCGCTCTGTCTTCTGGCTCAGCCCGCTCGCCGGAACCCCCGGCTATCAGCCGGTGCAGGGCGGCGTGCGCGCCGCCCTGCCCTACTGCGACGCGTTCGGCGACGCCCTTGATCCCTTCGCGCTGACCAAGCTCGTCCATCCGCCCAGGCAAGGGGGAAGTCCGTCATGATGCAGCAGCAGGTGATCCGTGCGGCGCTCGAAGCCCTGCGCCGAGGCGCGGCCGGAGCGCTCGGCACCATCGTCTCCGTGGAGGGGTCCGCCTACCAGCGCGAGGGGGCGAGCGTCTACGTCGCGCCGGACGGCGGTGTGCAAGGTCTCATCTCGGGCGGCTGCCTCGAGTCCGAGGTGGCGGGCGAGGCGCAGGACCTGCCGCGAGAGATGCCGCGCGTCCTGCGTTACGACACGAGCGATGAGAGCATCTTCGGGTACGGCATGGGATGTCCGGGCGTGGTCGACGTGCTGCTCGAGAAGCTGCCGCCTGGCGACACGCCGCTCGGCCGCTTTCTCACGCGCGTCGCCGACGGCGTGCCGGCCGCGCGCGGCGTGCGCCTCGACTCCGCACGCCAGGGCGTGATGAGGGACATCGTCTACATTCCCGGCCGCGATGCGTTCGGCAGCCTCGGCGACGAGGAGCTCGACAGGGCGTTCGTCACCTTTGCGCAAGGACGCCTCGAGCAGGCAAGGGTGCCGGAAGGAAAGCGCCTCGCAGACATGCCCGGTACGGGTGACGTCTTTGCCTGGGTCGTACCGGCGGAAGCGGAATGCATGATCTTCGGCGCGACCGACGACGCCCTGCCGCTCTGCCGGATCGCGCAGGAAACCGGCCTCAAGGTGCGCGTGGTGGATCCTCGTCCGCACCTGGCCACGCCTGAGCGCTTCCCCAACGCCGAAGTGAACTGTCTTCCGCTGCGTGACTACCCGCAGCTCGAGGAGCTCGGTGCGCAGAGCTATGTCGTGGTGATGGGCCACCAGGTGGAACGGGATCTCGCGGCGCTACGCCTGGCGCTGCAGGCCCCCGTGCCCTACATCGGTCTTTTGAGCTCCCAGGGCAGGCGTGACAGCATGCTGGCCCACCTGCGGGCGGACGGGCTTGTCGGCACAGCGGATCCGCCCCACCTGCAGTCTCCTGCGGGCCTTTGGATCGGAGCGCGCACTCCTGAGGAGATTGCGCTCAGCATCGTCGCCGAGATCTGCAGCGTGCGTCGTCAGGCTGCGCGGTGAGCGTGAGTGCCGCGCTGCTCGCGGCGGGAGGCGGGAGCCGATTCGGGGCGCCGAAGCTTCTCCTGCCCGCGGGGCCGGGCGAGGTGCTCCTGAGCCGTGCCGCACGTCTGGCGCTCGCAGTCGCGGAGCAGGTCCTCTGCATCCTGCCCGAGGATGCCGCCCTCCATCGTGCGGCCCTGGCAGGACTGGCGGGCGATCGCCTCGCGCTCGTCGAGAACCCTGACGCGGCCCGCGGCATGGGCACCTCTCTGGCGCTTGCGGCCAAGACCTGCCTGCAGCGCGGCCTGGGCGGCGGGGGTCTGCTCGTCCTGCCAGCGGACCTGCCGACCGTCGACGGTCCCTTCCTCCACCGGCTGATCGCCGCGTTCGGGGACGTGGACAGATGTGACGCGGCCGCGGTCCAAGATCGTGACGGCCGCCTCCAGGCGCCCGCCGTCCTTGGCCCGGACCTCATGGCGGAACTCGTCTCGCTGCAGGCGGACGAGGGTGCGCGCGCCTTCCTGCGTCGTCCTGGCGCGAAGGTCGTCGCCGTGGCATTCGAGGGGGAACTCGAGGATATCGACGACATCGACGCCTACCGGCGGCTCGCACGGCGCCTTGGCTGGGACCGGGAGGAGGCGCCTGTGGTCTCCTGGCTTGACGCATGGCCGCCGCGGGCAGATCCCTCGGCCGGGGGATGGCGGATCGGTGCGACGCTGGCCGTGCCCGTGCCGGGTCACGGCGCTGGCCTGTCGGGCTACGCCGGCCAGCGGTTGCCGGATGGGGTCGTGCGGGTACTATGCAGCGGGGAGAAAGCTGAAGATCGCCTACAGCTCCTGCGAACGGCGGCCCTCCTGTCGTTGCGCGACGAAAGCCGGTGAAATGCGCCGCCGCATCTTTTCAGCCCGCACGGTGGCTGGTACGCTGCAAGAAAGGGACTTGCCGGTCGCGCGGCACAGGCTCTGGTGTTTTTGCTTTATCCGGAAGGAGTGATGAGCCGGCCCGGGAGTGCTCCCGGTGCGGCGGACATGGACGAAGTGGAGCGGGTCCTACTGCGGCGTGAGGCCATTGCGAAGCGGGTGCAGGAACTTGGCGCAGAGATCTCGGAGGGCCTCAGCGGCGATCAGCCGCTGCTCGCCGTCTCGATCCTGCGCGGCGCTGTGATCTTCGCAGCCGACCTGGTGCGCGAGATCAAGGGCATGGTGGAGATGGACTTCATGGCCGTCTCGTCCTACGGCAGCGGTTCGGTCTCGTCGGGTGCGGTGCGCGTGCTGAAGGATCTCGACGAGTCGATCGAGGGCCGCGACGTGCTGATCGTGGAGGACATCATCGATACCGGCCGCACGTTGAACTTCCTGCTGCAGAACCTCAGGGCCCGCAAGCCTCGCTCCATCCAGATCTGCACCTTGCTCGACAAGGTCGACCGGCGCGAGGTGGAGGTGCCGGTGGACTACGTGGGATTCCGCATTCCCGACACCTTCATCGTCGGCTACGGCCTCGACTACGCCGGCCGCTACCGCAACCACCCGGAGCTCCTCGTGCTGCGCGCCGAGGCCGTTACGCCATGACAGAGCGCGTCCTGGTGCTGGATTTCGGCGCGCAGTATGCGCAGCTCATCGCGCGCCGCGTACGCGAACTTGGAGTCTACGCGGAGATCGTGCCGGCGTCCGCGCCATATGAGGCCATCATGGCCAAGGAGCCGGCCGCCCTGATCCTGAGCGGCGGCCCGGACAGCGTCTACCGCAGCGGCGCGCCGAAGATGGACGAGCGCCTGCTGGCGTCCGGCCTGCCGCAGCTCGGCATCTGCTACGGCATGCAGTACCTGGCCCACGCCCTTGGCGGCAGGGTCGATCCGGGAACGCCGGAGTACGGGCCTGCGGACGTGCGCCGGACCGACGTCGACGATCCCCTGATCGCCGGACTGCCCGAGCGCCTGCGCGTCTGGATGAGTCACGGCGACCGGGTGGAGAGCCTGCCGGACGGCTTCGCCCTCCTGCTGGCAAGCGAAGGCGCGCCGTGTGCCGCGATGGGCGACCGCAGCCGCGGCATCTACGCGGTGCAGTTCCACCCGGAAGTCGTGCACACCGAGCACGGCATGGACATCCTGCGCAATTTCCTCTACGACATAGCCGGGCTCCACGGCGGCTGGGACATGGGTTCGTTCCTGGAGCGCGAGGTGGCGCGCATCCACGCCGAGGTGGGCGACGGATCTGCGCTCGTCGCCCTTTCCGGCGGCGTCGACTCGGCCGTCGCCGCGGCCATCGTGCACCGGGCCCTCGGCGACAGGCTTACCGCGGTCTTCGTGGACCACGGCTTCCTGAGGGCCGGCGAGGCCGAGGAGGTGGAGCGTGCCTTCACCGAGCGCGTGCCGCTGCGCTTCATCCACGTGCGTGCGCAAGAGCGATTCCTAGAGGCGCTGCGCGGCGTGGTCGATCCCGAGGAGAAGCGCAAGCGCATCGGCAACCTCTTCATCCGTGTCTTCGAGGAGGAGGCCCAGAAGCTCGGTCCGATCGACTTCCTCGTCCAGGGCACGCTCTACCCCGACGTGATCGAGAGCGGCCCAGGCCAGGCAGCCGTGATCAAGAGCCACCACAACGTCGGCGGGTTGCCGGACGACCTTCGCTTCCGGCTGCTCGAGCCGCTGCGCGAGCTGTTCAAGGACGAGGTGCGGCGCCTGGGCCAGGAACTGGGCCTGCCCGCGAGTCTCGTACAGCGACAGCCGTTCCCTGGCCCTGGGCTTGCGATCCGCATGGTGGGGGAAGTGCAGGAGGAGCGCCTGGACCTCTTGCGCCGGGCAGACATGGTCGTCCGCCGCGAGATCGAGGCTTCGGGACTGGCAGGGGAGCTGTGGCAGTGGTTCGCCGTTCTGCCCGGCGTGCGCACGGTCGGTGTGATGGGAGACCATCGCACGTACGGCGAGGCCGTCGTCGTGCGCGCCGTCACGTCCGACGACGGCATGACGGCGGACTGGGCGAAGATCGATCCCAGGGTGCTCCAGCGGATCGCGTCCGCGGTCGTCAGCGAGGTGCCTGGCATCAACCGGGTACTCTACGACATCACGTCAAAGCCTCCCGGAACGATCGAGTGGGAATGACGCGAAACTCCCGCCGCCGGCGGGAGTTTCGCTGTAGTCGGCACCGATGCCGGGCACGCGGCAGCGACGGTGGGCACCCGAACCGCGACTGCGCGCGCCGTGCGTCGGGCAAGGCGAGGGATGACACGTGAAGCTCAAGGATATCGTCATGCTCGGCGGCCTGGCCGCCATCTGGGGAAGTTCGTTCCTGTTCATCAAGATCGGTGCCATGGCGCTTGGCCCCGCCGTGCTGATCGAGCTGCGCGTGCTGCTCGCCACCTTGGCGCTGCTCGTGTTCGCCTACGTGAGACGCCACCGGGTGCGTATCCTGCACCGGTGGTGGCAGTACCTCGTGCTCGGGGCGACCAACGCCGCCATCCCGTTTACGCTGATCGCAACCGCGGAACTGCGCCTGGACTCCGGGCTCGCGGCGATTCTCAACGCGACGACGCCGATGTTCACCGCCATCGTGGCGTGGCTCTGGACGAAGGATCCCTTCACACCAGGCAAGCTCGCGGGCGTCCTGCTCGGCATCGTCGGCGTCGGGGTGTTGGTGGGCGGATCCGGCAGCCACGGCGCTGGACTCTGGCTCCCCGCCGGCTTCTCCCTGCTGGCGGCGCTGGCCTACGGGGTGGCTGGCGTCTTCTCCGCGCGTCATTTCCATGGCGAGACGCCGCTCGACATGGCGATCGGCCAGCAGCTAGCAGCCACGCTCGTGCTGCTACCCGTCAGCCTGCTGACATGGCGGTACGTCGAGCCTTCCGGCACCGTCGTCTTCGCCGTGCTGACGCTGGCCGTCGTCTGCACGGCGGCCGCCTATCTCCTGTATTTCGCGCTCATTCACAGCGTCGGGGCCCTGCGCACGCTCACCGTGACCTTCCTCGTGCCGGTGTTCGCCGTGGTATGGGGCGCGGTGTTCCTAGGTGAAGCGATCTCGTGGCGCACGGTGGTGGGGCTCGCGGTCATCCTGTCGAGCGTCGCGCTGGTGGTGCGCAGGGGCAGAAGGGCAGAGGTCGCCGGACGGTAGGCTGTCGCTGATCCGCGCATGGCGACGCTGTCCGACGACGGAGCGTCGGACCGTCGGCTGTAGTTCTCCGCGTGGACGCGGCCGGTCGGACACAGGACCGACGTGGGAACCTGGACGCCGCCACCTGGCGGCGTCTCTGTGTCGACGCAGCGACGCCGCGATCGTCCGCTCGACCGAGCCTGAAGAGCTGGACGGTACGGCATGTGCATGTGCAGCGCAGGATCGCCGGAGCATGACGCGCGTGGCCGCGAAGCAGGAGCCGGGTGCAGGCCTGAGCCTTCGTAGGCTCCACACCAGCACGACGGGCAGCTTTGCGACATAAGCATGCGTCAGAAAGGTGCTGGAGGTGACGTGCATGCCGATCGGGCCCATCCCTCCTGGTTGCATCGCCATCTGCGCTCCGGCGGCATTCGATGCGGTCGGAGACATCCAGCTGACCGGGATCTGCTCGCAGGCCACCGGCGGCCTGACGCTCTCAAACGTCGCGGTCACCGCCTGCAGTGCGTCCGGTTTCGACTTCTTGCTGCTTCCAGAGAGCCCGGAGTCTGTCGCGGTCGTCATCGTCGTCCAGGTCCAGTTCACCTTCCACGCCACCATCGACGGCTTCAGCTTCGATGGAAGTGCCACATGCCTGGACTTCCTCACAGCTGTCCGTCAGTTGGTCACGTCACCTGACCGTTTCGCGGAGCCTCTCGACTGTGCTGCCGACCTCACGTGCAGCGCTGTGCCGGTGCCGTTCGACGCGGAGAACAGCATCCAGTCGTTCATCGTCACCGTCGCCGGGACCGCGACCTGCGTTGCGTGCAGCGGCACCTTCTCCGTGGTCGCCGCCTGTGCCGAAGCGATACCCTCATCCGTCCGGTGAGGAGGATGGACGACATGCCCACCCGGGTGGAATGCGAGACCATCTGCACGGCGCTGGCCGGGTCCGGGGCGATGCCCATCGTCCCGGTGTCCGGACTCTGCCAGTTCCACGCGCAGGGTCACACCATCTCTGACGTCGTGATCACCGGCTGCGCCGTCCAGCAGGTATCTTTTCAGCCTGTCGCTGGGGTTCCTCGCGGAGCCCTGATGACCGTCAGCTATGATGTGCACTTCGACTATACGGCCGCGTTCCCCGAGGGAGCGTCCATCCGCGAGAGCGCTGTCTGCTCCGGTACCGTCCAGTTCATTCAGCTCGTGACGCCGAGCCGCTCGGTGCTTCTCACTCCGCCGCAATGCGTGCCCGACTTGCACTGCCGTGCGACCGACGGGGGATTCGACCCTGCGACAGGCACGCAGTACTTCGTCGTGCTCGTCTTTGGCAGTGTCGACTGCGTCAGCTGCTCGAGCCAACGCGTGGTGGAGAATGTCCAGCTATGCAGCGGCGCGCCCTTGGCGGAGCCTCGTCAGGACGCCGCGCCTGGGGCAGGCTGGCCCCCGCGGACGTGGCCGCGGGCCTGACCGGCGTACAGCCAGACCGCGCCCTGTCCCAGGGGCGGGCTCGGTACCGCGCGAGGCGCCCGGCCGCGAACGGCGCCTGCCATCGCCCCGTCCTCTCCCTTCGTCGCGTTGACGAAGGCGCGCGCGAAACGACGGAGGTTGCTCTGCGTCGTCAGGAGGACCCTCGGCCACGAACCATAGGCCGGCGGCATCGCCAGTGCGGCCATGCCCTGCAGCTGCTGCGGGCCGGGCGCGGAGCGCAGCGACGCGGGCCAGGAACCGGTGGGCTCCGGCAGGGACGCCAGCGCATAGCGGAGGTAGCGCACAGAGCCGCCTGGCAGGCGGACGGCGCTCTCCCACTCGATATCCTCGTAGGGCTGCCGTGCTCCTCCAACCACCCCTGGCGGCAGCGAGAGTGCGTAGTCCACCGCGGGCGTACCGGCCGCGATGGCGAACGTGCGCGTAGCACCGATCTGCTCGCCATGGAACAGGAGGCAGTCCCTGAAGCCGTAGCTCTCGAGCGTGGTGAGGTTCGGCGTCAGCCAGACCTCGGCCAGCACGGTGGCGCCGCCCGGTGCGACATAGGTCTGGGCGACGCTGTAGCCACCCGGTCCGAGTATGCTGACGTCGTTGAAGTGCTGCCGGTCCGCCGCCGTAAATCCGGACAGCCGGGGCATGAGGCCCCACGGGTTCGCGCTGCGGACGCCGAGAGGGTTGCCCGGTGCACCCGGATGCATGGAGAAGAGGGGCGCGAGCACTGCGAACAGGCCGGCACCGAGCGCGAGGGCAAGCCAGAGCCTGCCCGTCCCGGCAGCCGGGGGAAAATCGCCAAGGGCGAGCTGGCGCAGCCCGAGCCAGCCGGCCGCGGCAAGCAAGGCCAGCGCCAGCACCGCGAACAGCACGAAGCCGAGAGACGGGTGCACAACGCCCAGCGCGAAGGACGCACCGAGGTAATGGATGGTGGCGATGATCGCGGACAGGCGCAGCAGGTTGAGCAGCACGGCACCGGCGATCGCGGCGACGACGAGGATGACCTTGCGCCAGAACGCACCCGACAGGCGTGCGAGCAGCACCGGCAGGAGAATGGCGGCGCCCAGCGCGCTGTCGGCGCCGCTGCAGGCGTTCGACACCAGCACCGGCACGGCCGACGCGCCGTGGCCTACGAGGAACGTTCCCTGCCCCTGCGTCTGAAGCCAGGGGAGGAAGCTGCTGAGGCCGGTGATGGCTCCGATCGCCAGGCGTACGAGGACGCTCTGCGTCAGGGCCGCGACCTGGCTGAGGATCGGCGGCCAGGCCAGCAGAAGATAGACGGCAGGCGCCAGGAGCCGCGGCGTGACGCCGATGCCGAAGAGGAGCCACGATGCCCCGAGCAGCCAGAGCGGCCAGAGCAGCAGCCCGCCGCTGTCCATGACGAAGAAGTACGGCCAGTGGGCCGGACCGATGACGAGCGTGGCGCCGGTCACCAGCAGGAGGCCGACGCCCAGGATGGCATCCAGCTCCGCATCGCCGCGCGGCGCGTCGCCCCGGCGCAGCTCCTGGCCGCCCCAGAAGACGGCCAGGAGGGGGATCCAGATCAGGTAGGCGATCGGCGTGTCGGCAAGGATGTTCTGCCAGAGCGGCGCGGCGTAGGCCGCCATGGGGCCCAGCGATACGAGCGTCCAGACGGCCAGGCGCAGGCCGTCCGACCTGGTCGTGGCGGGATGGGCGCGTGCGGCTGCGATCATGGGGACACCTCCCGGAACTTGACGACCAGGGCAAGCGCGACGCCCAAAAGGGGCAGGACCACAGGCCAGGGGGCCTCCGGCAGGTTGTCGAACGGCAGCGACGCGGCCGTCCCCCGCGTCGAGAAGGCCTCGTACGAGATGGCCTGGCCGGTGTAGCCGGGCGGCGCGCGGAAGTTGCAGATGACCATGCCGCCGCTCGTCGGGTTGGGGATGCAGGCGCTGGGAGCGACGTAGGCCGTGATCTCCGGCGATCCGCCGCGGCCTGGCTGCAGGCCGAGGAGATAGACCTCTTCACCCGCCGGCACGCCCGTGAGGATGGCGGCAAGCGCGGTGCCGGCTGGCTTCGGCCCCTGTGGCGCCAGATCGAGGCGCATCGGGAACGTCCGCGCGGCAGGAGCCAGGGCGATCCAGTAGGACGGACGGCCGCTGGCGCTGGGAACGTCCAGCTCGAGCGAGCCTGCGGCAAGTTCGGTGCGGGACGGCGTCAGGCCGACGCGGGAGACGACGGCGCCGTTCGCTGCGACGGCCAGGAGGTCGATCGGCGTACCATGCAGCAGCGACTGCGGTGGGAAGCGCACGAGAACGCGGCTGCCGGCCGCGAGCGCGTGCCGATACCTCTGCCCGAGGACCAGAGACGGCACCCCGGCCGCGTGCACGGCATGGGCCGTCCGGGACAGGATGAGGAGCGTTGCGCCGGTGGCGACGGCGGTCAAGGCAAGCGCGATGCGCAGGTTGCGTCGTAGGACAGACTGGCGCAAGGGCAGGTTTCCCCTCCTGATGGGGCGAGGGTAGCAAACCTTGGCGGCCTCGCCAGTACATCAGGCGGTGTCAGCCCCAGTGTCAGCGGCACAGCCGTTGGCGGACAGGGCTCGAAGACTGGCCCCGCGTCGGGATCCGCTGCGAACGGTGACGCATCGCCATCGACGCCCTTCACGGTCCTGCGATCGCACGCGACCGTATCCTGCAGGCAGAGGGACGACACCGGGGGTGCGGCCGTGTCCATCGAGGAGGCGCTCCTCGAGATCGAGGCGCAGCAGTTCGTCGGCCGAAAGGACGAGCTGAGCCTGGTCGAAGGGTTGCTCGCGCGGCCTGCGGCGGCGGTGGCTTACGTCTACGGGCCGCCGGGTGTAGGCAAGACTGCCCTGCTGCGCGCCGCCCAAAGGGCAGCGGAGCGGCGTGGCCAGCACACGCTGGCCGTGGCTGCGGTCCGGCAGGAAGGGGCCGAAGGCGTCATGCGCCAGGTCGCCGAGGCGCTCGGCCTGGACGCCGCGCACGCCTTGCCGGCCAACGTATTGACGGCAGTATCGCCGCTTGCCTCGTCGCAGGGGCTCCTCCTCATCGTCGACGACTATGACGCCATCGGCCCGACGGAGGCGGCCTTGCGCACGAGTCTTCTCTATCGCCTGCCGCCCGGCACGACGGCCCTTCTGGCGGGTCGCCTGGCGCCTGCGGCCCTCTGGCCGCTCGAGCGCGCCTGGCGCAGCTTCGTCGAACGCATTGCTCTATCCGATCTGCCGCTGCCCGACGCGCGGCGGCTGCTGATGATCCACGGCATCGAGGATGCGCTGCTGCAGCGGGAGGCCTGCCAGGTGACCGCGGGGAGGCCGGCCCTCCTCGCGCAGGTCGCGGATGTGCTCGCGGCGGAACGCGAGGTTGCGGCGTCGACCGACGTCGCGCTGCCCGGCGAAACGCAGGTCGTGGGGGTCCAGGCGCTCATCCTGGAGCGGATCCTGCATCCCGGCTCACGCCGGAGCGCCTGGCGCGCCGAGTCTGCGACCGGCGCGCAAGAGCTTGTCCTGCAGGCCGCGTCGCTGCTGCCCTACTTCCGCAGGGACCTGCTGGCGTCGATGGTGGGCGAGGAGGCGGCGGGCCGCGGATGGGAGATCGTGGAGCGCCTGCCCTGCAGCCTCGAACCCGGCAACTGGTATCGTCTGCACGAAGACTTGCGCCGGCGCGTCGCGACCCTTGTCGCAAGGGAGCGGCCCTGGCTGCGCCAGATCTGGCTGCGCCGCGCCGTCCGCAGCCTGCTCGGAGGCGACGGCGTCAGAGGACAGGCTGAGGATGCGCTCACGCTGAGGCTGCTGTTCGACCTGGGCGAGCCGCCCGACATGGCGGCGGTCGCGCGCGGCGCAGAGGTCCTTGTCGGCGATGCCGCCGCGGCGGCTGCACGGCACCTTGTGCACACTCAGTGGCTCGATTCCCTGGCCGCCGCCCTGCCGCAGAGCCTGCGCGTCGTGCAGTCGCCGGAAGGGACGGCCTTGGCTGCGGCAGTTGCGGCACCGCTCGAGGCCATGCCGGCAGGCGTGGTGCCGCGCGGCATTGACCGCCCTGGCACGCTGGTGTTCGCCCTTGCCGCCAGGGAGCGATCCGCCGTCCCGCCGCTTCTCGGTCTCCTTGCCGCGGCGGCGCGAGCGGCGCCGGCTGTGGCCGCAGTCGGCCTCGACGCTGCGCAAGGCATCTGGGAGCGGCTCGGGCTGCGGCCGGTCGGGCAGGACTTCTGGCTGCTCGAACCGCACGCCGATGCCGCGCATGATTGGCTGCAACTGCTCGCCGCAAGGCGTCTGCGACCTCCGGATGTCGCGGATGCCGCGGGCCTTGCCAAGGAAGCGTTGCAGGCCCTGGCCGCCGGGCGCGACCTGCGCACGACGCAGGCGGCCGCCGTGTACGCGGCCCAGGGCGGGCGGGCGGAGGCCGCCGAACTGCGGCGCTGGCTGCTCGACGCCTTGCGCAGCGCCGAGATCGGCGATGCGCAGGGCTCGAGGCGAGCCCTGCTGCGGCTCTATTACGTCGAGAAGGCGGGCTCGCACGAGGACATCGCCGAGCGTCTCGACCTGCCAAGGGCCTCCTACTTCCGTGCCTTCCGCGAGGCGCTGACCGCCTTCGGGTCGGCGCTCTGCGGCGCCGGCTAGGGAATGCGAGGCTCGCGGGCCGCGGCCACCTCGGCGCCCGCCCGCGAGGCCCTGACGAGGCGCAGGAGCACCACCGCGCAGCGCAGGTACTCGCCAGCGCTTGCGCGCCGAGGCCTGAGGCGCAGCTGCCGCAAGGGGAACGAGGCGATCACGAGGCGGCTGCGGCGCGCCTCGAGCAGGGCCTCCACGTCGAACAGCCAGCCTCGCTCCGTCAGGTTCCCCACGATGCTCCGCGCGAACCACCCCGGGAACATCTTGATCCCCGCCTGGGTATCGCGCACCGGCAGGCCTGTGGCCAGGTGGATGGCGGTCCTCGCGAGATGCGACGTCAGGCGCTCGACGCGGCTGCGCTCGTCTCCTCGCCGCTCGCCGATCGCGCAGATGGCCTGCGGCCGGCCGCTGTACGTCAGCTCGCGCCACATCTGGACAAGCGTTTCCGGCGGAAACTCGAGATCCGCATCGATGAAGGCGCAGAAGTCGGATGTGCTCGCCCGGAAGCCTGTCGCAACGGCCCCGCCCTTGCCGAGCGGCGTTTCGTGGCGCAGCACGCCGAGCGGGTGGTCGGGGCACAATGCCGCCGCTTCGGCGAGGGTCCCGTCGGTCGACGCGTCGTCCACCACCAGAATGTCGTGGTCGACGCCGGCGGAACGGAGTACCCGATGCACCGCACGAATGGCCGGACCGATGCGTCCCGCCTCGTTGCGCGCGGGAATGACGACCGTGAGTTGGGACATGCGCCTACCCTCCCCGCTCGGACACCCCTCTTGCTCGTAGCGCCCCGGGAGAGAGGGGCGCAGTAGCACAGCGCGTGCAGGGAGTGCTCTCGCTGGAGTATCAGCGCATCCCCGCACGGGCTCCGGCGAGGAAAGGGGACGCTTTGGCCGCGGCGGACCCAGTCCGCTCGCAAGGCCCGTCGTCTCCGGCCCACGGGGTTCAGGGCGACGCCGCGGTCGCCGCGATGGTCTCGGGACCGTTGGCCGGACGACGGCAGGGCATGGCGCGACACCCGCTTGCGGGACCGCACAGGGCCGAGTCGCCCAGGTCACGGGTGTCGGCGTTGGGGAAGCGCCGCCCCTTCCGGCCTGCGCCCCTGACTGCGGTTCGTGCCGCCCTTGGCGAACGGGTGCAGCGCACAGGCGACATGGGCGGTACGCGCCTTGCATGTCGGCTGGACGCGGGACGGCACGGATGGGATGGTCCGCGAAACCGCCGCGGATACGCCCTGTGAGACTGCGCGGGGCGACGACATGCGCTACCTTTCTGACACGAAGTGCGCTGTCGGAGGGAAACCCTGTGCGTGATACCGACACCAGCGAATCCTGGATCTCCTCGCGGCTCGCGGCGCGGAGCCGCAGACATTCGCCGCGCCACGCGGCGCGAGCCGGCCGGAAGGCGCCCCGCAGGCCGCGGCCGGAAGCCGAGGCCACCGCGCCCGAATTGCCTGACCCGGCGCGCGGCATGGGCGAGAACCGCCCCTTGCAGGAACTCGCGGGCCAGCTGACGCAGGAGGACCTGCACTTTCTCGGTCGCCTGGTCGCCTTTCTGGCCGAGCAGAACGCGGCGGGTGCGCGCGGGATGGGGAACTGGACGCCGGCGGATCGGCAGGCGGCGGCGGCCAGCGAACCTGAGACGGCACGCGAGGCCGTCGTGATGGTGGTCGGGCCATGCGACGCGCGGGAGGAGTCGGAGGAGGTCGCGCGCGACATCGCAGCGGCACCGGGATTCGAACTTCTGCTGCACTCCTATCGGGACGGCTACCACCACCTGGATGGCCGGACCGCGGACCCCCCGTCGCTTGCGGCATGGGTGGCCCGGCGCCCAGGCGTGGCCAGCGTCGAGCTCGACCTCGACGTCCTGCGCGTCGTGCCGCGACTGGAGCAGCCATGAAGGGGCTCTCCGCGGTCCTCGCCGTCCTGGCGGCGGGCCTCTGGCTGATGGTCATGGTCGGCATGTACTGGCTCATGGAGATCCTGCCGGTCACCGCGCTCTTCGGGCTTGCCGCATACTACGCGGTCGCCTCGTCGCGCCCTGGCCGCGTGTCGCGGCCGTGAGCGAGCTGCGGGCGGAGGCGGCCGCGCTGCCATGGGTGCGCCTCGTGCCGCGGCGGCGGTTCGGCCGCGTCGTGGACCCGGTGTCGCCGGAAGCGGCGGCCCTGGTCGACCAGCGCACGGCGTTGCGCCTCGGCATCCTGCCGTTCGGCGTCTGGACGCACGGCCTTCTGGTGGCATGCATGGCCGATCCCCAACCGGAGGCCCTCGCATTCCTGGAAGATGCGGCAGAGAGGGTCGCGTGGCTGCGCACGACGGAGGCGGACCTGGCGGCGGCGGTGCGTCGGGTGCTCGGCGGGCCGCTGCGCTTCGGGCAGTGGGCGGTGCGCCTGCGCCGAGCCACGGTCGGGCAGGTGCTATCGGCATTGGACGGCCAGCGCCGGTCCGGCGGGCGGATCGGTGACATCCTCGTCAGCTCGGGCGCGATCACGAGCCGCGACAGAGCGGAGATTCTCGCGCGCCAGCAGGGTGTGCCGTTCGTCGACCTGCTCGCGGGCGATCTGCCTCAGCGCACCGACCTCTTTTCGCTAATGCCGGAAGCTTTCTGGCGGCGCGAGCGGGCGGTGCCGTTCGCTGAGAGCGGGCAGCGCCTCTACGTCGCCGCGGAGGACCCCGGCGCCTTTCGGCGCGTCCTTGCAAGACTCGAGCGGCGCAGCGGCCGCGAGGTGCGGCTCTTCGCCAGCGGCCGGCGCGACGTGGAACGCATGCTGGAGCGGCACTACCAGGGGGAGTACCTGAGGCAGAGCAGGGACACTCTGGCCGAGGTGCGGCCGGAGGACTCCGCGGTGCGCCTTCTGACGGGCCCGCAGAGCGTCCTGGGCGTCGTCGCTCTCCTGTTGCTCGCCGTCGGGCTTTGGCGGGACACGTCGGCCGCCCTGCTTGGCCTCAGCGTCGCCATCCAGGCCCTCTACCTCGGGCTGCTCGGCTTCAAGCTCTGGCTGGTGCGACGACCCACGAGAGGCATCGTGGAGCGGCATGTCACGGACGACGAGATCCGAGGCATGGATGCACGGCGTCTTCCGACCTACACGATCCTCGTGCCGCTGCGCGACGAAGCCGGTGTGCTGGGACAGCTGGTCGCCGCGCTCAGCCGCCTCGACTACCCGCAGGACCGCCTCGACATCAAGCTGCTGCTGGAGGAGGACGACCGGTCCACCCTTGCCGCGGCCCTGGCGCTGCGCCTGCCGGCCTGTGTCGAGATCGTGGTGCTGCCGGACGCCCAGCCGCGCACGAAGCCCAAGGCCTGCAACTACGGCCTCTTGCATGCGCGAGGGGAGTTCGTCGTCATCTATGACGCCGAGGACCTGCCCCAGCCCGACCAGATCAAGAAGGCTGTCGCCGCGTTCCGCACGGCGAGTTCCGACGTGGCCTGCGTACAGGCCAAGCTCTCCTACTACAACCGCATGCAGAACTCGCTGACGCGGTGGTTCACGTCGGAATACGCCACATGGTTCGACCTCCTGCTTCCTGGGCTGCAGGCGGCCGGCATGCCGATTCCGCTGGGCGGCACCTCGAACCACCTGCGGGTCTCGGCGCTTCGGCAGGTGGGCGCATGGGACCCGTACAACGTCACCGAGGACGCCGACCTCGGCATCCGCCTGCACAAGGCGGGCTACCGGACGCTGCTCATCAACTCGGACACCTATGAGGAGGCCAACGCCGAGTTCGTCAACTGGGTCCGCCAGCGCTCGCGCTGGGTCAAGGGATATCTTCAGACCTGGCTCGTGCACATGCGCCATCCCATCCGCCTGTTCAGGGCGCTTGGGCTGCGCGGTTTCCTCGGGTTCCAGGCGATGATCCTGGGCACGCCGCTGACCTTCATCCTCAATCCCCTGCTGTGGCTGGTCACGACCGCGTGGTTTCTCACCGCCGCGGGCGCCATCCAGGCCATGTTTCCCGCCTGGCTCTATTACACCGGCATGCTCAGCATGCTGTTCGGCAACTTCACCTTCGCCTATCTGAACATGATCGCCCTCGCCAGGCGCGGCGAGTGGAACCTCATGGAGAGCGCCGCGATGTCTCCCGCGTACTGGATGCTGATGTCGATCGCCGCGTGGAAGGCGTTGCTGCAGATCGTGACGCGGCCATCCCACTGGGAGAAGACGGTCCACGGGCTATGGCGGCCGGGGACCGTGAAGGTGCTGGAAACGGGCTCGCAGGGCTTGGCGGACTGATGGCGCGCAACATGCCGGATGCGGTGGTCGCTGCAGGCACCGCGGCGCTCAGAACGGAGGCGCCGCAGCGGGTGCGGGAGGATGTGCCGCTCGCGGTGCTGATTGCCGCCCTCGACTTCCTGACTGGCCTCTACATCAACCTGCATCTCCACTACATCTCGGGCGACGCCCTGTCCCGCGTCGCGAACGCGTACGACGTCCTCTTCGGGCGCGATCCGCACCTGGCCGCGATCGGCTTCATCTGGAACCCCCTGCCGTCGCTGATGGAACTGCCGCTGCTCCTGTTCGCCGGCCGCTGGCCTGCCCTGGCTGCGGACGGCGTGGCGAGCCTGTTCGTGAGCGCGACCTTCGGCGGTATAGCGATCTACTACATCCTCAAGATCCAGCGGCGCCTGGAAGTGGGCCGCGGCGGGCGCGTCGCCCTGGCGCTGCTCTTCGCTGCGAACCCGATGGTGCTCTTCTACGCGGCGAACGGCATGAGCGATATGATGCTGGTCGGGGCGATGCTCGGCGCCGTCAGCGGGGCCCTCGGCTACCTGCGCGAGCACTCGCTGCACTCCCTGGTCGCGGCAGGCGTCTGGCTCGCCATAGCGTTCGGCATCCGCTACGAAGGAGCGCCGCTGGGCGTGTCCCTCGGCCTCGGGCTTGCGTTCGCCCTCTGGCGGCAGGGTGCGGGTCCGGCCGAGCTGAAGGGCGCGCTCCTCATCCTGCTCGCGCCGCTCCTCTATGTCTCAGGGGTGTGGATCTACCTCAACTGGCTGATCATGAAGCAGCCTCTCTACTTCCTGACATCGGTGTATGGGAATTTATCCCAGACGTCGCTCGGAAGCTACGTGCTGGCGGATGCCGCCCTGCAGTCCGCGAGGCACCACGTGGTCGGAACGCTGCTCTTCGTCGGCCACATGGCCTTCCTCTTCTGGCCGGTCTTCATCGGCATGGCCGTAGCGCTGGTGGTCGCCTTGTCGCGCCGCGGCGACCCGGCCGCAGCGCTGCTGATCGGCGCCACGCTCGGCATGCCGCTACTGCAGGCGGCGCTGGTCTACGAGGGGCACAGCGGCGGCTGGGCGCGCTACTTCATCTACTACATCCCCAACGGCTTTCTGCTGCTGGCCTTTGCGGTGAGTCTGGTCCGGCGGCGGAGGCTAGGTACCCTGGCCCTTCTCCTGGCCGTAGTCCTCGCCATCGGGGGCGATCTCGGCAACTTCCACGAGGAAACGTCGTCAGACGTCGTGGGATATGGTGACATCGGCATCGTCCGGAGCCTTGCGAGGTCACAGCCGATCGAGATGTACGGCGACGCCGACGCCGTGGTGGGCTACCTCTCCGCCCATCCGCACATGAGCGTGCTGCTCGACTCCTACCTTGCCTACCCGGTCGTGCTGCGGGCGTACGATCCTGGTCGGCTGATCATCACATCCGACGTCGAGTTCATGAGCATTCTGAGCAACCCCGCCGGCCGCGTGGACGCGCTCCTCGTGCCGGAGCCGACGGACGTCGGAGCGCTCGACGCCGTCAACCGCCAGTGGCCGAAGCTGTGGCAGGGCAAGGTGTCTTGGGCGCACCTGATGAAGGCCTTCCCAGGCGCCACCGGCTGGCGCCTCTATGCCGTGGGACGGGGGGCGCCATGACGGTTCCTTCGCGCGATACCGCCCTTGAGACCTTGTACGGTCCTCGGGCTGCTACTGCCCGGCCCTTCCTCGGCGGTTACGCTGTCGGCAGATAGGGGAGGGAGAGATCCATGCGCATCTCGACGCGCCTGCCAGTGATCGCGGTGCTGGCTGTTCCGGCCGCGCTCGCCTTGGCGGCGCCAGCATTCGCGGCCGCGCCCAGCCAGCAGACGGGCGTGATCCAAAACCACTGGCACCGCAACCAGATGCCGGAGGTGCCGTATGCAGCGCTGCTGCCGCTCGCCGGTGTCGGCGCGGTCGTCCTCCTGCGCAGGCGGCGCGCCAAAGTCGGCTGACCCCTATCTCTGTGCGCAACGGGCGCCAGAACGGGCCCAATGACGGGCCGATCGCCCATCACTACTACGGGGAGGAGTGATTCCATGCGCATCTGGAGGCGACTTCCGCTGGTCGCGGCCCTGGGCGTCGCGGCCACGCTCGCCGCGGCGGCACCGGCCCTGGCCGCCGCGCCGTCGACGACCCTCACGAAGAACTGCAACCAGCTGCCGGAGGTTCCCTACGCGGCGCTGGTGCCGCTGGCCGGCATCGGTGCGGTGGTGCTGCTGCGCCGTCGGCACGCCCGCTCGCAATAGATCTCGCCCAGGGGATGACGCAGGTGCAGGCCCGCTGCAGGTGCAGCGGGCCTGCATGCCGGTTGGGGCCTGGGTTACGGCCGGCGGGCGAGCAGGCGGTAGGTGGAGCCGGGGCCGTGTGCGATCCGCTCCACGGCGAAGCCGCCTGCCACGAGAATGCTGGCGAGCTCCTCCGCGGCGATGCGGATCTCGAGCGGCGGGCCCATCGGCGTGTCCACCTTGTCCCACTCGACCAGCAGGAAGGCGCCACCCGGTCTCAGGATCCTGTGGACCTCGTCGCGCATCGCGTCGCGCTCCGGGATGTCGTGGAAGACGTGGGACATCAGGACGGCGTCCAGTTCGCCATCCGCGATCGGCAGGCGTGTCGCGTCGGCGCGCACGGTCTCGACGTTCTCGAGGCCTGCCTCGCGCGCCCTCCTGGCGACGAAGTCCAGCATGTCCTGCTGGCGGTCGACGGCGAGGACTCTCGCACCAGGCAGCAGGCGCGCCGCCGCGATGCTGAAGAAGCCGCTGCCGCAGCCGATATCGGCCAGGCTCCCGATGTCCTGGGGAAGGAACTCGCGCAGGACGTCCTCGGGCGGCATGTCCGCTCGGCGGCGATCCTCCATGGCGTGCAGGCGTGCGGGATCGAAGTGGCCTGGGCCGTGCCCGTGATGTGATGACATGACAGTCTCCTTCTCGGACCGATTGCCTCGATTCTAGCCTGTCTCGCCAGAGGCGGCCTCGATCTCGGCGAGCCGCGGCTCCGACGGTTTGGTCATCGTCAGGATGCCCACGGCCGCGAAGAGCGGCATGGCGAGGAATACTGCGCGAAAGGCTGCGAGAAAGAGGTGCGGGTAGGCGGGTGAGGTGTGGGGAGGGTTCGAGGAGTCGCCCATGAGGAGCCAGTAGATGGACAGGCCCATGGCGGCGGCGGCGACGCCCAGGATGCGCCCGAGGTTGCGCTGCGTTGCGAGCAGCCCAGACGCGGTGCCCGTGTCGGCTCCAGAGACGGAGTTCAGAACCGCCGTGTTGTTTGGCGCGTTGAAGAGCCCCGCGGCGACGCCCACGAGGCCGGAAAGGAGCCAGACGCCCCAGAGCGGTGGACCGCCGGGCCAAAGGGCGAACAAGAGGTCCGCGAGTGCGAATGCCCCCAGGCCGACGCGACCCGGCAGGAGCACTCCTATGCGGTCGGCGATGCGGCCCCCGACGGGCGACAGCAGGATCATGACGAGGGCCTGCGGTGCGATGCTGAGGCCGACGATGGCCATCGGCTCGCGCAGGACGATGCGCAGGTAGAACGGCAGGAGGAACGAAGGCGCCATCATCAGGAGCCAGTAGGCAAGTCCGCTGACGAGATTGCGCCAGAAGGGGGCGATGCGGAACAGCCGCAGTGGCATGACGGGCCGTGCGGCGCGCGCTTCCCGCATGATGAACAGGTAGCCGGCAAGAGCGGTCAGCAGCAGGAGCCAGAGGGAGGACCGGTTCGGCAAATCCGCGAGGCCGAACTCGAGCAGGGTCGCCCCAGCGAAGAAGAGCATGGAGCCCGTCCAGTCGAAGGCTGCCGGCCGCAGCTCAAGTTCCCTGGCGAAACGCGGCAGGTAGCGCCATGATGCCCAGACGCCCCAGATGCCCACGGGCACGTTCACCCAGAAGATGCTTCGCCAGCCGAACAGCGCCGTGAGGATGCCGCCGAGCGGCGGGCCGAGCAGGTTGCCCGCCGCCACCACCGCACCGATCAGGCCGAGCACCCGCCCCCGCTGGTCTTGCGGAAACGTCAGGGCGACGATCGCCATCACGTTGGCCTGGATGATGGCCCCGCCCAGGCCCTGCAGCACGCGTGCCGCGAGCAGCGCCGGCAGACCTGGCGCAAGCGCCGCTGCGACGGAACCGACGGTGAAGCCGGCCAGCCCCAGGGTGAACAGCCGTGAGCGCCCGAGCCAGTCTGCGACCTGCGACGTCAACGGCAGCACGCCCGTGATGACCAGCAGGTACGCCGTGACGACCCACTGCAGCAGGGAGACGGGCAGGCCGAACTCGTGCTGCATCACGGGCAGGGCCACGTTCACGACGGTCGCGTCGAGGTTGACCATCAGGGTGCCGGTGGTCGCGGCCGCGAAGCTCAGCCAGAGAGCCGGGCCTTCGAGCACGTAGGTTCGCGGCCGGGCCGCGTCGCGGGGGAGACTCATCGCGAGGACCCCATTTCGGACTTGTCCTGCACACGGTACTACGAAATGCAGTATAATGCAATGTGCACTGCTAAACACGGAAGGAGTGACATGCCTTACGCGCACGGACGATTCCGGCCGCCGCTACCAGACCGGGCGTCACCTTGCCGCGTTCCTGCTGCTATTGGTCCTGCAGCGGCCGGACCACGGCGGCTCGCTGATCGAGCGTCTGCGAAGCCTGCATGCCACCCCGTGGACGGTGGACAGCGGGCGCGTCTATCGCCTCCTGCGCGAGATGGAGGAGGAGGGCGCCTTGCGCTCGAACTGGGAGCAGATGGATGCAGGCCAGCCCGTGCGCGTGTATCGCATCACGCCTCTCGGCGAGGCGCGGCTTGCACAGCAGGCGGGGGAGATCCAGGCGCGGCGCGATGCGCTGGACCGCTTCCTGCAAATGTGGCGCGGATCCCAGCGGGCATGATTGGTCGCCGCGGCTGCGCCGGCGCAGAGGATGCTTTGGCGAACGGAGGTCCTGCGAGTTGAAGGCAGTGCGCATGTTCGAGCATGGCGGTCCTGAGGTGCTGCGCTACGAGGACGCGCCCTGCCCTGAGCCCGGTCCGGGGCAGGTGCTGCTGAGGGTGCGGGCGGCCTCGCTGAACCATCTCGACATCTGGAGCCGCACGGGTCTGCCTGGTCGCACGTCGCCACCGATGCCGCACATCCTCGGCAACGATGCGGCCGGTGAGGTGGCCGCCGTGGGGCCCGGCGCGCCTTCGGATCTTGTCGGCCGGCGCTTTCTGCTGAATCCCGGCTTCGGCTGCGGCCGCTGCGAGCACTGCCTCGCCGGGAGGGAAACCCTTTGCCGGCAGTATCGCGTCCTTGGTTACGAGTTGCCCGGCACGCACGCCGAGTACGTGCTCGCGCCCGTCGAGAACCTGGTGGAGATGCCGGAGGGCCTGGATTACGTAGGCGCGGGCGCCATCGGACTCGTGTTCCTGACGGCCTGGCATATGCTCGTGGCGCTCGGCCGCGTGGCACCCGGGCAGACAGTCCTTGTGCTCGGGGCGGGATCCGGCGTCGGGAGCGCCGCCATCCAGATCGCGAAGCTTTTCGGCGCGCGGGTGATCGCCACGGCATCGGGCGGCGAGAAGTGCCACAAGGCACTCGAGCTCGGCGCCGACGAGGCGATCGATCACCAGAGCCGCCAGATCCATCTTGAGGTGCGCCGGCTGACGGATCGCCGGGGAGTCGACATCGTGGTCGAGCACATCGGACAGGCCACCTGGCCGGAGAGCCTGCGCAGCCTGACGCCGGGCGGGCGGCTCGTCACCTGCGGCGCGACGACGGGCCCTTTCGGCGAAACCGACATCCGCTACATCTTCAGCCGCCAGCTGCAGGTGCTCGGGTCCTACATGGGCTCCCGCGCAGAGCTTCTCGCAGTGATGCCGCACTTCGCGTCCGGTGCCCTGCGGCCTGTGGTCGACCGGGTCTTCCCGCTGGCCGAGGCGGCACAGGCGCACGGCCGCCTCGAAGGGCGAAGCCACTTCGGCAAGGTCGTGCTGGTCCTCGACTAGTCATGATGCACGGGGCGCAGTCCGCGAAACAGCAGGGCCGTGCGGGCCCAAGGCAAGAGGCCTCGGCCCAGAGCAGGCCCTGCGCCAGGAACCAAACAGCGCATCGGCGACGAGCGGCGACGCCGCGCACAGGATGCCAGCGTCAGCTACGTCCCGCCCCGGCCACTTCGCGGGCTTGCCGCGGTTCCGCCGCCTCCGCCCGCCCTGGGCAGCCCGGCGATCCAGTTCGTGAGGAAGCGGCCTCCCTGGCCGACGATCAATCCTGTCAGGAGCACACCGACGAACGAGGGTTGGAACGGCAGTCCGAGCTCTGCGAGGATGTCCGCGTCCGCTGCAAAGCCGAGGCCAACGCCGGCTGCCGTCGAGAGCCACTCGCCAAGGTTCTGGCGGACCCGCGCGCTGAGGGCTCCTTGCGGCACCAGCCGCTCACCGATGCGCGAGACGGTCTGCGACAGGTAGGCGAGGACAAAGAGGCGGGTGAGGGTGCTGGCCAGATCGCCCACCGTGAATCCCTCCCGTTTGACGCTGCTGTTCTGTTTTATGTCACCCTGCGCCATAACGTGCCGCGGACGGTGGGTCATTTGGACTTCGGCGCAACGTAGCAAAAGGGGCCCAGAGTGGCTATGCGCAAGGATGAGCGTCTGCGCTATACTGGCGTTGTCGGCCTAAAGGCTTGGCTTGTTTTCCAGCCCTGGGCCCTGTGACGGCTAGGCGCGGCCGAGTGTTCTGTGTTTGTTCGACCGCGTCGACCCACGGTACGAGCAAGCTTCCCGAGCGAGGAGGACGATCGGTGGCGCAAACTGCGGAGTCGCTGCGGCCAACCAAACCCAAGTCCCACTCCCTGCCCTACTGGGTGGAACCTACCTTTACGGTCCTGGCACTCGGTCTCTTCGGCCTCTATACCCTCTGGCTCGTGTTCTTCCAGTCCAGCGGCCAGTTCCACAACTATCTTTCGCCATTTTTCTCCCCGACGGAGTCCTGGGGTGTCAAGGTCCTGCCGGCGATCTGGGTGCTGTGGTCGCCCCTCCTGTTCCGCGCGACATGCTACTACTACCGCAAGGAGATCTACCGCGGATTCTTCCATGACCCCGTCTCCTGCTCCGTGCCGGAGTCGCGCAAGTACTACTTCGGCGAAACGCGCTTCCCGTTCAGCTGGACGAACCTCCACCGCTGGTTCTGGTACGTGGCCGTCATCGTCCTCGTCTTCCTGTGGATCGATGCCGTGCAGGCCTTCATCTTCAACGGCCACTTCGGCATCGGCCTCGGTTCGATCATCATGCTCATCAACGTCCTGCTGCTGACGGCCTACACGTTCTCCTGCCACGCCTTCCGCCACCTGATCGGCGGCGGCTCGCAGAAGTTCACCTGCGCCGACGGCCGCCCGACGACGCGCTTCAAGCTGTGGAACCGCGTCTCCGCCTGGAACGAGAACCACGGCACCTATGCCTGGATCTCCATGTTCTTCGTCTGGTTCACAGACGTCTATATCCGGCTTCTGATGAACGGCGTAATCCACGATGTGAGGTTTTTCTGATGAGCGAGGACATCGCGTACCACGAGTACGACGTACTGGTGATCGGAGCCGGCGGTGCCGGTCTGAGGGCTGCGATCGAAGCGGGGGAGGCTGGTCTCAAGACGGCCGTCCTGGGCAAGTCGCTCCTCGGCAAAGCGCATACGGTGATGGCGGAGGGCGGCGTCGCCGCCGCGCTCGGCAACGTCGACCCGCAGGACGGCTGGGAGACGCACTTCTACGACACCGTGCGCTCCGCGCACTTCATCAACGACTACCGCATGGCGGAGATCCACGCCAAGGAGTCGCCCGACCGGGTGCTCGAACTCGAATACTGGGGCGCCGTCTTCGACCGCACGCCGGACGGCAAGATCATGCAGCGCCCGTTCGGCGCGCACACCTTCCGCCGCCTGGCCCACGTCGGCGACCGGACAGGCAAGGAACTCATCCGCACCCTCGAGCAGAAGATCCTGACGCTTGACGTCGACATCTACCAGGAGATCACCGCGACGAAGCTCTTCAAGGACAAGGACCGCATCGCCGGTTGCATCGCGTACTACCGGGAAGACGGCCGCCTTGCCGTGTTCACCGCCAAGGCCGTCGTCATCGCGACAGGCGGATGGGGCAAGGCGTACAAGGTGACGTCGAATTCCTGGGAGAGCACCGGCGACGGCGCGGCGCTCGCGTTCCGCGCAGGTGCGGAACTCGCCGACATGGAGATGGTCCAGTTCCACCCGACCGGCATGACATGGCCGCCGGGAGTGCGCGGCATCCTGGTGACCGAAGGCGTGCGCGGTGAGGGCGGCCTCCTCTTCAACTCCGAGGGCGAGCGCTTCATGGAGAAGTACGATCCGGCGCGCAAGGAGCTCTCCTCGCGCGATGTCGTCGCGCGCTCGATCTACAAGGAGGTCAAGGCGGGCCGCGGCACGCCGCACGGCGGCGCCTGGCTCGACATCACCCACAAGGGCGCGGCGTTCGTCAAGCGCAAGCTGCCGGGCATGTACGAGCAGTTCATGGCCCTGGCCGACATCGACATCACGAAGTCCCGCTTCGAGGTGGCCCCCACGATCCACTACACCATGGGCGGCCTGCGCGTGGACCCCTACACCGGGGCGACCAGCGTGCCGGGACTCTTCGCGGCCGGCGAGTGCGCGGCGGGACTCCATGGTGCGAACCGCCTGGGCGGCAACTCCCTCTCGGACATTCTCGTCTTCGGGCGCCGGGCCGGTGCCGGGGCGATGGAGTACGCCAAGAACAGCTCCATGCCCAAGATCGACGGTGCCGAGGTCCGGGCAGAGGTGGAGCGCGTGCTCGCGCCCTTCACGCGCAGCGAGGGAGAGAACCCGTACCGCCTGCACGAGGAAATGCAGGAGATCATGGCGAGCCACGCCGGCATCGAGCGCAACGGTCCCGAACTCGAGAAGGGCCTCGCGCGCCTGCAGGAGTTGCGGGAGCGCACCGTCAACATGCGTGCACCCGGCTCGCGCCAATTCAACCCCGGCTGGCACGGCGTCTTCGACGTGCAGAACATGGCGCTGCTGGGCGAGGCGATCCTGCGCGGCGCCATCGAGCGCAAGGAAAGCCGCGGTGCCCAGTGGCGCACGGACTTCCCCGACGAACTCGAGGAGCAGGGCAAGGTCAATTACGTGCAGCGCCTCACGGACCACGGCATCGAGGTGCGTCCCGAGCCCGTACCGCAGATGTCGGAGGAGCTGGCTGCCCTCTTCAGCCGGGGCGTAGCCCCGGGCCTCGCGAACTCGGCCAGGAAGGAGTAGTCGGCCATGCCTGATGAGATCACCCTCAGCGTATACCGCGGTGACAAGAGCGGCGGCAAGGAAGTCGAGTACAAGGTGCCGATCGAGACCGGCATGGTCGTTCTCGACGCGCTGCACTTCATCCAGGCCCATGACGCACCGGATCTTGCCGTGCGCTGGAACTGCAAGGCTGCCCACTGCGGCTCTTGCAGCGCCGAGATCAACGGCTCGCCGAAGCTGCTTTGCAAGACGCGCGTCGACGAGTATGTCGGCGAGGTCATCCACGTGCGGCCGATGCACAGCTTCCCTGTGATCAAGGACCTTGTCACCGACGTTTCGTGGAACTATGACAGGCTCAGGCAGGTACCTGCCTTCCAGCCCGCGATCAAGGCGCCGTTCACCTTGCAGCAGCGGGACGTGGATCGCATCGAGGAGTTCCGCAACTGCATCGAGTGCTTCCTCTGCCAGAACGTCTGCCACGTGCTGCGCGACCATGACGCGAAGGACCGCTACTGGGGCCCGCGCCTCATGATCCGCATCGCCGAACTCGAGATGCACCCGCTCGACACCGGCGACCGGCTGGAACTGCTCAAGGGCGCCGCAGGCGTCGGCATGTGCAACATCACGAAGTGCTGCACCGTCGTCTGCCCGCAGGGCATCGACATCACGGACAATGGCATCATCCCGCTCAAGGAGCGCGTCGCGGACGTCTACTGGGATCCGCTCGGCGGACTCGTGCGCAAGCTGCACAAGTAGATCCCAGCGTGGACGCCCCGGGCGGGAATGCCCGGGGCGTCCCTTGTTGGGGGAGGCGGTTTCCGATGGCTGAGACAAGGCCCAGGGTCGTCGTCGTAGGCGGTGGCTTCGGCGGACTCTATGCGGCGATGGCCTTGCGCGACGCGCCTGTGCTCGTCACGCTGTGCGATCGCAACAACTACCACCTGTTCCAGCCGCTGCTCTATCAGGTGGCAACGGGCGGTCTCTCGACCGAGGAGATCGCAGCCCCGATCCGCCGTATCCTGCGCAGCCAGCAAAACGCCGACGTTCTGCTGATGGACGTCCAGGCAGTCGATCTCGAGCGGCGAGAGGTGGTGCATGGCCAGGGGCGCCTCTCGTACGACTATCTCGTCGTCGCCACGGGTGCACGCCACGCCTACTTCGGGCATGGGGAGTGGGAGGCGGACGCACCTGGCCTCAAGACGATCGATGACGCGCTGGCCATCCGCCGGCGCATCTACATGGCCTACGAGGAGGCCGAGCGCTGCACCGATGCCAGCCTCCTGCCCGCGTTCCTCGACTTCGTCGTAGTGGGCGGCGGTCCGACGGGCGTCGAAATGGCCGGTGCGATCGCAGAAATCGCCCGCCGCACCTTGCGCCGCGACTTTCGGCACATCGATCCGGCATCCTCGCGCATCATCCTGGTCGAGGCGGGTCCCCGGGTGCTGCCAGGGTTCCCGGCACAACTGAGCACGAAAGCCATGCAGGAGCTGACCGCCATGGGCGTCGAGGTGCGGCTCGGCACCCCCGTGACCGGCGTGTCGGCGGATGGCGTGCAGCTTGGCGACACGTGGATCCCGAGTCGCACCGTGATCTGGGCCGCGGGCGTGGAGGCGTCGCCGCTCGGACGGTCTCTCGCCGATCCGGCGGATCGCGCCGGCCGGGTGGAGGTCGCGGCGGATCTCTCCCTGCCGGGCCACCCGGAGGTATTCGTCGTCGGCGACCTCGCGCTGGTGCCTGGGTCGGACGGACGCCCGCTCCCCGGCCTCGCGCCCGTGGCGATGCAGGAGGGCCGCACGGCCGCCCGGAACATCGCGCGACGCATCGGTGGTCAGCCCACGACGCCATTTCGCTACAGGGACCGGGGGGTGCTCGCGACGATCGGGCGGCGTGCCGCCGTCGCGGACGTGCGCGGCGTGCGCCTGACGGGGTTCCCGGCCTGGCTCGCGTGGCTGTTCGTGCACATCCTCTACCTGATCGGCTTCGACAACCGCGTGGTGGTGCTCTGGCGCTGGGCTTACGCGTACGTCACGTTCGAGCGGGCCGCGCGGCTGATCACCGGAGCGGCGGCGCAGCAGGACTTCATGGGGGGCCATTAGGCGACCAGGATGCCTCTGCCGGATGTCCGACGTCAGCGTGCCGCTTGCCGTACGCGAGGACCCCGCAGGCGGCGCAGTGGAATCGCGGCGGGCCTGGCGCACGGCATCGCCTGGCAGCCCTGCTACCTGCGACGAAAGTGGGCCATGCGGCAGACACACCCCGGCCAAACAGCGAATCATATCGGTCCATAGGTGGTGGACCATATGGCCGTACGGGCCTAGTATGGAAGGAGCGTTCCCAGCTTAGGAGGAGTTTCGTGGCCTGCGTGGATGACATCGCGATCATCGGTGGCGGTCCGTGCGGCCTGTTCGGCCTCTACCACGCGCACATGCGGGGGGTGCAGGCGCGCCTCTTCGAGAGTCTGCCGGCACTCGGCGGGCAGGTGACGTCGCTCTATCCCGACAAGGAGATCTTCGACATCGGCGGCATGCCTCGCGTCAGAGGGCGTGACCTGGTCGCGCGGCTCGAGGAGCAGTGCCTCAAGGACGGTCAGGCCATCTCTCTCGGGGAGCAGGTGCTTGCGCTCACGCCTGAGGACGACGTCTTCCGGCTGCAGACGAGTGACGGCGAGCGCCGGGCCCGCTCCGTGGTGATCGCCGCAGGCCTTGGTGCCTTCCGCCCGCGCCGGATCGGCGTGCAGGGCGAGGAGGAGTTCGCAGGCCGCGGCGTCGATTACATCGTCGATGACCTCGGACGGTTCGCCGCCAGGCGCATCCTCGTCGTGGGCGGCGGGGACTCTGCGCTCGACTGGGCGAATACTTTGGCGCCGATGGCGGACGTGCGGCTCGTGCACAACCTGCCCGAGTGGCAGGCGCACGAGGAGTCGGTCCGGCGGATGCAGAACTCCGGCATCTGGTATCGCCAGCCGTGGGAGCTGCGCAGCATCGAGGGTGAAGGCCGGGTGCAGGAGGTGGTCGTCTGCCCCGTGGGGTCGGATGCGTGCGAGCGCATCCCGGTCGACCAGGTGCTGATCTGCATCGGCTTCAGGACCGACCTGGGACCGATCAAGAGCTGGGGCCTGCCGATCCGGGGCGGTCAGATCCAGGTGGACTGGGGCATGCGCACAGGCGTGGACGGCATCTTCGCGGCGGGCGACGTGGCGACGTATCCGGGCAAGCAGAGGCTGATCGCACTTGGCTTCGGCGAGGTGGGCCTTGCGGTGGACAGCGCAGTGCGCCACCTCTTCCCGCAGCAGCGGCTGATCACCAAGCACAGTTCCGATCGGGGGTTCTAGCAATGGCGATGGTTGTGACGACAGCGTTCGAAGTTGCGGGGCACGAGATCACGGAGACGCTCGGCACGGTGTTCGGCGTCGTGGTGCGTAGCCAGGGACTCGGCGGCAACATCCTCGCCAGCCTGCGCAGCCTGGGCGGCGGCGAGATCCACGAGTACACGAGGCTCCTCGAGGACACGCGGCGTCAGGCGGTGGACCGCATGCTTGAAAATGCCGGCAAGATCGGGGCCGACGCCGTGGTCGCGATGCGCTTCGACTCGTCGGAGATCGGCCAGACGATGACAGAGGTCGTGGCCTACGGCACGGCCGTGAAGCTGAGCTAGAGGCGAGGGTGCGGTCTATCGCGCCGTTCCTGGTCGAGGCCAAACGCCGGACCTACGCGGCACAAGGCGACGACGCCACTGTGCGCCCCCTCCTGCCAGGATTCCATCAGCTGGAATATGGCGACCGAAGCCTGCTTTACCGCGACGTGTACGTCGGAGGTGCCTTCTTCGTCGGTCAGGAGACCGTGTACGCCGACGGTGAACCATGTTGGTCCATGAGCTACGCAGGGGGCGCAGGCGTGGACGTGGTGGAGCAGGAGGCCATCCAGGCGATCTACGCCTTCTTGCGCGAGGCCCTGCGCAACGTCTCGGAGCAGCACGCATTCCGCGGCCCGCCTGTCTTCGAGCGGGGGCTTTTTCGCTATACCTCCAGTGCCGAAGGTGGACTGGAGAGGTTTCACGGCGAGGAGCAGATCAGCCTGGACAAAAGGATCGTCTACACACTGCATTTCGGCGGCGGAGTTCTTCGCTAGGGCGACCCGTCCGCCCTGGGCGGTCCTCTACGCAGCGGTCCAGCAGGGTAGAGGTCCGAGCGGCACGACGGTGTCGGGCGGTGGGCAACCGCGTTCGCTGGGGGCTGGGCGCAGCCTCCGCTAGCGATGGACCTGAGGTGGCCCGAGCCAAGGGACCGCTACTTGGGCAGCCCCTTGGGAATGTCGCTCTTCGCACCCCAGACAACTGGCGGGATCAGCTCATATCCCTGACTCCGCCAGAGGTGATCTTGCGCCTTGGCGAGGGCAAATTGCGCGAAGGCGTCGCCGGCTGCCTGGTTCTTGCCGCGCAGCACCGTAAGGGCCAGCATCGAGACCTGTCCGTGCACCGTCCCGACCTGCGGAATCGTCATCGAGACGGATGAGTAGAGCGGGAGGTCGGCGGGATTCGCGAAGTCGAGCTGCGCCGGCAGGACGATGTAGCTCAGCTTGAGCTGCTGCGCCTGCGGCAGGAAGGCGGAGGCGGCGTCCAGACCTCCCGCCTGGAGCTGGGTCGGCAGGCCCTCTTCCGAGAAGACTTCCTGTGGGTTGTTCCACGCGCCCAGAATGCGCTGCGCCGTGCCGGCAGGCAGGTGATAGATGCGCTGGGCGAGTTCCACCATCAGGTAGAAGGTCTGGCCCTGGGGATCCGTGGCCGGATTCGTGCGACCGAGGCGCAGCCCGGGCGTGGCGAGCAAGGTGAAGAGGTCGCGCATGGGCCTGGCACCTTGCGCGATGGCCTTGAACTGGGCCGCGAAGCGGCTCTTCGGGTTGTAGGCGACCACCAGGGGACTGCTCGCGAAGCCGATCGCCCAGCTGGCCTGTTTCGGCGCCAGCGCCGCGATCGGTCCGGTGCCCAAGCTCTCGAAGACGTCGGCTTGAATGACGCCGCCCTGGATCTCGTGGGCCAACGCCCAGGAGCCGCCGCCGCGGCCGCTGTACGCGATGCCGGTCGCCTTGGCGAAGGCCGGTCCGATCACCTGGTCGTTCATGTAGTCGAGGGAGCCGGCATAGGCGACCGAGACGCGGCTCGGCTTAGCAGGGGACTTCGTGGCGGCCGACCCGCAGCCAGCTACTCCGACGGCGAGTAGTGCCAAAAGGGCAGGAACCAGTCGACGAGTGTGCAATAAAGGCACCTCCAGGCAGGAGATGCCTCTACCATACGTCTGCTGGCGCGGACACGCAAGAATGCTTGACAGAAATGTATGCTAGACTTTGCACAGAGGCAGACGAGGAGGATGCCCATGTCGCCGATTCGCAGCCGCCTGCGCGACATGCGCCTTGAGCTGGGTCTGACGCAACAGGCCTTGGCGCACAGGGCCGGTCTCACCAGGCAGACCATCGGCGCGATCGAGGCTGGCGATTACGGCCCCAGCCTGGAGGTCGCCCTGCGTCTGGCAAGGGCGCTCGATCGGCCCGTGGACGACATCTTTGCCCTTCCGCCGGATGACGCGCCCGATGTCGCACTCCTGTCGTGTACCGGCCCGACGCGGGTGCTGTCGGCCGTCATCGGCGAGCACGAGGTGCTGCGCGGCATCGCGCAGCTCGGCGCCTATCGCTGGCCCACAGCCACGGCCGACGGCCTGGCCGAGGTGGACGACGCGGGGCGCCTGACGGTTCATCGGTTCGCGGAGGCGCGACGTGACACGCTGTTCCTGGCCGGCTGCGATCCTGCGCTGGGCCTGCTCGCGGACCATCTGCAGGGCAGGGGGCTGCGCGCCTTCTGGTTCTCGGCGGGCAGCGGAGCCGCACAGGCCCAGCTCTCGGCCCGGCGCACACATCTCGCCGCGGTGCATTGGACGCACGGTGAGGAGCGCCCACGACCGCCGGCGGGCAGCGACCAGCTCCTGCTGTCGCGCTGGGAGATGGGGTTTGTCATGCGGCGCGGCCTGTCCCGCTTCGGCGGCCCTGCCGATCTCGGGATGCCAGGGCTGCGCCTCGTGAATCGGGAAGAGGGCTCAGGAGCCAGGCGCCTCCTCGACCGGCTGCTGGCGGAGGCGGGCATCAGGCCGACGGACGTGGACGGGTACGGGCAGGAACTCCCCGGCCATTGGGAGGTTGCGGACGCCGTCGCGCAGGGCGCGGCCGATGTCGGCATAGCCAGCGGCGCGGCCGCTGCCGCGTTCTCGCTCTCGTTCCTGCCGCTCAGCGTGGAGACGTGCGAGCTATGGTGGCAGAGGGAGGCCGTGCCTGCCGACGCGGTGCAGCGACTTGGCGACACGCTTGCGAGTGCGGCCTTTCGCCGCGATCTCGACGCCTTCGGTCCATTCGACACGAGCCAGACGGGTCTGCGCCTTGGCCTGGATCAGCGCGGCAGGGGATAGCTTGCGATAATGGCCCGGGCCAGTTTGGCTTCGGAGGAAGGCAGTGTGACCACGACCTCCTCGAAGCCGCTCTGGCCTGGCCTGGGGGCGATCGCGAGGCCCCAGACCGGATAGTGATAGCCGGGGGCGGTACCCTCGTAGCCGACGGCGTAGTCGGTAAGCCAGTGCTGCACGATGTCCGGCGTGCCGGTGCCGTCCGGCAGCGTCACCTGCGGCGCAGGCAGTGCCCCTGCCGTGAGGCTGACGACGCTGCAGCCGACGCAGGGGGCAGCCTCCACTTCCACGAAGGCGGCAGGGTCCGCAGGGTCTACGATGCGCCAGATCGTGAAGTCTCCGCCCAACTGCTCGCTGGCTTCCCGCCAGCCGGGCGGCGCGTAGATCAGGGAACTGCCGGCTGCATAGGCGGCAACTCCCGGTTCGGCCGGGTCCGGCACGTCGGTCGAGCCGATCGGCTGGCCGTATGCCAGGTCTGCCCACAGGTTCGTTCCGGCGGCAAGCGGATAGGTCGTGATGCTGCCAGTCTGCGGGTCGAACACGTACGTCGCCGTAGGTGCCAAAATGCCCATCCGGTCGCCGCCGACCACGATGCCGGCATTGGTGGCGAGGCCCGCGGGAAGCATGGTCACCTTGCCTGTCAGGAGGTCGAGCATGCCGGCGTCGAGTGTGGTTGCGGACCCGGCGATGTCGAGCGTGAAGCCCAGGTAGGGTCCTGTGGCACCGACGAAGTGCAGCTCGGCGGCCTGGCCGGCCGAGCTCGCGGGGATCTCCGCGATGAGGCGCCCGCTGCCGGCCAAGGGGCCGCTGCCGGGCGACGGCGAGATCTCGATGGCGTACGGTTGCTGCATCAGGAAGCTGCCCGCCTCGTCGACCGAGTCCGCATAGGAACTCCAGATGAGCCCATACGGCGTCAGGGCCGCCGCGAGACCAGGCGTGTTCGCGAGCACATCCGCAGAAAGGTAAGCGGTGTAGCCGTCGATGGCGATCGGGGTACCTGTGCTGACAGGTCCCTTTGCCTTCGACTTGTGCGTCTTCGCCTGCTTGTGCGGGGCTTTGGCGCTCCCCGTGCCGCAGCCGCCGAGCAGCAGCAAGAGGACCGCGAGGCCGGCGACCGGCCGAAGTCGTCTTGGGAACATGGGTTGCCTCGCAATGCAGGAAAGTCCAGGTACCAAATCTGGTGGGCCCAATATAGCGCATGGACCAGCACTTGGCGAGTGGTCAGACACCGCGCATCGGCCGCTCCTGTGCTACACTGTGCAAGGAATCGGCCGGGTTGCCGTCGGAGGCATCTCGTCATGCGTAATCGCTGGTTTCTGCTCTTAGGTGGGCTCGGCCTCGTGGCCGGCATCATCCTCTTTCTGATGACCGGGGCGTTTGCGGATGTCTACCTGGGCTTCATGGGCATCGTCCTGATCCTCGCCGGCTTACTCGTCGGTCCGCGGTATCGCGCGGAACTGAGCGATCCGCCCGAAGGCTACGTGTTCACCGGCGAGCGGTTCGTCGACCCTACGAGCCGCCGCACCGTCGACGTCTGGCAGGATCCGGCTTCCGGTCAGCGCGTCTATGTGCTCGCGCAGGATCCGACACGGCCACCGCGGGGAAGTTGACCATGGGAGGCGCCCACTTGGCCCGCCACGAACCGCATGACGCCAAGATCCGCCGCATCTTTGGCGATATCGCGCAGGTGTACGACCCGATGAACCGCGTCATCACCCTCGGCCAGTGGGGCAGGTGGCAGCGCCGGTTCCTCGCGCTCGTGTCGCCAGGGCCCGGTGAGCGCTGTCTCGACATCGCGACGGGTACCGGCGATCTCGCGATCATGATCGCGCAGATGGAACCCGGTATCCACGTGACCGGCCTCGACCTGAGCCGCGAGATGCTCTCCGTCGCCGAGCGCAAGATTGCAGAGCATGGACTTGCGACGCGCATCGAGCTCGTCGAGGCGAACGCCCTGAAGCTTCCGTTCGCCGACGCAAGCTTCGACCTCGTCACGTGCGGCTTCGGGCTGCGCAACTTCCCGGACCTGCCCGGCGCCCTCAAGGAGATGCGCCGCGTCCTGCGCCCCGGCGGGCGCGCCCTGTCGCTCGAGGTGTCGCGGCCGACGAATCCTCTGGCCTTCATCGGCTTCAAGATGTTCTTCTACGGCATCGTACCGGTGCTCGGACGCCTTGCGGGCCGCGGCGGCGCCGCCTACGCCTGGCTGCCCGAGTCGCATCGCCGGTTTCCGGGCCGCACCGCTCTTGCCGATCTCTATCGCGCGGCGGGGTTCCAGACGGTCGAGGCGTGGCCCTTGACGCTGGGATCTGTCGCCGTGCATCGGGGAGTTGCAGCGGAATGAAGACAGGCTGGACCTTCCTCGGACTGAGCCATCAGGGGACCGATCTCGAGATGCGCGGCCGCTTGACCTTGGAGCCGCACGTCGAGGAGGTCTACCGGCAGGTGCTGGAGGTTGCCGATGAGGCCTTCGTGCTGCATACCTGCAATCGCAGCGAGATCTACGCCCACGGCGTCGTCGACGCGGTGGCGCCCCGGCTGCAGGCGGCCTTCGCGGACGTGACGGCGACACCTCCTGCAGTCTTGGCGCGCTTTGTCTATCGCCTGGACGGGCAGGACGTGGTGCGCCATCTCTTCCTGGTGGCGGCGGGCCTCGAGGCGCAGCTCGTGGGCGAGACACAGATCCTCGGCCAGATCAAGCGGGCATTCAACCAGGCCGCCGCGGCGGAGGCGGTCGGCAAGGAATTGAGCATGCTGGTGCAGTCCGCGCTGAGCGCCGCGAAGCGAGCGCACCGTGAGACCGGCATGGACCACCACCCGGTCTCGGTCGGCAGTGCGGCTGTGGCCCTGGCGCGACGGTCGTTTCCCGATCTCGCCGGCAGAACGGTGCTGCTGATTGGCGCGGGCGAGGTGGCGCAGCTCTGCTGCCAGCACCTGCGCGAGGCGGCCGACGTGCGCATCGTGATCGCCAACCGCACGCGCCAGCGGGCGGCTGCCCTCGCGAAGCAGTTCGGCGGCGTGGCCGCGGGTTGGTCTGAGGTGGACGACTACCTCACCCGTGCGGACGTCGTCCTGAGCTCGACCGGCGCTCCGCACGAGGTGCTCTATGCGCGTGATCTCAAGGAAGCCATGCGCCGGCGGGGCGGCCGCCGCATGGTGCTGGTGGACCTCTCGGTGCCGCGCGACATCGAGCCTGCCTGCGGCGCGCTGGGAGGTGTCGAGCTCTTCAGCCTCGACGACCTCGCGGCGATCAGCCTCGCGCAGCGCCAGGTGCGCCTGCGTGAGGCGGAGGCCGCCCAGGCCATCGTCCTCGCCGCCGCCGCCGATTTCGAGCGGCGCCGCTGCGAGCGCCAGGCCCTGCCACTGATCCGGTCCCTGCGCGGCAAGGCGGAGGAGGTGCGTGAGGCGGAGTTGAGGCGTGCGTTCCACCGCCTCGGCGACATGCCCGAAGGGGAGCGGCAGGTGATCGAGCAGCTCGCCTCGCGCATCGTCAACAAGCTCCTCAACGACCCGACGCTCGCGCTCAAGGAGTGTGCCCTGCGCGAGGACGGAGAGAGCTGTCTGCGCCTCGCGGCGGAGATCTTCCGTCTCGACGGCCCCGACTGGCCTCAGGAGGCCTGACCGTCGAGCGGCACAGAGCGACGCTCGTCCCGCACAGGTGAAGACCTGGGCCAGGCGGCCTCCGCGGGGGGCGCCTGATCTCGTCATGCTGGGGGTGTAGAAGTGGAGATCCGCGTCGCCTCCCGGCGCAGTCCCCTGGCCAGGCGTCAGGCCGAGCTGTTTGCAGCCGCGTTGATCGCCGTGCAGCCGGATGTGACGGTACGCTACGTCGCGGTCGAGACAGAGGGGGACATCCGCCAGGATGTGGCCCTCAGCCGCATTGGCGGCAAGGGTGTCTTCACGCGGGAGATCGAGGGCATGCTGCGCCGCGGCGATGCCGATGTGGCCGTGCACAGCCTGAAGGACCTTCCGACCGCTCTGGCGTCGGGACTGCGCATTGCGGCGCTTCTGCCGCGCGAGGATCCGCGGGACGCGCTGGTCGCTGCTGCGGGACGCACCTTCGATCGCCTGCCGTACGGCGCGCGCATCGGCACGTCGAGCCCCCGCCGGCGGGCGCAGCTGCTGCACCTGCGGCCGGATCTCAAGGTGCTCGACCTGCGCGGCAACGTCGGCACCCGCCTGCGCCGGCTCGCGGACGGAGACTTCGACGCGCTCATCATGGCCGCCGCCGGCCTGCTGCGCGACGGCCGCGCGCAAGCCATTGCACAGTACCTGGAGCCGGAGACGGTGCTCGGCGCTCCCGCACAGGGCATCATCGCCATCGAGGCCGCCGCGGGCCGCCGGGACCTCCTGCCCGTCTTGCGGCGCCTGAGCCACCGCCCGACCGAGCAGCTCGCCCTCTGCGAGCGCACGCTGCTGACGGAGCTCGGTGGCGGTTGCAGCGTGCCCGTGGGTGCCCTGGCGCGGCGCCGCGGGCGGGTGCTGAGCCTTGCGGCCGGCGTGTTCGCTCCAGACGGCGGCACGGCCATGCGGATCACGCTCGAAGGCACAAAGGCGGCCGAACTCGGCCGCAGGGCAGCGAGGGAACTGCTGCTGGGCGGCGCAGGGCGCATCCTGGCGGGGGGCTTGGGCGATGGCCGCTGAGATCTTCTACGCGTACTGGGACCCCGGCGCGACGCCGCTGCTGCCTGACCTCCTGGACTCTGCGCTCATCGTCGCCGCGAGCCTACCGCTGCCGCCTGCGCTCGACCTCTACCTCCACCCCCAGGCGCAGCGTCTGGCTCCAACGACCGCGATGCTGCGGCAAGGCGGCGTCGTGGCGCGACTGTACGACCGCGGCGAGGACCTGGCGGACGAGGCAGCGGCCTTCCTCGTACGGGGCCACGCGGCCGTCAGCCTGCCGACGCTCGGCCCGTCGGGCCCGGCCCTGCCACCGCCGCCCCTTTCGGGGCGGCGGGTGCTCGTGACGCGCGCGGCGGCGCAAGCCGGAGCAGTCCTGGGCGCACTGCGTCTGCGCGGTGCGCAACCAGAGCTTCTGCCCGCGCTGCGCATCGCGCCGGCCCTCGACGAGCGGTCTCTGGAGGCGGCGCTGGAGCGCGTCGGCACCTACCGCTACATCCTCTTCACGAGCCAGAATGCCGTGCTGAATTTCGTTGCGGCACTGGATCAGAAGGCGATCGACGTGCGGCGCCTCGGCGATGCGCGGCTCATGGCCGTCGGAGCGGCCACCGCTCTTGCACTGCGGTCGCGGGGACTCATGGCTGAAATCGCTCGCGAGGGTACGGCCGCGGGGATTGCGAGACAGCTGGCAGGCAGGGTTCGGCCAGGTGACCGCGGCTTGCTGCTTGGTCCAGATCCGATCGACGCCGGCCTGCTCCGGGCACTCTTGGACATTGGCCTTCAGGTCGACGCCATACCCATCTACCGCACCCTGCCCGGCGCCGACGCGCGGGAGGTGGCGGCTCTCCTGCGGCACGGCCCGCCGGACGCGGTGCTCTTCTACAGCCCCTCGGCGGTGCAGGGGACGGTGAACGCCCTGCCGCACGGCTACCTGGACGGTGTGCCGGTGGTGGCGATCGGTCCGACGACCGGCGATGCATGTCTCGACCTCGGACTCAGGCTGGCTGCGCAGTCGGCATCGCCCGGACTCGCCGGCATCCTGGAAGCCTTGCAACGGGTGCTCGGGAGCCCGACGGCTTGATGCGCGAAGGAGTGGGATCGATGAACCTGATCGAGCGACCGAGGCGGCTGCGCCAGAGCCGCATGATGCGTGACCTGGTTGCCGAGACGGACCTGAGGGCGAAGGATCTTGTCCAGCCGCTCTTCATCGTGCCGGGACAGGGTGTGCGACGCCCGATCGCCGCGCTGGTGGGACAGGAGCACCTCTCGCCCGACGAGGCGGCGGTCGAGGCCGAGAAGATCTATCGGGCTGGTGTGCCTGCGGTGCTGCTCTTCGGCATCCCGCCGCAGAAGGACGCCGCAGGGAGCTGGGCGGCGCGCCTCGACGCGCCCGTGCAGGACGCGACGCGCCGCATCAAGCAGGCGGTGCCGGAACTCCTCGTGATCGCCGACACCTGTCTTTGCGAGTACACGGATCACGGTCACTGCGGCGTGCTGCGCGAAGATGGCACGGTGGACAACGACGAGACCCTGCCGCTGCTGGCGGCGGCCGCCGTCAGCCAGGCCGAGGCGGGAGCCGACGTGATCGCACCGAGCGACATGATGGACGGCCGCGTCGCCGCCCTTCGGGCAGGTCTCGACGCCGCGGGCTACGGCGGCACGGCCATCCTCTCGTATGCCGTCAAGTACCGGTCGGCGTTCTACGGCCCCTTCCGCGAGGCGGCCGGCTCGGCACCTCAGCACGGAGACCGCTCCGGGTACCAGATGGACTACCGCAACGGGCGCGAGGCCCTGCGCGAGGCCGCGCTCGACATCGACGAGGGAGCGGACATGCTGCTGGTGAAGCCGGGCATGCCGTACCTGGACGTGCTCTCGGCCGTATCCCGCGAGGCCAAGGTGCCGGTCGGGGCCTACCAAGTGTCCGGGGAATATGCGATGCTTGAGGCGGCCGCCGAGCGTGGCTGGCTCGACCGCGACCAGGTCGTGCAGGAATCGCTTGTCGCACTCAAGCGGGCGGGAGCCCGCTTCATCATCACCTATTACGCCCACGAGTGGGCCAGACGCGCGCTCGCACGTTGACGAGGGGGAGATCGCCCGTGCAAGTCGTGAGGATCACGCCGCGCGGCTACTGCTACGGCGTCGTCGACGCCATGAAGCTGGTTCGGCAGGTGGCGGAGGACCCGAAGACGCGCAAGCCGATCTTCGTCCTCGGCCTGATCGTCCACAACCGGCACGCGGTCGAGGAACTGGACCGATACGGCGTCATCTCCCTCGACGGCGAGAACAGGCTCGAGCTTCTGGAGCGCGTCAGCGAAGGCACCGTGGTGTTCACCGCTCACGGCGTCTCGCAGCTCGTGCGCAAGCGCGCGGCGGAAAGGGGGCTCGACGTGGTCGACGCCACCTGCCCCGACGTCACGAAGACCCACGATCTCATCCGCACCCTGGCCGACGCCGGGTACTTGATCCTCTACATCGGACGCCGCGGTCACCCGGAGCCGGAAGGGGCCATGGGCGAGGCGCCCGAGAGCGTCCGCCTGATCGAGACGGCCCAGGACGCCCAGAACCTCGACCTTGAAGGCCGCAAGCTCGCGGTGGTGACGCAGACCACGCTCTCGCGCTGGGACACTGAGGCGACGATCCAGGAGCTCAGGCGCCGCTACCCGCAGATCGAGGTCTTTAACGAGATCTGCCTCGCGACGCAGCTGCGCCAGGAGGCCGCCGTGCGCCAGGCCGAGCAGTGCGATCTGGTGATCGTGGTCGGCGACACCCGCTCGAACAACTCGAACCGCCTCGTCCAGGTGGTGCGTGAGCAGGCCGGACGCCCGGCCTACCTCGTCGACGGCGTGGACGACATCGATCCGCGCTGGCTGGAGGGCAAGAGGACGGTAGGCGTCACCGCGGGCTCGTCGACGCCGAGTCCGATCACGCGCGACGTGATCCATTTCCTCGAGCAGTATCAGGCGGACGCCAGCCGGGTGCGGGACTGAGGCCTCGGCGTGTATACGGCACAGGCGCTCGCGGCCGCGGCACCCCCGCGCAAAGGGCTCTGGTGGCTCATGCCGCGCGAGTACGGCGCATGGTCGATGCTGGTGACGGGCTACGTCACCACCCTGGCCGTGGCGGACGCGCTGACGCCGGCCGCCCTGTGGCTGCTGCCCGCCATGATGATGCTGCTGTGTGCGAAGGAGCCGCTGGAGCGGCTCCTTCGCACACATGGCCCTGCGGCATGGCGCTATCTCGGCGTCTTCCTGGGCGAACTCCTCGTGTCGGGCGCCTGCGGCAGTTTCGCAGCCGCGAACGCCCACAACGCCGCGATCTACCTCCTGCCGCTCCTGGCGGCGCCTTTCTATGCGGTGGCGATCCTGCTCGGTTTCTGGGGCGAGCGCTGGCGGACCCTGCGCGAGCTCGTGGCCACATGGGGCCTCCTGCTCGTGGTGCCGGGCACCTGGCTGGCCCTCGGGCTCATGCCCGACATGGCGATGTGGATCGTATACCTGGGGCTTGTCCTGCACTTCCTCTACGGCGTAGCCTTCCTGCGGCTGCAGATCGTCGCGGCCCGCACCGACATGGACCACGCGGAGGTGCGCCAGGGCACGATCCTGCTGGCGGGGTCGGCCTCGCTCATCACGGTCGGCGTCGTGGTCGTGAGCCTGTTCGGCTATCTGCCGATCTGGGCCGCGGTGCCGCTGCTGCCGCAGATGGTGCGGGCGTACCTCTGGCTAGGCAGCGGCCGGCCTTGGCTTGAGATGAACCGCATGGGACGGCAGGAGGTGGCGCTTGCGCTGTCTCTGCTCCTGCTCTTCACCCTGGTCGCCCACGCCTAGCTTGGCTTGCCGGAGCAGACCCCAGGCTGCGATTCAGTCGGGGAGGAAGGGCATGTCGTGGCCAGCGCTGCCCGTGTCCTTCGGCATGAACCACTGCAGCACGAGCGCGACCACCGATATGACAAGCAGCATCAGCATCGCTTCGCGGAATCCATGGTAGACGCCGCCCTGCTTGGCCGCCATCTCGAAGATGCTGGCGGCGAGGGCCACGCCGAGGCTCATGCCGATCGAGCGGCCCATGTTGAGCAGGCCGCCTGTGACGCCCAGGTGCTCCGCGGGCGCGCTGCCCATGACGGAGCTGTTGTTGGGCGGCGTGAAGACGCCCGCGCCGGCACCGATCAGCACCATCGCGGGCACTGTCCAGGCAAAGGCCATGAGCGGCGTCCAGAGGAAGATCGCCACCGTGCCGGCCGCCAGGACGACCAGGCCGCCGACCGCCACCTTGCGGTTGCCGAAGCGGTCCGCCAAGGTGCCGGCAAAGGGCGCGACGGCGGTCATGGCGAGGGCGATGGCCGTGACCAGGAGCCCCATGCGGCCAGCTGGCAGGTGACGCACCTCCTGCAGGTAGTACGGTGCGAGGAAGAGCACCCCGTAAAGCACGCTGAACGACAGGACGCCCAAAAGAACGCCGCCTGTGACGTTGAGGATCTTGACGAGTCCGGGTTCGATCAGTGGCGTCGCGACGCTGCCCTGCCGCCGGGCGAAGATGTAGGCGAGCACGACGGCGACCGCGAGTTCGAGGTACCAGAACTGATGGCCGGGGATCGACGGGTTCAGCGTGAACAGCGCGAGCACCAGCGCGACGGCGAGCAGCACCGACGACATGCCGTCGATGTGCGGCATGCTGTGATGGTGCGCATCCTTCGGCAGCGTGAACGGCGCGACGATCAGTGCGATCGCGGCGATCGGCAGGTTGACGAGGAAGATGGCGCGCCAGGAGAACGCGGCGATCAAGAGTCCGCCGACGGCGGGTCCGATGGCCAGCCCCACGGCCTGCGCCGCGCCCTGGACGCCGATCGCCCTGCCGCGCATCGACGCCGGCACGGAGGACGTCACGATCGCGACCGAGTTGGCCTGCAGCATAGCCGCCCCGACTCCTTGGACGAGCCGGGAGACGAGGAGGACGCCGAGGCTCGGCGCGAACCCGCAGCCTGCGGAGGCGATGCCGAAGACGAGGAAGCCTGCCCGGTACATGCGCGAACGGCCGATGCCGTCGGCCATGCGCCCGGCCAGCACGACGATGGTGGTGAGCACCAGAAGGTAGGTGAGGGAGACCCAGGCGATGTTGCTGGTCGTCGTCTTGAAGTAGTGCTGCATGGTCGGCAGGCCCACGTTGACGATGCTGGCATCGATCGCCGCCATCGCGGCGCCAAGACAGACGGTCGCCACCGCGAGCCAAGGACGCTCGGCAAGACCTGTCTCGATTCGCCCCGCGTTGCTTTGCATGACAAAGAGCATAGTGCATCCACGGGGAAAGAAAAATGCTATAGTATCTTCGCCTTACCATAAGGATGCTTTATCGGAGTGAGGAGCTTGCAGCTCGGCCAGTTGCGCATCTTCCAGGTGGTGGCGCAGAGCCAGACCTTCACCGCCGCCGCCGAGGCCCTGGGTCGCAGCCAGCCCGCCATCAGCATGCAGGTGCGTGCTCTGGAGCGGGAGTTCGGTGTTCCGCTTGTCGAGGTGACGCACCGGCGCGTTCGGCTCACCGTCGCCGGCGAGGAACTGCTGAGGCACGCCGACCGCGTCCTGGCGGGCATCGAGGGGTTGGACCGCGCGATGGCGCTCATGCGCGGCGGCGGCGGGCCGGTGCGCATCGGGGCGAGCGCGACGCCGTCGAGCTATCTCCTCCCCTACCGGCTCGCGGGCTTCGTGCGTGAGTATCCGAGCGTCCAGATCAAACTTAGCGTCGAGAATCCGGCGGCGCTCCACGAACTGCTCGACAGCGGGGCGATCGACGTCGCCGTGGCGATGGGCAACCTGGATGCCGCGCCGTGGCAAGGTGCGTTCGAGATCGGCAACCTGGGCCTCGACGAGATGCGCGTGGTGTTGCCAGCGGGCGACAGCCGCGCGGGGCGGGACTGGCGCATCGCCGAGCTGGGGGCGGCGCCGCTCGTTCTGCGCGAGAGCGAATCGCACACCCGGCTCGTCCTGCAGCGTGCGCTCGGCTACGAGCCGAGGCCGGTGATGGAGCTCGCGTCGAACGAGGCGGTCAAGCGCGCCGTCGCCGCCGGACTCGGCGTGGCTGTGCTCTCGCAGATGTCGGTAGCCTGGGAGGTCGACGCGGGGCGGCTCTCCGAGGCCACCTGCCCGGACCTCGGCGGACCGCGCCGCGTCTACTCCTACCGCCGGCTGCGCCACCGTCGCCTGCCGATCGAGGACGCGCTATGGCAGGCCCTGCACGCGGCCATCTGACACCCATGCGAACGGCGGCGGGCTCTGCCCGCCGCCGTTCGCATGGGTGTCACGGGATCAGCGCAGGCCGTGCAGGAATCCGGCGACGATGAGGACGGCCATCAGCACGACGTAGATGCGCAGGCCCCACCAGACGACGGCGACCGGGCCGCGGACATCGACGCGGTGGAAGACAGGCGGCTCCTGCAGCAGCGACTCCTCGCGGACGACGTTCCAGATCGCCTCGTTGTCGTAGGTAAGCGTGCGGGCCATGTCCATCCGCTCCTTTCGGTCAGATCAGTGCGGGAAGAGCGACGGCAGTACGACCGACATGCCGTAGAGGCCGTTCATGACGACGAGAAGGGTGACGATGCCGACCGCCGCCACGTTCTGCAGGCGGCTGTTGACGTGGCGCCCCATGACCTCGCGGTCGTTGACGAGAAGGAGCAGGAACAGGAGTGCCGCCGGCATGAACACGGTGGCCAGAACCTGCACCAGCACGTTGAGGTAGCCGAGCGGCGCGCCGGGGATCAGCACGACGGCGGCGGCCAGCGTCACGGCGATGAGTCCGGGAAGATAGAAGGGCATGGCCTGCTTTACGCCGGCGTTCAGACTGCGCACCTTGAGCCCCAGCGCCTCTCCGGCTGCCCAGGACGTGCTCGCGGTGATCGCCATGGCGGCGACCAGCCCGGCCTCGATGAGCCCCAAGGCGAAGAGGGACTCGGCCCAACTGCCGACGTGCCGACCCACGGAGCGCAGGATGTAGTGGATGTCCAGGCCGGACGAGCCGGGGGCGGCGTGCAGCACGGTGGCCGAGAGGATGACGAGTGCGATCGCCACGACGCCCATGATGACGCTGCCGATCAGGGTGTCCATTCGGCCGAAGCGCACGTCGCGCGGCGTGAGCCCCTTGTCGACGACCGCGGACTGCTGGAAGAACAGCATCCAGGGCGCGATCGTGGTGCCGAGGTTCGCCAGGAGGAGCATCAGGAACGGCCCCGAGGCGCCGCCCGCAATGTGCCAGGTGAGGAAGCTCTTCGCCACTGCGCCGAAGTCCGGGTGGGCGGCGAGCGCCAGCGGCACGAAGACCACGTTCAGCAGCGCGACCCAGAGCGAGATGCGCTCCCACAACCGGTAGCGCCCGACCAGGGTGACCGCCCAGACGGCCGCCAGACCGAGCACGACCGAAAGGACGATCGGCACCCGGAAGATGGCAAGTCCGGCGGCGATGCCGATGAACTCCGTGACGAGCGTCAACGCATTCGCGATCACGAGATCAACGGCGGAGAAGGTCCCCCAGAAGCGGCCGTAGCGCATGAAGATGAGCTCCGCGTGGCCACGTCGCGTGACGGCTCCGAGGCGCACCGTCATCTCCTGGACGACGAACGCCACGGGGATCATCACGACCAGGAACGGGATGAAGAACCCGAGCCCGTAGCTTGCGCCCGTCTGGGCGTAGGTGATGACACCGCCTGCGTCGTTGTCTGCGATCATCACGAGAATGCCGGGACCGATCAGCAGCAGCAGCAGGCGAAGGCGGGCCCAGAGGCCGCCGTGCTGACGGGCGTACTGGAGTGCGAGCCGGTCCTCGGCGCGCTGACGCACTTCCCGCGGCAGCTCGAGGGCCTGGTTTTCCAACTTTGCCGAAGCCATGCGTCACGCCTCCCTTCGCGACCGGTGTGCCGGCGGCGTCGGGAGGCGTGCGAAGATTACGCTATGCGCCGCTAGACGGCGCGCAAGCGGGGGACAGGCCGCAATGCCGCCCGTCCACATCCTCGTCCGACATCCCGAAGCCTGCGTCTACTATGATCGTCAGCGGCCACGGCCTGATCCCCCCTTTCATAAGAGAACTGGGCGTGAGAACACGCCCAGTTAAGAGTGGCGTCTTCTCGTTGAGCTTCAGCACCTCGCGGCATAGGAGCTCTGGCTCCAGCTCTCTGGTTCCGGCCTTGCTTCGACCGGGACTGTTTCACCCGTGGGCATCTCTCGATGTTTCCGGGCAAGAGCCTATCTCTCGCGGGTAGCCTCGCCTAACAGACGATCCATGACCAATATAGCACCAAACGGGGCGAATGCAACACGTGCAGGACGATTTAAGGCAGAAAAGAGTGAAGGGAACCTAAGGGTGCGTCCGGGGTCCCTCAGGCTCCCTCGCGCGTGCATGGACGTGTTCGGACGCAAAGTTGCACGTCCCGAGCGAGCAAGTTACCAGTCGGGACGCGACACCTCGGGGTGGGCACGGAGGGCCTGCTCCATCTCCGACTTGGCGAAGGCGAGAGCGGCCTCCGTCTCGCCTTCCGCCCGCAGGACCAGCGCGGGTTCGGTGTTCGAAGGCCGCAGGAGGGCCCATGCCTTGTCGAAGATCACGCGGACGCCGTCCACCGTCACGAGCGGGTAGCGGCCCGCGAAGCTGGCCCGCACGGCCTCCGTCACGCGTGCCTTGGATCCCTCGGGGCAGGCGACGCGCGTTTCGGGCGTCGCGAAGGCAGGCGGCAGGTCGGAGAGGAGATCTGCAAGCGACCTGTCGCTGCGGGCGCAGATCTCGGCCAGCCTGAGCGCTGCGTACAGCGCATCGTCGTCGCCCGTAAAGCGGTCGGCGAAGAAGATGTGGCCCGACAGCTCGCCGGCGAAGGCCGCCCCGACCTCGCGCATCGCGGCCTTGATGAGCGAGTGGCCGGTCGGCGTGAACTCGGGGCTGGCTCCGAGACGCCTCAGGTCGTCGGCGAGGCGCTGCGAGCATTTCACCTCGACCAGCGTCGGCTTGTCCGGATAGCGCGGGTAGATGTCCCGCCAGTAGAGGATCAGGAGTTCGTCCACCGCGCGGACGCGCCCCTCTCCATCCACAGCCCCGAGCCGGTCCATGTCGCCGTCGAACGCGAAGCCCAGCTGGGCCCGGCGCCGCACCACCTCAGCCTGCAGCGACGCCATGTTCTTCGGCTGGAGCGGGTCCGGGTGGTGGTTCGGAAAGTGCCCGTCCGGTTCGCAGAACAGCGGATGCACCTTGAGCCCAAGGTCCTCGAGCACCGTGGGGGCATACGGTCCGCCTGCGCCGTTGCCGGCGTCGGCGACCACCTCGAGGCCACCCAGACCATCGGGAAACAGTTCGCGCATGCGCCGGCGATAGGCGGGGAAGATGTCGTACGCGACGACGCGGCCGACCCTGCGTCCCGCCTTTGCGCCGCGGCAGAGCGCCTGCACCTCCTGGATCTCGGACCCGTAGAGCGTGCCGGGGCCCAGGGCGAGCTTGAAGCCGTTCATCTGCGGCGGGTTGTGGGAACCTGTGATCATGGCCGCCGGCCCGACGCCGAGGTCGTGACGGGCGAAGTAGACGAACGGCGTCGGCACCATGCCCAGATCGATGACGCGTTCCACGCCGCCGTCGAGCAGGCCTTCGACGAACGCCTCGTGCAGCTCCGGCGACGACAGCCGGCAGTCCCGGCCGACGATCGCGGTGTGCTCTCCGTGCTGATCCCAGTAGGCGGCCGTGCCGAGCGCTATCTGGTGCGCGACAGCGGGCGTCAGGTCGACGCCGACGTGCCCCCGGATGTCGTACTGCCGGAAGAGTTCAGGGGACAGATCCAAGCACGATCACTCCATCCTTCGAAGTGCAGCATCCTTCTACAGCCTGGGCCCGTGCGCCTGCCGTCTTGTCGCTTCTACCACCGTGCGCGTAGAATGGGTTCTGCCAGAAAGCGTATGGTGCGCGGCTTTCGCGCACGGATCCGCCGCGTCGATCAATCGGAGGTGGGCCGATGGCCAAGGAGCGCAAGACGCCGTCCGGGCTTGACGTCGAGCCCGTGTACAGGGCTGCGGACGTGGACGCGGACCCGATGAGCGACATCGGGGAGCCGGGCCAGTATCCGTATACCCGCGGCATCCACCCCGGCATGTACCGCGACCGCCTCTGGACGATGCGCCAGTTCGCAGGTTTCGGCACGGCCAGAGAGACCAACGAACGCTTCCACTACTTGCTGCGTCAGGGCCAGACGGGCCTGTCCACCGCGTTCGACATGCCCACGCTGATGGGCTACGACTCCGACGATGCACGCAGCCTCGGCGAGGTGGGCCGCGAGGGCGTCGCGATCGACTCGCTGCGCGACATGGAGCGCCTGTTCCAAGGCATCCCGCTCGGCGAGGTCTCGACGTCCATGACGATCAACGGCCCCGCCATCATCCTGTTCGCCATGTACCTGGCGGTGGCCGAGAAGCAGGGCGTGCCCTGGTCGCAGGTACGCGGCACCCTGCAGGCCGACATCCTCAAGGAGTACATCGCCCAGAAGGAATGGATCTTCCCGCCGGAGCCGTCGATGCGGCTCATCGTCGACATGATGGAGTTCGCGGCCAGGGAAGTGCCGCAGTGGAACACGATCTCGATCTCGGGCTACCACATCCGCGAGGCGGGCTCGACCGCCGTGCAGGAGCTCGCCTTCACGCTCGCCGACGGCTTCGCCTACGTCGAAGCGGCCGTGGAGCGTGGACTCGACGTGGATGAATTCGCTCCAAGGCTTTCCTTCTTCTTCAACGCGCACCTGAGCTTCTTCGAGGAGATCGCGAAGTTCCGCGCCGCCCGCCGCATCTGGGCCCGCCACATGCGCGAGCGTTACGGCGCGAAGAACCCGCGCTCGTGGATGATGCGCTTCCACACCCAGACGGCAGGCTGTTCGCTCACGGCCCAGCAGCCCGAGGTGAACATCATCCGGACGGCCTACGAGGCGCTTGCCGGGGTCCTTGGCGGCACGCAGTCCCTGCATACGAACTCGATGGACGAGGTGCTCTCGCTGCCGACGGAAAAGGCGGTGACGATCGCCCTGCGCACGCAGCAGGTGCTGGCGCACGAGATCGACGTCGCGGATACGGTGGATCCCTTGGCCGGCTCCTACTTCGTCGAGAACCTCACCGATCGCATGGAGGCGGCCGCCGAAGAGTACTTCCGGCGCATCGAGGAACTGGGCGGTGTGCTGCGGGGTATCGAGACAGGCTTCTTCCAGCGGGAGATCGCCGATGCCGCCTACCGCTACCAGCAGGAGATCGATCACAAGGAGCGGCTGATCGTCGGCGTCAACGCCTTTGCCGAAGAGGAGGGGGAGCGCATCCCCATCCTGAAGATCGACCCGTCCATCGAGCGCCTGCAGAGCGAGGCGGTGCGGGCCGTGAGGCAGGAGCGCGACCAGGCGGCCGTCGAAGCAGCCCTCGCAGGGGTGCGCGAGGCTGCGGTGTCCGGTCAGAACCTCATGCCGCCGATTCTCGACGCGGTGCGGGCCTACGCGACGGAGGGGGAGATCGTCCGCACCATGCGGGCGGTATTCGGAAGCTATCGGGAGGCAGCAGTGTTTTGACGGCAACAGAGGAACGAGAGGGCACGCGACCGATCCGGGTGCTCATCGGCAAGCCTGGACTGGACGGGCACGACCGCGGCGCGAAGGTCGTGGCGCGTGCCTTGCGCGATGCCGGCATGGAGGTCATCTACACAGGCTTGCACCAGACCCCTGGGGAGATCGTGGAGGCGGCCCTGCAGGAAGACGTCGACGTGGTGGGACTTTCGATCCTCTCCGGCGCGCACCTCACGCTGGTGCCGGCGGTGCTTGACCTGCTGCGCGCCCAGAACATGGACGACGTTGTGGTGGTCGTGGGCGGCATCATCCCGGATGAGGACGCGGAGCAGCTCAGGAAGCTGGGCGTCATGGCCGTCTTCGGCCCCGGCACCGAGACGGATGAGATCGTGCGCTTTACCCGGTCCAGCGTGCGGCGCGCATGAGCATTGGCAAGTCGATCCTGGAAGGCGATCGTCGCGCCCTGGCGCGGGCCCTGACGTTGGTCGAGAGTGACCCGCATGCGGCCGACGAGATCATCACCGAGATCTATGCCCACACCGGCAAGGGCCTCGTGGTCGGCGTCACAGGTGCGCCCGGCGTAGGCAAGTCGACGCTCGTGGATCGCCTGGCAGGCCAGTTTCTCGCTCGTGGGCGCAAAGTGGGCATCCTGGCCGTCGACCCGTCGTCGCCCTTCACGGGCGGTGCGCTCCTTGGCGACCGCGTGCGCATGGAGGGCCGGGGCAGCGACGTCTTCATGCGCTCGCTCGCGACTCGCGGGCACCTTGGCGGACTGGCGCGTGCCACACCGCGCGCCATCCAGCTTCTGCAGGCCTTCGGCAAGGACCTGATCCTGCTCGAGACCGTAGGTGCAGGCCAGAGCGAAGTCGACGTGATGGGGTTTGCCGACACGACCATCGTCGTGGTGGTACCGGGCCTCGGCGACGACGTGCAGGCATTCAAGGCCGGTATTCTTGAGATCGGGGACATCTTCGTCGTCAACAAGTCGGACCGTCCCGGCGCGGACCAGACGATGCGCGAACTGCGGCAGATGCTGCATCTCGGCCCGCAGCGCCCTTGGCTGCCGCCCGTGCTCGCGGCGCAGGCGCAGCAGGACATCGGCGTCTCGGACATCGCAGACGCCATCCTGCGCCACTCCGAAGTGCGCCTCACAGATCCCGGGCAGCAGGAGCGGCGCCTGCACGAGGCGGAGCGCCTGGTGCGCGACGCCCTTGCAGACCAGCTCGTCCAGCGCGTGGTCACCGAAAGCCAGGCCAGGGGAAGCTGGCAGGATGTGCTCACGGCCGTGGCCGAGCGCCGCCTGGACCCCGCCGGGGCGGCGCGGGCACTGCACGTGGAGGCCGAATAGATCGCGACGGAATGTCTCATCGACGGGAGGGAGGTAGCGGCGCTTCCCGCCGGCAGGGTGCCGGCGGCAGGACGCCGCGCTGGCCATGGACTTCGCACTGACGGAGGAGCAGGCAGCGACACGCGCGAGGGCGCGTGCGCTCGCGTTGCGTGAATTTGCGCCGCACGCCGCGGAGTATGAGAAGAGCCACGAGTTCCCGTGGCGCAACTTTCACCTGCTCGCGCAGGAGGGCTTCCTCTGCATGCAGCTGCCCGAGCAGTACGGCGGCCGCGGCGACGACTACCTTTCCTACGCGCTATGCGTCGAGGAGTTCTCCCGGGCCTGCGCGGTCACGGGCGTGATCTTCGAGGTCCACAACTCCCTGCATGCCGAGGCGGTCTACAACCATGGCACCGAAGAGCAGCGGATGCGCTTCCTGCCGCGCCTCGCCCGCGGCGAGGTGCTCGGCGCCTACTCGCTGACGGAGCCGAACGCGGGATCGGACGCCTCGGCGCTGCAGACGCAGGCGGTGCGCGCCGAAGGCGGCTGGCGGCTGAGCGGCAGGAAGGTCTTCACCACCAACGGCGGACAGGCCGACGAGTATCTCGTCTACGCCGTTACGTCGCCGGAGAAGCGCAGCCACGGCGTCACCTGCTTCATCGTGCCGAAGGAGGCGCAGGGCCTCGCGTTCGGACCGCCGCTGCGAAAGCTCGGCATCCGCGCCTCGGCCACCACCGACCTCATCCTGCAGGACGTGTTCGTTCCGGACGACCGGGTGCTCGGCGTGGTCGACGAGGGGTACAAGATCGCCTTGCGTACCCTGTCTGGCGGGCGCATCGGCATCGCCGCGCAGGCCGTCGGCATCCTGCAGGCGACACTCGACAACGTCGCCCGCTACGCCCTCGAGCGCGAGAGCTTCGGACGAAAGCTCGCCGACCGCCAGCTCGTCCAGGCCCACCTCGCGGAGATGGCCACGGATCTCGAGGCTGCGCGCCTCCTGCTCTACCAGGCAGCGTGGAAGCACGGCCAGGGCCAGCGCGTGACGAAGGAGATCTCGATGGCGAAGCTCTTCGCCTCGAAAGTGGCCGTCGCGGGAACGATGCGCGGTGCGGAGCTGATGGGCGGCGAGGGATATCAGGCCGGAGCCCTCCAGGAGCGCCTGGTGCGCGACAGCAAGATTACGGAGATTTACGAGGGCACCAGCGAGATTCAGCGCATGGTGATAGCGCGGGCACTTCTCGCGGAATATCAGATGCAGGAGGTCTGAGGCCTGCCGGCGCGCGGTGACAGGAATCGCCCCGCGGCGGATGGAACCATGCGCACGAGGCAAGATCTCGAGAGGAGGCTTCCGCCGACCGCGGCGGGGATGCATGGACGGACGCGAACTGCTGGATGGCGTGATCGCTCGCATGAACGAGCACCAGGACAAGCTCAAGGGCATCGCGTCGGATTACGTGGTGGAGCTCACGGGTGAAGGCGGCGGCCGCTTCCGCATGCGCGTGCAGGATGGCCAGGTGGGCATCGTGGCGGACGAAGGTGCGGAGCCGAAGGCCGCGGTGACCCTCTCCACCACCGATTTCGCCGACCTTGTCGGGGAGAAGGTTTCCGCGATGGGCCTCTTCATGCAGGGCCGCGTACGGCTGCAGGGCGACATGAGCGAGGCGTTCCGTCTCGAGAGCCTCCTGCGCAGCTGAGATGGCGGAGAGCGTCCGCGTGGTGTTCGCGGGTCCCTCCGGCCGCACCGGCCGGGCGACCGGAGCTGCGCTGGACCGCCTGCAGGGCATAAAGATCGTCGGTGCCGTAGGGTGCGCGAGCGCCGGTCGGGATCTCGGCGAGTTGTGGCATGGCGGCAGGGACGGGCGCGTCGTCTACGCCTCGGCCAGCGAGGCCATGGCTGCTTTGCGCCCGGATGTGCTCTGCGACTTCACCAACGCGGAAGTGGCCGAGAACCACCTCCGTCTTGCGCTGCTCGCCGGCGTCCGGCCGGTGGTCGGTACGACGGGCCTGTCGGAAGGCGCCATCGGAGAAGCGGCGGAGATCTGCCGGCAGCGGTCCCTCTCGGCGGCGGTCATCGCGAACTTCTCGATCGTCGCTTGGCTCCTCGAGCGCGTCGCGCTGCTGACCTTGCCGTACTTCGAAGGGGTCGAGATCATCGAGATGCATGCGGCCGCCAAGAGGGACAAGCCGAGCGGGACAGCCTTGCGTCTCAGCCGTCTGCTCCAAGGACAGGCGGAGCGTGAGGTGCCGGTGCACAGCGTGCGCCTGCCGGGCCTCGTTGCCCACCAGGAGGTGCTGCTCGGCAGCCCCGGCGAGGTGCTGACGTTGCGCCACGACGCGCTCGACCGCAGCTGCTACGCGGCAGGGCTGCGCGTGGCCATCCTGGGCGTCGGCGAGGCGCAAGGCGTCGTGCGGGACCTCGGCGCCTTCCTGCCACCCTTCGCCTGATGGGGCGAGAGCGCCCGGAGGAGAACCTGAGGGCGACGGAGCGTGCCCGGCGGCGTTACGATCGCAATGCGGTCCTCTACCACGTCGCGGACCGCCAGATCCGCAGGGAATGGCGCGAGAGAGCCCTCGCCGAGGCGCGGGGGCGGGTGCTCGAACTGGGTGTCGGGACGGGCGGCAACCTGCCCCTCTACGATCCGGGGAAGGTCTCGTCCGTGACCGGCGTCGACTTCAGTCCGGCGATGCTGGACAGGGCGCGGCATCGGAAGTGCTCCGTTCCCTGCGACCTTCACCTCATGGATGTCCAGGAGCTTTCCTTCCCCGACGCGACGTTCGACACCGTGCTCGCCACCTGCGTCTTCTGCACGGTGCCCGATCCCGTCCTGGGCCTGCGCGAGGCGAGGCGCGTCGTGCGGCGGGGCGGCCAGGTGGTGTTGCTCGAGCATGTGCGGGTCGCGGGACTGCTCGGAACGCTGCAGGATATCGTCAATCCGCTCACGCTCTGGCTGATCGGCGATCATGTCAACCGGCGCACGCTGGACAGCGTGCGTGCATCCGGGCTTGTGCCGCGCCTGGTCGAGCCGCTGGCGGGCGACATCCTGCAGCTGATTGTGGCGACGGCGCCTGCGCAGATCTGACGTCGCTTCGTGCTATAATGCTCGCATACGTCCGCCGCCGCTTGTGCGACGGATCCAGGGGAGGCGAGAACATGGTCGAGATCACCGCAACTGCTGCGCAGAAGGTGCAGGAGTTGATGGCAGAGGAAGGCAACGGTCCCTACAGCCTGCGCCTCTTCGTCTCGGGAGGCGGGTGCGCCGGCTACAGCTACGGCATGGCCTTCGACAACGAGGAGCGCGACGGCGACACGATCGCCGAGGTGCAGGGCGTCAGGCTGCTGATCGACGAGGACTCGGCACCGCTCATCAAGGGCGCGGAGATCGACTACATCAACACGATCGAAGGGGCCGGCTTCACGATCCACAACCCGAACGCCGTGCACCAGTGCTCCTGCGGGCACTCGTTCACGACCGAAGACGGCGAGGCGTGCCACTCGCACTGCTGATTGCGCCAATGGAAAAGGCGGGGCGCCCGGCAAGCTGCCGGACGCTCCGCCTATTTGCGTCTCGGGGCTGCGTCGCAGCGCCGCGGCCGGCCGACAGGACCGGCTTCGGGTGACGGGCTTCCCCGCCACCGGCGTGGCGCCTCGGCGCCGGCCGTCTCAGGGCGATGGCCGCGGGCCGCGCCGTCCTCCTTCCCCGACCGGCAGCCGTCCCTTGAACACGTGGAGCAGCAGCCAGAGGGACGGCAGCAGCAACACGAGCCCGAACGGCACCAACGTCAGCATCTGCCGCAAGGCGAGATCCGGCGCCGCGCTCGCCGTGACCGAAAAGCCCGGGTAGACTATGTAGGGCCACTGGGCCGCGGCCCATGACCACAGCAGCACCGCGAGCGAACTGGCGGCAAGTGTCCTGCCGAGCCGGTCGAGCCCGGACCTCAGGCTCACGTGAGAGCCGACGCCGAGCAGTGCGACGAGGAGGACGAGGCCGAGGAGGCCCGGCGAGACGAGGCGGTGAAAGAGGCGCGGTGCCTCGAGGAAGGCGAGACCAAGGTCCACGAGGGCGGCGATGCCTGCGAGTGCACCGGCCAGGAGTGCCCTCTTGCGGAAGGTTGCGCGCAGGCTGCCGGAGGCCTCGAGCGTCAGGTAGGTCGCGGCCAGGTACGCGGACGCCGCCAGCGCGAAGAGGCCGGTCCAAAGGGCGAAGGGGCTGAGCCAGGAGCGCCAGGGGACGGTGAGCGGCCCAGAGGTCGAGACGGCGGCGAGCGCGGCACCGAGCAGCACCACGGTCAGGCTGCTGGCCGCGCCGAAGATGCTGCCCCATAGGGACTGCTGGCCCACGCCGCGACGGCCGTGCGCGCGGAAGACGAACGCCGCACCGCGCAGGATGATCCCGAGCAGGACGAGGTTGAGGGGCAGGTAGAGGCCGATCACGAGCGTGTGGAAAGCGATCGGGAAACCGGTGAAGAGCAGGATCAGCAGGAAGATCAGCCAGACGTGGTTGGCCTCCCAGACCGGGCCCATCGCCTGCGCGATCGCCCGCCGCTGCGCGGGGGCATCGGGTCCCCAGGCGAAGAGATCCCAGACGCCGCCACCGAAATCCGCGCCTCCGAACAGCAGGTAGACGGTCATGACGGCGACTGCGAGCAGCCAGGCGACGTCCGGCCAAGGCACGCCGGTCGTCATGCGGCCTCTTCGAGCGCCGGGGATGCGCGCTCGACCTGGCGGAGCAGCCAGAGCACGGTGGCGCCGAGCAGGAGGTAGAGCAGCAGGTAGCCGATGAGGTAGCCGAAGAGGCCGTGGACGGGCGTGACGGCATCCGCGGTGCGCTGCACGCCGTAGACGACCCACGGCTGGCGCCCCACCTCCGTCACCACCCAGCCGGTCTCGAGGGCGAGGAAGGCCAGAGGCCCGCCGGCGACCAAGGCCCAGAGCGTCCCGCGCCCAAGACCTCTGCCACGCGCCCGTACCGCCCACCAGTAGGCGAGGGCGATCAGCAGCATGAAGCTGCCTGCCCCGACCATCAGCTGGAATGCGATGTGCGTCACCGGGACGTTGGGCCAGTCGGGTACAGGCACCTGGTCGAGTCCGGTCACCGTCGCAGAACCCCGTCCGTAGGCGAGCCAGCTGAGCCCGCCCGGGATCTCGATGGCGTACGGCACCGTGCGTGTCTTCGGATCGGGCAGGCCGCCGATGCGCAGCGGCGCCGCCGCCTCGGTGCGGAACTGCGATTCCATCGCCGCAAGCTTCGTCGGCTGGTAGGCCGCGACGGCCTTGCCGCTCATGTCGCCCGTCAGCGGCATGAGGATGGCGGCGGCGGTGGCCAGCACCATGGCCATCCTGAGTCCGGCCCTGTGCCTATCGTCGCGCCTGCCGCGGAGCATGCCGGCGGCGTAGACCGTGGCCAGCGTGAAGCCGGTGGCGGCGTAGCAGGCGATCGTGGCGTGCAAGGCCATCACCAGCCAGTGCGGATTCAGAAAGAGCATGGCGAAGGGCGCCGCCTTGAAAGGCGCATGTAGCAGCGCAGTGGCCCCCACAGGGTGCTGCATCCACGCGTCGACCGAGACGACGAGTGCCGCCGAGGCGGTGCCAGCGACGACGATCGGGATGCCTGTCAGCCAGTGCCCGAAGGGAGACAGCCGGTCCCAGCCGTAGAGGTAGAGGCCGATGAAGATGGCCTCGAGGAAGAATGCAAACGCTTCCGTGGCGAAACCGGCGCCGATGGTGCTGCCGGCAAAGCGCATGAAGTTCGGCCAGAGCAGGCCGAGTTCGAACGCGAGCGCCGTGCCGCTGACGGCACCGACGGCGAAGAGCATGGCGTTCGCCCTGCCCCAGGTCTTGGCGAGCGCGAGGTAATGGGAGGGACCGCCGCGCAGCGAGATGCCCTCGGCCACCAGCATGAGCAGCGGGAAGCCGACGCCGAAGGCGGCGAAGAGCATGTGGAACCCCAGCGTGAAACTCATCTGGACGCGGGCAGCCAGGAGATTGTCCAACCGGGCGACGCCTCCTTGGGAGGTGGCTCGCCGGTCAGTATGCGCAATCCTGACTGAGGGCCTGCTGGCGGAAAGTGGCTTCCCGACTCAGCCGGCGACGGACGAATCCGTCCCGTGCGGGTGGATCGCGGCGAACAGCGCAGCGCCCGCGAGTGCGCCAAGGCCGACGACGACGCCGCAGAGCAGGCTGGCGAGGAGCGGCAGTGCGAGGCCGAAGCCGCCGCCGATGCCTACGATTGCTCCCAGCAGCCTGGCGAGCGGTACGAGCGGCGCAGTCAGGGCCGTCGCCAGGAACCAGAGCAGCCAGGCTGCGACGCCGCCGAGGGCCGGATAGAGAAAGCCGCCGCGCCTCGGGGCGAAGCGCCCCGCGAGGACGCCCGCGATCAGGGGTCCCAAGGCGCCTAGCCAGAGCGTCAGAAGCCAGGTCAGGAGGAGCGCGGACACGAAGGCGGCAAGGCGTGACGCCTGCGGCATGCAAATGCCTCCCTGTCAGGGTGTGTAGACGGAGCGCGTGGCGGCGGCCGGGGAGGTCGCCCAGGCGAACGGCAGGTAGCGATAGCTGAGCCAGTAGGGCAGGAAGTCGGCGTATGCGGGCGAGACGGGGTTCTCGGACTGCCCGCCAGGGTAGATGGCCTGCGATGCGGAGAGGTTCCCGAGGTCGACGACCATGCGCCAGGAGGGACCCGACGTGGCCACGAGGCCGGGCTCGGCCGCGTCAGGCGTGTTCGGGTCTCCGCCGGACGCGTAGGGCCCGCGTGCCAACGCCGAGAGCCCGGAGAGTGATGCGAAGAGACGCTTGTGCATGCGCCCCCACCGCCACGTTGCCGGGTCAGGACCGAGATGCTGCGAGAGGGTGTGCAGTGCGTCCGCAAGGGCGCTCCGCATCAGCGCGTCGGTCGTGCGCAGCTTGTGCGTCACGGGATCCACGAGCCAGGGCGCTGGTGCCCCGTCCAAGGTGGAGACCTGCAGGTCTTCGACGAGCGGCGTGAGAGCGTCCGAGATGGCCAGATCGGGATCCTTGTTGACAGGCACCTTCGCGTGGCGCCACCACGGCCCGAACGTATCCTGCATATAGGCCTGCCAGAACGCGTAGTAGATCGTCGCCTGAATGGAACTCTGGCCCATGGTGCCGTTCCAGGAGCCGAGATCGGCCACCGCCTGGCCCACACTGCCGGAGAGGCCGAGCTCCCTGCCGGCCCTGGCGATCAGAGGCGCCATCTGCAGCGCCAGGGCATCCTGGTTGTCGGACTGGAGCTCTTCCATCTTGGCCACCGTGAACGGGCGGTTCTTGGGATCCGCAAGGAAGTTGTAGATGGTGTCGGCGCGGTATCCGTTCGAGAACCAGTTCCAGGCGGTGCCGATGTAGTAGGGGTAGTTCGCCGCCACCGGGCGCTGGTTTGCCGACCAGAGAAAGTGCGACGGCGGATCGTAGGCCTGCGGCACCGCGTGTTCCGGAATGCGGCCGATCCACTCCGCGCCGCCGCTGCCGTTCATCGGCAGCCAGGGCTCTACGCCCTTCGGAAAAACCGGGTAGAACCCCGGCGCGATGATGCCGATGTTGCCCGCCTTGTCCGCGAAGATGAAGTTGTGCGGCGGGTTGTTCCAAGGCAGGAGGGCCTTCTTGAACTGCTGCCAGTCCTGCGCGCGGTCGACGGCGAGGAGCGCCGTCACGTCCTGGGATGCCATCTGGCCGGTCCAGTCCATCGCGACCGTCTGGCCGTCCGCCGTCAGGATCGGGCCGTTGTTCGTCCAGGGCACGCTGTAGTGCACAGGCTGCCCGCCCTGGACCTGCAAGACGTAGCGGTGCCAGGTCAGGGGGTGCCAATGGCCCTGAAAGAAGTACGCCGTGGGACGGCGTCCGTTCACGCGTTCGACATAGAAGAAGGTGCTCTGGCTTTCCGTGTCGGTGAGGCTCCACGCGATCTGCCGGTTGTGCCCGATCAGGATGCCGGGCGTACCAGGGATGCTCACGCCCGCGACGTCGAAGTGCGGGTCTTCAAGCTGAAGCTCGTACCAGATCGACGGCAGGGTCAGGTCGAGGTGGGGGTCGCCTGCGAGCAGCGGCTTGCCGGAGGCCGTCAGCTGTCCGCCCACGACCCAGTTGTTGCTCATCTCGATGCCCTGGAAGGCGCCGGCGAACAGGGAGGCGGTGCTCCGGGCCCTGCCTGCGAGGGCCGCCGCGGCATCTGCGAGCTTCCCTCCCACCGCCACGGGCGGCGTCGGCGCGAGCGCCGGCTTGGCGTAGGGACCGGGATCGTACGGGTGCTGCGGGTTCGGCGGCATGAGCGGCGAAAGGGCGTTCGCCAGCTGTGGCCCGAAGCGCTGCACCAGCACCGCCATGTCGAGAGCGGTCAGGTTGAGCGACAGGTTTTCCTGCATGTCCTCCTGGACCACGAGACTGTCGAGCGGCGTCCACGGCGCCGGGCGGTAGCCGAGCAGGTCGAAGAGGAGCGGCAGGCTGTGGGCCTGTTCATCCTGCGCAATGCGCAGGTTGATGCCGTCGCTGTACGCCTGGAGGTCCGCAAGCGCGGCGCGCCCGGCACGGTCTTGGCGCATGGCGCGGAGGGTGCGCTGCGCCCCGACGAGGAGGCCGTAGCTCAGGAACTGCTCGTCGTTCCTGAGCGCCGGCTTGCCCAGAATCGCCGCGAGCGTGCCTTCTCCCTCGCGGCGCATCGCATCCATCTGGAAGAGACGGTTCGAGGCTTCAAGGTAGCCCTGCATGAAGAATAGATCGTGGTCATCTTTCGCGAAGACATGCGGCACCTGACCTGTCGACCAGGTGACGGTGACAGGTCTCGTGAGGCCCGAAAGCTGCATGGTGCCGCCTTCGGTCGCAGCCGCCTGACCGGCGGCCGACCAGACGCCCTGGCCGGGATTGAGAAGTGGCATGAGCGCAGGCAGCGGGCCGAGGGGGATCGAGAGGACGACGGTGACTAGGGCGGCCGATGCGAGCAGCAGCAGGGCACGCAGCAGGCGCAACGCTGTCCCTCCTCAATATGGCTGAGCAGGTTCGTGGCGACAGCCCCAAGTACCTCCATGCAACGATGTGCAGGCTCCCAAGTGCAGGGCGGCGAAAGCGTCGGCGAGGACAGAGACGGGGGGGAGCGCCATGACCGCAGCAGAACTGGGCGAGGAGATCGAGCGCTACGTGCGGCCCGAGACGTTTCCGCTCGCGCTGCGCGTGCTGCAGGCCGGCGAGGAGCCGCCGGAGCGCACGCGCCGTCCCAAGGCCGATCTCGGCGTACAGGTAAGCATCTGCCAGGGCGTCTCGATGGCGAGGCGCTATGGCTGGACCATCGCGATGTCGGGCGAGGACCTTTCCTGCCCGATCGCGTCCGTGGCGTTCGCGTTCCGCAAGGCTCCCGCGTTCTACGCGGAAGGGCGGCTGGCGGAGGGCATGTACGCCAAGGATCGGGAAGGCGCCCTGCGCACCGAGGCGAGCGTGCCGCGGGCTGATTCGCCAGGCACGGTGCTCGTGGGTCCCTTGCGCTCAGCGCGCTTCGAGCCGGAGGTGGTCGCCGTCTACGGCAACTCCGCACAGGTGATGCGCATGGTGGCCGCTGCGCTCTTCGAGACGGGCGGCAGCATCACGTCGGAGTTCAGCGCCAGGGCGGATTGCGCCGAGATCGTCAACCGCACGCGCCAGACGGGCAAGCCGCAGGTGATCCTGCCCTGCTACGGCGACCGCGTCTTCGGCCAGACGCAGGACCACGAGATGGCCTTCACCCTGCCCTGGGCCGACGCCGAGAGCTTTGCGCGGGGACTCACGGGCACGCACCAGGGTGGCGTGCGCTACCCCATCCCGCACTACCTGCGCTACACGGCGGATTACCCTGCGACGTACGAGACGGTCAAGGCCATCTGGCGCGAGGAGGACGAGGGGGGCGCAGGCTGAACGTCAGGCCGTCCCCACACCACGGCAAAGCCGTAGGCGAGACGGCGGCGTGTTCAAAGGAACGCAACTGCGGAAAGGCCTGGCGAGTCGCTTGAAGGATTTCTTCAAACGCCTCGACCAGGCCGCTGCTCATGACCGGTACCCATCTCGGGAAGGCCGAAGGTGTTCTTGCCGGTCTTGACGAACCGACCGCGAGTCACGTGCTTCAGCAGCGCGGACACCAGGGACTCGCGATTGATCGTAACGCTGTACGTGCTCTCGATCTGCTCCAAGAGCTCGTGCGCGTGCAGCGGGCGTCCAGCGCTACGGAGTACATTCTCTGCCATCTCGACATGAGACGGACTCTGACGCCGCTTGGGCACATGTGGCTCCCCTGCCGTCTCGCGAAGCTCCTCAAGTGCCTTGAGTTGCGCCTTGAGCAGTGTCTCCATCACGTCAATCGTACTGGGTGGACGTGACGAGCGTGGCATCAAACCACCCTCTCTCCTAGGGTAAACTTACCACACCTACGTCACGTCTTCAAGCGTCTATAGTCAAAATGGCCAAACACGAGGGGGCCGCCCTTGCGGCGGCCCCCTCGTTGATCCGCCACCTGGGTTGGCGGCGGCCTACGTCCCGCTCTTGTTCACTTCGGCGAGACCGGCGAGCGTGCCCGCGAGACTTGCCAGGTTGTTCGGCAGCAGGATCTTGGTCGCCTGGCCGGTCGCGACCCTCTCCAAGGCCTCGAGGCTACGCACGGTGAGGACCGCCTGCAACGACTCGGGCGCCGTGCCCTGTGCCAGGTAGGCGCCGTACACCTTGGCGATGGCCTTGGCGTCGGCGTCGGCCACCGTGAGGGTGGCCTGGGCGCGTCCCTCGGCTTCCGTGATCGCCGCCTGACGCTGGCCCTCGGCAGCGAGGATGGCTGCCTGCTTCTGGCCTTCAGCCGTGTTGATCGCCGCGTGCCGCTGCGCGTCGGCGATCTTCTGCTGCTCCATCGACTGCTTCATCTCAGGCGGCAGCTGGAAGTCTCGGATGGCGACCTGCTCGACGCGGAAGCCCCAGCCGGCCGTCTTCTCGTCGAGTTCCTTGCGCAGTTCGGCGTCGATCCTGTCGCGGGCGGCCATCGCCTCGGAGAGGTGCATCTCCGCGATGACGCGTCGGATGGTCGAGAACATGATGGCCTGCACCGTCTCGACGGGGTTCTGGATCTCGAACAGGAAGTCGCGAGGGTTGACGACACGGAAGACGAAGTAGGCGTCGATCACCGGGGAGACGTTGTCCGCGGTCAGCACTGGAGAGGCCGGCATTTGGATCGTTTGCGAGCGTGTCGACACGCGACGCAGCGTTTCGAGGAACGGGATGATGACCGCGATGCCAGGCTGGGCGGCACGGCTGAAGCGTCCAAAGCGGATGACGACGCCCATGGTGCCCTGCTGCACGAAGCGGATGCCTAGGAGCAGCAATACCACGACAATTAGGATGACCCACAAGGTTGCGCTCAAGAGCGCCACTCCTCTCGGAACCTCCGGGCAACGCCCTCGACAGCGCTCACCCGACTGAAGAAATTCGACAGGACAGCCTCAGATATCCTGCTAGTGCAGGGGCCTCGGCCGTGGCTGCTCCTCACCCTCCAGTGTCAGGTATCCGAGATCGGACTCCTCTTCCATCGGGCCGAGCGGCAGACGGCAGCCGGTCAGCGCAGCCGTCATGGGCGTAAGGGCGACCATGTCCTGACGGCCGAGTTCCGCCAGGGCAACCTTGCCCAAGGCGCGCATGCCGGTCTCGATCTCTGCCGTGCTGGAGCGCAGGAACGCGGTCGCGTGCCGCTCGGCGTCGCGGACGGAGAATCTGCCGCGATGGCTGCCGCTCGCGAAGATCATGCTGTAGGGAGGCTCCCACGGCACGAGGTTGGTCGCCTGCTCGGCGATGCTGGCGACGACGACGCTGGTCCCGAGGTAGCAGGCATCCGCGCCCAAGGCGAGGGCCTTGAGGCACGTCCCTGGCGTGTGCAGGCCCCCCGCCGCCAGCAGGCTGATCTCCGCACGGCGGCCCAGGCGGCGCAGGTGGGCGTCCGCCCGCGCGACGGCGTGCATGGTAGGCAGGCCGAAGTCGTCCTGCAGGATCGCTGGCCCGCCGTGCGTGCCACCCTCGGCGCCGTCCAGGCAGATGAAGTCAAGGTGTGCGCCACCGAGACGGTCGAGATCCTGCTCGAGGTGGTCGGTGGCGGCCAGTTTCAGTCCGACCGGCACGTCGTACGTCTCGCGCAGCCGTTTGACGAGACGGGCGAGATCTTCCGCGTCGCGCACGCCCTGCAGGCGGCCGTCGATCACGGCGTCCTTGCCTGCCGCGAGACCGAAGGCGGTGCGCTGCTCAGGGCGGACGACGGCGGAGGAGGTGCGCATCGGGGCCCCCGCCTGCGCGCCCTGGCCGATCTGGATCTCGATCGCGTCCGCCGAGGCCAGGAGCTGCGGGTGGTTCTGCGGCGACATCGGCCACGTGCCGCGGTGGTACTGCACGATGAGCTTTCGGGCCTCGCGCCGCTCCTCGGCGAGGTAGGCCTCGCCCGTGTTGGTCGCGGTGCCCGCCTGGTTCGCGGCCCGTGCAAGGGCTACCTTGAGGTCCTTCGTGAGCGCGCCGCCGTAGGACATGCCGGCCACGAGCAGAGGCGTATCCACGCGCAGCGGCCTCTTGGCCCTCGGTCCGATCACGACCGAGAGGTCCACCTTGGCGTCCTGGGTGAGAGGCGGCCGCCCGAGCTGTGCGGCGTTGAAGAGGAGATCCTGCCATGGCGAGAACTGCCGCGGGGTGCCCAGCGGACGCTGGATCACCTGGCCGTCAGAGCCGGCACGAAGCATCGTCTCGCCCATCGTCTGCAGGCCGAGGCGGCGCATCGCGTTGATCAGGCTCAGCACGTTCCCGGTGTAGCTCTCGTGCACCAGGATGCGCACGAAGCGGCGTCCGAGCGCCTGCATCAGCGGCGTGAAGGCTATGGCCAGGAGGGCGGAGAGGATGAGGCCGGCGACCAGGCTGCCGACGAGAGCCCAAAGAAAAGACACCGCGGATTGCACCTCCGCGGTGTACTATTCCCGTGCGGGTTCAGACCTCTGCGCCGAACAGGAGACGCGCGAGCTCCTTCTCGCGGTCGCTCTGGGCCACGGCGATCACGCGGTCACCTTTGAGGAGCTGCGTGCGCCCGTCCGGAACGATCACGCCGCCGGCGCGGAGCACCGCCACCAGCAAGGCCCCCGCCGGCAGGCTGACGTCCGCGACGCTCTTGCCGATCATGGGCGAGGACTCGACCATGTCGAGCTCGAACAGGTTCACCTTCTCGGCGGCGAGCGGCAGAAGCTTCTGGATGTGGCGCGTGTCGACCTCGCGCTGGATGAGGTCCGTGATGATCTGCGTCGAGCTCACGGCGGTGCCGGCGTCCAGCACCCGGAAGAGCGCCTCGTTCTTCGGGTTGTTGACGCGGCCGATGGTGCGCTGGACGTTGAAGAAGGTCCGCGCCACCTGGCACGTGACCAGGTTCGTCTCATCCTGGCCGGTCACCGCGGTGACCACCTGTGCGCGGGACGCCCCGGCGAGCTCCAGGCCCGCCGGCGTCGAGCCGTCGGCATGGACCAGGATCTCGCCCAGATCCAACTCGAGCTTGCGGCAGACCTTCTCGTCACGCTCTACGATGGCGACTTCGTGACCCTCCGCCAGAAGGGTCTTGGTCAGGTAGTAGCCTACCTTGCCGCCGCCGACGACGATCACATACATCTTCCTGGCGCCGGTCGCGCGCAGCGCGCCGGCAGGTCGCCTCCTTGCAGGTTCAGTGTCCGGCAGGCTGGGACGGGGCTTCGCCCGACCCGGACTGCAGCATCTCGAAGAGCGCGTCAGCCGCGAGCTGCGTCGGGCAGACCGACTGGATGCCGAAGGTCTGCAGCAGAGGACCGGTGCGCGGGTCGTTCACCCGCGCCACGACATGCCGCACCTTGAAGATCTGCTCGGCGGTCTGCGCGATCATGATGTTGGAATTGTCGTGGTCGGTGACGGCGACGAGCGCATCGCACTCCTGTGCGCCGGCACCGCGCAGCACGTCGACGTCGATGCCGGTGCCAAGGATCTGCTCGACATCGCTCAGGTCCGCAATGCGCTCGAAGCGTGCCGGGTTCCAGTCGACCACCGTCACCCGGTGACCTGCCCCGGAAAGGCTGCGCGCGAGCGACGATCCCAGCCGACCGCATCCTACGACTATAATGAACATGAGACGCTCCCTCCGCAGTGACAGGAAGTTGGGGTGGCGGGATGACCGAGCAGTCGGCAGGCGGCATCGTGGTGCGTGGGGCGCAAGTCCTGATGATCCGTGACCGCTACGGCCGCTGGACGTTTCCCAAGGGACACATCGAGGCGGGTGAGACGCCGAAAGAGGCTGCTGTGCGCGAAGTGCTGGAGGAGACCGGCGTGCGGGCGAACGCTGGCGAGCGGCTGGGTCAGGTGGGCTATACGCTGTCGGGTGGCAACGACAAGCAGGTGATCTACTTCTACATGACCTATGAGGGCGGCGAGATTCAGGCGCTGCAGGCCGAGATCGCTGAAGCGTGCTGGCTCGGGTTCGACGAGGCGCAGGAGCAGGTCCAGCGCTACGGCTACCCGGGCTATCGCGGCCTGCTGCGCAAGGCGAAGGAGATCGAATCCAAGTGACCTTCCGCCGCTTTTCCTCCCACCTTCGCAAAAAGGGACCGACCGCAGCGCGGACGGTCCCTGGAATACTGGTCGGGGTGACAGGATTTGAACCTGCGACCTCTGCGTCCCGAACGCAGCGCGCTAGCCAAACTGCGCCACTCCCCGAAGCACAACGAAAGTATAGAGTCCGCTTCGGCGGCTGTCAAACGCGGCAGGGCCCTGAAAACGGCCTGCTGGACGGCCGGTCGCAGTGACCAAGGGAGAGCGGAGGCACACATGGATCTACGGCTGATCATCGGTACCGCGGGACATGTCGACCATGGCAAGACGGCCCTGATCAAGGCCCTGACGGGCCACGAGACAGACCGCCTGCCTGAGGAGCGGGCGCGCGGCATCTCGATCGAGCTCGGCTTCGCTCCGTTCACGCTGCCGTCCGGCCAGCGCGCGGCCGTTGTGGACGTCCCCGGCCACGAGCGGTTCATCCACCACATGCTGGCCGGCGCCCAGGGCATGGATCTCGTCCTGCTCGTCGTGGCAGCCGACGAAGGCGTCATGCCGCAGACGCGCGAACATCTCGAGATCCTTTCGCTGCTCGGCGTAGCGGAGGGCATCGTCTGCCTGACCAAGGTCGACCTCGTCGACGCCGAGTGGCGCGAGCTGATCGAGGCGGACCTGCGCCAGGAACTGCGGGGCACGCTCATCGAGGGCGCGCCGATCGTCGGCATTTCGTCCTTGACCGGCGAAGGCATCCCACAGCTCCAGGCCTTGCTCGAGGAAGCCGTCGGGCGGCTGAGGCCCCGCAGCGCGCTTGGCCCCGCACGCCTGCCGATCGACCGTGTCTTCACTCTGCCGGGCTTTGGCACGGTCGTGACCGGGACGCTCGCGTCAGGCGAGATCGCCGTGGACGACCGACTCGAGCTGGTACCGGGCCATCTGCCGGTGCGCGTGCGCGGGCTGCAGTCCCATGGCGAGCAGCGCGAACGGTGCCGTGCGGGCGAGCGGACGGCCGTGAACATCGCGCAGATCGACCGCGAGGACGTCGCGCGCGGCCAGGTGCTCGCGACCCTGGGCAGCGTCCGGGAGACGTCCCAGGTCACACTCGATCTCAGCCTGCTGCCCGAGGCTCCGCCGCTCGCGACGCGCGCACGCGTGCGCCTGCACATCGGCACGACCGAGGTGATCGGGCGCATCGTGCCGCTCACACGACACGAGATCCCGCCGGGAGGGCAGGATTTCGTGCGCTTCCGCGGCGAGACGGCATTCGCCGCCGTCGTGCGCGACCGGGTGGTCGTACGCACCTTCTCACCTGCGCGCACCGTCGGCGGGGGGTTCGTCCTGGACCTTCAGGGCCGGCAGCGCCGCGGGCACCCGGAGGACATCGAGGAACTCCGGCGCAGACGTCAGGCGTCGCCGGCCGAGATGGTGCTCGGTGCGGTGCGCCGGCGCTTTGCGGCCGACGCGCGGTCGCTCGCGCAAGAGCTCGGCCTCGACGTCGGCAGCGTGGAAGAGCAGACCCGCGTCCTGGTGGACGAAGGGCGGCTGCGCCGCGTCGGCGAGATCTACCTCGATCGCGAGGAACTCGAGGGCCGCGTCCAGGCGGAGGATGTCCGCATGCGCGCCCTCTGGTCGGAGGACCCTCTCTGGCGCGGTCTAGACCGCGCGCAGTGGCGGCGGGAGGTCGTGCCGGAGGTCGCCGTGCGGGAGGCGGCGCAGCTTGCGTCGGAACTCGCGTCGGAAGGCCGGATCAGGCTGGAGAACGAGCGCGTGCGTCCCGCCGGAAACGCTGTGGAACTGCCCGAGGAGCTCGTGGGATTGCTGGGAGGCCTGCATGCCTTCGTCGCATCGGGAGGGCTCGGGCCGCCTCCGCCGACCGAATGGCCCGGAGCGCGGCGACTCACTGCGCAGCGCCTTCAGGATCTCATCGCGTATCTCGTCGAGGGCGGCACGATGGTGCGGGCAGGCGACGTGTATTTCTCGCGGGCAGCGCTGGACGAGGCGGAGCGCAAGGTGCGCGAGCGGCTCGCGGAGGGGCGCGAGGCGACGACCGCCGAGCTGCGCGAGGCCCTCGGCACCACCCGCAAGTACGCCGTGCCGCTGCTCGAGCACTTCGACCAGGTGCGCCTCACGCGGCGCTTCGGCGACGTGCGCCGGCTGATCGCGCCAGGGGAGGCGACGGACAGTGGCGCTTGAGATCCGGGTCGCCGTGCGCAAGCTGCCGCGTCACGCCCTCAACTGGAGCGGCGACCAGGCCCAGGTGGTAGAGCGCGCGAGGGGCGGCGTCTCGCTGATCATGGCCGACGGGCAGGGCAACGGCGAGGCCGCCCGGCGGACGGCGCTGCTGGTCGCGAACCGCTGCGCCGGCCTGATCTCGGAGGGCGCGCGCGACGGCGCGACCGCCAGGGCGGTACACGACTTTCTCTACGCTCAGCGGGGCGGCAAGGTCTCCGCGACCCTCACCATCGTCTCTGCGGACCTCGAGGCGCATGCGCTCCTCGTGTCGCAGAACGGGCCGGACGTCGTGCTGGTGCGCCGCCAGGGGGTGGTCGAGAGGCTCCTCTGCCCTTACGGGCCGATCGGCGTCGATCCTACGACCAAGCCCTTCGTGCATGAGTTCCCGCTGGGTGAGGGGACGATCATCGTGGCGCTCTCCGACGGCGTGCTCGCACCGGACCGCTGGTCTGGCGGCCATGCGGTGCTCGACGGTATCGGCGATCTCGTGCGCCGTGGGGCCGAGAGCGCCGTCGAGGAACTGGCTCAGGCGATCCTGGATCTCTCCCACGGCGAAGCCAAGGGGAGGCCGAGGGACGACATGACCGTGGGGGTGTTCGGCATCTGCAGCGTGACGGAGGCGACAGCGCGCGTCTTCAGCCTGCACCTGCCGGCGTAGAATGACCGTGCCTGTCGCCGTCGTCGGCGTGTCTGCAGCGGGCAAGTCGACCCTCGTGGAGCATCTGTGCCTGCGCGGCTACGACGCGCACTGCCTGCCGCAGGAGCACTCGAGCGTGCGTGACCTCGCGCGGGCGCTCGGCTACCCTTACGTCGTGGTGCTCGACGCCGAGATCGAGACGGTGCGCCGCAGGCGCGGGGTGGGCTACGGACCAGAGCGGGTGCAGGTGGAGCGGGACCGCCTGAAGGCGGCGATCGCCCGCGCGGTCATCTACGTCCACACCGACGGCCTGGGGCCGGTGGAGGTTGCCGACCGCGTCGAGTCCGCCTTGCGCAAGAAGGGGGTTGAGCCCGATCGCCGTAACGCTTGAGACCATCGCCGGGCGCCAGGATGTGCACGAGTTCGTCCTCGCGGCCAACGCAGCCCTGCGGGCCATGGGCTACACCGAGCACGGCACGCGCCACGTGGGGCTTGTCGCGAAGATCGCCCGCCGCGTCCTCGTGGAGCTCGACTACCCTCCGCGCGACGCGGAGCTCGCGGCCATCGCGGGTTACCTGCACGACATCGGGAATATCGCGGGGCGCAACCATCACGGCCAGTCGTCGGCCCTGCTCGCCTACCCCATCCTGCGCGAGGCGGGCATGCCCTCCGACGAGATCGCGCTCGTGCTCGGGGCGATCGGCAACCACGAGGAGGAGTACGGCGAGGCGGTCTCTCCGATCTCGGCGGCCCTGATCCTCGCCGACAAGTCCGATGTGCACATCAGCCGCGTCCAGACGGAGGACCCGGCGCAGTACGACGAGCACGACCGGGTCAATGCGGCGGTGCGCCGCAGCCAGCTGCTGATCGATCGCGAGGCGGCGGTGATCACGCTCGCGTTGCAGATCGACGATTCCGTCTCACCGATGAACTACTTCGAGATCTTTCTGAGTCGCATGGTGATGTGCCGGCGCGCCGCCGACGTGCTGCACTGCCGCTTCAGCCTCACCGCCAACGAGCACAGGCTCCTCTAGTCAAAGGGAAAGCTGCGCCGCCGCACCACGCCGGCCCTCTGCTGGCACCTGCGCGCGGTGGACCATGTGACGCGGTTCCCGTATAATGCCGTGTGGACTTCATTTGTCGTGGAGGAGGACAAGCCGTGCGCGGCCGCGGAATTCTCGGCCTCATCCTGATCGTGGTCGTGGTGGCCGCAGTGTACGCGTACTTCACCGCGGTCAGCCCGATCACGCGCTATGTGAAGGAAGGACTCGACCTCAAGGGCGGTGTGCATGTCGTCCTGCAGGCCACCCGGCCGGCGACGCACGCCGACATGCAGAAGGCGGAGACGATCATCGGCTACCGCGCGAACAAGCTCGGTATCTCGGAGCCGTCGATCCAGCAGCAGGGAACGGACCAGATCGTCGTCGACCTCGCGGGCGTCAAGAACCAGGAGCAGGCGATCAAGCTGATCGGCCAGACGGCCCAGCTCGTCTTCAAGGCGCCGAACGGCTCGGTGATCCTGACGGGCAAGGACCTCACGTCCGCCTCGGCGTCGCTCGATCCGAACTACGGGCCGATCGTCAACCTGCAGTTCAACGCCGAGGGCACGAAGCTCTTCGCGGCCGCGACGCAGAAGTACCTCGGCCAGATCATCTCGATCTGGCTTGACAAGAACATGATCGAGAACCCGCAGGTCAAGTCGGCCATCACGGGCGGCCAGGCGATGATCTCCGGCGGCTTCTCGAACCTCACCCAGGCGCAGCAGATGGCGGACCTCCTGAACTCCGGCGCCCTGCCGATCCCGATGCGCATCATCGAGGCGCAGACGGTCTCGCCGACCCTCGGTCAGGACTCGATCCATGCAAGCGCGGTGGCGATCCTGATCGCCATGGCCCTGATCATCCTCGTGATGCTGGGCATCTACCGCTACGCGGGCTTCATCGCCGACATCGCGCTCGCGATCTATCTGGTCCTGGTCGTCGGGGCACTCGTTGCCTTCGGCGCCGTCTTGACGCTGCCGGGCATCGCAGGCATCATCCTGTCGGCGGCCATCGCAGTCGACGCGAACGTCATCATCTTCGCGCGCATACGCGACGAACTGCGAGCCGGACGCACGATGGGCGCCGCCATCGATCACGGATTCAAGAACGCCCTCAGGGCCATCATGGACTCGAACGTCTCGACGGTCATCGCGGCTGCCGTGCTGTACTACTTCGGAACCGGCGAGGTGCGCGGCTTTGCCGTGACGCTGATCATCGGCGTCCTGGCGAGCTTCGTCACGGCCGTCGGCGTGACGCGCTACCTCTTGCGCCTCTCCGAGGATACGGTGCTCGTGCGCAACCAGAAGCTGTTCCTGGGCTAGAAAGGGGGACGTGAGACCAATGCCGCACTTCGATTTCATCGGACACCGCCGCACCTGGTTCATCGTCTCCCTGGTCGTCCTCGTGGTCGCCTTGGGCAGCCTCTTCCTGCGCGGCCTCAACCTCGGCATCGACTTCACCGGCGGCATCACCTACAACCTGCAGTTCCAGAAGCCGGTGAGCGCAACCCAGATCCGCACCGTTCTGGAGCGTGAGCACATCGGCACGTCGGTCATCCAGCTCGTCGGCACGGAGAGCGGCCAGGTGTCGCGCACGGTGCTCCTCGAGACACCGGCGCTCACGGAGACTACCCGCTACAATCTCCAGAACGCTCTGAGTTCCCAGGTGGGCAAGTACCAGATCACGGGTCTCAACAAGGTGACGGGCACCTTTTCCTCCGAACTGGTGCAGGCCGGCATCCTGGCCGTCCTGATCGCTTCGCTCGCGATCGTCATCTACATGATGATCCGATTCGACTTCCGCTTCGCCCTCACGGGCATCGCGGCCATCTTCTACGACGCCATCGTGACCCTCGGCCTCGTCGCCTTGATCCACTTCCAGATCAGCCAGAACATCGTGCCGGCCGTGCTGATCATCATCGGCTACTCTCTGAACGACCGAATCATCATCTTCGACCGCATCCGTGAGAACATGCGCCTCAGAAAGCGCGGCGAGTCGCTCAAGGAGCTCACGAACCGCTCCTTGAACCAGACCCTGGCACGGTCGATCATCACCGCCGTCGTCGTGATCCTCGCCATGCTCGCACTGCTCATCTTCGGCGGATCGACGACGCAGGACCTCTCGGCCGCCATCCTGATCGGCGTCGTCTTCGGCGCCTACTCGTCGATCCTGTTCGCGAGCCCGCTCTGGTACGTGTGGGTGGATGCCGGTGAACGCGCAAGCGCCCCCGCCGCCCGCAAGAGCGCCAAGGCCGAGCGGTGAATCCTGACGCCCGGCGTCTCTTTGCGCGAAGCCAGGCCCGTACGGCCGCCGTCGCCCGCTGGCTGCGCAGCGAGGAAGTCTCCCCCGAGCGGGGAGACTTCCTGCACTTCCTCGGCACCGGAGGCAACCCGTCAGGCGTGATCGGGCAGCGCAGGCGCACAGGCGGCATCTGGCTCGGGCTTGCGGGCCAGGCCATCGCGATCGACCCGGGACCGGGTGCAGCATTCCATGCAGCCCGCGCGCATCTCGACAGCAGGCGCCTCTCGGCCGTGCTGATCTCGCACGGGCACACCGACCACTACCTTGCGGCCGGAGCACTGATCGAGGGCATGTGCCGCGCCATGTCGCGGCGCCGGGGCATCCTGGCCCTGCCCCAGGAAGCGCTGCAGGAGGGGCTCGTCGGCCGCTTCCACCTGGGCGAGGAGCCGAGCCCGTGGTACCAGGGCGGGCCGCGGGTCGAGACGTGGCAGGCGGGCCGGACACTGGCCGTGGGCGACGTCCGCGTCACGCCGTTTCGGGTCGAGCACGGGCCGGAGAACTACGGCTTCGTCCTGCGCGGCGGCGGCATGACCATCGCCTACAGCTCGGATGCCTCCTATGTCCGAAGCTACCGCGACGACCAGGGGGCGCTGCGACAGGTGCGAGGCGGGGAACCGCTCGCCTTGCCGCGCGAGATCGTGGAGGTGCGCGAGGATCTCGTCGCCGCCATGCGCGGCGCGGATCTCGCCGTGCTCAACATCAGCTTCTTCTGGCAGCACGCCCACCGACACCTGACGGCCGTGGGCGCAGCAGACCTCTTGCGCCGCGCCGGGGTGCCGCGGGCTGTCATCACCCACTTCGACCAGAGCGCCGCTCCGGACGCGGTGGAGATTGCCGCCTACGTGGCGGGGCTAAGCGGCGCCGAGGTGATCGCGGCGCGCGACGGCATGCGCCTGCCGCTCGACCACTCATAGCGCCTTGCCGGCCGTGGCATGCTCGTTCCATGAGTCTTGCCACAGCCGGCCTCGGCTTCATCCTGACCTTTCTGACCCTGCTCGGGGTGCCGCTCACCGCCTTTGTGGCCGGGCTCGGCACCGCGCTTCTGCTGGCGCTCACGCGGGGCTCGCTCGTCGCGGCGGTCGGGGCGCTGACCATCGGACTCCTGAGCGATGGCATCGCGAGCCGCTCCGCCAGCCGTGGCCGAGGGCACATCGCCCAGGCGCTCTCCGTCGTCGTCTTCGGGCGGATTCTCGGTCCGCCGCTCGGCGTCGGCGCCTGGTGGCTCTATGCCCGGCCCGACGGCCTAGGATCCTCCCTGCGCCAGGCGGGTTTCGCGCGCGCCCTCCGCCTTGTCGGCATCCTGGCCGCGTTTGCGATGCTCGCAATCGGCATGGCTGGCTGACCTGCACCTTGGCTCACCCTCCACACATCGACTAAATTCATGGGGTGGGGGTGGCGTCATGCGGCCGGAGCGCCTGGGTCGCCTAGCCGGCAGCCTGGGGGTAGCCGTCAACGTCGTGCTGTCGGTCCTGAAGATCGTGGTCGGCATCGTGGCGCAGGCTCAGGTCCTGCTCGCCGACGGACTCCATAACCTCGCGGACGTCGGCGCCAGCCTCGCTGTCGCCATTGGCGTCCGCGTGGGACACGTTCCGCCAGACTTCGAGCACCCGTACGGCCATCAGAAGGCGGAGTCGGTGGCGGCGAAGATCGTCGGCATCCTGCTGCTCCTGGCCGGCGTCGAAATCCTCTTCGAGTCGGCGCGCACGCTCTATGTCGGGCACGAGGCGGTGCCCGCCCTGATCGCCGCCTACGTCGCGGGGCTGTCGCTCGTCTTGAAGGAAGGCATGTACTGGCTGAGCCGCCGTGCGGCGGAGGTCAACCACTCGAAGGCCCTGCGCGCGTCGGCGATCGACCACCAGATGGATGTCTTCGGCAGCGTGGCGGCCTTGGCCGGCGTGCTGCTCGCCAGGACCGTTGGTCCCTACTTCGATCCGCTGCTCGCCATGCTCGTATCGCTGCTGGTCATCTACAGCGGCTGGCAGCTGGTCAATCAGGCGGTAGCCGATCTCATGGACCGGTTCGACGACCGCGTGCTGCTCGATGCCCTGCGCAGAGACGCGGCGGCGCAACGCGAGGTGCGCCAGGTGAACGGCGTGCGGGGCCGCTACATGGGTGCGCAGGTTCTTGTGGACATGGAGATCGCCGTGCGCGGCGATCTCAGCGTGCGTGCCGGACACGCCGTCGCGACCGACGTCAAGGAGGCCATCATGGCACATCATCCCGAGGTAGCCGCGGTGCACGTGCATGTCAACCCGGAGGAGGAGGCCTGATGGCGCAGGAGGGCCTCCTGCAGGTGCGGCTGGCGGATCCCGCACAGGATATCCTCGCGCGGCACGTCGGGCTCGGGGAACCGCCGGCCGTCGCGCGGCTGCTCGCGGCGCGCGGCCTGACGCCCGAAGACCTTGAGGCCTTGACGCAGGACGCGGACGAGCCGGACTGGCAGGGGCTGCCCGGCATGGCGCGCATCGTGGAGGAAGTGGCGGCCTTCCTGCGACAGGGAGGACGGCTCGCCATCCACGGCGACTACGACGTCGACGGCATCACCGGCGCCGCCATCGCCGCGTCGGCCGTGCAGGCGCTGGGCCACAGCGCGCAAATCTTCCTGCCGCATCGCCTCCACGACGGCTACGGCTTGAAGGCGGAGACGGTGCGGCGGCTGCACCTAGAGGGCGTTGACGGCATCCTCACGGTGGACTGCGGCGTCGGGGCCGTGGAGGCCGCGCGCGTCGCGGAGGAGCTCGGCGTCCGACTCTGGATCACGGACCACCACGAGCGCGGCGAACGCCTTCCCGATGCGCCGATGGCCCACCCGGGCAGCCTTGGCGCGGATCACCCGCTGCGCTGGCTGTCGGGCGCCGGCGTGGCCTTGCAGCTCGCCCGGGCCTGGCTCGGCGTCAAGAGCGCGGCCGTGCTCGACCTCGCTGCGCTCGGCACCCTCGCGGACCAGGTGCCTCTCCTGGGCGAGAACCGGCGCATCGCGCGCCTGGGGCTCCGGGCGATGGGCGAGAAGCCCCGGCCGGGCATCTCGGCCCTGCTGGCGGCTGCCCGCTACCAGGGGGACGTCGACGAGGAGACCGCCGCGTTCGTCCTCGCGCCGCGCCTCAACGCCGGCGGCCGCCTGGACCATCCGGACCTCGCACTCCGCCTGCTGCAGGCCACGCAGGGTGAAGCCGCCGAGATCGCGCAGCGCCTCGAGCTCCTGAACCGTCAGCGGCGCACGATCGAGCAGGAGGTGACCCGGCAGGCCAGGATGCAGGTGCCGGCGGGGGCACCCTGCGTCGTCGCCCACGGCGAGGGGTGGCACCGCGGCGTCATCGGCATCGTCGCGGCGCGCCTGGCCGAGGAGTTCGCACTGCCCGCCTTCGTCATGAGCGTCGACGGCGGTCTGGCCTTCGGCAGCGCCAGGGCGCCTGTGGGGTCGCCATTGCTCGAAGCGCTCGCGTCTGCGCGCGGCTGCCTCGAGGAGTTCGGCGGCCATCCCGGCGCGGCGGGCTTCCACCTGGCCGCCGGGGAGGTTCCCGCACTGCGGCAGGCGCTGGACGCATACTATCGCCTTCATCCGCCGCAGCCCGAGCCGCGGCGGGTGGACGCGCGCCTGCAGCTCGGCGATGCGGCCCTCGCGGTCGTCGACGGGCTGCAGCGGCTGCGGCCCTTCGGTGCGGGACATCCCGCGCCGACGTGGCTGATCGAGGATGCCGAGGTGGTGGAGGACAGGCCGATCGGCAACGGTCAGCACCGGCGCATCCGCCTGCGCGACCGATCCGGCGAGGCCGTCGCGCTGCACTGGCGGGCTGCCGAGGTCGCAGAACGGCGCCTCGATGTCGTCGCGTCACTCGAGGCCGACACGTTCCAGGGCGAGCGTCGGGCGCGTCTGACGGTGGTGGAGCGCGCGCCGAGCGCGATGACCGCGCTGCGCAGGCTGGCGGCCCTGCCGCCGCGGGCCCTCGCGGGCTCCGGTGTGCTTGAGGTGCTGGACCGGCGAGGCATGGGGCCTCAAGAGATCGTCGGGCTCTGCCACTACTACACCCTCGACGGGCTGACGGTGGGAAGGACGGTGGCAGCGTTCGGGGAAGGCTTCTATCCCGCGGCACAGGCGCCGGAGGAGCTCACGGCCCTGCTGCGCAGCGGCCGGTTGCGCGGCGTCGTCGGACCGCACCCCGTGCCGTTCCTGCCGATCACGACCGTTGTGGCGATGGAGCGGGCCGCTTCCCTGGAGGAGTTGCGCGCCTCGGCGGCCGGCCGCACCCTCGTCCTTGCCTACCGGCCGATGGACGAACACAGCCTGGCCTTGACCGCCAAGGGCTGGGCGCCGAGCGACGAGGAGCTCAGACAGGCCTATCGGCGCATGCGTTCCTTGGCGGAGGACAAGCTGCGCACCCCGCCCGACGCGCCCGAGGAGCTCGTGGCCTACATGGTGTTCCAGGAGCTCGGCCTCGTGGGGCCGCAAGGCTTGACACCGCACCGGGTGCGGCTCGAGGATTCGCGGCTGCTCGACGCGTTTCGCCGGCGCGCCTCCGCGTTCGCCGAGAGCGTCGGCGTCTGGTACGGCGCATTCGAGGGACTGCGGCAGGCGCTGCAGCACGAGGGCCAAGAGAGCGCGGTCTGACGCGTTCCCTTAGGGTGCCTTCTTCGGCTATTCTGAGAATGCCTTCAGGCGCTTGCCCGGGCCGGGAGACTCGGGCGAGCGCTGCGTATGGTCAGACCTGCGAGAGACTCAAGCGAAGGGGGCGCAGGCCGCCCGGCGATGTGCCGACGGCCATCGTGATGCAAGCACGTCCACCGCTGCGAACCGTGCCGGACTTTCCCCGCGCCGGCATCCAGTTCATCGACATCACGCCGTGGCTCGCGGACGGACCGAGCTATCAGGCTGCGATCGGTGAACTGGCCGCCTTCGCGCGCGAGCTCGGCGTGGATGCGGTCGCCGCGCCCGAGGCGCGCGGCTTCCTCGTGGGGGCGCCGATCGCGGCGGAGCTCGGTGTCGGGTTCGTGCCGGTGCGCAAGCCGGGACGCCTGCCCTTCCGCGCGATCAGGCGGGACTACGAGCTCGAGTACGGTTCCGCGGCGCTCGAACTGCATGTGGACGCCATCCGGCCTGGCCAGCGCGTGCTGGTGGTCGACGACCTGCTCGCGACGGGCGGGACGGTGGCGGCGGCCATGCAGCTGATCCGCAGCGTCGGCGGCGTGCCGGTGGGACTGGGGTTCCTCGTCGAACTCAGCTTCCTCGCGGGCAGGCAGCGTCTTGGCGACATACCCGTGCGAACTCTCGTGCAGATCGACGCGTAATCTTGGGAGAACGCTGGACGGAAAGGGGGTGCGACCTTGCCGTGGAGCGACGTGGCCTCGAAGCTTGACTATCTGACGCCGCACGAGCGGGAAGAGGTCGCGCGTGCCCATACGTTCGCCGCCCACTTCCACGAGGGCCAGCTGCGGCAGTCCGGCGAGCCCTACATCATTCATCCCGAGGCCGTCGCGGAGATTCTCGCCGATCTCGAGATGGACGCCGTCACTCTCCAGGCCGCATTCCTGCACGACGTGGTCGAGGACACGTCCGCGGGCCTCGACGAGATCGGCCGGACGTTCGGGCCCGACGTGGCGACGCTCGTGGACGGCGTGACCAAGCTGTCGCTGCTCGAGGACCGCTCGCAGCTCGAGCAGGAGGCCGAGAACCTCCGCAAGATGTTCCTCGCGATGGCCCAGGATGTGCGCGTCATCCTGATCAAGCTGGCGGACAGGCTCCACAACCTGCGCACCCTGAAGCATCTGCAGCCGGTGCGCCAGCGCCGGATCGCCCAGGAGACGCTCGAGATCTACGCGCCGCTTGCGCACAGGCTGGGCATCTACCGTCTGAAGTGGGAGCTCGAGGACCTGTCGCTGCGCTACCTCGAGCCGGAGGCCTACCAGACCATCGCGGAACTCGTCCGCCAGCGGCGCGGCGACCGGGAGCGCTACATCGAGCAGGTGGCGCAGGAGGTCATGACCCACCTCGTCGAGCACGGCGTCGGCGCCGACATCTCCGGCCGGCCGAAGAGCTTCTACAGCATCTACAACAAGATGAAGCAGGGCAAGGACTTCACCGAGATCTACGACCTCGTCGCGCTTAGGGTCATCGTGGAGTCCGTGAAGGACTGCTACGGCGTGCTCGGCATCGTCCACACCATGTACACGCCGATCCCCGGCCGCTTCAAGGACTACATCGCCATGCCGAAGCCGAACCTCTACCAGAGCCTGCACACCACGGTGGTCGGGCCAGGCGGGCTGCCGGTGGAGGTGCAGATCCGTACGCAGGAGATGCACCGCACCGCGGAGTTCGGCATCGCGGCCCACTGGGTCTACAAGGAGGGGCGGTCCGACCCGAGCTTCGACCACAAGCTCGGCTGGCTGCGCCAACTGCTCGAGTGGCAGGGCGACCTGCGGGACGCGCGCGAATTCCTCGAGACCCTCAAGATCGACCTGTTCGCCGACGAGGTGTTCGTCTTCACGCCGAAGGGACAGGTGCACGACCTGCCGGCCGGCGCCACGCCCGTCGATTTCGCCTACCGCATCCACACCGACATCGGCCATCACTGCGTCGGCGCGCGGGTCAACGGGCGCATCATGCCGCTCGACCACAGGCTGGAGAATGGCGACATCGTCGAGATCCTCACCTCGAAGAGCAGCCAGGGCCCGTCACTCGACTGGTTGCAGTTCGTCCAGACGTCGACGGCGCGCTCGCGCATCCGCTCCTGGTTCAAGGCCAAGAACCGCGAGGAGAACGCCAAGCTCGGCCGCGACATGGTCGAGCGCGAGGCGCGGCGGGTCAACCTGGACCCGTCCGAGATCATGCGGAGCGAGTGGCTCGAGGACATGGCGCGCCGCCTGCACTACGGCGGCGTCGACGACCTCTTCGCCGCCGTGGGGTATGGCGGCCTCTCGGCGCCGCAGGTGGTGACCCGGCTCAAGGATCGCCTGCCCGAGCCGCCGGTCAGCATCCCCGAGGAGGACAAGCAGGCCTTCGCCGACTACGGCAAGCCGATGAACGGCGTGCGCGTGCGCGGCGCCGACAACCTGCTGGTGCGGTTCTCCCGCTGCTGCACGCCGGTGCCGGGCGACCCGATCATCGGCTACGTCACGCGAGGCAAGGGCGTGACGGTGCACAGGGCCGAGTGCCCGAACGCCAAGGCGCTGCTCTCGGAGCAGGACCGCATCGTCGAGGTGACATGGGACCAGGGCCTGCAGCAGAACTATCCCGTGGAGATCGAGGTGCACGCGCTCGACCGGGCAGGTCTCCTCGCCGATGTCGCGCAGGCGGTTGCGGAAACCCGGCTCAACATCCTTTCGGCGCGGGCGAGAGGCTACCGCAATCGCACGGCCCTGGTGCAGGTCGTGATGGAGATCCATCACCTGGGCGAGCTGCGCGGCATCATCGAGCGGCTGCGCCACCTGCCGGACGTCTACTCCGTGGAGCGCGTCGTCTCGGCGAAGCGGGCGTAGGCCGCGGACCTCCGTGGGACGTCTGCGGCGGCCGACCTGCCTGGCCGCCCCGTTGCGGCGGATGATCGAGGTGCCGCGGCCGTGGGACGCGGCACCTCATCGTCGCCGGCCGCTGATGCAAATCGCGAGAAAAGCGGTGAGAGTGACTTGGAGATCCTGATCGGGCGCATCTACGACGCGACGCCGCCCGAAGCGCTGCGGGTGCTCGTCGACAGACTCTGGCCGCGCGGTGTGCGCAAGGACGGCAGGCCGTGGGATGTCTGGAGCAAGGAAGTCTCCCCGTCGAACGACCTGCGGATCTGGTACCACGCACATCCCGAAGGGATCGAGGAATTTCGCCGCCTTTATCTCGCGGAACTGGCGACGCAGGATGGCAGGGCAGGGCTCGAGGACCTGGCCCGGCTCGGCCGGGAGCGCCCGCTCGCCCTCGTGACGGCGCGGCGCGACGTGGCCAGCAGCCATGTGCCGGTCCTGCGTGACGCGCTCCTCGCCTTGCCCGATTCGTGATGGCTCCGGCGGCTCATGCCCGACCGGCGGACGCCTCGACGTCGCGCCGCTCCCGCCTGTCGGCGCGCACTAGCCGGTAGCCCTCGGCGGGATCCGGCTGGTACGGGCAGTAGGGATCGCTTTCGAGGTAGTCCCCCGTGATGGCGTAGGCGCGCGAGCGTGAGCCGCCGCAGATCTCGCGGTACCCTGCAGATGCCGCACTTGCCGTGCAGGCGGCTGCGGTCGCGCAGCGCGAGCAGCACGTCCGAGCGCCGGTAGATCTCTGAAAGCGGCGTCTCGCGGACGTTGCCGAGCTCGAGCGGCAGAAAGCCGCTCGGATAGACGTCGCCCTTGTGGCTCACGAAGACGAAGCCGTCGCCATCCGCGACGGGGCGCGGCGCCCGTCCCACGAGATCCGGCCCAAGGCCCTGTGCCGGGGTGGCATCTCCCCTCTGCTGCCGGAGCACCCTGCGCCACTGCGGTGCTTCGGTCGTCTTGACGTCGCATGCGGCGGACCGGGAGAACTCCTCGAGCCACCGCAGCACGTCTTCCGTCTCGTGCGGGCCGAGCGCGTCGTCGACGCGGCCCCGGCCGACGGGAACGAGGAAGAAGACGCTCCAGAGCACGGCGCCGAGCCGCTCGGCGAGGCGGCCGATTTCCGGCAGCGACGCATAGTTGTAGCGCGAGACGGTCGTGTTGATCTGCAGCGGCAGCGAGAGGCTCTTCAGATCCTCGATCGCCTGGAGCGTGATGGCGAACGAGCCGGACTGGCCGCGGAAGAAGTCGTGCGCCTCCGCGGTGGCCCCGTCGATCGAGAACGCCCAGCGCGCGAGTCCCGCCTCGGCGCAGGCCCTGATCTGCTCCCGCGTGACGAGCGGCGTGGCGGAAGGTGTGATCGAGATGCGCAGGCCGCGTTCCCTGGCCGCGTAGCGGATGATCTCCACGAGATCGGGACGCTTCATCGGGTCTCCGCCCGTGAGGACGAAGTTCGGCTGCGGACGCATGGCGGCCACGTCGTCGATCAGGACCTTCGCTTCGTCGGTGCTGAGCTCCGCGGGGTTGCGCGCCGGCATGGCGGCGGCGCGGCAGTGCTTGCAGGCGAGGTCGCAGGCGCGCGTCGTCTCCCAGATGACGATGAAGGGCGCGGCCGCGTAGGGCGAAAGGGGCATGGAGAGCCTCCTCGGGCGTGGGAAATGTGCCTTCATGATGCTCCGCCTCCCGGCCGGGCGGCGTGATGGCCGTCACGCGGCCTTTGGCTGACGCGGCACCCTCGGGTGCCGCGCCTCGGCCGGCCTGCGGGCCTGTCTGGGCGGCCAAGTCTCGAAGGCATACGGGTGACATCTAGCACACGAGGAACGGCGGCCGGTCCTGGACGCCTGACGGCGTTCCAAGTGCCGCAGGAGGACGTGAAGGCGCTGGGCGACGGCGAAGCCCTTCCTCACGTGGTTCAGAGCGCGCGACAAGGGACGCTCGAGGCCGGGACCATGAACGGCCCAGGACGACACTCGTCTACGGCACGAACGACGACGGCGCCACATGTCTTCTCGAGGCCCGGAGCACGCCCGCCAGCGGCGGCTGAACCGCCACAGCGGTCATGGCGGCCCCGGTCGCGGCCCGTGTGCGACCGGGGGTAGCGACTGCGTGAAAATCTCTAGATGGAGATTGAGACCTGTGGAGATTGGATCTATGATATAGCCATGCTAGTCAGCATCAAGGAAGCCGCCAGAGAACTGGGCGTGTGGCCGGAGACGCTGCGCCGCTGGGAAGCCGAGGGGAAGATCGAGCCGCCGATGCGTACGCCCGGAGGGAGAAGGCGGTACGATCTCGCCAAGCTGCGCGGCCTTGCGCCGCACAAGGCGCCCTCGACGCGTCAGACCCTGCTCTACGCGCGTGTGTCGAGCCACGATCAGAAGGCGGACCTGGCGCGCCAGGTGGCGCTGCTTGAGTCCTTCAGCGCGGCGAACGGCTGGAGCTATGAAGTGCTGCAGGACCTGGGCTCCGGCCTCAACTACCACAAGAAGGGCCTGCGTCTGCTGATCAAGCGCATCTGCAGCGGCGAAGTCGGGCGCCTGGTGATCACGCACAAGGACCGCCTGCTGCGCTTCGGTTCGGAACTGGTCTTCTCTCTTTGCGAACAGTTCGGGACGGAGATCGTGATCGTCAACGCCTCAGAGGATGCGTCTTTTGAGGAAGAGCTCGTGCAGGATGTCCTTGAGATCATCACCGTGTTCTCGGCGCGGCTCTACGGCAGCCGCAGCCGCAAGAACAAGCAGGTCTTGGACGCCCTGAAGGCGGCGGCGGACGAGGTGGCAGGATCGTGAGGCGTACCGCGAAGTATGCGACCCGTCCGCTGACGGTTGCGCCTGATTGGTCCCGCCATGGCCCTCGGCTTCGGATGCTGCAGGGGTGAGTCTCTATCGCAGGCTTCACCATGACGGGCGGAGTGCGAACAGTAAGCGAAAGACTTCGGTGTCCATGAATATCTAAGTTGTTCAGAGCGGCCCATTTGCCCTCCCCGTCCACTTGCGTGCACCGGCGCGGGACTTGCAGCCGTGTGGCCCAGCCAGCCGCAAGGACAGGTGCTATGATGCCTGCCAGGGAGGCACGTCGGTGCAAGCGCAGCGAAGGGGGCATCGGCATGCGTGCGGTAGCCATGCGCGTAGCGCATGCGCAGGTGCGCATCGGCGAGGAGACGGTGGCCGCCATCGGCCCGGGTCAGGCGGCGCTCGTGGGCTTCGGCAGGGACGACAGCCCGTCGGACATCGACTGGATGACGCGCAAGCTGCACGCCCTGCGCATCTTCCAGGACGAGACGGGCAGGCTGCGCCACAGCGCCGACGACCTGGGCCTGCCGCACCTCCTGGTGCCGCAGTTCACGCTGTACGGCGACGTCTCGCGTGGGCACCGGCCGGACTTCGGCCCCGCGTTGCCGCCTGATGCCGCCCAGGAGATGTGGCGGGACTTTCTGACCCGATTCGGCCCGGCGGCGTGCGGCGTCTTCGGCGCGGACATGCGCTTTCTCTTGGAGAACGACGGGCCGGTGACCATTCTCATCGACTCGCAGGCCGATCGCAGCCGGCCGTAGGGCGCCGAGCGCCGGCTTGCCCGCTTCAGGAGGCATCGCCCAGTGGAGATCAGGAACGCGACGTTCGGACCGTTTTCGACGAACTGCTACCTCGTCTGGCAGCACCCTGCCGAGGCCTTGCTGATCGACGCCGGGTACCTGCCGGAGGCGATCAGCGCCAAGGCCCGCTCGCTCGGCCTGAGCATCCGGACGATTCTCATCACGCACGGCCACGGCGACCACATGCTCGGAGCCGAAACCCTGCGGCAGACGCTGGGGTGCCCGCTCTACTATCCCGAGGCCGACCTTCCCTACGCGACGGGCGAGTTCCTCGGCGAGACGTACCCTGTCCCGCGGCCAGACCACCTTCTTCGCGATGGCGAGACGCTGGAGATCTGCGGGCTCCGGGTCGAGGTGCTCTCGGTGCCCGGCCATACGCCCGGCCATGTCGCCTTCCGCATCGGCGACGATCTCTTCTCGGGGGATTGCCTCTTCTACGACTCGATCGGCCGCACGGACCTCGCAGGCGGGGATACGCAGACGCTCTACCGCTCCCTCGCGGCGCTCATGACGCTGCCCGCCGGCACGCGGGTGCATCCGGGCCACGGTCCCTCGACGACGATCGGGCGCGAGCGCGACGAGAACCCCTTTCTGGCCGGGCTCTGAGATCAGGCTTCGGTCCAGAGGAGCTCATGCCCGCGCAAGCGGTACCACGGCTCGTCGCGGCCGTCGTAGTAGCGGCTGACCCAGCTTCCCGTCGCGGCCATCCACGTGCGCATCGGCGTCCAGGAGAACGCGAGGCCGTCGTTGGCCGCAGAGACGTCGAGCACGACGCGGTAGGGGAGAGGCAGCCGGTAGACGCCCTGGGTCGCAAAGGGCGAGCCGTTCAGGACGTCCGCCGGCGCATAGCGGATGTCCGGCTCCCTGCCGAGGATCTCGGCCATCATGCCGAGGTACTCCTCGTAGGACCAGAGTTCCGGCTGGGCCGCGTTGTAGACCGCAAGCGTCCCCGGAGGACGGACGGCGGCAGCCGCGAGCAGGCGGGCGACGTCGCCCGAGTAGCCGACCTGGCAGGGGCCTGCGTGCAGGCGCGCTGAGGTCGGCAGCCAGATCGGACCGCCGTCCTGCACACGCAGCCAGAACCAGGCGAATCGGCCGTCCTCGGTGTAGGGCCCCATCAGCTGCAAGGCGGGACGGACGATGGTGAGCGGCAGGTGGAGATCGGTGCAGATCTCCCGCAGGCGCCGCTCCAGACGCCGCTTGCCCTGCACGTAGCGACCATGCGGCGACGAATCCCCGTCGTCCTCGGGGAGCGCCTCGGGCGGGGCGTCGCGCTCCCGCAGCGGCGCCGAGGGTCCCCTGCCCGCCTCCTCGGCGTCCGGATAGACGAAGGCCGTGCTTGTCAGGACATAGTGGCCGACCTGGCCGGCGAGGCCCTCCAGAACGCTCGCGACGTCCTCGGGAACGTAGGCCACGTTGTCGATCAGGGCGTCGAAGTCGCCGTCCACCGCGCGGCGTACCGCCTGGGCGTCCTTGCGGTCGGCGAGGACGTGGTGCGCGCCGGGTGCCTCGATCGCGCGGTTGCCGCGAGACAGCACGTGGACGTCGTGACCCTGCCCGAGCAGGTGCGGCACCAACTGGCGACCGATCAGCCCGGAACCGCCGATGACCAGGATGCGCATCCCGAAGACCCCTTTCCCCATCCTGATGCTTTGGACGGCGGGCCGCCTGCACCTGCCGGGGAGCCCGATCGGCCACCGATCAAGGCCTATCCGCATGCTGACCGTCTTGCAGCGAGATGTACAATGTACGGGGTGAAGTTCAAGGTGACCAAGGCACCGGATACCCTGGACGGCTGGTATTGCCTGCACAGCCTCTATCGCGTCGACTGGGCGCGCTGGCAGGCTCTGACGGGTGCCGCGCGCACCGCGCTTCTGGCGGAGGCCGACGAGCTCATGGCCGAGGAGCGGTCGACGGAGGAGCGGCATCTGGGGTCGAGCGGGCACTACTGGCTGCTCGGCCACAAGGCGGACGTCATGGGTGTCCACCTCAGGCCGACGCTCGAGGAGCTCGCGGCCATCGAGAACGCCTGGGCCCGCAGCGGCATTGGCGGCTTCCTCCTGCCTGCCTACTCCTACCTGTCCGTCGTGGAGCTGTCGACGCACACGTCCTCGCCCCGCAGCGAGCAGGCCCAGCGGGAGGCCGAGGCAGCCCTTCGCCGGCGGCTCGAGCCTGATCTTCCCCAAAGCCGGTACATCTGCTTCTACCCGATGAGCAAGCTGCGCGGCGAAGAGCACAACTGGTACATGCTCGACGCGGCGGCGCGTCGCGATCTGATGCGCAGTCACGGCGTGATCGGCCACAGCTACGCGGAACGGGTACGGCAGATCATCACGGGGTCGATGGGTCTCGATGACTGGGAGTGGGGTGTAGATCTCTTTTCAGACGATCCACTGCAATTCAAGAAGATCATCTACGAGATGCGCTTCGACGAGGTGAGCGCGGTGTACGCGCTCTTCGGCTCCTTCTACGTGGGCATGCGGCTTGAGATTGGGGACCTTCGCCGGTACCTCACGGGCTTGTGAGGCGGCGTTAGAGATTGCAGGAGGCGCAGCGGACGTGGACATGCGGGCGGTCGTGAAGACCAAGGCGGCACCTGGGGCGGAACTTCACAAGCTTGAGGTGCCGCAGCCGGGGCCCGGCGAGGTTCTGATCGAGGTGCGCGCGGCTTCCATCTGCGGTACGGACTACCACGTGTACAGCTGGGACGAATGGGCGGCGGCACGCGTCCATCCCCCGCGCATCATGGGCCACGAGACGGGCGGCGTCATCGTGGAGGTCGGCCCGGGCGTACGGGGCTTCTCCGTCGGGGACCATGTGTCGGTGGAGACGCACATCACCTGCGGCCACTGCCACTCCTGCCGCACGGGGCAGGGGCACATCTGCGAGAATGTCGAGATCCTCGGCATCGACCATGACGGCTCCTTCGCGCAGTACATGGTGATGCCCGCGACGAATCTCTGGAAGAACCCCAAGGACATGCCGTTCGAGGTGGCGGCGGCTCAGGAGCCCTTGGGCAACGCCGTGCACACCGTGTTCGCGGGCGAGATCACCGGCAAGACCGTCCTGATCACCGGCCTCGGCGCGATCGGCCTCTTCGCGATCGGAGTCGCGAGGGCTGCCGGCGCCGACCAGATCATCGCCACGGAACTCTCCGCCTACCGGCGCGACCTCGGCCTCAAGATGGGTGCCGACGCCGTGTTCGATCCTTCTCAGGTCGACACGGTCGATGCCGTGCGCGAGCGGACCAAGGGCGAAGGCGTCGATGTGGTGCTCGAGATGTCCGGTCACCCCGTCGCGATCCGCGACGCGATCCGCGCCTGCCGCATGGGCGCGCGCGTCTCGCTGCTCGGCCTGCCGTCCCACGACGTGACGATGGAGCTCTCGGAGCACGTCATCATGCGCGGCCTCACGCTGCAGGGCATCACAGGCCGCCGCATGTTCGACACCTGGTACAAGACGCGCTCGCTCCTCTCCACGGGCAAGCTCGACATCGCGCCGCTGCTGACGCACCGCCTGCCGATGACCAGCTACGACGAGGCGATGCGCATCCTGCACGAGGGCAACTGCGGCAAGGTCGTTCTGCTGCCGCAGGCGGACTAGACGGAAGGGAGTCTTCATATGTCGCTCGACTTTGTGCAGCAGGAAATCGACGAGCTGAAGCGCCAGGGTGTCTTCCGCCCGCTGCGCGTCCTCAGTTCCGCCCAGGGCCCGCGTGCGGTGATCGACGGCAAGGAGGTCATCAACCTCAGCTCGAACGACTACCTCGGCCTTGCGAACGACCCCCGCCTGAAGGCGGCGGCAATTGCGGCGACCGAGCGCTTCGGCGCCGGCACGGCGGCCGTCCGCACGATCATCGGCACGATGGAGATGCACCTCGAGCTCGAGAGGCGCCTCGCCAAGTTCAAGGGCACCGAAGCCTGTGTCGTGTTCCAGAGCGGGTTCACCTGCAACTCCGGCGTCATCCCGGTGCTCGTCGGGGAAGGCGACGTGATCATCTCCGACGCCCTGAACCACGCCTCGATCATCGACGGCTGCCGCCTGACGCGGGCCGAGATCCGGCGCTACGCACACAAGGACATGGGCGAGCTCGAGCAGCAGCTCAAGGACACCCAAGGCTACCGGCGCCGCCTCGTCATCACGGACGGCGTCTTCAGCATGGACGGCGACATCGCGCCACTTCCCGAGATCGCGAGGCTCTGCAAGCAGTACGACGCCATCAGCTACGTCGACGACGCGCACTCGTCCGGCGTGCTCGGCAAGAACGGGCAGGGCAGCGTGCACCACTTCGGTCTGCAGGGGCAGATCGACGTGCAGGTCGGCACGCTCTCGAAGGCGGTCGGCGTTCTGGGCGGCTACGTCGCGACGACGCGCGGCCTCGTGGACCTCCTGATCCACCGCGGACGTCCCTTCCTCTTCAGCACGTCGCACCCGCCGGCCGTGACGGCAGCCGCGATCGAGGCCGTGAACATCATGGAGCAGGAGCCCGAGCTGATCCAGCGCCTCTGGCAGAATGCCCGCACGTTCAAGGAAGGCCTCAAGGCGCTCGGATTCGACACGGGCAAGTCCGAGACGCCGATCACGCCGGTGATCATCGGCGACGAGCGCGCCGCGATGGAGTTCTCGGACCGCCTGTTCGAGGCCGGCGTCTTTGCGCAGGGCATCGCCTTCCCGACGGTGCCGCGCGGCCAGGCCCGCGTACGCACCATCGTGTCCGCCGCGCACTCCAAGGACGACCTCGACCAGGCCCTTCACGCGTTCGCAGAGGCGGGCCACGCCATCGGCGTCCTCTAGGGCATGGCAAGGCGGGGCTTCTGGCAGGAGGCTGGCCTCTGGCTGACGATCCTGGTCTGGAGCCTCAACTTCCTGGCGGTGAAGATCGGCGTCGGCGACCTGCCGCCGACGGTCTTCACCGCATTGCGCTTCCTCATCGCCTTTCCGGCACTTTGGCTTCTGGCCGCGCGCCAGGGCGGCATGCGCATCAGGCGCGCGGACGTCCTGCCCCTGGCTGCGAGCGGACTCATAGGCATCGCCGTCTACCAGTACCTCTTCACGAGCTCGATCGCATGGACCGACGTCGCCTCGGCCGCCGTGCTCATGACGCTGTCGCCGGCGATCGGCGCCGTGTGGGGCCATCTGAGCCATGCAGACCCCTTGCGGCCAGGGAACTGGCTGGGGGTCGCGCTCGGCACGCTCGGCGCGACGATCGTCATCCTGGGAGGCAAAGGCGCGGCCGGGCCCGTCGCGCCGCATCCCTTGCTGGGCGATCTGGCCGCCCTGGGAGCGGCTGCGCTCTGGGCTGTCTACGGCATCCTCTCGACACCCCTCGTCCGCCGCATCCCGCCGCTCACGGTCACGACATGGCAGGCGCTCTTCGGCCTGGTGGCACTGGTGCCGGCTGCAGCCACCGGTGTTTCGCAGATTCACGTCGGCTGGCCTGCCCTTGCGGTGCTCTACTCCGCCCTGCCGGTCACCGTGTTCGGCTTGACGTTCTGGCAGGGAGCTACGGGGAGACTAGGTCCGAGCCGCGTGCTCGTCTACCTGAACGCCGAACCTGTCATCGCCGCACTGGCGGCGGCATGGCTGCTCAAGGCGCCGCTCACGCCGTGGGTCGCGCTCGGCGGCGCGCTGTCGCTGACGGGGGTCTACCTCGCGCGCATCGGCAGCCTGCCGCGACCTCGGGAGGCCGGCGCCGAGGACGTACAATTGCCCCCTGCACGGTGGCCTTCTGGCCGTTTGACAGAGCAGGAGACCATGTGTAAGATGGGTCCGAAAGATGACTGATTAAGTAGGGATTAGTACCCGGAACGAGGGGAGCGACGGCGAGATGGCCCGACCTGAACTGATCATCGAAGGACTGCGCGTCGGCATCGAGGGACGCGAGATCGTCAAGGGCCTCGACCTCACGGTGCGCGGCGGCGAAGTGCATGCGATCATGGGACCGAACGGCACCGGCAAGAGCACGATGGCATCCGCCCTGATGGGGCATCCGACCTACGAGGTGCTGGGCGGCCTGGTCACGCTCGACGGCCAGGACCTGCTCGCGATGTCCGTGGACGAGCGCGCCAGGGCCGGGCTGTTCCTGGCGATGCAGTACCCGGCCGAGATCGCCGGCGTGTCGAACGCGAACTTCCTGCGCACTGCCCTGAACGCGCGGCGCGCGGAGGACGACCCGGTGCCGGTGATGCAGTTCCATCGCGAGCTCAAGGCGAGGATGGAGAGCCTGCAGATCGACCAGAGCTTCGCCGAGCGCTACGTCAACGAGGGCTTCTCCGGCGGCGAGAAGAAGCGCAACGAGATCCTGCAGATGGCCGTCCTGCGCCCCCGCGTCGCCGTGCTCGACGAGATCGATTCCGGCCTCGACATCGATGCCGTCAAGCTTGTGGCGAATGGCGTCTCGCAGATGCTTTCGGACGATATGGGCGTTTTGATCATCACGCACTACCAGCGCATCCTCAACTACATCAACCCGACGAACGTGCACGTCATGATGCAGGGCCGCATCGTCCGCTCCGGCGGACCGGAGCTCGCCCAGGAGCTCGAGGCGCGTGGCTACGAATGGCTTCGCGAGGAGCTCGGCATCGACGAGCCTCTGACCGAGGAGGCCTGAGATGGCAGGCACTCTCGTCGAACTCACACCTCAGCAGATCTCCGCCTTCGCCGCCACCGAGCCCATCTGGCTTGTCGAGCGGCGCCTCAAGGCCTTCGCGGAGGCGCTGGAGCTGCCCCTGCCCCGCTCGAAGCAGACATCGATCGAGACGGCAGGGTTCGTGGCGCCGGGTCTCGGCCAGGCGCCGGCCGTGTCGATCGGCCACGTGCCCGACGGCGCAGAGGTCATGGATCTCGGGACGGCGATCGCTGGCGGCCGTACGGAGGTCGAGGAGCATTTCGGCCGTCTGTTCGCGGAGGAAGGCAGCCGCCTGAGCGCGCTGCACCTCGCCACGTTCGCTGGCGGCGTGCTGTGCAAGGTCGGGCCTGGCGTCGAACTCACGGAGCCGCTGCAGGTCGCCCTGGACCTGCAGGGCGGATCGCTATTCGCACCGCACGTGCTCGTGGTCCTCGAGGAGGGCGCGCGGGCGGACCTGATCGTCGAGCTGCGCGGCGAGGCAGGCAGCGAGGCTGCCATCCGCGGCGCGGTGGAGATCGTGCTGCAGGATGCGGCCCACCTCAACTACACCGAATTCCAGCGCCTGCCCGGGCGCGTCCAGATCCACTGGGCGCGCAGGGCGGACCTCGGCCGGGACGCGAAGCTGCAATGGATCCTCGCGGACGTCGGTGCGCGCCTCGCCGTCGCCGACACGCGCACCTATCTGCGCGGGGACGGCGCGGAGGCGCGGGTGCTCGCGAGCTTTTTCGGGGGACGCCGGCAGCATTTCGACTTCAACCACGTGATGGTGCACCAGGGCCAGCACTCGACAAGCGACATCGAGGCCAGAGGGGTTCTGCAGGGGAAGGCGCGGGCCGTCTACAACGCGAATAGTGTCATCCGCAAGAGCGCGAAGGGCGCGAGCGGCTGGCAGCACGAGCACACCTTGATGCTGTCCGAGGAGGCGCGCGCGGATCTCATCCCCGAGCTCGAGATCTCGGAGTGGGACGTGAGCGCGGGCCATGCTGCATCGGCCGGCCCTGTCGACCCGATGCAGATCTACTACATGGAGTCTCGCGGCATCTCGCCGGTGGCGGCGAGGCGCCTGATCGTCGCCGGCTTCCTCGCGTCGCTCCTCAAGGACATCCCGCTCGCAGACGTGCGGGACCGCATTGCCGACATCTTCCAGGAGAAGGTAGAGCTATGAACCCTGCCGCATTGCGTTCGGAATTCCCACTGCTGGGGCGCCCCGAGAACGGCAAGCGCCTCTGCTACGTCGATTCCGCAGCCACCGCACAGAAGCCGCAGGTGGTTCTGGACGCGGTGCGGCGCTACTACGTCGAGGACAACGCCAACGTGTACCGCGGCGTCTATGCGCTTGCGGCCCGCGCCACGCAGGACTATGAGGACGCGCGGGCGGACGTGGCCGCCCTCGTCCACGCCGATCCCGAAGAGATCATCTTCACGCGGGGCACGACTGAGTCTTTGAACCTGCTCGCGCGCGGTTACGGCGAGCTGGTGCTGGGTCCCGGCACGAACGTCGTGACGAGCCCTGCCGAGCACCACTCGAACCTCTTGCCGTGGCAGCAGGCGGCCCTGCGCCGCGGCGCGGAGCTGCGCTACGTCGCGCTCGACGAAGACGGCCAGGTGACCGAGGAGGCTGTCCGGGCCGCCGTCGACCAGGGCACGCGCGTCGTCGCGCTCGCGCACGTGTCGAACGTCCTGGGCACCGTCACCGATATCCGGAGCGTCGCGGACATCGCGCATGCGGCAGGGGCGGTGCTGGTGGTGGACGGGGCGCAGTCGGTGCCGCACATGCCGGTCGACGTCCACGGCCTCGACATCGACTTCCTTGCCTTCTCGGGGCACAAGATGTGCGGCCCGACAGGCATCGGGGCGCTCTATGGCCGGGCGCGGCTGCTCGCCCAGATGCCTCCCGTATACTACGGCGGCGAGATGATCGAGGAGGTCACGCTGACGTCCGCCACCTTCAAGGAAGCACCCTGGCGCTTCGAAGGCGGAACGCCCAACATCGCCGGCGCCGTCGGCATGGGCGCCGCGGCGCGATTCCTGCGGGACATCGGTCTCGACGAGATCCACCGCCGCGATGTCGAGCTCGCCAACATGGCCGCGGACGGTCTGCGCCGCATCGATGGCGTGACCGTCTACGGTCCCAAGGGGCAGCGCCAGAGCGCTGTCGTCACCTTCAACGTCGACGGCGTGCACGCCCACGACCTGGCCACGGCGCTCGATGCCCACGGCGTCTGCGTGCGTGCGGGCCATCACTGCTGCCAGCCTTTGATGCGCCGCCTCGCTGTCGCGTCGACCGCGAGGGCCTCCTTCTACCTTTACAACGATGCCGAAGACGTGCACCAGCTCCTGGATGCCGTTGCGGCCGCAAAGGAGTTCTTCCACCGTGTCGCTGGATGAGGTCTACCGCCAGGTGGTCATGGACCACTACCAGAACCCGCGCCATCATGGACACCTGGAACACCCGACGCTCTCTGTGGGGCTGCACAACCCGAGCTGCGGCGACGAGCTGCATCTCGACGTGCTGCTCGACGAGGACGGCATGGTGCGGGACGCGGCGTTCGAGGGGCAGGGCTGCTCGATCAGCATGGCGGCGGCCTCGATGTTCATCGACCGCGTGCGCGGCAAGAAGCTGGAGGAGGCACGCCGCGTCGTGGAAACCTTCAAGGACCTCCTCCGCCGCAAGGAGGCGGACAGGAGCCTCCTCGGCGACCTCGAGGCGCTCGAGGGCATCTCGCAGTTTCCGGCCCGCGTCAAGTGCGCGACGCTCGTCATGAACGCCTTTGAACAGGCGATCGACCGGATCGAGGCTGAAGGGGGAGATCACAAGTGAGCGAGCGGCCTGAGATCACAGGCGTCGAGGAGTACCAGTACGGCTTCCACGATCGCGACATCTCGGTGTTCCGCACCGAGAAGGGCCTGACGCGCAAGGTGGTCGAGGCGATCTCGGAGATGAAGGGCGAGCCCGGCTGGATGCGCGACTTCCGCCTCAGGAGCCTCGAGATCTTCGAGCAGAAGCCGATGCCGGCGTGGGGCGGGGACCTCTCGCACCTCAACTTCGACGACATCACCTACTACGTGCGTCCCATGGACGAGATGGGCCGCAGCTGGGACGACGTGCCGCAAGAGATCAAGGACACCTTCGAGAAGCTCGGCATCCCGGAGGCGGAGCGCAAGTTCCTCGCCGGAGTCTCGGCGCAGTACGACTCGGAGGTCGTCTACCACAACATCCGACAGGATCTGGAAGCGATGGGCATCGTCTTCCTCGACACCGACTCCGCTCTCAGGGAGTACCCGGACCTGTTCCGCGAGTACTTCGGCACGGTGGTGCCACCGGAGGACAACAAGTTCGCCGCCCTCAACTCGGCCGTCTGGTCCGGGGGCAGCTTCATCTACGTGCCGAAGGGCGTCGAGGCGAAGGTGCCGCTCCAGGCGTACTTCCGCATCAACGCCTCCCAGATGGGTCAGTTCGAGCGTACCCTGATCATCGTCGACGAGGGCGCAATGGTGCACTACGTCGAGGGCTGCACCGCGCCGATCTACACAGAGTCGAGCCTGCACTCCGCCGTGGTCGAGATCGTCGTGAAGAAGGGCGGCCGCTGCCGCTACAGCACGATCCAGAACTGGGCGCCCAACGTCTACAACCTTGTCACGAAGCGCGCCGTGGCCCACGAGCGGGCCACGATGGAGTGGATCGACGGCAACATCGGCTCGCAGCTGACGATGAAGTACCCGTCCGTCTACATGGTCGGGGAAGGGGCGCACGCCCACGTGCTCTCGATTGCGGTGGCCGGCAAGGGCCAGCATCAGGACGCCGGCGCCAAGGCGATGCACCTCGCGCCGAACACCACGTCGACCATCATTTCGAAGTCGATCTCGCGTGGCGGCGGCAAGACGACCTACCGCGGCCTCGTCCACTTCGGCAAGGACGTCAAGGGTTCCAAGGCCAAGGTGAACTGCGACACCCTGATCTTCGACGAAGGATCGAAGGCCGATACCGTGCCGACGAACGAGGTCCTCGACAACCGCGTCACCATGGAGCACGAGGCGACCGTATCCCGCGTATCCGAGGAGCAGCTCTTCTACCTGCGCAGCCGCGGCCTGACGGAAGAGGAAGCCACGCGCATGATCGTGATGGGTTTCATCGAGCCGTTCACCAAGGAGCTGCCAATGGAATACGCCGTCGAGATGAACCGTCTCATCAAGCTCGAGATGGTCGGATCGGTCGGCTAGGCAGGAGGCCCGACATGGAGTTCACGGTGGTGGCCAGGGACGAGGAGGTTCGCGAGGGGCAGGCCCTGCGGCGCGTCGTGGGCGTAACGCCGGTGGCGCTCCTCCGCGTGGATGGGCAGGTCTACTGCATCGACGACACCTGCACCCACGCCTACGCCTCCCTTTCCGAAGGCAAGGTGGCAGGGCGCGTCATCACATGCCCCCTGCATGGCGGGCAGGTTGACATCCCCACCGGCAGGCCCGTCCACCTGCCGATCGTGGAAGCCGTCACGGTGCATCCGGTCCGCATCGAGGCAGGGCAGATCCTGGTCGGCCATGAGGAAGACGAGGATGAGGATTACGAGTAGGGAGCGAGGGGGGAGCGCCATGCGACTGAGCACGCGCAGCGAGTACGGGCTGCGGGCGCTGGTGTCGCTTGTGCACAGGCAGGGTGTCCAGCCTGTGCCCTTGCGCGTGATCGCGGAAGACGAGGGGATCTCGGAGCAATACCTCGAGCAGATCTTCGTCGAGCTGCGCCGTGCAGGGTTCGTCATCAGCGTGCGCGGCGCGAAGGGGGGCTATCGCCTCGCGCGGTCCGCCGACGAGATCCGCGTCGGCGACGTCGTGCGCCTGCTCGAAGGGTCGCTCGCGCCATACGACTGCCTCGAGAGCGAGGGGCCAGGCTGCGTGCGGCAGGACCGCTGCTACACCCGCCGCATCTGGCAGCGGCTGCAGGACACGATCGAGGACACGTTGGGACAGATGTCCCTGGCGGAGGCGGCGTCCGAGCGGGTCTGACGCCGGGCGGGTCGCTCAGCCGGGCTGGGGACGCCCCGCGCCGTGGCGGAGGCCGGGCTTGACCTGTCGCCGTCGACTGCCTCCGCCCGTCCAAGGTCCTGCCAAAGCGACCTGCATCAGAGCCGGGGCCATGGTGGACAATGGCCCCGGCTCCCGCTTGGATCGCGGAGGTCAGGGAGCGGCAGGCTCGTCGGGCCGCTCCCAGCCGAGGACACAGTACGGCTCCTGGCCGGCCGTGAACGCAAAGCCTGGATGCGGCACGTGCCAGCCGTGGCGCAGGTAGAAGCGCTGCGCGCCGAGGTTCGCGGTCTGGGTGGACAGCACGCGTGCGCGGCTGCGAAGCCACGAGGGCCTCCAGCAGGGCCGAGCCTATGCCGCGGCCGCGCCAGCGGGACAGGACGCCGAGTTCCACGACGCAGTACGCATCCTGCAGGGCCGGATGGGCGGCACCAAGCTCCTGGGCGACGCGGTCGACCCACCCGTTGCCACGGAACGCGTCGATGCCGAAGGCCATGCCGGCCGGCTCCTCACCCCACAGGGCGAGACGGCCGCAAAACTGCGGACAGGCGGCCTAGCGTTCAAGAAACGCCCGCGCCCCGGCGGCATCCTCGGGAAAGACGGCGCAGCACACGTCCACGTAGGCGTCCCAGTCGGACGTACCGGGGACAACCGGCCGCGTCCTCCCCCCTGGCCGTCAGCCCGCGAGGGCATTCCTGAACGCCTGCGCGACGTCGACGGCCTCGATGCCTGCCACGTCGTGGTGCGTCACGAGGCGGATGCGTGCCGGGCCCGACATGCCGCAGAGCACGCCCTCCTGGGCGAGCGCCTCGACGACCGGAGCGGCGGGACGGTCGAGGTCCACCACGACCATGTTCGTCTCCACGCCCTTGAGGTCGCACGACACATGCGGCACGTCCTGCAGCGCGGCGGCGATCTCCCTGGCGAGGGCGTGGTCGTCCGCCAGGCGCCCGACCATGCGCTCGATCGCGAGGAGACCCGCCGCGGCGAGGATGCCCGCCTGGCGCATGCCGCCTCCGAGCACCTTGCGGTTCTTGCGCGCCCCGGCGATGAACTCCCGCGAGCCGGCCAGCACAGAACCCACCGGCGCGCAGAGTCCCTTCGAGAGGCAGCACATGACACTGTCGGCGCCGGCCGCCGCCTCGCGCACCGCGATGCCCTGCGCGACCGCGGCGTTGGCGAGACGCGCTCCGTCGAGGTGGACCTTGAGGCCGAGATCGTGGGCCCGCCGCACGACGGAGTGGTAGTCCTCGAGCGGCATCACCTTGCCGCCGGCGCGGTTGTGCGTGTTCTCGAGGCACAGCAGGCGCGGCGTCGGGTAGTGGATGTTCTCCTCGCGCAGCGCACCCTGGACGAGACCAGGCGTCAGAAGTCCGTCCGGCGTCTGGATCGGGCGCGGTTGCGCGCCTGCCAGGCGCGCGATGCCGCCGACCTCGTACCAGTAGACGTGCGCCTCGGCCTCGACCAGGACCTCGTCGCCTGGGCGGCAATGCGTCATCACGGCGACCTGGTTGCCCATCGTGCCGCTGGCGACGAAGAGCGCCGCATCCTTGCCAAGCCACGCGGCGGCCGCCGCCTCGAGCCGGTTCACGGTGGGATCGTCGCCCCAGACGTCGTCGCCCACCTCCGCGGCCGCCATGGCCTGCCGCATCTCATCGGTCGGTTTCGTCACAGTGTCGCTGCGCAGGTCTATCACGGCGATCCCTCCGTGCTATGCATTCGCCCAGAGACACGAAGAACCTCCGCTCGCGCGGAGGTTCCGAAGACCCCACCATGCCGTTCCCGCTCGCGTTTTGAACCTGCCTCAGGCAGGTGGGTGCCGGCCCCGGGACATCGAGGCTCCCCGAAATGGGGGCGTGCCTTCCCGTCTCAAGAATCCTAGCTCCCGCAGTTTTGGTGTTGGCTCAAAACTGCTTATAAGGGGTCGCACATGGTCGGGTGCTGCGAGGGCAAGTATAGCACCTCCCGAGCAGTCGAACAAAGCGCCGTTCGGGCCCTTGACGCTGCGTGCGGCGGCGTTCCGGCACCATCCGCGCATAGCCTGCGCGCGCACTTGCGAAACTACTTGCCGGAGGTGTCGGCATGCGCTTCATGGGCACTGTCGTCCGATTCATCGTGGCGGCGATCGTTCTGATGCTGGTGGGGTACATCGTGCCAGGGTTCAGTCACCTGACGTTCGGCGAGGCCCTCGTCGCCGCGCTGGTCATCGCAGGGGTGAGCTACCTGATCGAGCTTGCGCTGGGCCGTCGCAACTCGACGTACGGCCGCGGGATCGTCGGCTTCCTGGTGTCGGCGGTGGTGATCTGGCTTGTGCAGTTCATCGTGCCCGGCATGCACGTCTCGGCCATCGGCGCTCTGCTCGCAGCCTTCGTGATCGGCGTCGTCGACCTGCTCGTACCGACGGCGATCCGCTAGGCCTTGCCTGCCGGCCGGAGTCCCAGGCGCAGCTCCTCGAGCTGGGCCGGTGCGACCCCGGCCGGCGCGCCGGTCAGCAGGTCCGTGCCCTTTGCGGTCTTCGGGAAGGCGATCACGTCGCGGATGCTGGACGCGCCGGCGAGCAGCATGCAGAGCCGGTCGAAGCCGAACGCGACGCCGCCGTGCGGCGGCGCGCCGAAGCGGAAGGCGTCGAGGAGGAAGCCGAACTTCCCTTGGGCCTCGTCTTCACCAAGGCCGAGCAGCCGGAAGATGCGCTCCTGAAGTTCGCGCTCGTGAATGCGGATCGAGCCGCCCGCGATCTCGACGCCATCCATGACGAGATCGTAGGCTTCGGCATGTACCGCGAGCGGTTCGGCCTCCAGGCGATCGAGGTCCTGGGGACTCGGGTGCGTGAACGGGTGGTGGCGGGAGACGGCGCGCGACTCCTCCTCGCTCCACTCCATCAGCGGGAAGTCCGTGACCCAGAGCAGCCGGTGCTCCGGGGAGCGCCAGCCGAACCGGTCCGCCAGCGTCAGGCGCAGCTGGCCGAGTGCCAGGCTCACGGCCTCCTCGGGGCCGGCCAGCACCAGCGCGGCGTCGCCGTCCTCGAGGCCGAGAAGGGACTGCAGTGCCGGCCATCTCGCCGCATCGACGCCCTTCGCGAGGCTGCCCCTCAGCTCGCCGTCGGCCAGCGCCAGGTAGGGCACGCTCTTGAAGCCGAAGCGCTCGATCTCGCGGCCCAGATCGTCCCACTGCTTGCGGCTCAGCTGCGCGGCGCCGGGGGCCCTCAGGCCGCGCAGGACGCCGCCCGCCTCGACGGCGGCCCGCAGGAAGGGCACGGTGAAGGCGCCCAGGTGCCCGGCGAGGTCCTCGATCTCGCAGGGGATGCGCAGGTCCGGCTTGTCCGAACCGAAGCGTCGCATCGCCTCCTCGTAGGTGAGGCGCGGCAGCGGAAGCTCCACCTGCCAGCCCGCGGCCTCGGCGATCGCCTGCATCAGGCCCTCCGCCAGGCGCAGCACGTCCTCCTGCGCGACGAACGACATCTCGATGTCGATCTGCGTGAACTCGGGCTGGCGATCCGCGCGCAGGTCCTCGTCGCGGAAGCAGCGCACGATCTGGAAATAGCGCTCGAATCCGGCCACCATCAAGAGCTGCTTGAACAGCTGAGGCGACTGCGGCAGGGCGTAGAACGCCCCCGGCTGCAGGCGGCTCGGGACGAGGAAGTCGCGCGCGCCCTCCGGCGTCGACCGCGTCAGCATGGGGGTTTCAAGCTCATAGAAGCCGGACGCGTCGAGATAGCGGCGCGTCACCTGCAGGAGGCGATGGCGGAGCGCGAGATTGTCCTGCATCTCCTGGCGGCGAAGGTCCAGCACGCGGTAGCGCAGGCGCACCGCCTCGTCCGGCACCTCGGGCGCCGAAGGCAGGAGCGGTGGAACCTCGGCCTCCGCCAGGACCTCTACGGCCGGCTCGGCGATCTCGATCTCGCCGGTGGGAAGTTTGGGATTCACGGTGCCGCTCTGGCGCCTGCGCACCGTGCCCTCGACCGCCACGACCCACTCAGGGTGCAGGGTCTGGGCGACAGCATAGGACGCGTCCTGCGGCGACACGACGACCTGGACGATGCCCGAGCGGTCACGCAGATCGAAAAACAGCACCCCGCCGTGGTCGCGCACGCGATGTACCCATCCCGAGACGCGCACAGGCCGATCCACGTCGGCGGCATGAAGCGTACCGGCACCGACTCTCAGCATGCTCTGGGAGACCCCTTTCTGCACTGCGGCGCTGCGGCCCTAGAGGACCGTAGACAGGCCATCGATCGGCACCTCCGTCTGCGCGGAGGTCTCCATATTTCGCACCACCACGACGCCGCGCGCGAGCTCCTGCGGCCCGACGATCACGACGTACGGCGCGCCGAGCTTCTGGGCGCGCCTCAGCTGCGCCTTCAGGCTGCGTCCGAGCGCCTCCATCTCGACCCGCCTGCCCGTGGCCCGCAAGGCACTGGCGATGCGCATGGCCTCGGGTCCGAGGTCTGAGCCGAGATAGGCGACGAAGGCGTCCAGCTGCGCCTCGGGGGCTGGCAGCAGCCCCTCTGCCTCAAGCGTCAGGATCAGGCGTTCGAGACCGAGGCCGAACCCGACCGCAGGCTGGGGCTTGCCGCCGAGAGTCTCCATCAGCCCGTCGTAGCGTCCGCCGCCGCAGACCGTGGACTGCGCCCCCAGCTTCTCGTAGCCGATTTCGAACACGGTGCGGCTGTAGTAGTCCAGGCCGCGCACGAGCGAGCCGTCGCGCATGAAAGCGATGCGCAGGGCTGAGAGCCCGGCCTCCACGCCCTCGAGGTGCTCTTCGCACGCCGCGCAGAGGTAGTCGAGCGGCTTCGGACCCTCCCCGACGACCGCCTGGCAGCCCGGCACCTTGCAGTCGAGCACGCGCAGCGGGTTGCGCTCGAGGCGACGCTGGCAGTCGCCGCAGAGCTCTTCGCGGTGTCCGCCCAGATAGGCGACAAGGGCCTCGCGGTAGCGCGGCCGGCAGACGTCGCAGCCGATGGAGTTCAGATGGACCAGGAGCCCCTGCAGGCCGAGTTCGGTGAGCAGGCTTTCGGCGACCGCGATCACCTCGGCATCCGCAAGGGGCCCCTGAACGCCCCAGACCTCGACGCCGAACTGCGTGTGCTGGCGCAGTCGGCCGGACTGCGGCCGCTCGTAGCGGAAGTGGGACTGGATGTAGTAGAGCCTGACCGGCGGCTCGGCGAGGAGCGACGTCTGCTGCAGGGCGCGCGCTACCGCGGCGGTGCTCTCAGGCCTCAAGACGAGCTTTCGGCCGCCGCGGTCCTCGAACTCGTACATCTCCCTCTCGACGATATCCGTCGAGTCGCCGACGCCGCGCCGGAAGACCTCGACGTGCTCGAAGACCGGTGTGCGGATCTCGCGGTAGCCGTAGGACTGGGCGACCCGATGCGCGGCGGCCTCGACGTGGTGCCAGATCGGCGTCTCGGCGGGGAGGATGTCCTGGGTGCCGCGCGGGCGCTGGAGATCCAAGTTGGGCCACCTGTCCTTCATCAAAAAGTTCATTCCATTGTAGGTTTGGGGTCCAAGCCATGTCAAAGATTGAACCGTCCGAACCCCGCGAAAAGGGCCTGTGGGCGCGATCCATGCCAATCACGTGCCAAGGGGCGATGCCTGGCCCTGCGTCTCCAGGTTCCTGAGCGAAGGAATCGGCGACGGCAGGAGCCAGAGGCAGCCGAGGAGCGCCCCCAGAGCACCCAACCAGAGTGTGCCGTGGATGCCGATGAGCGTCGGCAGCGCCCCGCCGAGCAGGGCGCCGATCGGTCGGATGCCGTTGTTGACGAAGGAGAACGCTCCATTGACGCGGGCGCGGATCTCGTCGGGCAGACTCGCGGTCCATAGCGCCCCGAAGCTGATGTCGAGCAGCATGACGCCGAAGCCTGAGCCCATTTCCGCCAGGAGCAGCAGGGCGAGGACCAGAAGGTGCGGGCCGCCGGCCAGCGGTACCAGTACGAGAGGTGCGGGGAAGAGCGCGGTGCCCAGCAGGAACGTCCGGCCGACGCCGATCCTGCGACTGGTGCGGCTGGCCACGAGAGCTCCCGACATGGTGCCGATCACCCCAAGACCGGCGATCAGTCCGATCAGAGCCGCATCGACGTGCAGGGTGCGGCTGGCGTAAAGCAGGAAGAGCGCGCTGAAGATGTAGTTGAAGAGGTTCACGGTCGCGACGGCAAGAAGTGCCGGCCTGAGGATCGGGGAGCCCCAGAGGAAGCGCAGCCCTGCACCGCCGTCGCCTTTGGCGCGGGGAGCCGGCGGCGGCTCCTTCGGTGAGATGCCGAGGAGTGCCAGGGCCGAGGCGAGATAGGAGAGCGCGTCGAAGAGGACTGCGATCGGTGCGGAGAGGACCTGCACGAGAAAGCCGCCTATGCTCGGGCCGGCCAGATAGGAGACGGCCCTGCTGCCCTGCAGGAGCGCACTTGCGTCTACGTACTGCTCCCTCTCGACGAGCGCGGGGAAGAGGGAGTTTTGGGCGAGCTGAAACAGAAGGCCCAGGGAGCCGACCAGAAAAGCTACTGCATAGAGCTCCGCAAGCGACAGGTGCCCGAGCAGGAATGCCGCCGGGATGAAGCTGATCAAGACGGCCCGCAGAATATCGGCGGCGATCATCAGGCGGCGCTTGCTTTGGCTGCGATCCACCCAGACGCCGAGTGGCACGGAGAACAAGAGCGCCGGCACGAGGCTGGCCGCCGTCAGCGCACCCATCTGCGAAGGGCCCGCATGAAGGCTGATGATCGCCGCGAGCGGAACGGCGAGGCCGCTGATTCTGTCGCCGAGCAGCGAGACGGTGGCCCCCGACCAGTAGCGGCGGAACGCTCTGTCCCTGAGCAGGGGAGGCAGGCTCGGCTTCCAGGAGGGCTTAGACATGTCTTGGGTCCTGGTCGTCCAGCGGGTAGCTCATGGCGATGAACTGCACCATCCGTGCGCCGGGATAGGGGATCTGCCGCGCGGCGGTGCGCCGCACAACGGCCTCGATCACCTCGCGAAGCGCTTGGACGGTCTCCCTGAGCTCATCGGCGGTCAGGTAGAGCAGCACGTCGCCGAACGATGCGGCCTGCTGCCAGGCGAGAGGCTCGCGCTCGCGGGCGTCGATCCAATGCAGGAGGCCTTCGTGGTACCACTCGGCTACCGTGCGGCTGAACATGCGAGATGCTTCAGCCATTTCGGCAGAGGCGCCCGCGGCGGACCATGAGGTGACAAGAGCGGTCGCTCGCCATGGGCGCGCGCGGCCGTGTCCCCCGCCGGCCTCCTCGCACAGGCCCCACCTGGCGAGCTGCCGGAAGTGGAAGGAGCAGCTGCCCGCGCTCTCTCCCGTTCGCTCGGCGGCTTGGCTGGCGGTCAGGGGACCGACGGTGCGCAGGAGCGCGAGGAGCTTGAGACGCGTTGGATGCGCCAAGGCGCGCAGGGCCCGGGGATCGGTCAGTTCAAGGCGGCGCAGAGGTGGTCTGTCCATGGTCAAAAGATAACTTTTGAAAGAAGTCTTGTAAAGACCGGCACGGTGAGAGACTTGGCGGAGCGCGTGCCGGCGATCCTGTGGGACCATGCGCCGTTGCCGGCAGCGGGTCGCATGCCTGCCCCCCGACGGTTTGACGTCCTCGATGCATGGATCGGACGAAGGTCTGGCGAGAAGCCATCAGGGAATGCGGGCTCTGGTGGCCCGCGTCACCTTCCGGCACTGCGGCCGGTCGTAGGCTGGATGGGACGAGGTCCCGCTGCACGGGGCCGAAGCCAGGGAGGTATGTGACATGCTCGCGCGCGTTCGAGACAAGATCCGTTTCGATTCGTCGAGTCCGGTCCAGGAGCTGATTGCCCAGTCTGGGCCGGTGCGGCTTGTGCTCTTCTGCCTCGAGGAGGGACAGAAGATTCCGGCGCACCGGGCCCAGGCCACGGTGATGATGCAGGCCTTCTCCGGCCGGGGGACGCTGGCGGTGGGCGACGAGGAGCATGCGGTGCAGGCGGGCGATGTCGTGGTCGTGCCGCCGGCGGTGCCACATGCGATGTCCGCCTCTGAGGGACGCTTCACCGTGCTCGCCTGCATCGTGTCTGCCGCGGGCTGAGAAAGGCTCCGGCAAGGCCGGTGCCGACGCTCTACCATGCTAGTGCGGCAGCGTGGACACCCTCGCGGGCCGCGGGTATAACGGGGTCAGGAGCGGCCCGAGGCCGCGTTCGGACCAGGAGGCGATCCATTGCTCGAGATCGACGGTCATCATCTCGCGCTTGAGGATGTCAGGGCAGTCGCCCGCGGTGAGGAGCAGCCCCGCCTGACCGCGCGCGCCGCGCGCCAGCTCAAGGACAGCCGCGACATGGTGGAGGAGGCGCTGCGCGAGGGCAGGGCCGTCTACGGCGTTACGACCGGCTTCGGCGATCTGGCCAGGGTGCCGATCCCGCCGGAGGACAGGGAGATCCTGCAGGAGAACCTGCTCAAGAATCACGCGGCCGGGGTAGGTCCAGAACTGCCCGACGAGGTGGTGCGCGCGATGCTCATCCTACGCGCGAACGCCCTGGCGAAGGGCTATTCGGGGGTGCGCATCGACCTCGTCGAGCGACTCCTCACCTGGCTTCGGGAAGACTGCCTGCCGATCGTGCCGAGCCAGGGCTCCGTCGGCGCCAGCGGCGATCTCGCGCCACTTGCGCATCTCGCGTTGCCGCTGCTCGGCCTCGGCGAGATGCGCCTGCGGGGCGAACGGCTCCCGGCGCGCGAGGCGCAGGCCAGGATCGGCCTCGAGCCGATGCGCCTGCAGGCCAAGGAAGGTCTCGCACTCACCAACGGAACGCAGCTGATGGCTGCGATCGGCAGCCTTGCGCTGCTCGAGGCGGAACGCATGGCCGATACCGCGGACGTCGTCGCCAGCCTGACCGTGCAGGCCCTGCACGGCATCCCGGATGCCTACGACGAGTCGATCATGCGCGCGCGGCCCCACCCCGGGGCGATCCGCTCGGCGCAAAACCTGCGGGCATGGCTCGCCGGCTCGAAGCTCACCACCTCACCGGGCCAGCTGCGCATGCAGGACCCCTACAGCCTGCGCTGCATCCCGCAGGCGCATGGCGCAAGCCGCCAGGCGGTCGCGCACGTGCGCTCCGTGCTGGAGATCGAGGTCAACAGCGCGACCGACAACCCGCTCGTCTTCCCGGACGAGCAGCAGGTCCGCTCGGGGGGCAACTTCCACGGCGAGCCGCTCGCCGTCGCGCTCGACTACCTCTCGATTGCCGTCGCGGAACTCGCGTCCATCTCCGAGCGCCGCACCGAGCGCATGGTCAACCCGCACCTGAGCGGGCTGCCCGCCTTCCTCAGCGACCATGGCGGCATCTCGTCGGGACTCATGATCGCCCAGTACACCTCCGCGGCACTCGTCTCGCACAACAAGGTGCTCTGCCACCCGGCGTCTGTGGACTCGATCCCCACGTCGGGCAACCAGGAGGACTTCGTCTCGATGGGCTCCGTCGGCGCGCTCAAGCTGCGCGAGGTGTTGCGCCAGAGCTGGCAGGTGCTCGGCATCGAGCTTGTGGCCGCCTGCCAGGCGCTGGACCTCGCGGGGCCTGGCGACCTCTCGCCGGCCGGACGGCGCGCCTACGATCTGGTGCGCAGCCGCATCGCCTACTACGACGACACGGTGCTCTCCCTGGATCTCGAGGCGGGCGCGGAACTTTGCCGCTCGGGAGCTCTGCTCTCGGCGGCGCAGGAGGGATCGGAGTCTTGAAGCGTTTCGAGATCGTCCCCAATTTCAGCGAGGGTCGTCGTGCCGAGGTGCTTGAGGCACTCTACCGCAGCTACAGCGACGCGAAGGGCGTCGTGCTGCTGGACCATGAGGCGGACCCGGATCACAACCGCTGCGTTCTGACGGCGGTCGGCTCCGCCGAGGATCTGATCGCCGCGACGATCACCGCATGCCGCGTGGCGATGCGGGAGATCGACCTGAACCACCACCAGGGAGGACACCCGCGCATCGGCGCCATGGACGTGCTGCCGTTCCTGCCGCTCGAGGACGCGACCATGGAGGAGGCCGTCGACGCCGCGCACCGGCTGGGCGAACGCCTCTGGCAGGAACTCTCCGTACCGGTCTACTACTACGAGGAGGCCTCGCTCGGCGAGAAGAAGCTCCTGCCGGCGATTCGCAAGGGGAACTTCGAGGGCCTGCGCGAGACCGTGCGCGAGGAGCCCTCGCGCCGGCCCGATGTCGGCGGACCGGAGCTCCACCCGACCTTTGGCGCGTCCGTGATCGGTGCGCGCAAACCCCTCGTCGCCTTCAACGTCTATCTGCGCACCCTGGACCTCGAGGTCGCGAAGCGGGTCGCGAAGGCGGTGCGCGAGAGCTCGGGCGGCCTCCGCAACGTCCGCGCGCTGGCGATCGACACGAGCGCCCAGGGGGCCGTGCAGGTGTCGATGAACCTCGTGGACGTCGAGGCGACGCCGATCCACCGGGCCTACGAGTTCGTCGAGCGCGAGGCCGCCCAATGCGGCGTCGCGGTCTCGCACGCCGAGATCGTCGGCCTCGTGCCGCTCTCCGCCATGCTGGCGGTCGCGGAGCGCAGCCTGCACCTGCAGGACTTCCAGGCCGGGCAGGTGCTCGAGGTGCGCCTCATGCAGGAGACCGAGAAGCCTTGAGCGCGCCGGATCTCGTTGTCTTCCACGCCCGGCTCGTGCCCTGCGCCGAGGCCGAGATCGGCATGGGACAGGCGCGGGAGCTCCAGACGATCGAGGACGGCGCGCTCGTCGTGGCCGGGGGCCGCATCGAGCGCATCGGCAAGACCGAGGAGGTGCTCGCGCAGACGACGCTCGGTCCCGATACCGTGCTGCTCGACGCCGAGGGCCGCGCGCTCGTGCCGGGCTTCGTCGACCCCCACACCCATGCGCTCTACCACGGCCGGCGCATCCCCGAGATGCAGCTGCGCCAGGAGGGCAAGGGCTATCTCGAGATTCTGGACGCAGGCGGCGGCATCCAGGAGACGGTGCGCGCCACGGCATCCGTGGACGACGACACGCTGGCCCGCGAGACGCGCATGCGCATCGCGGAGGCGGCCGCCTACGGCACGACGACGGTCGAGGTGAAGACCGGCTACGGGCTCACGCCGGAACGCGAGATGCGTCTGTTGCGCGTGCTCGCGCAGGTGCGCAGGCGCTCCCCCGTCGAGATCTACCGCACCTTCCTCGGCCTGCACGCCTGGCCGATAGGAATCGAGGACCGCGAGGGGCACCTCGCGGCGATGGACAGCCTGCTCGGCGAGGTGGCCAGGCGCGATCTCGCCGACGCCGTCGACGTCTTCTGCGAGCAGGGCGTGTTCTCGGCGGCGGACACCCGCCGTCACCTCGAGGCCGCCCGGGCGGTGGGTCTCGCCGTGCGGCTGCACGCCGACGAGCTCCGGCCGAGCGACGGCGCCGAGCTTGCCGCCGAGATGGGCGCGCTCTGCGCCGACCACCTGCTTGCCGCGACCGACGAGGGCCTGAGGGCGATGGCGGCGAACTCCGTCGTCGCGGTGAACCTGCCGGGCACGGCGTTCTTCCTGCACGAGCAGGCACTGTCCGCCTCGCGCCAGCGGCAGGCCGGCGTCGTGAGCGCGCTCGCGACGGATCACAACCCCGGCTCGAGTCCGACGTTCTCCATGCCGATGACCATGGCCCTCGCGATGCACCGGGCAGGCTTCACACCTGCGGAGGCCCTGCTCGCGGCCACGCGGGGCGGCGCCCTGGCTCTTGGCCTCCAGGGATCGCGCGGCCAGATCTCTCCCGGTTTCCGGGCGGACTTCGTCCTGCTGGACGATCCGGACTACCGCGAGCTCATGTACCGTTTCGGCATGAACCCCGTAGAGGCCGTCTACGCAGCCGGACGCCTTGTGGCGAAAGCCGGCCGCGTCACAGAGGAGGTACAGGCATGGATCGGTTCCTAGAAGCGCTCGCGGCGCCTACCGCGGCGCCTGGCGGCGGCTCGGCCGCGTGCTATGCCGGCGCGATGTCGGCTGCGGTCGTGGAGATGTGCGCCGGGCTCGCCGCGAAGAAGGAGCGGCCGGGGGCGCAGCAGATTCTCGGCCCGGCGGCCGAGCTGCGCAGGCAGTTCCTGCGCCAGGCCGATCTCGACGCCGCCTCGTTCGAGGTGGTGATGGCGGCCTACCGCGAGCCGAAGGACGCGCCGGGCCGCAAGGAGCGCATCGCCCAGGCACTCAAGGGCGCGGCGCTCTCGCCGCTCGCCACGCTGGACTTCGTCTTGAAGCTCTCAGATCTCATCCTGGCCACCGAAGCCGTCGTGCCGAACTCGGCCCGCTCCGACTGGGAGAGCGCGGTGGTGTTCGCGGCGGCGGCGGCCGACGTCGCGGCCAGGAACGTGGCGATCAACCTCGACGGTGCGGCCGATGCGGACGAGCTGCGGGCGGCGCTCGAGGAGCGCAGGGCCGCCGTCCGGCGGCAACTGCCTGAGGTCTAGGGCCGTGCCGGGCAAGGGGACGGGAGACGGCGGCGGGCCGGGTCTCTTCGAGGACCGCGAGCGGGCCCGTGCGGCCATGCCCCTGGCCGCGCGCATGCGGCCCCGGTCGTTCCAGGAGTTCGTGGGCCAGGACAAGATCGTCGGCGAGGGTAGCGTGCTGCGCAGGGCGATCGCGCAGGGTGAGCTGCCCTCGCTCATCATCTGGGGACCGCCAGGCAGCGGCAAGACGACGCTCGCGCGCCTGATCGCACAGGAGGTGCGGGCACGCTTCGTGGCGCTCTCCGCCGTCACGGCCGGCGTCGCGGAACTTCGCGCGGAGGTGGCCGAGGCGCGCACCCGGCTGCTGCAGGACGGCGTGCGCACCGTCCTCTTCATCGACGAGCTCCACCGCTTCAGCCGCAGCCAGCAGGACGCCATCCTGCCGCATGTGGAGGCCGGAACGGTACGCCTCATCGGGGCGACCACCGAGAATCCGAGCCTCTCGATCAACAACGCCCTGCTGTCGCGATGCCAGGTGATCGTGCTCGCACCGCTCGACGCGCAGGCCATGCGCACCGTGCTCGAGCGCGCCGTGCGCGACCTCGAGGCGGGTCTCGGCCGGCTCGGGGCGGAACTCGACCAGGAGGCCTATGCGGAGCTTGACCGGCATGCGGGAGGCGACGCGCGCACAGCGCTCAACGCGCTCGAGCTCGCGGCGAGCGCCACGCCGCCCGACGCGCAGGGCAGGCGCCACATCGGCGCCGAGGCGGTGCGCGAGGCCCTGCTGCACCCTGCCCTGCGCCACGACCGTCAGGGAGACCTGCACTACGACATCGCCTCTGCGCTGATCAAGAGCGTGCGGGGATCCGACGCGGACGCGGCCGTCTATTGGCTCGCGCGCCTGATCGAAGCGGGCGAGGACCCGCTCTTCATCGCGCGCCGGATCGTCATCTCCGCGGCGGAGGACGTCGGGCTCGCGGATCCCGCGGCCCTGGGGCTGGCGGTGGCCGCCTACCAGGCGACGCAGGCGATCGGGCTGCCCGAGGCGCGCCTGCCGCTCTCCGAGGCCGTCATCTACCTTGCCCTTGCACCGAAGAGCAATTCGGGGCTCAGGGCCTATGACGCGGCCGCCGAAGACGTACGCCGGCAGCCGGGCGCGCCTGTGCCGCTGCACCTGCGCAACGCCGTCACGGGCATGATGCGCTCGCTGGGCTACGGCAAGGGCTATCGCTATGCGCACGACGACCCGGAAGGCATCGTGACGCAGGCCTACCTGCCCGACGCACTGCAGGGCCGTCGCTACTACCTGCCCCTGCGGCACGGAAGAGAGGCGCAGCTTTCGGAGCGCTGGCAGACCCTGCGGGAGCGCCTGCACCGCCAGGGGGTCAAGGCGGAGACGGGAGGAGACGAGCCCCATGGCAGCTAGCGTCGGCATCGATCACGTCGTTGCGCTGTCTTCGTCCCCCGCCGTCGACGCCGCGCAGCTCGAGGCCTTCGGTCTTGCGGCGCTGCCCGGCGGGCGCCATGCCGCCTGGGGCACCAGGAACGTGGTGCTGCCGCTTGTCGGCGCGTACCTCGAGTTCCTCGCCATGGAGGATCGCGCCATCGCCGCACAGAGCGCATTCGGCCGCTCGGTGCTCTCGGGGCTGGCCGCGGGCGACGGCCTCTGGCGCCTGGCTCTGCGTACGGAGGACATGGCGGCGACCATCGCGGCGATGCACAGCAGCGGCGTCGCCTGTCCCGACCCCGTGCCGGGCGAGCGCCTGCGCCCGGACGGCACCCGCCTCAGCTGGCGGCTCGCCTTTCCCGAAGGGCCGCATGACGGCGGCACGCCGCCCATGCTGATCGCCTGGGATGACCCGGCCTTCGCGCCGTACGGCCAAGGAGGCGCGGGGGAGTTGCACATCGCCCGCGTGGCGGTCGCGGCCTACGACCCGACTTCCCTCGCGCAATGGTACGAGACGGCCTTCGGCCTCACGGCGCTGGAGACGGCGCAGCGAGACTATGGCCCTCTGTGGCTTGTGCCCTTCGCGCAGGGTGACCTCCTGCTCTGCGGCGGCGCCGACGCGAGCCCATCCGTGCAGCGGGTGCTGGCGGACGCGGGCCCAGGGCCCTTCGCGCTCGAGTTGCGCGGCGCCCTCGGCGGCCTGCGGCAGGATGTCAGGATCGGGCGCAGCCGCTACAGTTTGGCGGACCGGTGACGCGCGAGGAGGATCTTCCGCGTCAGCGCAGGTAGATCGGATTCGTAAAGGCCCAGGGCAGGGAGCGCCTGCCCCGCTTCAGGCGCAGCTCCGCGCGGTAGACTCCGGGGCCGGCGGCGGGCAGGGAAAGCTCCTGGCCCACGGCGCCGGCTCTCATCGCGCCATCCTTGAGGATGCGGATCTCGGCGGGCAGCGGCGCGTGGAGCCTCAGCTCGCGGACCTCGCCGGCCGGGAGCTCCTCGCCCATCTGTGCCGGCGGTCCGTCGTGACGCACGCCGACGAACGTCAGGCCGCGCGCGTCTGCGAGTTCGCGGTTGGCGACATAGAGGCGACCCGCCGCCAGGGATCCGAGCAGGTCCGTCTTCGCGGCCGCGGGGTCCTTGCCCCATGCCGGCACGTCGACGTAGCAGAGCAGGGTGCGCATGGCGTACGGGTAGCGGAAGATGTGCGCGACCATGGGCGGGCGCCCGATCTGCACATCGTGGACGTCGAGCCCCGCGATGCCGACGACGGCTCGCATGCGGCCGAGGTCGTCCCACAGGCGCAGTGTCGCCTCCTCGGGGCCGTGCAGGGCGAGTGCCGGGCGGCGCAGTGCCCGGATGGCCGACGGGAGTCCTCGCAGGTGTCCCGACCAGTCCGAGAGGTGGTTCCAGATCTCGAGCCCCGTGAAGCCCGCGATCGGCCAGGCGTCCCAGCGGTAGGACGGGATGCGGGCCAAGGGCACGCCGAGGTCGTGCGGGTGGGCGAGAAACGTCAGGGCGCCCTGGGCCGCGGCGTCGTCGAGATACTGCTGCGGCGGCAGGTTCCTGTCGGGGCAGCGCGTGGCGCCCAGCACCAGCAGGTGGTTGGTCGGCGGGCTCACCTCGCAGCCGAACAGCATGAGCGTGCCCTTGTGGAAGCCCTCGCCGATCTCCGTGAGGGGTTCGAGCGTGTCGTGGTCGGTGAGCACGAGGAAATCAAGGCCGGCCCCCGCGGCGGCCTCGCGGATCTCCTCCACCGTGCCGCGCCCGTCGGAGTAGAGTGAGTGGCCGTGCACCGCACCGACGATTTCCATGCCCGCCTCGCCTCCGTTTGACAGCCTTCCGACCCGATGCTAACCTAAATAACAGTGAATTCGTCGGAATTGGAGGACCCTTCGCATGCGCATCTCGACGCGTGCGCGCTATGGCATGCAAGCTATGCTGGCTCTCGCCCTGGATCAGGGCGGCGCGCCCCTGTCGGTCAAGCAGATCGCCGAGCGCCAGGACCTCCCCGAGCACTACCTCGAGCAGCTGATCACGCCCTTGCGGCGTGCTGGTCTCGTACAGAGCGCGCGCGGTGCGCAGGGCGGCTACGTTCTTGCCCACCCGCCCGAGTCCATCACCTTGCTCGACATCGTCGAGGCGGTGGAGGGCACCTTCGCCGTCGAGGACTGCGCCTGTCCTGCGGGTGCGCCGCACCTGCAGGGCTTCTGCCTCGAGCATGCGCTCTGGTCCCGACTCAAACAGGTGGTCGACGACTTCCTCGGCGAGCGAACGCTCGCTCAGCTTCGCGACGAAGCGTTGGCCGCCGGTCGGGCGGTGGCCCCCATGTACGATATCTGACAAGGGCGGGGGAGAGTCTTGATCTATCTTGACCACGCAGCCACCACTCCGCTCGACGAGCGGGTGCTCGACGCGATGCTGCCCTATCTTCGCGGCGAGTACGGCAATGCCTCCTCCGTGCATGCCATGGGGCAGGCGGCGAGGCGCGCCGTCGACCGCGCCAGGGGCGAGGTGGCGGCTCTGATCGGCGCGGAGCCGAGCGAGATCGTCTTCACGTCGGGCGGCACGGAGGCCGACAACCTGGCGATCGCGGGACTCCCCGGCGCGCGCCGGGACGGGCGCCGGGCGATCGTGACGTCTGCGATCGAGCATCATGCGGTGCTGCACCCTTGCCAGGCGGCAGAGCGTCGCGGCAGCCCGCTCGCGGTCGTCGTGCCGGACAGGCTGGGCCGCCTCGATCCTGAGGCTTTCCGCAAGGCCATCGGAGAGGATGCGGCGCTCGTTACGGTAATGGCGGCCCAGAACGAGCTCGGCACCATCGAGCCCGTGCGGGAGATTGCCGACATTGCGCACAGGCACGGCGCGCTCATGCACAGCGACGCCGTGCAGATCTGCGGGCAGCTGCCGGTCGATGTAAGGGATCTCGGGGTCGACGCGCTCACGTTGACGGCGCACAAGTTCTACGGGCCGAAGGGGGTCGGCGCCCTCTATCTGCGGCGCGGCATCCCCATCGACGCGACACAGCTCGGCGGCGGCCAGGAACGTGGCCGGCGGGCCGGCACGGAACACGTCGCGGGCATCGTCGGATTCGGTGCGGCGGCCCGCATCGCGGCAGCGGAGATGACCGAGCGGGCAGCCCGCGTCAGCGCCCTGCGCGACCGGCTCTGGCAGGCCCTGCGCGACCTGCCTGGTGCCGAACGGCTCGGCGACCCGGACCGCAGCCTGCCGGGCCACCTGCCGGTGCGCTTCGCCGGCGTCGACGGCGAGGCGCTCGTCCTGAACCTCGACCTGCACGGCGTCTGCGCGTCGATGGGCTCCGCCTGCAGCTCGGGCTCGCTCGAGGCCTCCCACGTGCTGACGGCGATCGGTCTCGACGCCCGGACGGCGCGCGAGGGCCTGCGTCTCACCGTGGGCAGGGAGAACAGCGAGGGCGAGATCGACGAGGCGGCCCGCATCCTGCGCCGCATCGTCGAGCGCCAGCGCGAGCTCATGGTGTCCCATGGCTGAGGCGAAGGGGCGCGTCGTCTGCGCGATGAGCGGTGGCGTCGACTCGTCCGTCGCCGCGGCCCTGCTCGTCCGCGAGGGCTATGACGTGATCGGCGTCACGATGGAGATCTGGCCCGAGATGAACGAGGCCGAGATGGCGCACCACGGCGGCTGCTGCTCGATCGGCGCCGTGGAGGACGCGCGCGGCGTCTGCGCCGCTCTCGGCATCCCACACTATGTCATGAACCTGCGCGAGCGGTTTCAGGCGCAGGTGATCGAGAACTTCAAGTCCGAGTACCTGCGCGGTCGCACGCCAAACCCGTGCATCGCCTGCAACCGCGAGGTGAAGTTTTCGGAACTGCTGCGTCGGGCGGCGGCGCTCGGTGCGGACCACCTCGCCACCGGCCACTACGCGCGGGTCGCCGAGGGACCGACAGGCTACCGGCTGTTGCGGGCGGCGGATCCCCTGAAGGACCAGACCTACGTGCTCTGGGGGCTGGGCCAGGCGGAACTCGGGCGGACGCTGTTCCCGGTCGGCGAGTACCCTAAGCCCGAGATCCGTAAGATCGCGCACGAGCTGGGGCTTGCCACCTGGGACAAGCCGGATTCGCAGGAGATCTGCTTCGTCGCCGGAAACTACCGCGACCTCCTGGCCGCCGCGCGCCCGAAGGGCCGCTTCGTGGACCGGATCGGCCGCGACCTGGGCGAGAGTCCGCCCCTGACGCACTTCACGGTCGGCCAGCGGCGCGGCATCGGCATCGCCTCCGAGAGCCCGTACTACGTGCTGGAACTGCGCCCCGGCGAGAACACCGTGGTGATCGGACATCGCGACGAGCTCAAGGGATCGCTTTGCGTCCTCGAGGATGTGCACTTCGTGTCCGGCGACCGGCCTCAAGAGCCCTTCGCCTGCAACGTGCGCATCCGCGCGCACGGGCGGGAGGCGGCTGCGACCGTGCTGGCGCGCGCAGGCGGCCTTGCCGAGGTCTCGTTCCATGAAGCGCAGACCGCGATCGCGCCGGGCCAGTCCGCCGTCTTCTACCAGGGCGACGAGTGCCTCGGCGGCGGCATCATCGCCGGAGCCGACTAGCCCGAACGACATCGTCTGGAGACGCGCCCTGGGCTTGCGCCTGGCCGTGCACCAGTCAGCGCGGCTGTATTGCGTCACCCCCGTCTGCGGAAACTGTTGACGGGGGTGACGCAGTTGCTCGCAAGAGAACTGATCGGCCACGGCGTGCGCGACGAGCGCGGCCACCGCATAGGACACGTCCGCGACATCGGCTTCGGCGACGGGCGTATCAGGAGCCTGCGCACGGAGCGCGGCACCTACACCGTGCTCCGCCGGGTCGGCGACCGCCTGGTCGCCGGCGCGGTCACCCAGGAGAGCGACGCGTTCCTGCGCGAAGCCCCCTTGCTCGACCGGCATGGCAAGTGGCGCGTGTACGACCTGGTGCTCGCGGAGGGTCTCGAGGCGCCGCTCTACGTCATCTCCCGCGGCCTGTGGCATGACGTCGTGCATGGGCGCGAACTCGTGCCCGCGAGCCGCGTCGCATCCCCGAGGTCCAGTCATGGTCTGCCCTAGCTGCGGCAGCCGGGCCACGGGACAGGTGGGCCCGGACCAGTTCTACTGCTGGGACTGCTGCATCGAGTGGCAGGCCACGCCGGCCGGCAGCCAGCTCTTCCTCATCGGCGAGGAGGGCGATCTCATTCCCGTGCTGGACCCGGAGGAAGGAGGTTGAGTGCGATGCGGACGTACATGCGAGGCCTCATCACCGGAGGTCTGCTCGCGGCGGGCGTCGTGATGTGGCTTCGGCGGCGCGGCCAGCGGCGGCACTGGCTGCGCATCGGCGCCCAGGCCGCTGCCAACGCGGCACAAGGGGGAAGGCACCTCATTGCGCGGGCGACGCGCTAGATCGCTCTGGTTCACGGCCGCGGCGGCCGTCGCTGCCGCGGCCCTTCTGTGGATCGCGCGCGGCTTCCTCCTGCCGATCGTGCTCGCCGGGGCGCTGGCCTACGTCCTCAGCGGCCCCGTGCGCTACCTGGTAGCGCGGGGAACGCCCAGGCACAGGGCGGTGCAGGGTGTCTTCTTCCTGGCGCTGCTGCTCATCGTGGTGACGGGGATCTGGGTGGTGCCGGAACTCGGCCGCGAGTCGAACCACCTCCTGCGTCAGCTGCCGCACATCGGCCGGGGGCTCGACATGCTGGTGCAGGATTACGACCGCCTGTCGCGCAGCGGCGCCTGGCCCGACACCTACCGTCGCGCGGGCGACGCCTTCATCGCCGCCGTCGAGCAGCGGGTGGTCGGCGGCCTGCAGGGGCTGGCGCGGGGACTGCTTTCCGCTGCCCCGCTGCTGATCGCGCTCGGTGTCGCACCATGGATCGGCTACTACTTCCTGCGCGACGCGCCGCGGATCCGCAGGGCGTTGCTCGGCATCCTGCCGCCTTCGTCCCAGAGTGAGGCGGAGGCATGGCTTGCCGCCGTCGACCGGGTGCTCTCCGGCTACCTGCGGGGGCAGTTCGTGGTGGCGGCCGTCGTGGGCCTCATGGCGTTCGGCGTGATGACGGGATTCGGCCTAGGCTACGGCGTGACCGTGGGACTCGTGGCCGGTCTCACGGACATGGTCCCCTTCGTCGGGCCGCTGATCGGCGCCCTGCCGGCCGTCGCCATCGCTTCGGGACGCTCGTTGGCGACGGCCGGCTGGGTGGCGGTCTCCTTCCTCCTCATCCACGAGACCGAAGGCAACTTTCTGGCTCCCTGGCTCGTGGGGGAGCAGATGGGCCTGCACCCCGTGCTGATCGTCGCGGCGCTCTTCGTCGGCGGCGACCTCGCGGGGGTGCCAGGCCTCCTGCTGGCCGCTCCGGTCACGGGCATCGCCGTCGCGACGATCCGCCTCCTCGCGCGACGCCTCCTCATGCCGCGCCCGCTGCGCTAACGCCGCTTGGCCAGCGCGCGCTATACTGGGAGCAAATTGTCCCGAGGAGGAAACAGCCTTGCTGTCCGCGGAAGTCCGTGCCGCCTTCATCGAGTTCTTTAAGGAGCGTGGCCACGCCGTCGTGGAGAGCGCTTCGCTCGTGCCCGTCGGCGACCCGACGCTGCTCTTCACGAACGCCGGCATGGTCCAGTTCAAGGATGTCTTCCTCGGCCGCGAACACCGTCCCTACCGCCGGGCGACCACGGCGCAGCGCTGCGTGCGCGCAGGCGGCAAGCACAACGACCTCGACCAGGTCGGTCACACCCTGCGCCACCACACGTTCTTCGAGATGCTCGGGAACTTCAGCTTCGGCGACTACTTCAAGCGCGAGGCGATGGAGTTCGCCCACGAGTTTCTGACGCGGCGCTTCGGGATCCCCCAGGAGAAGCTCTACTACTCGGTCTACGAGCAGGATGACGAGGCGTTCGGGCTCTGGCGGGAGGTCACGGGCGTCGGCCCGGAACGCATCGGACGATTCGGCGAGAAGGACAACTTCTGGTCGATGGGAGATACCGGACCGTGCGGACCGACCGCGGAGATCTTCTACGACCGCGGCCCTGAGCACGCCTGCGGGCCGACCTGCGATTTCGTCACCTGCGGCTGCGACCGCTACCTCGAGATCTGGAACCTCGTCTTCATGCAGTTCGACCGGGACAGGGACGGGAACCTCACGCCCCTGCCGCGCCCCTCGATCGACACGGGCATGGGCTTCGAGCGGCTCGTCTCGGTGCTGCAGGGGGTCGAGAGCAACTGGGACACGGACCTCTTCCAGGACATCATCGGCGAGATCGCCCGCCTCAGCGGCAGGAGCTACGACCAGGGAGAGGCCGGTTTCCCGTTCCGCGTGATCGCGGACCACCTGCGCGCGTCCGCGTTCCTCGTCGTGGACGGCGTGCTGCCGGACAACGAGGGAAGGGGCTACGTGCTGAGGCGCATCATCCGCCGCGCCGTGCGCATGGGACGCATGCTCGGACTGCCGAGCCCCTTCCTGCCCACTCTGCTGCCGGCCGTCGTCCGTTCCCTCGGCGACGCCTACCCGGAGCTCGCGGAGCGCCAGGAGAGCGTGCGCGTGGCGCTGGCGGCCGAGGAGGAGCGCTTTTCCCAGACGCTCGAGGACGGGGGGCGCATCCTCGAGCAGCAGGTGCGGGCCGCGCAAGGCGGCGTGTTCCCCGGCAGCGCGGCGTTCCTGCTCTACGACACCTACGGCTTCCCGATCGAGCTCACCGAGGAGATCGTCGCCCAGGAGGGCCTGCGACTCGATCGCGAGGGCTTCGATCAGGAGCTGTCGGCGCAGCGGCAGAGGGCGCGCGCCGCGCGTGGCCAGCGGGAGGGGGAACTGGCGCTCATCGCGGCGGCCACGAGCGAGCTGCCCGCGAGCGAGTTCACCGGCTACCAGCGATTCGAGGATGCGGGCGAGGTGCAAGCGGTCTTCGCAGGGGAAGCGGCGCGGCAGGAGGCGGGCGAGGGCAGCCAGGTGCGGGTGCTCCTCAGCCGCACGCCGTTCTACGGCGAGGGCGGCGGCCAGGTGGGAGACCGCGGCGTGCTGGTAGGACCCAGGGGCCGCGTCGAGGTCTCGGATACGCGCAGGCTTCCCGGCGGCCGCGTGCTGCACGTCGGCGAGGTGGTGCAGGGCAGCATCGCGGTCGGGGAGCGGGTGACGGCGAGCGTCGACGAGCACAGGCGCCAGGCGACGATGCGCAACCACACCGCTACGCATCTCCTGCATGCGGCCTTGCGCGAGGTGCTGGGGTCGCACGTGCGCCAGGCGGGATCGGTCGTCGAGCCGGACCGGCTGCGCTTCGACTTCCTGCACCATGAGGCGATGCGACCGGAGGAGATCCAGGCGGTCGAGCGGCGCGTCACGGAGGAGATCTGCCGCGACCGGCCGGTGGCGACGGTCGAGACGACGCCCGCCGAGGCCCGCAGGCTGGGCGCGATGGCGCTCTTCGAGGAGAAGTACGGCGACACGGTGCGCATGGTCGAGGTGGAGGGATTCTCCCGCGAGCTCTGCGGCGGTACGCATGTCGGGCGCACCGGGGAGATCGGCCCGTTCAAGATCGTCGAGGAGGCGTCCGTCGGGTCGGGCATCCGGCGCATCGCCGCCATCACCGGGCTCGGCGCCCTGGCCCGCTGGCAGGAGATCGAGACGCTCCAGGCCGAGGCCTGCGAGCGTCTGCGCACGACGCCGGAGAACCTCGGCGGGCGGGCACTCGAACTCAGCGAGGAAGTGGCCCGGCGTGGCGAGGAGATCGCAAGACTCCGCCGCAGCGGGCTCGGCGATGCGCTGCGCAGCCTCTGGCAGGGGGAGCAGGCGATCGGCGACGCGGGGGTCATCTCGGGCGAGGTGCCAGGGGTCGACCTGGGCAGCCTGAGGGAGGTTGCGGACATGTGGCGGTCACAGGGCAAACGCGGTATCCTATGCCTAGCCTCGCGGCTGGACGGGAACCTGCATCTGCTGTGTGCCGTCAGCCCGGACCTCGTTGAGCGCGGCGTGCGCGCCGGGGACATCCTGGGCCGCATGGCCAAGGCGGCGAACGGCCGCGGCGGCGGGCGCCCCGATCTCGCCCAGGGAGGCGCAAAAAGCCCGGAGCTTGCCCCAGCTGCGCTGGCAGCAGGCGCCGAGGCCGCCCGCGAGGCTTTGGCCTGAAGCGGGCGGACGGTGGGAGGTAAGGCAATGTCGGACGACAGGACGCGCATGTTTGACGTGCGGCCGGAAGGTCCCGACGCCGCCGAGGTGCTGCGCACGGTGCACGCAGCTCTTCGCGAGAAGGGCTACAATCCGGTCGTGCAGCTCGTCGGCTACCTGCTCTCGGGCGATCCCGCCTACATCACCGCGCACCGCAATGCGCGCAACCTCATCCGCCAGATCGAGCGCGACGAGCTTCTGGAGGAGCTGGTCCGCGGCTACCTCGGCGAGTAGCGCTTGGCCCGGGTGATGGGCATCGACCCCGGCACGAAGCGCATCGGGGTTGCCGTCTCGGACGAGCTGGGCATGCTAGCGCGCGGCGTGGCGACCGTGGCGGTCACGGAAGGCGGAGCCGAGATCGGCGAACTCGCCGACCTGGCACGGGGCCTGGACGTCGAGCGCGTCGTCGTCGGACTGCCGCTGCACATGAACGGCAGCGAGGGCGAGCGGGCCCAGGCGGCCCGACAGCTGGCCGAGGCTCTGACTTCCCGAACGGGCCTGCCGGTGATACTGTGGGATGAGCGCCTGACCACCAAGGGAGCAGAGCGCATGCTGATCGCGGCGGACCTGCCGCGCGCGAGGAGGCGGCGCATCATCGACCAGCAGGCGGCGCAATGGATTCTACAGAGCTACCTCGACCAGTGGCGTGGCCCGGCGAGATAGCCGATGGAAAGGAAGTAGAACATGGCTGATCACCCGGACCGCGAGCACAAGGGCGAGCACCTGCATCCTGGGCACGAGCACGAGCACGAGCACGAGCACGAGGCGGAGCACGAGCACCTGAGCGAGGATGAGGTCATCACGCTCGTCGACGAGGACGGCAAGGAGCACCAGTTCGCGCTGCTCGACGTCATCGAGGTCGACGAGAACGAGTACGCCATCCTGATTCCGGCCGAGGATGGGGACGCGGAGGAGGCCGACGAGGCCGTCATCCTGCGCATGGAGGAAGACGAAGAGGGCAACGAGGTGCTCGTCGACATCGACGACGAGTCTGAGTTCGAGCGCGTCGCGACCGCATGGGAGGAGCTCCTGGACGAGGAGGACGGTCTTGACGACGACGACGAGGGCGAGGACGAGTAGGCCTCGGCACCTCGGCGCTAGGCGGTGAAGGCTATGCCTTGGCCCGACATCGTGCGCAGATTCGGCCCAGGAAGGATCCTGGGCCTTCTCGTTGTGCTCGTGGTGGTGGCGGCGCTCGGTTGGGCGTCGATCTTCTGGAGCAGCGGGGGCGACCCCGTGGCGCCCAACGCGCCGCAGATCCTGGTGCGCGTCAAGGACGGATCGTCACTCGCGGGGGTGGCGAAGCAGCTGCAGCAATGCGGCATCATCCGCAGCGCCCTGTACATGCGCCTCTATGCCGACATGTCGCACAGCGCGGGGGACATCCAGGCAGGCGTCTACCTCCTGTCGGGCCGCGAGACCGCGGCCGAGGTCCTGCACGCGCTCGTCTCAGGCGACGTGGCCACGCATCGGCTGACGATCCCGGAGGGCTACACCGTATCGGACATCGCGTTCCTGCTGCAGCGTCAGGGCATCGCGCGGACGGCGGCGTTCGTCGGCGCAGCCCGCGCGTTCGCAAATCCCTTCATCCCGGAAAGGAGCCCAGTGCGATACCGCCTGGAGGGCTACGCCTTTCCTTCGACGTACGAGATTCCCTACGGCTCCAGCCCCAGCGCGGTTGCGGACATCCTCTTCGCCCAGTGGGAGCGCGAGTTCACGCCGGCGATGCGCCAGGAGGCGGCGCATGAGCACCTCAGCGTCAATGCCGTGATGACCCTGGCATCGCTGGTGGAGCGCGAGGCGAAGCTCGAGCGCGAACGCCCGATCATCGCCGCCGTATTCCTGAATCGCCTGCGCCTTGGCATGCCGATGCAGTCCGACCCGACCGTGGCGTACGCCATGGCGCGGCCGCTGGACGCGGTGACGCTCAAGGAGGAACACTACGCGTCGCCGTACAACACGTACTACGTCAAGGGTCTGCCTCCGGGGCCGATCTGCAATCCCGGGCTGCCCTCGATCGAGGCGGTCCTGCATCCGGCGAAGGTGGGGTATCTCTACTTCTATGGCCTGCCTGACGGCAGCCACATCTTCAGCTACACCTACGCGCAGCAACTGGCTGCGGAGCGCGCGCATCCGTAGGCACGAGCCGCGCGGCCGAACGAGGGGGGCTAGGCTTGCTGTCGACCGACGCCTGGCTCGCGCAGGCTTCACCGAGGCCGCTCCTGATCGACGGGCGCCTGGCGCCCCCTGACCCGACCCCCAGGACTGTCTGCGAGCCGGCCACCGGCAAGCCCCTCGGCCTGGCAGCCCAGGCCTGCGGCACGCAGGGCGAGGAGGCCGTGCGCTCCGCGCGCCACGCCGCGGACAGCGGTCCCTGGCCCCGCATGGCCGCCGCGTCCCGGGGCGAGCAGCTCGGCCGGCTGGCGCGCCGCTTGGCGGACGACGCCGACGAACTGGCGAGACTCCTCGCGCGTGAGAGCGGGCTGCCCTTGCGCGAGGCGGCCTTCGCATGGAGTCGCTGCGTCGACTGGGCTGCCGGCAGCCTTTCGCTTGCGCGTGATGGCGGAACATGGCGGCAGGTCGGGTACAGGACGGACCTGCTCTCGGTCCCTCGGCCCCTGGGAGTCGCCCTCGTCCTTGGACCGGCCTACGGCGCCATGCCGCACGACTTCCTGCTGGCCTTCGCGGCGCTTGCCCGCGGCAACGCGGTCATCTGGCTGGCCGCCGAGGAGCGGCCGCTCGTGAGCCTGCGCATCGCCGAGCACGCCCTGCACGTCGGCCTTCCGCCAGGAGTCCTGCAGATCCTCGCGGGCGGTGACGAGCTGGCCGCCGGACTGTCCGCGCACCGCGCGATCGAGCTTGGGGCGTGCGTCGGCCATGGTGACAGGCCCATGTCCGCCACCCATGCGGGCCGACGCACCTTCGCCGCCGCGTGGCGCAAGGGAAGCGTGGGCGTCTTCTCGGATGCCGACCTCGACGTGGCCGCGGCGAGCGCCGTGCTGGCGGCGACATTCGGCGGCGGGCTCGGACCTTGGGCAGGTCAGAGGCTCTACGTGACGCGCAAGAACCACGATCACCTGCTGCTGCGCATCCTGTCGCGCCTCGGCAGCCTCACGATCGGCAATCCGATCGACTTTGACACGGAGATCGGCCCGATGCCGGGAGAAGGCGTAGTGCGGATGCTCGAGGAGCATGTGGCGCGCCGCCAGGCGGAAGGCGCCACCTTGATCTATGGCGGCGATCGCCCGGCGCAGCAGGCCTTGGCGGGAGGGAGCTACTGGCGGCCGGCCCTGATGCTCGCGGGCCCTGCCTGCGAGCTGCGCGACGTGCCGGGACCGGTGCTCGAGGTGCAGGAGGCTCGGGACGACGACGAGCTGCTGGAGCTGCTCCGACGCGGCAGCGGACCGTGCACGATCCTGAGCAGGCGCGAGGAACCCGCGCGCCTGCTCAGGACAAGCGGCGGGCCACACGCGGTCGCGTGGAACGCGGACTGGCCGACCGCCGACGTGGCGCCGCCCTTCGTGGATGGCCTCTTTGCCACCGCGCTCGGGCAGCACCTTCGCGCGGGGGAGGTCGAGCCGTCGGCCTGGTACCGCGGCGGCTAGCCGAGGTGGAGCGCGAGGCCTGCGCAGGCGACCGCGACGGCGCCGAGCACGGGCCAGAGCACGCCGCCGGGTCGCCAGGAGAGGATGGCGGCAAGCGCGAGCGCCACGAGGGTTGTGGCGAGGTAGTGCGGCGGCAGGGCGGTGTCGACGCTCGTCACCAGGAGCGCGCCGAGTGCCGCTGCCGGTATCCCCTGCAGGAGACGCTGCAGGCGGGGGTCTGCTGCCCGGTTGGCGTAGCGCGCGGGCAGGAAGCGGATCAGCGCGGTGCCGAGGGCGCTTGCGAGGATGAAGGCCAGGAGTGCGAAGGGCTTCATGCGCGGCCCTCCGTCCGTGCTGCGGCGATGACGTACGTGAGGGCTCCGAGCACCATGCCCACCACCAGCGACCAGCCGCCGAAGGGACTCCCGAGGAAGGCTCCAAGTGCGCCTGCCGCTGCGGCCCAGACCGTTCTCGCGTCGGCGCGCACGGAGCTGACGAGAAGGGTGACGAACAGGGCGTCGATGGCGATGCCGAAGGCGTGGCGCAGAAGGACCGGCAGGAGGTCTCCCGCGACAACGCCCAGCAAGGTGCCGAGCACCCATGTCGCGTAGGGCAGCCATACCAGCCGGATGTACGCGCCGGGCCCGATGGCATCGCCCAGGCTCGCGGCGACGAACGTCTCATCGGTGAGGAGTAGCGCAAACCACGGCTTGCGGTGTCCCCAGTCCACGCGGCGGAAGAAGGCAAGCGCTTCAAGCGCCATGCGCAGGTTGATGAGCCAGATCGCTACGATCGCTGCCATGAACGGCGTGCCGGCCGCGAGCAGATGGAGCGCGGCGAATTGGCTCGCGCCCGCGTAGAGCAGCAGCGAGAGCAGGGCGGCGAACCAGCCCGGCAGATGGATGGCGACGGCGGACAGCCCGAAGGCGAACGCTACGGGCAGGTATCCCACGGCGATCGGCAGGGCGCGGGGGTCGACGATGCCGGACCTTTGCATGTCCATGCCGCCATGCTAAAGCAAGACGCCTCATGGCTCAACGACAAAGCCCGCCAGGGGCGCGACAGGCCCTCGCATATAATGGGACGTGCAGGGGGGGCAGGAATGACCGGTCACGAATGGTACCCGCTCGTTCTCGTGCTGCTCCTGGCGGTGGCCGTGCCGCTTGGACTCAGTCGGCTGCGCCGCCTGCAAATCCCGGTGGTCGTAGGCGAACTTGTGGCGGGGATGCTGTTCGGACGCTCCGGTTTCGGCATCATCCCGACCAATAGCCTTTTGTCCTTCTTCTCGCTCTTCGGCCTGTCGTACCTGATGTTCCTCTCCGGCATGGAGCTGGACCTCGGCCTCTTTGCAGGCGGGCGCCAGCGCGGCCGCACGGCGACCGCGCTCGCGATCTACGTGGGCGTCCTGCTGCTGTCGGTCGCGGGCGCGCTCTACCTTGAGAGGCTCGGCCTCGTCCACAGCGGTCTCCTGGTCGGGTTCATCGTGGGATCGACCGCGCTGACGGTGGCCGTGCCCGTGCTGAAGGAGCGCGGTCTCACGCAGACGGGCTACGGTCAGGCGGTGCTGATGGCCGCCATCCTGCTCGACTTCCTCAGCATGCTGCTTGTCACCGTGCAGGTCTCCCTGCGCGCAGGGGCCGCTTGGCGCCTGCTCCTCGGCGTCGGCATCTTCCTCCTTGCCGCGATCCTCCTGCGGCTCGCTCCCCGCTTGCGCCTGCTGTGGCGCCGCACGGAGAGCCAGGTGGCGCAGGTGGGCGTGCGCGGGTCGTTCGGGCTGATCGTGCTCTTCCTGGCCCTTTCGCAGCTGATCGGCATCCAGGCGGTGCTCGGCAGCTTCCTCGCGGGCGTCATCGCCGCCGCCATCGCGGGACAAGAATCCGAGGAGGTGCGCCGCGTCCTCGACGGCATCGGCTACGGCTTCTTCGTGCCGATCTTCTTCATCCAGGTCGGGTCCAGCCTCGACCTGCGCGGATTCCTCGCAAACCCGCACGGCCTCAGTCTCGCGCTGCTGCTTTTGGTAGTCGCGAGCGGGGCATCTCTGATCCCGGGGCTTCTCCTGCGCCTTGTCATGCCGTGGCGCAGCGCCCTGTCGGGGGCGCTGCTGCTGTCGACGCGGCTCACCGTGACGATCGCAGGCGCCACCGTGGCACTCGCAGCGCATGCGATCGCGTCCCAGACCATGATCGCCATCGTGCTGATGAGCATCGTGTCCTCCCTGCTCTGGCCCGCCCTTGCCCAGCGCCTGATGCCTTCGCCGCCGCCGGAGCGCTCCGGCGTGATCGTGCAGGGCGGGTCGGCCTGGTCGTCGCTCGCCGCGGCGCACCTGCGCGAGAGGGGCGAGGAGGTGCGCTGGCTGGGGGACGCCGAGGACGCACCCGCGGGCGTGCACGTGCTGCCGCTCGACGCCGCCGTGGGCGTCGAGGCGCGGCTCGAGGCGGCGCATGCCGACACCGCCGCCGCATTGCTGGCGTTGTCGGAAGACACCGCGTTCAACGCCAGGCTGTGCCGTGTGGCGCAGCAGCGCTTCGGCATGCCTCGCACCGTGGCGATCGCGCGTGCGGACGAGATGGACACGCTGCGCGCGGAAGGCATCGGCTGCTTCCTGCCCGAGTCTGCGCCGCTCGTCGTGCTCGAGGCGATGGCGAGGGCGCCACTCGTGCTCGAGATGCTGTCGGGCGGCGTCGGCGGGGCGGAACTGCGCGCCCTGCGCGTCGAGTCCAGCGTCATCGACGGGCGGGCCCTACGCGAACTCGACCTGCCGCGTGAGGTGCTGCTGATCGGCCTCGAGCGGGACGGTCAGCGGCTCCTGCCCCGAGGCGACACGCGCCTTCTGCGCGGAGACCGGCTCACGGCTCTCGGAACCCCGGGCGAACTCGACCGCCTGGCGATGCTGCTCGGCCGGCGCAGCGATCCTCGTCCCGCCTTCGACTGAAGGGCCGGGAACGACCGTGGGACGGGCTGGCGTTGACGGCAGGCCTGCCCAGATCTAAAATTGTCGTAACGTCAAGCATCATGGACGTGCCTTGGCGCGGAATTATAGCTTCCCGGCTGGGGTGATCACATGTTGCGCCCAGCAGCGTCGGAGCCCTTCACCGTCCGGCGCCAGGTGGCTCTATCTGCATACTGGTTCTCGCTGAACTTCGAGTCGGCCAGCCTGTTGACCATCGTCATTCCTGCGGCCCTCGACCGCCTGGCGTTCCATGCCCACACGTCGACCCTTGCCCGATTGGCGGTCCTGGGCTCTGTCGTGGCGATGCTGCTGCCCCCGATGGCTGGTGCGGTCTCGGACCGCATCCACCGCAAGGGCGGGCAGAGGCGGCCCATGCTGCTCTGGGGAACCGCCGTCAACGTGCTGGGCCTCTGCTGGATGCTCGCTGCCGGCAGCGTCGCAAGCCTGACCGGCGGTTTCCTGCTGGCGATCCTGGGCCAGAACATTGCCGGTGCGGCGTACCAGGCGATGATGCCGGACGTGGTGCCGCAGGAGAGCTGGGGCCTCGCGTCAGGCTACATGGGCGTCGCGAGCCTGCTCGGCACGATCGGCGGCCTTGCCATCGCCGGCATCTTTCCGCCTGCTGTCGCCTATCTGGCGATGGCGCTTGTGGCGGTCGTCGGCGGCATCTACAGCGCAAGCGCGGCGCGCGGCGAGGAGACGGTCGTCCATGCCGGCGCGACGCGTCCGAAGATCCGCAGCCGGCGGGACTTCATCCTCGTGTTCGCTGCCCGCTTTCTCGTGATGTTCGGCCAGACCCTGCTCATGACGTTTGTGCTCTACTTCTTCCAGGACGTGCTGCATGTGGGGAGCCCGAAGGGCTCGACGGCGCTCATCGCCGGCGCCGCGATGCTTGGTGCGGTGCTGTCGTCGATCGTGCTCGGCAATCTCTCCGACCGCTCCGATCGGCCCGGTATCGTCTTCTTCGCGACGATCCCGATGGCCATCGCCGCCGGTGGCTTCGGCCTGCTCGAGAACATGCACTGGATCTTCGTCTTCGCCATGCTGTACGGCGTCGGCTGGGGTGCCTACCTGTCGGTGGACTGGGCGCTGGCCCTCGATTCCATCCCGGATCTCAGCAACGTCGCGCGCGACCTCGGCGTGTGGGGCATCGCGTCCAACCTGCCGGCCGTCCTCGCGCCGGCGGCCGGCGGCCTATTGCTGGCGCAGGCGATCCAGCCTGCGATGGGATACCGAGAACTCTTCCTGGTCACGGGCGGCGTGACGCTGCTCGGCGCGTTCCTTGTGCTCTTCGTGCGCACGCAGCGGCGGGCGTCGTTCGCGGACATCGGGCTGCGCCTCGGGGTATCTCTATTGCTCTACGTATACGTGCGCATCGGCTACCGGGTGGCGATCGAAGGTCGGCTGCCGCGCAGGCGCGGTGCGACGCTGGTGGTCTCGAACCACGCCCACGATCTCGAGGGCATGGTGCTGCCGGTCTGCCTGCAGTGGCAGGGGAAGGTCTCGCAGCCGCTCTACTCGGCGGGGTCCGAGCGGCTGTTCGAGCCGGGCTTCCTCGCGACGAGGGCCCCGGCACTGATCAGACCGCTGTTCGCAGGCGTGCACTTGGGTAAGGTGCTCAGCCACCTGGGTGTGCGCCCGATCGAGAACATGCCTCGTACGAGGCCCTTCATCGGCCTGGCGTACGCAGTCTGGCGGCAGCATGGGAACCTCGCGCTTGAAGACGTCTTCACCGACGATGCCCTTGCGCGCCTTGGCATCGGCTCATCGGGCGGACGTCTGCGCGACGCATGGCGCGCAAAGCTTCTTCCGGTAGCCCAGATGGTGCTGCCGTTCACCGCGCTCAAGGAACCGTACCGTGCGCAACAGCGTGCCGACGTGCGGCGGCGCATCGAAGGCCAGATCGACGTGCTCACTGACATCCTGGACCACGGCGGCACCCTCTACCTGACCCCCGAGGGGCGGTATACGGAGAACGGAGCGCTGTCGCGCTTGCGGGAGTCTCTCGTGCGCCTGATGCCGCACGCCGAGCACGTCCTGCTGTCCGCGATCAGCTACGATCCCTTCGCCCCGGGGCGTCTCCGTCTGCTGGTGCGGCTCGTGCCGCTGCGCAGCGGCATCGAACTGCGCCGCCAGCTCCTCGCTGCGCGCATGGTCACCGTCAGCCAGCTCGTGGCGACGGCGCTACTGCAGGGGGACGGCGCGAGGACGGAGGCCGAGGTGGAGGAGCAGGCACTAGAACTGCTCGGGCGGGTGGCGGGCAAGGCAGCTGTCGCCCGGGATCTGGCGCGCCGTCCCGAGCAGGCCGTACGGCGGGCTCTTCGCTTCATGGTGCGGCGGGGTGTCCTGCGCAGGAGCGGGGACGGTATCGTCCTCGCCCAGCGGCAGGATCCGCGCTTCGATGGCGTCCAGGACATGGTGAGTTACCAGGCCGCGCACTTCGAAGAGACTCGCTCGGCCCTCGAGAGCGTGCCGGCCGTTCTGGTCTAGCACGCACATTCCATCCGGCGTCACACCCTTGTGCCGGCCGCATAGGCTGGTAAGGCACGCGTACGGCAGGGGTGGTGACGCATGGACTTCGACGTGGTCGCTCTGATCGTGATGCCGCTGCTCCGCGGTGTGTGGCTGCTCGTTGGCTATCTGTCGGGCAATGCCTTCCCGCAGCCGCTCTCGGAGGCGGAGGAGGCGGCGGCCCTGCGCGCGTTGCGCGGCGGGGACCTGCGGGCGAGGCAAATGCTCATCGAGCGCAACCTCAGGCTGGTGGCCCATATCGTCAAGAAGTTCGACAACACAGGAGAGGACACGGACGACCTCATCTCGATCGGCACCGTAGGGCTGATCAAGGGCATCGACACGTTCAATCCGGAGAGAGGCACGAGACTCGCGACCTACGCGGCCAGATGCATCGAAAACGACTATCTCATGACAGATGTGGCGCGGAAGATTATGGATGTCGAGTGGGCGGAACCCTGTTCCCAAAGCAGGTTTTGCAAAGTCGTCTGAAGCGTCGCTGCTATTCGGCCTCCCACCGCCGGTGATGGCCGGCTTCTCTGCGAGATCGGGCGTTGCCTGAAGCAGGTGCTGGCGGCCTCCTCGGGCAGTGAAGGGTATCAGTGCCGGGCTCCCGCCGTTGGCGGGGCCGGCTTTCTTTTTGTCAGGGGGTGGTGCGGTGCAACCAGACGAACCGCAGCGCGCTGACCAGACCAGTCCGCAGGGCGATCCTGTGGTGCGCAGGTACGGACAGGCTCCTATGGTCAGGATCCCATTGCGGCTTGCCAGTTCGGCTAACATCAGCAGCCATGCCGTGTGCCTCTACGGGCCTATCGCCAGCTACTCTGTCATTGAGCACACAACTCCAACCCACGGGCGTCTAGCCCAAGACATGGGCATCAGTATACCGACCGTGAGACGCGCGCTCAGAGAACTTGTTGATGCTGGCTGGGTGCAGGTGAAACGGCTATTTGACGGAGCGTGTGGCTAGTCGGCGGTCAAGAGGGTAGAACAAGAGGAAGATCATGTTGATGAGGTTCTGCACACGGGCATAGCCACGGGCGCGGCTCTT
>JAJZVM010000109.1 GCA_021845645.1 Bacillota bacterium
CTGCGACCACCCGCGTCGAGCGCGTCCGTGACCTGAGAACTTCATGTCCCACTACGCTCCGCCGACCACCCTGCCGTAGGGGGGTCGGGCACTACGGGCGTTGAGCAGGCCGTGCGGTTAGCCGAACGGCCTGTGGTCGTCTGCCATGCGTGGCATGCTTGCTGGCGTCCTGGATGCGTGGCGACGGCCCCAACGAAAAGGACCGTCGGGGACGCAAACGTCGCCGCGACCGTATTGTAGCCGTCCGTGCTCACGGTGACGTAGCCGGAGGGGCTCCCCGAGCGGTTCCGGCGATGAGGCCGACCCTCTCGTTCCAGAAGGCGATCGTCTGGCCGAGGGCGAGATCGCTTGGCGCGCGCACCGTGCCCATGGCGCCCAGTGTCATCACGGGCATGCCGAGCGTCTTGGCGAGAGAGGGGGGCCAATGCCGGTGGGGCACCGGCGTCATGCCAGGGCCATGGAACCCGGGGTTCTTGCCTGTGTTCGCGGGATGCAACCTGACGTTCGATTCGGACGCAAATCTCGCTGTCGTGCGAGTCGAGGCAGGCCACCTCGACGACACCCTGGAGCTGCCTCGCGTGCTGAACGTTGTGGGCGTCGGCCGGCGCACCTTGATCCCGAGTTGGTCGTACGAGTTGTCTCTCTGGAGCACGAACGGTCGGGTGGCCTATTACCGCCTTCCCGTGACGGTAAGGTGATCGTCCGGATCCACAAGAGTGCCCGTTCTGCGGCGGGTTACCAGGCAGCACGGAACCTCAGCGATGCCGTCTCCGGGAAGTATCGCGGCTGACACGAATTGCCACAGGTCGCCGGAGGACCGCTCGGAACAGATCACGAATCCTGCCCAGCGATGTTCTTCTTGAGACCAGCAGGCGCTCTGTCGGCTTGGAGGGATTAGCGTGCGGCGCGGAATTCTCGTCGGATCCTTGATGGGAGTTCTGCTGCTTGGTGGGTGCGGGGCTATTTCCGCCCATCCCACGTCGCCTGCGCAAGCGACGCGCGCGAAAGCCCCAAAAAGCACGGGCACGACACCGCCAACCAAGCCTGCGAGCGGCTTCCCCGCGCGGTTGAAGTCATCCGCCGCAACGCTACCGGGGCTTATATTGACGGACGCGTCCTTCGTCTCCGCCCGGGACGGCTGGATTGCCGGTGGCGTTGGCGGTCAGGTCAACGGGCCCTCGCTCGCTGCAGGCATCATTGCGCGCACGACGGACGGCGGTCGCGGCTGGCAGGTCGCGCACCTTCCTGGCCTCGTGCCGACACAGCTTTTCTTCCTGAGTGGCAAGACTGGCTTCGCCGTCGCCGGCCACCCCGGCGAACCTGCAACTGGAGCGATGCTCGGGCCCTTTGGGCTCCCCCAAGCGAACCTCATCCTGCGCTCCGGCGACGGGGGCCGCACCTGGACGACCGCGTTCGACGCGGGCACCAACGTAACCGATCTTGATGCCGCACAAGGCTCGATCTGGGCGACGACCGCAGGTACCTGCAGCTCCGGAACGTGCTCGGGCAAGATCTACGCGGCAGCGCAGACGCCAGGATCCTCATGGTCCACACTGTGGGCCGCGCCGGGCGCGGTGCTGTCAGTGGCGGTGTACGGACAAATGGCATGGGCCGTCGTCGCGACGGGCAACGGCAAGAGCAGTGCCGCGGAGATCTATGCAAGTTCGGATGGTGGCGCGCACTTCGCGGAGCTCGCCACGCTGCCGACCACGTCCGAGCTCAGCTACTTCTCAAACCCTTCGCAGTTGCAGGCACGGAGCACGTTCACAAACGTCCAGGATGGCTGGGTCACGCTCTGGTCGATGCAGAGCTGCGCCATGCATGGCTGCGCCGTCACGGACGTCTACCGCACGACCGATGGCGGGCACACCTGGGTCAAGGAAACGAAGGCGACCATCGCATGTCAGTTCGACCCGGTGCTCGCGGCATCCGCGGAGGACGTGGCGGTGGCCCAAGGTGTGAACCTCGCGGCATGCCAGGGCCCCGAGAGCACGGTCTTCCTCTCCCGGAACAGGGGCGAGACGTTCAAGGTGGCGCAGCGCTGGCAGACCCTTGGCGTCACAGCCATGGGCTTCATCCCAGACGGCGGCCTCTGGACGTTGGGGACAGGCAACAACGCCCTCGCCATCCAGAGCGCGAAGGGAGTGTGGCGGCAGAGCTTTCCGGCCCTCGCCCCGGTCGGGTCGATCGACTTCGTGAACGCGTCCGACGGCTTTGGCGCGGGGGACGCGCTCGATCCGGGCGCGATCCTGCGCACAACCGACGGCGGGCGCACCTGGCGGGAGATCTCATCGATCCCGAACCTGGGCGTCAATGCGCTCGACTTCCCGACGGTCAAGGTAGGGTACCTGTACGCGGCGTCCGTGGATTCGGAAGGACGGGTCGCCGAGATCCTGCGCACAACAGACGGCGGCCGGACGTGGAGTAGGACACCCGCACCAGCGTCGAGCAGCGGTGGAGCGCCAACGATGCTCAAGTTCTTCTCTGCGACCAGCGGGCTCTTCATCAACCTCTACGACTGCACCAACTCGTGCACGCCGGAGGTGGTTCAGACCAAGGACGCCGGGAAGACGTGGCAGGTGTCGCACTTCGGCGCGAGCGCTTTCTACCCGCAGTCGGCCACCGCCTTTGCGCCCAACCGGTATGTGGTCGGTTGGAGCGCAAACGGCCGTGCACTCACCCGGCTCGGGCAGACGACCAACGGTGGCAAGACGTGGACCACCCTCGCGAACCTGCGGCTGCGCAGCGGCTCCCTGCTTATGGACTTCCCGACAGCCGAAATCGGGTACGTGATGGCGTTTGTCTACCATGCGCCTAACGAGGCAGGCACGTACGAACTACTCACAACGTCAAATGGCGGGAAAACGTGGACGCAACACGCGTTTACGTCGTCCGTTGGGTGGGGCTCTTCTCTGGCGCTCGCATTCCTGGGCGCAAGGCGGGGTTGGCTGCTTAATGGCTCTGTTTTGTGGTCAACCGACAACGGCGGACGCACGTGGGCGGCGGTGCACACGCCAGTGCCGAGCGAGCGCTAGCGCCAGCGCGGCAGGGGTGTACGCCTGGGGTCGAGGTCGCGGTTCCCCACAACTCCATGGCTCACTGGAGCCCGTGCCGCACGGGGCCACATCGAGGAAGGCTCATACGGGGCCGCGGCAGTCGGCAGTCGGCAGGTCAATCTGCCATGCGTCCTGTGCACCCTTCCCACTGGCTCTGAGCGACGCGAGCGCAAGATCACCCTGGCGGTTGGCGCGGCCATCACTGGAGGCTGCCTACCGGGAGATCTGGATCTCCACCGCCTTGGCGCCCTCGCCGGAGACCACTACCTGCATCTTGGCATCGATCTGCCACAGAACCGCGAGTCGCAGTATCTTCCCTGGGTCGTTCAGCTTTCGGTACAGCAGCGTACGGTGCTGCAGCGGGAAGAAGATGTCGAGGCGTGCGGAATCCGACTTCGGGACATAGACAATGTAGCCCGGTCCACCGCCGAGGATCTGACCGTCGATTCTCCAGGACTGTACGCGCCCGCCACTCGGCACCTCGCGCAAAAAATGGACGATCTGCTGCGACGCGGGGGACGGGAAGGCTGGCCGCAGAGCCCATACCGTACCGTCATCGCCAACGCCCAAGGTCTCGTAGAGCGGCACCTCACCGAGTGGCTTGAGTTTGTCTCCTGCTCTGGACCATCGGTAAACTGGGACGCTCCCGCCCTCACTAGCTCTCGAACCTACCAAGAATAGCGCGTCGCTCGGCGAGAGATATGGCATGCCCCCCGGCATCTGGTAGAAGCCGTTCCACGTCTGCCGCATGTCCAGCGTAATCGCCGCGGGTGCAGCCATGCTCCTGCCTGCGGCGAGATCAATCAGCCCCGACCCGAGGTCCCTTTGCCCTATCGGATAGTCCTCCGCTGCAAGCCAGGCAAGAGACCCTTCCTTCCCGCCGAATACGTAACCAACCACTTGGAGCCATTGCCGCGATGTCGGCAGGCGTACGGGAAGGTTGTAGGTCCTGGACTGGCCCTGGGGGTCGAAAAGAATTACCCGGTTGCGCTGAGTCGAAGCGCCTGGAGGTGCAGGGCAGAGAAACCCGGTCAAGGGACCGTTGATATCCGTCCCGATCAGGGGCTGGGCGCAACGATAAACCGTCTCCCACCGACCCGGGGTCAATGTCCTCCGCTGCAGGACGTATGGCGCGCTGCCGGTTACCCGCACCATCTCATTCGGACCGATCTGATAGGTAGGCGATCCGTTGACGAGGGCCCTTGGAATCACGATTCGGCTCACCCTGAAGGGGCCGATCTTGCCCCCGATTGCTGGCTTTGGCTGCGACGGCGCACCACAAGCCGCACACGTGATCCCCGCGCACACCGCCAACGCAAGCAACCGCCTCACGCACTCTCACTTCCCCCACGGATGTCACGGCCAGCCAAGGCAGCACACTTGCAGCCCCGGGGGACGGGCTGCGGGCAGCGACTCAGCAGCCGAACGCTATGCGGGAAGACTTCGCGCCCCTCTGCCGCGATCCTGTGCTGTTGCGGACACGCCTGCGCCGGGCGCCACCGAACTAGCCAGGAGTCAGTGTGGAATGGAATTCCTGTCCCTCGCAAGCTTAGGCCAGGGAGCGCAGGCACCTGGTTTGCACACCATGGACTTCGGGTGCCCGAAGGGGACGAAGTAGACGTTCTTCACGGCGAGCAGGGTGCCCAGGTTGCGGGCGTTGAGGCCCAGGATGTCGTTCGAGGTGATGGCGAGAACCACTGGACGCTGGTTGCGCAGTTGCGCCTTCGCGGCCATCAGGACAGGGCTGTCGATGATCGCGTTGGCGAGCCGCGCCAGGGTGCTGCCGGTGCAGGGGCAGATCACCACGGCGTCGAGCAACTTCTGCGGGCCGAGGGGCTCGACTTCAGGGATCGTCTTGAGCGGCTGCTTGCCCGTCGCGTCCACGATCGCCGAAAGCCACTTCTCCGGCGTGCCGAAGCGGGTCGCCGTCGTCAGGATGGTGTTCGAGACGATCGGGACGATTTCGGCCCCCTCTTCCTGCAGCCGGCAGATCGGATCGATTGCTTCCTCGAGCGTGCAGTGGGAGCCGGCCAGAGCAAAGCCGATCGTCTTGCCGGATAGGCGCATGCTGCAGTCCTCCTCGGTCTGAGGCGGTCTCCCGCCCGCAATTGGTCCGGGGGTACTGCGGTCGCCTGCGCGCCGGCGCCGGAACTCCCCTCAGGGTCGCCGCATCGTATGCGGACTGCGCAGGCGTGGTGAGACCGCCGGCGGGGCGGCAGGGCGTGCCTCCACCATCGGCGTGCGGATGCGAGCCGCATGTCACGGCTGCACAGCCATCTCCTGTGCCGGGTTGCGGCCCGAGGCGGACAGCACCCTGCAGCGCACCGCGTCAGCGGCCTTTTGGGGTTTGCGGGACCGTCAAGGCGCAACTCTGGCACCGGCAGGCGGTTGCCGCCTGCCGGTGGAGATTCGGCTTTTGAGACTGGGGACATCCATCCGCGTATCTGCAGCGAAGCAGGTTCCCACGCAGCCTGTCTGGGCCGCCCAAGCCGGACCTAAGCCCAGTACGACGTACGGTCGATCGGGATCTCGCGCAGGACCTCCTGGGGCACGAACTCCTCGATTCGCACGCGCGTCATGGCTTGCGGCGGCACCTGCGAGACAGGCGAGAACGGTCGGCCGAGCGGCTTCGTCGCGTCGACGATCATGGCCGAGGTGCGGATGTCGTGCTGCAGCGACGGGTCGAGCATGTTGCCCTTGAACATGTCCTTGAGAATCGTCACCTGGCGTTCCGGCTGAACCCTCGTGGCGAGCGCCCAGAGAATCTCGGTGGGGTCGAAGACGTTGATGTCGTCGTCGAAGACGAAGACGTTCTTCGAGTGATCGAAGGTCAGGGCGGCGGCGGCGGCCCGGCCCGGATCGCCCTCGGACTGCTTCTTCATGGCTATGAAGATGTTGTAGTGGGAGAAGCGTCCCCACTTGCAGACGGCCGTTACGCCCGGCACCGCCTCGCGGCAGCGCCTGAGGTAGCTGGCTTCCCGGGGCAGGTCGAGCCACGGCTTGTCGCCTTCTGGAGTGATGATCGACTGCATCATCGCGTCCTTGCGCCGGGTGATCGCCCGCACTTCGTAGCGCGCGCAGTTGTTGAAGCGCTGCGGCCCAAGGGTGCCCGGCGCCTCGCCGAAAGGACCGTCCACGAGGCGCTCGCCCGGGATCAGGGCGCCCTCGACCACGATCTCGGCGTCGGCCGGCACGAGCAGGCGGTCGCCCCATGTGACGGACGGTACGAGCCGCACCGGCTGCCCGAGGTACCCGCCGATCACGTCGTACTCGTCTACCTCGAACGGGCCCATATAGGCGGCACCCAGGTTGAAGGCGGGATGGTGACCCAGCACCGTGGCGATCGGGCACTCCTCGCCGCGCTCCTCGAAATCCCGGAAGATCTGCCACGCGTGACGTGGCGAGGCGTGGAAGGTCTGCAGCCGGGGTCCCTTGACCTCCATGCGATGGTAGGAGAGGTTGTGCACCCCTGACTGCCGGTCCCGCAGCACGGAGGACATCACGAGGTAGGGTCCGCCGTCCATGTAGTGGTGGCGCATCACGGGGAGATCGTAGAGCGAGGCCGCCTCCCCCACCGACACGACCTGTCGCACAGGCGCCTCTTCCGGCGGGATCACGACGGGCTTCATCTGCGCTCCCTCGCGCCGGATGCACTCCATGCCCATTTCAGCCCTGCTCGTCGACGCCGGCAAGCCAAGTGCAACCTGGATCTTGTTCTGGGTGATCTCCGCGTTCATCAGCAGGCGCACGAGGCTGCGCCGACCGGTCAGGTCGAGCGCGTTCTCGAAGAGCAGGATCGGAAACTTCCGCTGCGCGCCCAGGTGCTTGATGAGTGCGCTGACGTCGTAGCTCGCCGGGTTGACTTCCTTCCCGACGCGCACCAGTTCTGCGGGATAGGCCTGCTCGTAGTCGCGCAGGAAGGAACGCAGATCCTTGATCGCTTGTACCTCGGCCATCGGCCTGCCTCCCTGCGTCGCGCGGCTGCCGCCGTTTGCCTTGGCGACCGGCGCGATCGTTGCGCTGCGGTCATGAACCTCCGGTCTGCCGCCACGGGACCATCCGTCGCGCTCTGGCCCATGACCCTGGATCCAGCTGTACCGCCGCGAGCCCCTGCTCTACGGCGCGACGGGCCGGGCCTTGCCGCCTGCGCTCTCGAGCGTGCGCCAGACGCGCTCGGGGGTCAGCGGAAGTTCCGAGAATGTGACGCCGTAGCGCCGCTCGAGGGCCCCGGCGACCGCCGCAGCGAACGGTGGCACGCCGCCCTCGCCCACGCCTGTGCTGCCATAGGGTCCTGGGCCGTCCTCGTTCTCGACCAGCACCGACGTGAAGTCCTCGAGCATGTCCTCGAACGTGGGGACGCGGTAGTCGACCAGGCTGCCATTGATCAGCTGGCCGTCGCGCCACTCCAGGGACTCGAACAGCGTGTGGCCGAGCGCGTGCGTCGCGCTGCCCCACTCCTGCCCCTCGCAGAGCTCGGGCTGGATCGCCTTGCCGAGGTCCGCCACGGAAACGTACCGGCGCACCGTGACAACGCCCGTCTCGGGGTCCGCATCGGCCTCCGCGAGAGCCATGCCCGTCTCCCAGAGCACTGGCTTGCCGCTCACGCGCACCCCTTCGTGGGGGCCCGAATAGCCGACGCCGATGACCTCCTGCGCAGTCTTGAGCCCACCGACCTGCCGCCGCGCGTCGCGGCATGCCGCCTGCACCGCGCGACCCATCACCGTGGTGGAGCGCGAGGCGCCCGTCGAGCGGTCGTAGGGCGCGAGATCGGTGTCCGAAGAGACGACGGCGATCAACTCCGGCGCGATGTCGAGCTCCCGCGAGGCGATGCTCGCGAAGACCGTCTTCGCGCCCTGCCCGAGTTCGCTGGACGCCGCCTGCACCGTGGCGCTGCCGTCCGGATGCAAGCGCACCATCGCGACGGAGACAGGGCTCGCCCCGGCGCCGGCCGTGGCGCAGGCGATACCGCTCAACGGGCCGTAGCCTCCCTCGTCCGCGAGCGTGTCGAGGTCGCCCCGGAGGTCGACCGAGAGCGGCAGTTCGCCGGGGCGCAGTACGGTGCCGCGCGGCGCGAGGTTGCGCCTTCTCAGTTCGACCGGGTCGAGCCCAATGTCGCGCGCGATGCGGTTCAGCTGCGTCTCGAGGGCCCAGACGGTCTGCGGCTTGCCGATCGAGCGGAAGGAGCCCGCCGGGCTCTTGTTCGTGTAGACGGCGATCGCCTCGACATCGAAGGCCGGCACCTCGTAGCAGCCGACGAGCTGCGCGATCGCCGAGTTCGCGACGCGCGGTCCGTTGTCGGCGTACCCGCCGGTGTCGAGCCAGACCTTCGCCTCGCGGGCCACGATGCGGCCGTCCGCGTCGACACCTGTCTTCGCCCAGATGCGGGCATCGTGCCTGCGGTTCGTCAGGATGGCTTCCTCGACAGAGAACTCCATGCGCACAGGCCGACCCGCCTTGCGGGCCAGCGCCGCAGCCACCGGCTCGTACTTCGTGTAGCTCTTGCTGCCGAAGCCGCCGCCGATGAACGGCACGGCGACGCGCACCTGGCTCAGCGGCAGAGCGAACATCTCCGCGAGTTCGCGCTGGACCTGGAAGGGGTGCTGCGCCGTGCTCCAGACGGTCAGGCGTCGGCCGCGCCAGTAGGCGAGCATGGTGTGCGGCTCCATGGCGTACTGGTAGGTGCTGGGGAACTGGAAGACGTCTTCGCGGACGTGGACCGCCTTGGCCCAGCCCTGCGCCAGGTCGCCGTCCTTGATCCGCAGGTCGACACAGTAGTTGCCCTTCGCATGAATGCTCGGCGCACCTTCGCGCAATGCTTCGTCGATGTTGAGCGCGGCGGGCAGCGGCTCGTAGCGGATCTCGATGGCCTCCGCGGCCTCCTGCGCCGCCTCGGGCGTCTCGGCCGCCACCGCCGCCACAGGGTCGCCGATGTACCGCGCCACGCCCTGCGCGAGCACGGGCCTGTCCTTGACGGCATGGCCGTAGAGCCCGAGTCCCGCGACGTCGTCGGGCAGAAGCACGCAGACGACGCCCGGGATCGCCAGCGCTCGCGCGGTGTCGACGCCAACGATGCGCGCGTGTGGCACCGTGCTGCGCACGAGCTTGCCGCAAAGCATGCCCGGCACGCGCAGATCGCCCGTGAATCGCGCTCTGCCCGTCACCTTCTGCCAGGCGTCCTGCCTACGATCCAATGCGTCCCACCTCCTCCTGGACAGCCTCTCGCAGCGTTTCTCGCGCCTTGACCCCGAGCATTGCCCGCCAGATCTTCTCAGGGGTCAGGGGCAGGTCGCCCAGGACCACGCCGGTGGCCCTGTAGACGGCGGCAGCGATCGCGGCGGCCGCAACGGTGGTCGAACCCTCCCCGACCCCCTTCGCGCCCATCGGCCCCGGCCCGTCCTGGTTCTCCACGATGACCGTCTCGAGCGAGTCCGGCACATCCCCAAATCCCGGCACGCGGTAATCGATCAGGTTGCCGTTCACAAGCTGGCCGTCGGCGTAGGCCATTTCCTCGTAGAGGGCATGGCCGAAGCCCATGACGAGCCCGCCCTCGTCCTGGCCGCGGACAAGGTCGGGATGGATCGCCTTGCCGACGTCCGCGACGGAGCGGGCCTTCAGCACCGTCACCTCGCCCGTCTCCGGATCCACCCGCACGGCGACACTTGCCGCGCCGGTCTCCCAGAAGGGCGTGATGCCCTTGAGCGGCATGTCGCCGACCTCGCCGACGTAGGAGCCCTTGCCGACGATCTCGCCGCCATTCATGCCGAACTTGGCCCTGACCGCTTCGGCATAGGTCATGGTCCGCTCGCCGTGGGCCAATCCTCCCGCCGCAACGGTCACCTGGGTGGGGTCGATGCCCCAGGCCCTGCCGGCGATCTCCCGCAGCTGCTCCTTGACGTCGTTCGCCGCACGCTGACAGGCAAGGCCGCTGAGTGTCGTCGAACGGGACGAGCTCGTCGCCTGGTCGTAGGGCGTGACGGCCGTGTCGGGCTCAAGCATGCGGACCTGGTCCACCGGGATGTCGAGGGCCGTGGAGACGATCTGCGGCAGCACGGTGCGGGCTCCCTGCCCGATCTCGACCGTCGAGGCGAGAAGCGTCGCCGAGCCGTCCGCCCTGAGACGCACCACGGCATGCGACACGAAGGGAGCTCCCGTCGACTTGAGCGAAATCGCGATTCCCCGGCCCGTGTGCGGTTCGTCCAGGACGGCAGCCCAATCCGCCCCTGCCGCCTGCTCGAGGTCTTGCTTGAGGTTCGCGTCGACCGGCGCGTCGTCCGGGGAGTAGCGCTCGCCGGGGCGCAGGAGGTTCCTGCGTCGCAGTTCCTGCGGGTCGAGGCCCAGAGCATCCGCCATGCGCTCGGTCTGGAGCTCGTAGCCGAGCACCAGCTGCGGCACGCCGTAGCCCCGGAAGGCGACGGCCGGCACCGTGTTCGTGTACACCCCGTAGGCGTCGATGCGGGCGTTCGGCACGCGATAGGGTCCGAGCGCGACGTAGCCCGCCTTCTGCGTCACTCTCGGCCCGACATCCGCGTAGGCGCCCAGGACGTAGTGGACCTCGACGTGGCGCGCGACGATTGTGCCGTCGGAGCGCACGCCGGTGCGCACGCGCACTCTGGCGGACGGCTTTCTGGCCGTGCGAAAGGCTTCCGCCGAGCTGAGGCAGAGCTGCACCGGGGCTCCGCAATGGCGTGAGAGCGCCACGGCGAGGGGCTCGATCTTGGTGTAGCACTTGCCGCCGAAAGCCCCGCCGACATAGGGGACGACCACCCGCACACGGGACAGGGCGAGCGAGAAGATCTCCGCCAGTTCCTGGCGCACAGTGAATGGGGTCTGCGTCGAGGTATGGACGGTGAGTTCGCCCCCCTGCCAGTCGGCGAGGCAGGCGTAGGGTTCCAAGGCGGCATGGTGGACCATCGGGTAGGTGACCGTGTCCTCGAACACCGTCACGCCCGGCCTTGCGAAGATCGCGTCAGGCTCCTGGCCGCGGCGGAAGTGGAAGTCGTGGACGATGTTCCCCTGACGGCCCGCGAGGTCCGAGAGATCATGGAAGTGGCCCGCCGGACGCAACTGCTCCTCGTGCACGAGCACGGCCCCCGGCGCCAGCGCGGCATCGAGGCTGAGGACCGCCGGCAGGGGCTCGTAGTCCACCTCGACCGCCTGCGCACCCGCCTCCGCCGCCCACTCGTCGCTGGCGACGACCGCAACGACAGGCTCACCCTCGTAGCGCACCCGTCCCATCGCGAGGATCGGCTGGTCCTTGAAGGCGGCGCCATAGAAGGGGTCGATGCCGACGAGGTCGTCGGCCGTGACGACCGCCACGACGCCTGCCACACTTCTGGCGGCATCGGTCTTGATCCCTCGGATCCAGGCATGGGCGTAGGGGCTGCGCACGATGCGCGCCGACAGCATGCCGGGCAGCGCGAGGTCAGAGACGTACTCGGCCTGACCCGTGACCTTCTCCCAGGCGTCCTTGCGCGGCACGCCTTCACCGATCCCGTGCATTGGCCCTGCCCTCCTTACGACCTGGCCGTTTCGCGGGCCGCGTGCTGGATCGAGGTGACGATCGCATGGTAGCCGGTGCAGCGGCAGATGTTTCCGCGCATGTAGGCCTTGATCTCGGGCACGCTCGGGTCCGGGTTCTCGTCGAGCAAGGCCTTCGTCGCCATGATCATGCCCGGCGTACAGAAGCCGCACTGCAGGCCCTGATGGTCGACGAACGCCTGCTGGATCGGATGGAGCGTCTCGCCATCCGCCAGGCCCTCGATCGTCTGCACGTCCCTGCCTTCGCATTCGAAGGCGAGGTAGGTGCAGGAACTGACCGTCTTGCCGTCCACGAGGACGGTGCAGGCGCCGCAGACCTCGACGTCGCAGGATTTCTTGGTGCCTGTGAGGCCGAGTCGGTTGCGCAGTACGTCGATGAGCAGTTCGCGCGGCTCGATCTCGAGCGCGACGGCCCTGCCGTTGACCCGCATGTGGAGTTCCAGCCTCGGCGCCTTCATGCCTGACCCTCTTCCATCCGCCCGACTGCCTCAAGCACCGCCCGCCGCGTCAGGACCTCGACCAGGTGGCGCTTGTATTCGACCGAGCCCGTCAGATCCTCGGTGGGATCGGACTCCGCCGCGGTCAGGGCGGCGGCTTCCGCCGCGCCTGCCGCTACCTCCCGCCACGTCCGGCCGCTGAGAGCCGCCTCGGCGGAACGGCTGCGCTGCGGCACGTAGCCGGCGGCGCCGATCGCCACGACCGCCCGCCCACAGTTGCCGGGATCCTCGCCCGGCTCGAGGAGCACCCCCGCGATGCAGCTCGGCCGCTCGTGGTGGCGGAAGCGCTGGTAGCCCGTGCGCGTACCTTCCCTGCATGCGGGAAACTCGATGTGCAGCAGCAGTTCGCCCTGCTCGACGGCCGACTCGTACGGTCCGCGGAAGAACTCCCACGCCGGCACGCGACGGACTTGGTCCAGACCCTGGATCGTCATCGTCGCCTCGAGCAACAGGCTCAAGACTCCGATGTCCGAGTGCGGCTCGGCGAAGCAGAGGTTGCCGCCGATCGTGCCGACGTTGCGCACCCGCACGTTGGCGACGTCCCGCTCCACGCGGGAGATCAGGGGCGCGAGGCGTTGCAGCTCGGGCGAGAGTTCGAGCCGCCGGTGCGTCACGGCGGCACCGATCCTGACGACTCCCTGCTGTGTGCTCGCGATCTCGCCGAGAGCGGCGATGTGCTTGATGTCGACAAGCCGTTCGTAGCGGGATAGTCCCTGCTTCATCAGGAGCAGGAGCTCTGTCCCGCCGGCGTAGTAGGCGGCCTCGTTGCCTGCGTCATGCCAGGCCCTGACCGCCTCTGCGGCGCTCTCGCACCGCACGTGTTCGAAGGGCCGCATCAGGCCACCCCCGGTAGGCAGCGCCGGCGGGCAGGAAGGGCCAAGCCCCCTGCGGTCTTCGGCCAGCCTGCGCCGCTCGGCCGATCCAACGGAAACGAACTGTAGTGCACGGCACTTGCCTCCCAGCTGAGTCCTCGTCCGTCGGGCGACCGGGCAGCCCGACATCTCCACCGCACGCAGGGGCATGCCGCGCCCTGTCGCGGGATTGCCACCACCGCCGGAGCGCACGCCCCTGGGCAATGCCCAGCCCGATCCCGGCAGGGCCCACGCACAACCCCGCCGCCTAGCCCTGGCGCCTTACGAACACTCCACGGGGGTTCTGTCCCACGAGTTCGCCATCCTTGGCCACGACCTGGCCGCGCACGATCGTGTAGATCGGCAGGCCCTGGACGTGGAAGCCGTGGAACGGCGTGTTGGGGTTCTTGCTGTGGCCCTTGGTCTGGTCGACGACGCCGTGCTTGTCGAGATCGACGATCGTCACGTCGGCGTCCGCGCCGACATCGAGGTTGCCCTTGCGCGGCCACAGGCTCCAGGCCTTCGCAGGGTTCTCGGACTGGACCTTGACGTAGTGGTTGATCGTCATGCGGCCCTGCGCAACCTGCGTCAGCATCACCGGCACGTTGTACTCCACGCCCGCCCAGCCGGACTGCGGCT
>JAJZVM010000110.1 GCA_021845645.1 Bacillota bacterium
CTACCAGACTGCTCTACCCCGCGATCTGGTGGAGGGGGATGGATTCGAACCATCGAAGGCAGAGCCAGCGATTTTACAGACCGCCCCGTTTAGCCACTTCGGTACCCCTCCGCGCCGCGATGGACGAGACCCGACCATCGAACAGCATTGTAAAGGATAGCACAGGGTCCGCAAGCTCAGCAACGCCCGAACTGTGCCACCTTCTGCGCAACGCGTCGATGTACAACACGCGCTGACGACGTCGACGTCATGTGGAGGGCCGGGCTTGCCACGTCCCTTAGGCGCAATGGCGGATTGCGCGACCAATGCAGCCTCGTCCCTGGGGAACGCGACCGTACATGTCAGAAGCATTGCGCGCGACATGAAGCGATCGGTAAGCCCTGTGACGGCTTGGCATTGGGGCTGGGTCTGCGACGGCCGACAACGCGACCGCATGGACCGTGGCGGTGCCATCGCACGGGCCGCGTGGCCAGACGTTCATGTGGCCCGCCTGATGGCGTGGTGGTGGCCTGCAAGTTCTTGGGAGCGAGAGCGATATCATTCCCGCCGGCTAGACCGTCTCCGGACGGAGGGAGAGGGCCCGGTCTCCTCGCCGGTTCCCGTACGATCCGCGCCACCGCCGATCGGCATGCCCATAACCGCCAGGACGGCCGCGGTCCCTCAGGCGCCACGGCAGGCACAGCACAGATCAGTCTTCGCATGTCCGGACGGAGAATCGAGAGACCTGCGCGTGGCCGGACCAGGCGGGGCCTAGTCGACAGGCGTGGGTTCGCCTGCTAGACTGGGCGCCGAACAACCTCCGGGGACGTGGGTGCTTTGCTCCTCATCGAGGGCTGAGCCCGCAATTCGCACGTCGAGTTGCGGGCTCCATGGGAAAGCGGTCAGGCGCCCGCCCGTATCCGCGAAAGGATGACGGGCTGTGTGGGCGCGTATCTATGCGTTCGGCTTTCTTTCGTCTCTGTACCTGGACCAGTTCCTTTGGTTCGTCTACCTGCTGCACCTCGGCTACAGCCCCGCGTTCATCGGGCTCCAGTACGCGGTGATGCAGGCGGGCCGCCTCGTGCTCGACGTTCCGAGCAGCATGTTCGCAGACCGTTACGGCAGCCGCGGTGTGCTGGCGGCGGGGGCTGCGGCCAAGCTGCTGGCAGCCGCGCTCTTCTTCCTGGCCGCTCGCGGCGCCGCCTATGTGCTCTCTGGCGCCCTCCTCACGGCCGTGGCCTTGACGCTGCCCTCCGGTGTGGACCTCTCGTACGTGCGCAGCCTTGCGGAGCATGGCAAGGACGCTGTCGATGAGTCCGCCGTCACGCGTCGCTTTGCGGACTACGTCGGCATGCAGCGCCTCGCGTCTCTAGGGTCGGGCGTCGCCGGCGGCCTCATCGCCGGCGCATCCTTCGCGTGGCTCTACGCAGCCGAGGGCATCGGCAGTCTCTTCATGCTGATCTGCGCCTGGACACTGCCCCAAGCGCCTGTCCACCCGTCGCGCGAGTCTGTACGGCCCGTGGGTCCTCTCGCCGCCGTCCGTGAGCTCGGCCGCCCGACCCGTATGGTCTCGGGCATCGGCCTCGCGGCGGCCATGCTCTGGGCCCTCTCGTCGGTAGGCACGGAATACAGCCAGGCTCTGCTAGCTGGCCTGACGCTTCGCCCCTTCACCATCTCGATCGTCTTTGCGGCGGCGGGCCTGGTCATGTGGCTTGCGACGCTCGTGGCGGCACGCCTCGGTCAGGCGGCGCGGGACAGGCTCCTCGGCCTGGCGGTCTGGGGGTATCCGCTGGCGGCAGCCCTGCGTGGAGCGGCATGGCCCGGGACGGCCTGGGCGGTCCCTCTCGCCGCCGGTGGCCTGACGCTCGGTCGCGGCGCGAGCGGCGCCGCGAGCATGCTGCTCGAACAGCGGCTGCTCGATGCGGCGCCGCGCAGGCACCGCGCGACGACGCTCTCTGCGGTGAACACCGTGCAGATGGGCCTCCAGTTGCTCCTGTTCCCCTTGCTGGGGATCCTCTCAGCCCGGCGCAGAGTGCCGGCCATCTTTCTTGTACTGACCGTCGGGCTGACGTCGGCGTGCCTTGCCTTGACCGCGGCCCTGCGGCAGGCAACCGCCGGGAGGCGCCCGCGCGTGGCGGTCACGGGCCGTGTCGACACCATGACGGAAGGAAATGGTGCAGACATAGAGAACGAGTGACCAGCAGAGGATCCGCGCCTTGCGTTGCCGTGGCTCGGCAACGCAGGGCGCACTTCTTGCGGGACCTCTCACCGGGGGTGGGGGAGATTTCGGAATTGTCCGCATCACCGTCGCCATATTCTCCAGCCGCGTGGCGCGCCCTCGACCCGGTCGCGCGCCAGCTGATCCTCGTCCGTCTCCTGCGCAGCGTGGCGCAAGGTGCCCTTGCCGTGGACTTCACGCTCTATCTGCGCGCGCGCGGCTGGAGCGCGGCGGCGGTCGGTTTGCTGCTGATGGCCGGGGGGCTTGCCGGTGCGGCGCTAAGCCTGCTCGTCGGCGTGCTTTCCGACCGCGTCGGCCGCCGGCTCTTCCTGATCGTCTACGAGACAGGGCTCAGCATCGGCACGCTGGCGGTGATCGCCCTGCCCGCGACGTGGATACTGGTCGCGACCGCTGCGCTCTTCGGCTTCGGACGGGGAGCGAACGGCAGCTCGGGTCCCTTTGCTCCTGCCGAGCAGGCATGGCTGGCCCAGCGTGTGCCGAGGGAACGGCGGGGCACCGTGTTCAGCCTGAACGCCGGCATTCAGTTCGCCGGCATGGGGATGGGCTCGCTGCTGGCGGCGGTGCTGCCGCACCTCGTGCCAGGGGCACATGGCTCCACGGCCTATTTGCCGCTCTTCCTGCTGAATCTGCTCGTGGCCCTTGTGAACCTCTGGCAGATCTGGCGGCTGCGCGAGGACAGGCCTTCGCCGGGGCGGCGCGTGGCCGCCCAGGAGGCGGATCGTCCATCCGCGGATGACGCCCTGGCGCACAGGGAGAATCGGGCACTTCTCCTCATGACCCTCGTCAACATGGTCAACTCCCTCGGAGTGGGCCTCGTCGCACCGTTGCTGCCGTACTGGTTCGCGGTGCGGTTCGGCGTGGGGCCCGAGCTGATCGGACCCGTCTACAGCCTTACCTTCTTCCTCACGGGCCTCTCGTCTCTGGCGGTGGGGCGCCTCTCGCAGCGCATCGGACTCGTCCGCTCGATCGTCCTGCCGCGCCTGCTGGGCGTGGTGCTGCTGGTCATCATCCCGTTCGCGCCGAGCTTCGCCCTCGCTGCCGTGCTCTACGTCGCCCGCTCGATCGTCAATCGCGGATCGGTCGGTGCGCGGCAGGCGTTCAGCGTCGGCCTCGTACGGGATCGCCGCAGGGGACTTGCGAGCAGCCTCAACGCGGTCTCGTGGAATGTTCCGGCTGCGCTCGGGCCGGCCGTCGCAGGCTACCTGATCGGCCTCGGCGCGCTCTTCTGGCCGTTCCTGCTCGCAGCGGCACTGCAGCTCGGGTACGTGGTGCTGTTTCCGACCGTCCTCGGCCGGTACGAAACGCCTTTGGCGCACGCCGCAGACTGAGGCCGGTCCCCGGTCCCGCCATGGGCTGACGCGGACGCCTGAGACCGGGCGCTGCCCGACTCTGCCTGACCGCGGCCGGACGGAGACAGCTATGCAGGAATGGTGCCGTCCATGGCGTACAGCCTTCAGTACACAAGGGCTGGCGGATGGGGGCTCGACATGGACGCCAGACCTACGTCCGGGGACCTCGTCGGCGCGTACGTGGCACGTACGATCCTGGATGGCAGCGGCCGCAGGGTGCTGCTGAGGGCGGGCACCCTGCTCACGCCGCGTGTGCTGCGCCTCTTGGCTCGCCACGGCATCGAGCGGCTCGAGGTATGGGATACGCCCCCGATCGTGGCAGGCGGGTCGATCGACCAGGCGATCCGCGACAGGGCCGCAGCCGCGACGGCTGATTTCGCGCAGGCCGCGCTTGGCGCCGGGGACGCCGGGGAAAGCGCGGCGCGGGTCGAGCGCTCCGCGGTGGAGATCGTGCAACACGTGCAGCAGCTCCGGCGGGTGCGCTACAATCTGCGCCACCTGCGGGCCTGGGACGAGTATACGTTCCATCACAGCATCCAGGTCGCGGAACTGGCGGTGGTCATCGGCCAGGGCATGGGCCTCTCGGACGACGAGCTGACGCGGCTGGCCATCGGCGCGAGCCTGCACGACATCGGCAAGGCCGCAATCCCTCTGCAGGTGCTGCACAAGCCGGGGCGACTGAACGACGAGGAGTACGACATCATCAAGACGCACCCGAGGCTCGGCTGGCGGATGGTCCGTCGCGCCGCGGATCTCTGGCATACCTCGACCATCGTGCTGCTGCAGCATCACGAGCGGCTGGACGGCACGGGCTACCCTGACGGCCTGCGCTCCGACGAGATCTATCTCTTCAGCCGCATCGTGGCGGTGGCGGACTGCTACGACGCGATGCGCGCCGACCGCGGCTACCGCGGTCCCATGCCGGCGGCCGAGGTGCTGGCCATCCTCGCCCGCGAAGCGGACACGAGCCTCGACGCTCGCGCGATCCAGGCCTTGCTGGCGCGCGTCAACCTCTATCCTGACGGGGAGGTCGTTCGCCTCAGCAACGGCCGGGTGGCTCTGGTGACGGAGCAGAACCCGGGCGACCTTCTGCATCCCCTCGTGGAACTGCTGCCCGAGATCGGCGAGAGTGAGGGCCATGTGATGCTGGACCTCGCGTCGAGCGGCCTCGACGTCCTGGAGATCGTGGCGGAGAGAAACGCCCCGACGGCGGAGAGCCTGCTGCGGGGACCACCTCAGTAGCCGTTTCCCGCATAGCTCCAGAGATGCGCCCCGACCGGGTTGTGCCCGCCCGGCACGACGCCCGCGGGCAGGATATCGAGGCCGTCCGGCACGTCGAGGTAGCCCGGGGCCGAGCCGGGGACGCCGGTGTGCCCGTACTGCCAGACGATCCGGTCCGTCTTCGGGTCGACGACGATGACGCGGTGGTTCATGTCGTCGTTGAGCAGTACGAGCCCGTTCTTCAGCTGCACGGCCAGGGACGGCTGGTTCAAGGCGCCGTGCCCCTGCGCGGGACTGTAGTGCCAGAGCAGCTTGCCCTGCGGCGACATGATGACGACGGCGCCCGGCCTCGTGTAGAAGGCGCAGATGATGTTGCCCTGAGGCGTGAAGTTGGCGCCCGGACGGGTAGCAGAGGTCGGCCGGGAAGCGGATCTTGCGCAGAAGTTTCCCGCTGCGGTCGAGCCAGAGCGCGTCGTTGCCGCCGATCTGCGTCACCAGCATACCGCCCTGCGGCGCCGGGAAGTCCCCGTTCGGCGCTGCGAGGGAGGCGGGGGGATCCGCGCTGTAGCGGCCGGTCACCCCGTACTGCTTCAGCACCCGGTGCGTCGCTCTGTCGATGAAGAGGATGCGCTGGATGTCGGCCACCGTCACGACCTGGCCGCCGGGGGTGCTGTAGAGGAATGGGTCGTCCGGCGTGTTGAGGTAGACTTGGACACTGCCGGCCACGCCCGCGTGACCGTAGGTCCAGACGATCTTGCGCGTCTTGAAGTCGAGGATGGCGATGACATTGCGGCCCTCCTCGCTGGTGATGATCTCGTCGAAGTGGCGCCCGAAGAAGACGTCGTCGTCGTCCAAGAGGGGCGTCGGGCTGCCGGGAGACGGGAACTGCCGGACGATCCGCTGTTGTGGCGCCACGAGCAGGATGCGGCTGTCGGGCGAGTCGGCGATCAGGATGTCCCCCGTCAGGATCGCACTTGGGGCGGTGCTGCCCCGGGGCGGAGAGTCCTTGCCGCGCTTCGCCGCGGCGAACTGGCGCGCTGCCTTGCGCCGGGGCTGGGGGAGGCTATTCGCGTGTCGGGTACCGCAGCCGGGGAGCATGAGCCCTGCAAGCAGCGACAGCGATGCGCTCAGCGCGAGCAGGCGAAGCGATACGATGCGATTCCCCAGCAAGGAGTTGGCTAGGAATCCGGCATAGGCTTGGCCGCGCGACCCTTGCGCAGTCGAGGGATCGTCTTCCGGGTGCGGGCCTCGGCGGGAGACCTGGGCATACTGCCCATGGGCCAGGATTTCATGATTCCATCAGGAAACTCGACGGCTGTTGGACGTACCCTGAACTCGGTATGTCTGCCGACAGGCGGGCGCTACATGGGGAGGCTGGTCGGGAGCATGCGGATCTTGCGGGTGTTGGGTGTCCTGCTGGTGATCGTGATCATCCTCGGCGTCGTGCAGATGGTGCGGCCTGTGCCCCAGCCAGCCGTGGCGGTCACCGTTCCCAGCCTGCGCGTCAGCGGTTCCAGACCCTCGCTGCCGTGGCCCGCGAGCGGCGAGGCGGCCGTTGCGGTGCAGGGCATCGGCCAGATGGGCAGCTTCGGTGGCAATCAGCCCGTGCCGATCGGCAGCGTCGCAAAGGTGATGACGGCGCTCGTCGTGCTGGACAAGCACCCGCTCGTGCTCGGTGCCCAGGGCCCGACGATCACCATCACGGCGCAGCAGGCGGCCGCCTACCAGGCCATCGCGAACACCGCCCAATCCCTCGTGCCGGTCCGCGCGGGCGAGAAGCTCTCGGAATACCAGCTGCTGCAGGCCTTGCTCATCCCATCGGGCAACGACATCGCGTCCATCCTGGCCGACTGGATCGCGGGCAGCCAGGAGGCATTCGTGCGCGAGATGAACGCGAAGGCGAAGCAGCTTGGCCTAAGGCACACGACCTACGCTGACGCGAGCGGCCTCAGCCAGCAGACCGTGAGCACCGCCGGAGACCAGCTGCGCCTGGCGGAGGTGGCGATGGGGAACCCGGTCTTTGCGCAGGTTGTCGGTCAGCCGCAGGTCGTGCTGCCGGTGGCCGGGCTCGTCTACAACTACAACAAGGAAGTCACGCACCAGGGTGTGATCGGCGTCAAGACCGGCTCCACGCTCGCAGCCGGCGGCTGCTTCGTCGTCGCGGCGAACCGGACGGTCGACGGGCGAAATCTCGTGGTGCTGGCGGCCGTCTTCGGGCAGAGCACGGCGGAGCCTCTCGCGCTGGCGATCAGCGACGGCCTCAACCTCGTCAACGCGGCAGCCAAGGCCGTGCGGCCGGTGCGCGTCTTCGCGCGGGGAGCGCAGGTCGCCGAAGTGACGACCCCCTGGCAAGGCGCGCAGCCGGTCGTGGCAGGGAGCGGCGTACAATTCCTCGGCTGGCCGGGCCTGGCCGTCTCGATGCGCCTCAACGCGCCGACTCCCTCGACGCCCGCCGCTGCCGGGCAGACCGTCGGGCGGCTCACGGTCTACCTCGGCAGCCAGAAGGCCAAGGTGGCCGTGCGGCTTGCCGACCCCCTGCCGGCGCCGACCTTGCGCTGGCGGCTGACCCGCCTCTAGCGGGCGACAAGCCGGCAGGCGGGCAGGGGCACAGCCCCGGCCCGCCTGCCCTGCACTCAGCCGGCCGATCGCTGGTCGATGACGCGGCGGGCCTTCACGTCAAAGCGCTCGAGCGTCTGCGGTGTGACGAACTCGATGTTGAAGCGAACGCCCGTCACCGCGCGCAGGTGCGTATGGGTGCGGTCGTGCAGGTCCTGCAGGCGCTCCCCTGAAGGCTCGCCGCCGGCTTCGGCCAGGCGCGGGTCGTACTCGACGCGGATCGTGGCCTCATCCATGGCCCCCTTGCGCGTCAGCACGATGCGGTGCTCGCTGCCGAGCCCGTCCACCTCGAGCAGGGCGCGCTGCACCGCACTCGGGTAGACGTTGACACCGCGCAGGATCAGCATGTCGTCGACGCGCCCGTAGACGCCGTCGGGCAGGCGAGGGTAGGTTCTGCCGCACGGGCAGGGCTCCTGCGTCATGCGGGACTCGTCGCCCGACCAGAAGCGGATCATCGGCTGGCCTTTGCGCCGCAGATGCGTGTAGACGACGGCGCCGCTCTCGCCCTCCCCCATGAGCCGCTGCGGATCGTCCTTGGACACGATCTCGGTGTAGATCTCGTCCTGGAGCACGTGTACCCCGCGGCGCTCCTCGCACTCGACGTTGGTGGCCCATGGCGTCATCTCGCTCGTCGTGGCGCAGTCCATGGCCTTGATGCCCCAGCCGGCCTCGAGTGCCGCCTTTGTGCCCGGGATGCCTGCCCCAGGTTCGCCGATGAAGATGCCGAGTCGCAGCGGCGAGTGCACAGGGTCGAAGCCGCGGGCACGCGCCTCGTCGAGGAGGCGCAGGGCAAAGGTGGGCGTCGTGATCAGCACCGTCGCACCCACGTCGTGCATCATGCGCACGTGGCGTTCGGCGTTGCCGGCGCCCGGCGTGAAGCAGGCCGCGCCGATCTCCTCGGCGCCCCAGAGCGCGCCCCAGCCGCCCATGAACATGCCGAGGTCGGTGGAGATCTGGACGATGTCGTGTTTGCGCACCCCGGCGGTGTAGAGCGCCTGCGCCATCACGCCGCGGATGTACGTGATGTCCCGCGGCGAGAACAGGTAGAAGGTGGGGCGCCCCGTCGTGCCCGACGAGCCGTGCACGTGCAGGCCCTCCTCGGGCGGGAAGCCGAGGTAGCGGCCGAACGGCGGGTGGGCCTCCTGTTCGAGCCGCAATGCGTCCTTCGTCAGGACGGGTACGCGGCGCGTGAAGTCTTCGAGCGTCTGGACCATGTCGGGATGGAAGCGATGCTCGTCATAGTACTCGCGGTAGAAGGGCAGCTCATCGTAGACGTAGTGGAGCTGCTCCCTGATGTCGCGCAGGATCTGCTCCGCCCGGACCGCGGGATCCATCGTCTCCTTCTCACGGTTCCAGAAAGCGTCAGCCACCGCAGGCTACCCCCTTCGCTGCGGCGGCTCGGACCAGCCTCAGGCGTGGACCGCGTCCGAGCCGTGGTCGATGGCCGCCTCGATCCAGTCGGCAATGGCGTCAAGGCTCGAGCCGGTGCCGAACACGGCCGACACCCCCTGGCTCAGCAGGGCCCTCTGGTCCTCGGTCGGGACGACGCCGCCGAGGAGCACCTTGACGCGTTGCACGCCCTCCTGCCGCAGGAGCGCCAGAATGCGCGGCACCATCACCATGTGGTTGCCCGAAAGACTGGACAGTCCCAGCACCTGGGCATCCTCGTCGATGACGGTGCGCACGATCTCCTCGGGCAGGCGATTGCCGATGTACACCACCTCCATGCCGCGCTGGACGAGATGGCGTGCGACCATCATCGCCCCGCGATAGTGCGCGTCGAACCCCATCTTGGCCATGACCACCTTGATCAAGGGCACCGCAGAGACCTCCTCGAAGGCTTCTAGAGCAGCGGCTGCTGCCAGCCGCCGTGGAGGGCGCGGAACACGTCGCAGCACTCGCCGATGCTGGCCCCTGCACATACCGCGTCGATCAGCGGCCCCATGGTGTTCTCCTCGCCGACCACCGCCTGACGCAGCCGCTCCAGTGCCCCCGACACCTCGTCCTGATCGCGCGCCGCGCGGAGGTTTTCAAGCGTCTCGCGCTGCTGCTCGAGTGCGCTCGGGAACCGGAAGAGCTCGATCTGGATCGGCACGTCGTCGGTGAAGCAGTTGACGCCCACCACCTTGCGCTCGCCGCTCGTGATCGCGATCTCCCGGTCGTAGGAGGTGCCCATCAGCTCGCGGTGAACCCAGCCGCTCTCCACGGCACGCACGAGTCCGCCGAGCCGGTCCATCTCCTCGAGGTAGGCCAGGATGCGGCGCTCCATCTCGTTCGTCAGGCTTTCGACGTAGTAGGAGCCAGCCAGGGGGTCGGCGGTGCGGGTGACGCCCGTCTCGTGCACGAGCACCTGCTGGGTGCGCAGGGCCGTGAGCGCCGCGGCCTCGGACGGCAGGCAGAGCGCCTCGTCATAGGCGCTGACGTGCAGCGACTGGGCGCCGCCCAGGACGGCGGCCAGGGCGTGGTAGGCGGCGCGGCTGACGTTGTTGAGCGGCTGCTGCGCCGTGAGGGCGGAACCGGAGGTCTGGACATGGAAGCGCAGGCGGCTGCTGCGCGGATCCTGAGGACGGAAGCGCTCCTGGAAGAGCCGGTGGTAGACGCGCCGAGCGGCCCGGTATTTCGCGACCTCTTCGAAGAGATCGTTGTCAGCGGTGAAGAAGCTTGAGAGGCGAGGGGCAAAGCTGTCGATCGGGTGGCCGCGACGCACCATCTCCTGGGCGACGGCGAGCGCGTGGGCGATGACCAGTGCCGCCTCCTGCACCGCGTTGGCGCCGGCTTCGCGGTAGTTGTAACCGGCGAAGCTGATCGGGTTCCATTGCGGCAGGTGCCGCGTACAGAACTCCACGACGTCGACCGACAGGCGGAAGGAGAAGGCGGGCTCGAGGATGTTCGGCGCCGTGAGCACGACCGTCTCCATCAGGAAGTCGTTCTGCAGGGTGCCGCGCAGCTTCTCCCATGGGATCCCCCGCTCCCTGGCCATGGCCAGGTAGGCGGCGAAGATCGCGCCGGCACCGACGGGATTCGAGAGCACCAGCGACACGGAGACGTCGTCGATCGGGATGCCGTCGAACAGGCGGCGCATATCTGCAAGGCAGTCGATCGCGACGCCGCCTTGGCCGACGTCGCCTTCCGCCAGTGGATGGTCGGAGCTGAAGCCGCGGTTCGTGACGAAGTCGAAGACGCAGTTGATGCCGGTCGCTCCCTGGTCCAGGAGCAGCCTAAAGCGCCCGTTCGTCTCCTCTGACGTGCCGAATCCGGCCAGCTGCCGGATCGTCCAGAGGCGGCCGCGGTACATGTCGCGATGGACGCCTCTGGTGTAGGGCGGTTCGCCGGGGTTGCCGAGATCCGTCACAGGGTCGAGATCGGCGACGTCCTCTGCCGTGTACACCGCCTTCACGGCGATGCCGGAACCCGTCCGATCGCTGTGCTTGAGTCCGCTGCCGAGAGCATCGCTAGGCATGACGTCACTCCCTCGCGGGGTCAATTGGCGATACGGAAGGGCAGGTCCTGCAATCCGGATCTCAGCGGGCCCGCGGCCGCCGACGGGGGGATGCGGGCGGCCTGGCGAAGTGGGCCGGAGGAAGCGTGGGGAGGAAGCGTGGGGAGGAAGCGTGGGGAGGAAGGCTGTGGTCGCCTGGCCGACGTCTGCCGTACGCCTGGCCCTGCTCGAGCACACGGGTCTCCTGGCCATGGGGCGCGAGCACTCGCGCTGTGCAGATGGATCCTATGCGCATCGTGGCCCCGCCCCATCTCCCCAGCCTGCATCTGCGCCGGGGCTGGGCCGGTGAGGTCGCCCGCCCGCGCACCCTGGCGGCCGTGAGGTGCTGGAGGTGAACCTGGAGGAAGGGTGCCTCCTGGCAGCCGAATCGGCCGCCGCGCGGTGTGCGCGTCCCGCCGCCGCCCGACAGCCCGCTGCGGTATGGCAGGCGCCCCACCTGGAGGCGCAAACGCCCCTCGCACGGCGGCGGGTCGGCCCGGGCGGCATGCCCCACCTCCTGGGCGACCGCCTCGTGGGGACATCGATGCTCGCCGCAACGCGCACGGAGCGCTGCACGGGCGCTTGATCCCGCGGCCGGCCCTCTCCGACAAGGCCGAGCGCAGCGTCGAGGACCCTTCGCGACGCTTTCACGGACGTGACTCCCGGCCGAAGGGAGGTTCCTGACCCGGACCGGTAGAAGAGTCTCGGCAAAGCGCACAGGAGGATCACACCGCATGTCGAAGACGCGCGCCCTGCTGGCGATCGCGCTGCTGCTCGCCCTCGGCGGCTGTGGCAGCCGCGCCGCCGTGAAGCCGAAGCATGCCTCGAAGTGGCCCCAATGGACCGTACAGTCCTTCGGCGTCTCTCTGCGCCACCCGCCCGGCTGGCAGGTGGCGGCGGGCTACCTGCAGCGCATGCAGGGGAAGGATGGCTATGTGGCGCTGAACGCTCTGCAGGGCAGCGGGCTCACGCCCAAGTCCGCGGCGCTGAGCCAGGCGGAGCAGGCGCTCTCCCCGTTCGGTGCGAAGCCGAAGCTCCGCGCGATGCGCATCGGCGGCCAGAGCGGCTACCTCATCCTGCCGGCCGATGGGCAGGCGAAGGGAGCTGAGAGCGACGCGGAGGCGATCGTGCTCTACCCGAAGCCGCAGATGATCTCGAACGTGCCCTACCGCTACCTCATCGTCACGTCCACCGCCAAGGATCTCCTGCCCATCGTGCGCACCCTGGTCTTCCTGCACGGCAAAGGCTGAGTCGGGCGGCTCGGGCCGCCGAGCCCAAGGAAGGAAGCGGTCTCGGATGCGGCTTTCCCCATCGGTCGAGGCGATCCCGCGCTCGGGCATTCGTGCCATGGCGGCTCTGGCGCAGGGCCGTCAGGGACTCCTGCACCTCGAGTACGGCGAGCCGAGGTTTTTTGCGCCCGAGGCGGTGCGGCGGGCTGCGGCGGAGGCGCTGCTCGCGCAGCGGATGGTCTACACGCCGACCGAGGGACCCAAGGAGCTCAGGGAGGCCATTGCGGGCAAGCTTTGGCGCGTCAACCGCGTGGAGATGGACCCCGAGCGCGTCTTCGTCACGCACGGCGGCGTCGGCGCACTCTACGCGTCGCTCGCGAGTGTGCTCGGACCGGGCGACCGCATCCTGATGCCGGACCCCTGCTGGCCGAACGTGGTCGGCCAGGTCCTGACGCTCGGGGCTGAGCCCGTCTTCTACCCCATGGATCCCGGGACGGGCTTCATGCCCGAACCTGAGACCTGGCCCGTGGACCACCGGACCAGGGCGATCCTGATCAACAGCCCGCAGAACCCCACCGGCGTCATCCTGCCGCGCGCCACGATGGAGCGCATCGCCGCCGTCGCGCGGCGGCACGGCCTCTGGGTGATCTCCGACGAGGTCTACGACCAGATCCACTTCGGGGACCCGCCTGTCAGCATGCTTGAGGTGTACCCGGAGGGAACGCTGTCGGCGTTCAGTTTCTCCAAGACCTACGCCATGACGGGCTGGCGCCTCGGCTACGCCGTCCTGCAGCCCGGGATGCAGGCCCAAACCACCAAGGCGGTGGAGTCGTGCTACTCCTCATCCTCGATGGTGGCGCAGGTCGCGGCGCTGGCAGCGCTCGAGCAGGTGGAGCAGAAGGAGATCGACGCCATGGTCGACGCCTACCGCGGGGCGCGGGACAGGGCGCTTGCCCTGCTCGCCACGGCAGGCCGCCAGCGCTACGTGCCCATGGGGGCGTTCTACCTCATGCTGCCGGTGCCGGCGGGCCAGAGCTCGGAGAACTTTGCCCGGGCGCTTCTCGAGCGCAAGGACATGGTCGTGGTGCCGGGGTCCACCTTCGGCCGCCTGGCGGACGGCGAGGTGCGCCTCAGTCTCGCGGCCGGCGCCGACGATGTGGCGGAGGGCGTCGGACGCTGGCTCGAGCTCTGGCAGGAGACTGCCCCGCCCACGGCCTGAGGACGGTCCAGCGGCTGCCCGACGTCAACTCGATGGCACACCGTTCCGTCGGACCTACGCAAAACTACACAAGGGTAGCTTGCTGCCAACTTCCTGCTTCTCAGGGGCTGGTTTCGCAGCAGCCTGATGACCGCTGCCAGAGCCTTCCCCTCCACAGGCGGACACCGTGGAACTCACGGCGTATCGGGCCAGATTGATCGCTGCGT
>JAJZVM010000111.1 GCA_021845645.1 Bacillota bacterium
GAAAGCCGGGACGCCGAGCCGGAAGGGGGGACGTGTCCCCCCTTCACTGAAGATTATGAAATCTTCAGTGAAGAATCATTAAACGGCCCGCCGCAACACCCCTGAATGTTGCTCCCAAAGCCAGTTTCGCGGATCGTACCGGTTGCCGTAGGTACCCACCCCGGTTGCCATAGGTACCCGGGCGGTTGCCATAGGTACCCACTCGGTTGCCATAGGTACCCACCCCGGTCTACTCCACCTGCTGCGGTTACGCGCCCTCCTCTCGCCCCCGCGACGCCTCGCTGGCCCGGGTAATCCTGATGGCTCCCGGACCGCGCACCGGCCCGACAGACCACCCAGGCAGCTGGCCAATCTGCTGCAACGCCTCACGGAGGTGATACCGTCGCGCCTTCCGCGTACCGGCTGCCGCCGTGTCAGCATTGTCGGGCCATACATGCGGGATCAGCGTCCCCAGCTGCACAGTGTGGCTCTGGCCTGGGCGCAGCCAAGCGCACAGCCAGCCGTGTAACACCTGGGCGGTATCCGTGGAGAGTGTCCGCCGTTCGTCAAGGCTGACCTTGGCCCAAAGCGTCTGCTGAGTGGGATCTAGCCACACCCGCGCAAGGACCGGGTTGATCGCGACCGCGATCTTCCCGTCCTCTCGTACCATCCGCGCGATCAATGTGCCCGCCGAACGGGTCACCCCCTGCCTTCGGATGTCGTAGGTAGTGGCCGACAAGCGCGTCAGAGACTGCTGGAGCCACTGCCAGCGCTTCGCTGACCAGGCCCAGCCGCATTCCCGGCAGATCTGTCGAGCGGACGTAACCAGGTAGAGGCTTTCCCGCGTCCGACTCTCGCCGCTCAGGGCCAGCACCCGCGTGGCCTCGTCTGCCCCAAGTGGCTGCCGATGCTGCGCGATCATGGCCAGGATACTCAGGAGCACGGTTTGGTCGTCGGCGCCGAGCGCCTCAAACTCGCGGAAATACCACAGCTCGTCGTCGGACACCTGGTACAGGACCTCGCGCCGCGGCCGCTGTCGGCGGGGGAGCGCGGCGAAGAGGCCCGCTACTGCATGCCCGTGCTCAACCCGAGCGTGTTGCACCAGGTGCGGCTGCCCATGCTTAGCCAGTCCACCCATCCTCCCACCCCCTCTCGGTTGCTGTTCCGTTAAATGCAGCAAGGCGAGGGGTCCAACGCCCCTCGCCTTGCTGTGGCACGCCCTACAACGGTACCGGCACGTCGTCCTCCTGGAAGCCCCCACGCGCCCGCGACGTCCGAGTACCTGACGGTGAGCCACCATTCGGCTGCTTGCCCGCCAACCCTGGCGGCACCGCCTTGGTCAGGATGCCGCCTTCCGCACGCCGGAGGTACACCGGCTCCTGTGGCGGCAAGTAGTTGGCCTTGCTCACCTGCAGCTTCAGCCAAAAGCTCCTTTGGGTAGGCTCGACGCCCAACTCGGCCGCCTCCGCCTCCGCCAGCCCTGACAGGTTCCACTGGATCCGCACCCCGTCGGTGAGAGCCGACGCTCCACGCGCCGCCTGCTGCGTCTCTCCCTGGCCCGACAGGGTAGCGAGTTTCGAGGTGTGATGGACGACCAGCACGGCACAGCCCGTCTCTTCCGCAATGGCCTCAATGTGCTGGAGTAGCCGTGTCATGAGTCCATTATCGATCTCAGCGGCCGCGTGGTATCGTGCGGCCGGGTCGATCACCAGCAGCCTTGCACCCTCCGCCAGGCGGCGGAAAGTATCCCACGTCCGCCCGCGCTCGCCATCGCGCGTCATGATTTCTGGGGTCATGCCGCGGAACGAGCGGAGGTCGAGTTGCTGCTGCAGTCGGTCATAGACCGACGGATCGATCTGGGGATCCGAGCGCAGCCACTGGGTGAATGACCAAACTCGGCTCCGCAGTTCTTCGACGGGCTCCTCGGCTGCAGCATAGACGACTCTACCGATGGTAGTGGGAGCGTCCATCGCTCCGCCTGCAACAGCAATCCCACTGGCCACCGCTGCTGCCAACTCCAGCCCGAGGTAACTCTTCCCCGTGCCGCCCGGCGCTACGAGCATCCCGACCTGTTTCACCGCCAGCCCCGGTACCACCTCATCCCGTGGCGGAGGGGGCTCCCGCATCGCCACCGACATGTCGACACGAGGCGGGTCCTGCATGCGCACATCGCGCAGTCGTTCGCGAGCTGCGTCGAGGATGGCTGCCAAGCCCGGCACACTGTTGTCCTCGGCCCCACGGGCCAGACTCTCGTAGATCTGGCTTCGCAGTTCCTCCGCCAGTTCGCGCTCCCGGCGCTTGCGGCCGATCTCGGCCGAGCGGGCGTCCACCACCTCGATGCGCCGCATGATCTCGCGGCGCAGGCGCTCCGGGTCGACGCCCAGCGCCACCGCCATCGCTGCCAAGTCCTTAATGTCCTCAAGGCCTCGGACGAAGTCCCAGCCTGCATTTTCGAGCAGAGTCACCACTCCCTTCGATCGCCGTTAAACGCGACGAGCGCGCCCGTAAGCGCGCTCAAAACTTTCGTTAGAAGTCTACCGTTCGCGGCCCTTGATCGCCCCGAATGCCTGCGATCGTGCTGCCGACTGCCTGCCGCCGCCATGGCCTACCTTGGCGCCGGTGTTGTCGGCCCACTGCCGGCCCATCTGCCTCGCAGCCGCCCGCACTTCCGCCCGCGCGCCCGGCCGATGAAACCCGTTGCGCCGGCGGCGACGGCCATTGGCCGCAGCCCGATCCCAGTGCATACGGATTCCGCCTATGTCGATCAGCTGGTCGAGGGTGATCCCGGCACGCTCGGCGACGGCCGCGACCATCGTGGCACCACCATCTGACCATGCCATGCGCGCCACCCGCTCCAGACTAGTCGGGTCACCCACACGCACAGCAGCCGCCAGGATTGCTGCACGGTGCATACTCACCACGTTACACCCCTCCCATCGCGTAGATAGGTAGGATCCGGCCCGGAAAAGCGCGACCCCGCCCTGCACCGCCCATGCGGTGCACATACGGGCACCCGCTTGCGCTCATCGCGCTTACGGTCCTGGGCGACCCAGTTCCCGATGTCTCGTCCGGCCGCCGCAGCCGCCGGTCGAGGGTCTTACGATGTCGGACGTCGGCCTGCCTACCGCACCCACGGTCGCTGGCAGGTGGTGTGGGGGCAGTGGTCGCGACGTGCCGACGTGGATCCCCACTGGACCGACTAGTGTCCTAGCCGCGCTCCGGGACCGTCGTTTCCGACGATCCCCGCCCCCACGCGGGGGCACCAGGCTATTGCTGTCCGGCGATCTTGGGTGTCGCCGTCCAACCCCCTTGCGGGGTTGTCAAAAATCTTGATCCGTAGTGGATTTTTGGCCAGAGGCTAGTTGTAGTGGTCGCGAACGACCTTGGGCCCCTGTCCACCGTAAGTATACGGCTTAGCATTACGCTACGTCAAGACGTAAGGCGACAATTCAGCACATATACTGTCTATGCGGCAGAACAAGCACCGCTGTCTTAGATGTAGGGTTTCGTGGTACATTTGGTAACGACAGAGGAGGTGTGGCGGGTTGACAGACCGAGCTTCCGAGGAGTGGGAAGAGCGCTTTGCCGCACTGATCCGACAGTCTCGTGCGGCGGTAGGCGCGTCACAGGCAGACCTTGCGGGTAAGCTCGATGTGAGCGAAGCCACTATCTGGAAGGTGGAGCACAGCCGTCGCGTCCGGCGATCGACAGCCCGAGCAATGGTCCGGGCCCTGGTGGCCCTTCTGGACAGGTCAGAGGTGGATGCTCCACGTGAGGCGTTGATTGCGATGTTCGGTAACGAACTATCAGATCTCTCGCGCCGTACATCGGTCGAGGAGACCACGAAGGTCGCCCATGCGCCACCTGATGCTGCGCAAGGTGTGCTTGACGAGTTCGACCGCTACACCGATCTGACAGACCGTCGTCGACTAATCGCATACCTAGTGCTTGTCCGCCGGGCCTTGATGGGCGGCCGATCGCTGGTGGACGAGGAGATCGTCCGCGAATCTCTATCCCGACCGGATAGCCGAGGCGTAGTAGCGGATTGGCTGACTGATCGATGGTGGCGGCACCCGAAGGCGCTTTTGAAAGCGCTGGATGCCTGGCGGGACCCCACTCGGATGTTAGATCTGTTTGACCTCACGACAACCATCAAGCTCGATGATACTGAGCAGCTCGGACTCATCCCAAATTGGCCCGTGGACCGCGACTGACCGACGGTTTCTACCTAGTGTTCGTCCTTGGCCACCGTTCGCTCCACCGCCCATGACAGCATCCCGTCACTTTGGCCCAAAACATGGCCCAAAAACGCAGCCATCGCCTCCCGCTCAGTACGGGAGGCGATGCTCGTAAATGGCTTCGTAGCGCGGTTTTCAGTTGGTGCCGGGGGCGGGACTCGAACCCGCATGGTGTCGCCACCGGAGGATTTTAAGTCCCCTGCGTCTGCCATTTCGCCACCCCGGCACAGTTCGGATTATAGCATCCGCGCTCTGGGCGCAGCCGCCCTAAACCTTCTCGCGCAGGAACTCGAGCGTACGCTCCCAGACGAAGCGCCGCTGCTCGAAGCCGCGCACCATGTGGCGCGATTCCGGCAGGGTGGCGATCTCGAAGGGCTTGCGCAATTCGATGAGGCGCGCGAGCAGCTGCGCGGTGTGCCGGAAGTGCACGTTCTCGTCCACCATGCCGTGCACGATGAGGAGATCGCCCTTCAGCCCGTCGAGGTGCTCGAGGACGCTCGCCTCCTCGTAGCCCTCGTGGTTGTCCTGGTCGGTGCCCATGTAGCGCTCGGTGTAGGCGGTGTCGTACCAGCGGAAGTCGGTCACGGGCGCTCCGGCGACGCCCGCCTTGAACACGTCCGCTGCCTTCGTCAGGGCGGTGAGCGTCATGTAGCCGCCGTAGCTCCAGCCGAAGATGCCGACACGTTCGGGATCAGCCAGTCCCTGGTCGACTAGGGCCTTCACCCCGATGACCTGATCCTCCAGCTCCACGGTGCCGAAGGAGCGGTTGAGCGGCGCCTCGAACGCGAGGCCCCTCCCAGAGCTGCCGCGGCCGTCGAGCTTCAGGACGAGGTAGCCCCGCTGGGCGAGGTACTGGACGCGCAGATCCGTCGTCATGTCCCAGCTCTTCACCACCATCTGCGCGTGCGCGCCGCCGTAGACCGAGACGATCAGAGGCAGCGGTCCTGGGGCGCCCTCTGGGCGGTAGAGGGCCCCGTGCAGCACGAGACCGTCCGGCCGCGTGACGTCGATGAACTCCGGCGGGCGGAGCCCCAGGGACTCGGCGTCGAGGCCTGGGAAGTCGTGGATGGAGACGTCGGCGTCGCCCTCGGTGTCGTGCAGGCTGGTGCGTACCGGGTGCTGCGGTGTCGTCACCTGCAAAACGTAGCGACGGTGGTCGGGAGAGAAGACGGCGTGGTTGATGCCCTCCTCCGTTGTCAGCCTGGTCAGGCCGCGCCCGTCCAGTCCGCCCTCGTAGACATGGCGGACGGCGGGGTCTTCGGCGCTGCCCATGCAGCGGAAGACGCCGGTGGTCTGGTCGAAGTCCAGTAGCTCGTACATGAGATAGCTCTCGGGCGTCACGGCTTTGGTCTCGCCCTCGGCCGTCTGCAGGTAGAGTCGCTGGTAGCCTTCCCGTTCGCTGCGGAAGAGGATCGAACCGTCGTCCAGGAATCGCGTCGCGTCGTTGACGTTGAACCAGGGCAGGCTCTCTTCCTGCCAGAGGATCTCTCCGACGCGGTCCCCCTCGCGGTACAGCCGCCAGTGCGCGTGCTGCTGCTCGCGGTCGCACCAAAGGACCATCAGGCCCCGCCCGGTCCAGGCGACGCGCAGGATGTACTCGCCATGGCCCTCGAGCCAGGCGATCTCGCCGCCCGCCGCCGGCACGACACCGAGGGCGACCTTCGCGTTCTCCCGGCCGACAAACGCGTAATGGTGCTGTTCGAGCCAAGGCTCACCCAACCCCTGGTGCACAATCGTGTAGAGCGGGATATGCCGCTCGTCCACCCGGCAGAGCGCGATCCGCTCTCCCCCGGGGGAGACCCAGAAGCCCTCATCGCGGTCGAGCTCCTCCTGGGCCGCGTATTCCGCGAGGCCGAAGCTTACCCCGGGCTCCGCCTCCTCCGTCAGCTGGGTGACGGCGCCGCTGCCGAGGTCGAGCACCTTGAGGTTGCCTTCCTCGACGTAGGCCACCTTCCTGCCGTCGGGAAACAGCCTGGGGGCTTCGGCGTGGGCAAGCGCCGGGATGGTTTCCAGCGTTCCCCGCACCGGCCCCGCGAGCATCTCGTCGCCGCGCCGCACGAGCAGGGTGTCCTGCGTCACGTCGAAGTAGGTGACGCCCACATAGGCCTGCCGCATGCGTTCACGGCGCAGCTGCTCGGCGAGCGACGCGGGCTGCGACTGGCCCTGGGCGGCCACCACGACGCGGCCCTCGCGCCTGGCGATCTCGTAGAGCCAGAGATCCTGGGCCAGTTCACCCTGGCGCGGCTGCACATAGAGAACGCCGCTTCCGTCCGGCAGGAAGCGGAGCGAGCCGGGATTGCCCCAACCAGGGGGAGGCAGTTGCGCGATATCGTCGAGAGTTACCGGGTCAAAACGCCTTTGCACGGGGAGGTATGCCTCCTTTTTGCGTACAGGAGGCACTTCGCCGGTCCAGGATGGATCCCTGTCCTGGACCGGGGCGAGCACCGTTCGGTCCGGCGTTTCGGTCTAGGGGAAAGAAATCCGCTCCGGGCAGCCACTCAGACCGGGTCCAGTTCCGCCAGGATGAGACTCTCTTCGGCCAGCACCGCAGGGCTGTGTCGGAGCGCGTGCCGCGCCTCCTCGAGCCGCGCCCGGCGCGTCGGGGCCGTCACGAGCGAGATCGTGGCGGACCCGCTGCGGTGCATCGGCTGGCGCACCGAACGCAGAGAGACGCCCGCCGCGGCAAAGGCCTGGGCCACCCTCGCAAGCGCGTCCGGTTCGTCGCGTAGCCGCAGCCGCAGGTAGTACGAGTGGGCGTGCTGGCCGAGCGGCACGAGGGGGGCCGGTTCACGCGGCAGAGCCACGCTGCGGCCACCCACGCGGCGCGAACGTGCGGCGTCGATGATGTCGCCGATCACCGCCGAGCTGGTCGCGGGGCCGCCGGCGCCGGGTCCCTGGAAGATCAGTTCGCCGATCGGCTCGCCTCGCACATAGATCGCGTTCTGCGCCCCCTGGACGTCCGCGAGGGGGTGACCGCGCGGGATCAGCGTCGGCGAGACGCCCAGCGTCAGCCCATCCGGCGTCGCTTCGGCCCGGGCGATCAGCTTGATCACGCCGCCCAGGCCCCGCGCCTCGGTGACGTCGAGCTCGCTCAGGCCGCGGATGCCCTCCTTCGCCACGGCGTCGACGTCGACCCATCCGCCGAAGGCGAGCGACGCGAGGATCGCGATCTTGCGCACCGCGTCCAGGGCGTCGAGGTCGTCGCTCGGTTCCGCCTCCGCGTAGCCGAGCCGCGTCGCCTCCTCGAGCGCCTCCTCGAGGCTCCCGCCCTGCTGCTGCATGCGGCAGAGGATGTAGTTCGTGGTGCCGTTGACGATGCCGTAGATCGCCTTGAGCCGGTTGCCCGCCAGGGACTCCTGGAGGGAGCGGATGATCGGGATGCCGCCGGCGACGGCCGCCTCGAACAGGAGGTCGGCACCCGGCTGCGCCGACAGCGATAGCTGGGGGCCGCACCTCGCCACAACCTCCTTGTTGGCGGTGACGACGGACTTGCCGGCCATGAGGGCGGCCTCGATCAGGCTCCGGGCCGGCTCGAAGCCTCCCAACAGCTCGACCACGATCTCGATGTCGGGGTCTTCGAGGATGTCCTCCGCGACGAACGTGATGCGGCCTTGCATGCTGGCCGGGCGCTGCTTTCGCTGGTCTCGCACCAGGATGCGTGACACCTCGATGTCTTCGCCGAGCCTGGAGCGGAAAAGTTCGCGCTCGCCGTCGAGCGCCTCCACGACGTGCCGCCCCACCGTTCCCAGGCCAAGCACCGCTATGCGCATCTCAGACCTCCGCCTCCCGTTCTCGCGGCTATTGTAGCGGATCGCTGCCGGGGCAGGTAGCCAAGCCGGCGGCGCAACGGAATGCTAGGATGGCATGGGAGGTGTTGGCCTCTTGGCACGACTCATACGGGAAGCGGAAGTGGATGCTCTCCTGACCATGGACGAGGCGATCGCCGCCGTCCGCGAACTGGCGAAGGCCCAGGGCGAGGTTGGCCTGCAGGAGGAACCGCGCAGGCGCCTGCGCACGTCGGGAGCGATCCTCTCGGATCTCTTCGCGGGGCACCCTGCGCTCGGCCTCATCGGCGGCAAGGTCTACGTGGTGACGAAGGAGGGCGGTGTGCGCTTTCTGGTGCAGGTCTTCTCGGAGCGGGACGGCAGGCTGCTCGGCCTGATCGAAGGCAATCGCCTGGGCCAGCTCAGGACAGGCGCGGCCTCGGCCGTCGCCACGGACGCGCTCGCCAATCCGGACGCGAGCCGCTTCGGCATGGTGGGCGCCGGGTACCAGGCCGAGACCCAGCTCGAGGCGATCGCGCGGGTGCGCCACCTCAAGGAGGCCCAGGTGTACGCTCGCAACCGGGACCGGCTCGAGGACTTCTGCCGGCGCATGAGCGAGCGCATTGGCCTCGACGTGACGCCGGCCGCCCGCATCGACGAGGCGGTGGCGGGCAAGGACATCGTCGTGACGGCCACGTCCGCACACGAGCCTGTGCTGTTCGGTCGCCAGATCGAGCCCGGGCAGCACATCAACGCGGTCGGCTCGAACCGCCTGCACGAGCGCGAGCTCGACGGACCGGCCGTGCTGCGCGCAGCGGTCGTGGTGGTGGACTCGCGTCCCACGGCGAAGGCCGAGGCCGGAGATCTCACGCCGCTCGCCGCGCGCGGCGAGATCGACCCCGAGGAGCTCCCGAACCTCGGCGAGGTGGTGGCCGGCAAGCGAGCTGGACGCCGGCATCCGGACGACGTCACCCTCTTCCTCTCGCAGGGCATCGCCGCCTGGGACCTCGCGGTGGCCGCCGTGGTGCTGCGCCGTGCCGAGGCCGAGGGCGTCGGCCAGGAGGTGGACCTCCTCTCGTGAGCAGCCACCTCGAAGCGGACCTGGGGGGCGGCAGGCGGGCAAGCCTGCAGGAGTTCGGGCACGAAGGCGAGGTGGTGCTGCTCCTGCCCGGCGCCGGCGCCGATCGCATGGCCTTGGGCCTGCAGGGTCGCGCGCTGCAGGCCGCGGGCTACCGCGCTCTCTCGCTCGACTACCCCGGCCTCGGGCTCGCCGAGGGACCACTGCCGCGGGACGTCCCCGATCTCGCCCGCTACGCCTTCGCAACGCTCGACGCCTTGGGCGTGCAGCGCTGCCACATCCTCGGCCAGTCCCTAGGATCCGCCGTCGCCCAGGAGATGGCCATGCTCGAGCCGTCCCGCGCCGCGTCCTTGATGCTGCTCGCGACCTGGGGCCGCCAGGACGGCTTTCTCGAGCTGCGAGGCCGAATCGTCGCGCTGATCGTGCGCCAGCCAGTCGAGGAGCGCCTCGCCATGCTGCCGTACTTCATGGCGTCGCGCACCCTGATCGCGAGCCTGGGCCAGAGTGGCGGCGCCAGCCTCGGCCTGCGCGGCAGCCAGGCGGTCAGCGACGAGACCATGTCGCGCTACCTCGAACTCGCCCGCGACACGGACAAGCTAGAAAGACTCGCCGAGCTGCGCCTGCCCTGCCTCGTGCTGGCAGGCGAGCGCGACCTCATGACCCCCTGGGAATATGGCAAGGAGGTGGCGGACGTCATCCCCGGCGCCCACTTCCACCTGCTCGAGGGACCCCGCTCTTCGCACCTCTTCCACTACGAGCTCGGCGAGGAGACGAACCGGGAGATCCTAAACTTCCTTTATCGTGTCGCCACGTCCTGAAAGGGGGCCGGTCGGTTGGCATCGCTGTCGGAGCTTCCCGAGAAGGAACGCCGCTTCGCCCTGAAACTCGCCTACTGGTCCTGGTTCTCGCTCTTCCTGGGGGCCCTCGGCATCATCCTGTGGCTGCGCAAGGTGCTGTCGACGGGGCTGCTGCCGATCGCCTTCGTCTTCGTGCTCCTCTTTGTCGCGCAGGAGATCTGGCAACCGTTCTACACCCGTCAGGTGCTCAGGCGGACCAAGGACAAGTGAAAACGCCTGCTTAAACCCCCTGCCTCTGGCAGGGGGCGTCGCCTACGTGGTCTCAGGCGCTGGTCGAGTGGCGCAAGCGGTGCTCGGCCGCCTCGCGGATCGCGTCGATCTCCTCTTCCGGAATGGCATGTTCAAAGCGCCTGAATCCCGCCACCGAGAAGCCGTTGCGCCTCGCCATCTCGCGAATCTCCCGCACCCGTTCCGGGCGGATGTCGAGACCGAGCGTGTACGGCTCGTAGCGCCGCTCCAGCGTCAGGATCATCGTCTCCGCGATGCAGGCCTCAGCATAGCCCGGCGGGAAGCCGAAGTCGAAATGGAAGTCCACCTTGCCGGGCACCGCGATGACGCCGCCGTCGATGACCAGGACGTCGCGGCGGCGCTCGTACACCTTCTCCGACACATTGCGCGGCCTTGCCACGTCGCACACGACCGACCCCGGGCGCAGGTCCTCGGGCTCAAGCAGGACGCCGGTGGCCGACGAGACGGTGAGAACGACGTCGGCGGTCTTGGCCGCCACCCTTGCGTCGGTGCCGATCGTGACGTCGGTGCTGGTGCCAAGGTCGTCGATGCTGCGCTTGATGGCCTGAAGCTTGTCGACGCGCCGGCCGATCAGGCTTAGGCGGCGCACCGACCCCGCCATCGCCGCGGCGACGGCCTGCCCGATGGCACCGGTCGCGCCCACGACGCAGGCCTCCGCCTCCTGCGCCGGGATGCCCATGCGCTCCGCGGCGAGCAGGGCGCCTTCGACGGCCGAAGCGGCCGTGTAGGAATTTCCGGTCGTGACGGGGATGTCGAGAGACTTCGCCACCGAGACGCCCCGGTCGCCCACCACCTTCGTGAAGGCACCGAGCCCGACGATGCCTGCGCCGAGATCCTCGGCCAGCCTGCCCGCGCGGATAAGCCGCGGCAGGATCTCCTCGCGGAACGACATCTTCACCATGAGATTGGCCGAAACGGGCACGACGATGAACCAGCCCTCCGCCTCCACCCCGCTGGGCGAGCGCAGGCCGGTGATGTGCGACGCCTTGTAGGGTGGCAGACGGCTGAAGCTCTTCTCCACGAACGATTCGGAGAAGAGCCGAAGCGCAGGGTACTTGCGGGTGAAGTCATCGAAGCGCAGTGGATGAAGAACGAACGCGAAGCGCTCCAACGGTCTACCTCTCCCGTCATGTGCACAAATCTGTGCACATGGTACCAGAAGCGAGCCGTTCGTGCAAAGCGCTACGCCTCGAGCAACTGTCCCGTCATGGGGTCGAGCGCGACGGTGCGCCCGTCCGCCAGGGATGCCAAGAGCGCGTCCCCCTGTGCGGCCAAGGCGCTGCAGACGGAGCCCGCGAGGCGCTGATCGACCCGCCACATCTCCCTCGCGGCGTCCGGGACGCCGAAGACGTTGCGGTCCTGCATCGTATAGGGATCTGGCTCGCAGCGGAGGACCACGACCTCCCTGAACCCGACCACCTGCGCGATCCCGGTCGGGAAGGTGACGGTCCGCTCGGCCCCGCCTGGCAGAGCCACGCGCAGCGTGCGCTCCTGCACCTCAACCTTGGTCAACATGCGCGGCAGGCCCTTTCTGTCGAATTCGGTGGACTGGCATACTTAATTTGCCATCGGGACCAGGGATGCGCAAGCCTCCGACGCTCCCAGGACATCAAAAGGGCGTCCCGCTCAGGACGCCCGCAATGTTCGGATGTGGATCAGAGCGAACCCTCGCCACGGCCCCGGTGACCGCCACGCCGCGAGTCGTGATGGCGGCGCAAATCCGCCTGCTTGTCTTCGCTCTCCTTCATGAACCGGGCCAGACGGTCCTCGAAGTTCTGCGGACGAGCCGGACCGCGTCCATGACCGCCGCCGCCGCCGCCACCGCCGAATCCTCCGCTGCGCGGACGAACCGCGGAAGCCCCGGGCTTGGCCTGGCGAATGGAGAGAGCGATCTTCTGGTTGCCATCGTAGGACAGGATCTTGACCTTGACCTGGTCCTGCTCCTTGACGAAATCCTTGATGTCGTTGACATAGGAGTCCGCCACCTCGGAGATGTGGACAAGTCCCGTCTTGCCGCCTGGCAGCAACACGAAAGCGCCGAAGCGCGTGATGCCGGTCACCACGCCATCGACTACGGAACCGACGACGATCTCTTCCTCCGCCAAAGTCTCCCCGCTTTCCCGCTGGGCTGATTCGCCCAATACCTCTGATACGAAGTTTAGCGAGGTTGCGCTCGTCCAGTCAAGCAAGCAAGTCCATGGCGCCCGCAGCCGGCGGGCCGGTCGCGGGCATCGGCGATGCGGACTCGGACCGCCGCCGTCGGCGGCACCTGGAACGTGAGGACCTGATCGCCTTCATGCACCCCGACGATGTCCTCGCCGACATGCTTCAAGCTGACTTGCCCCCTGCTCAGCCCATCGCTGATCCCATTCCGCCCGCATGCGCCTGGCACGCCAGCGTCAGGGTACCCCAAGCGATGATCTGCTGTGCGGCCTCCACATAGTCGGGGTCGGTCAACAATTCCACGGCGTTGCCGACGAAGTTCAGGGCGACCTTCTCGACGTCCGGCAGGTTGCTCGCAACCGACGTGAACCCGAGCGCGGAACGCACGCGTGTCGGATCTTCCCTGCCGGCGTCCAGCAGGACCGGATGCGGCTACGAGGCTTGCCCCTCCATAAACCGGCGTGCCCGCGCCGTCACTTCTGTACGGTGATCACCACGGGGGTGCCGCTCTTGGGCGCGTAGTGCAGGACTTGGCGCACCGCCTGGGCCTCGCCGGTCTGGGTCTTGAGCTGCCGGAGTTCGGTCTTCAACTGCGCGGCGTGTCCATTGACCGCATGCAGCCTCTGCAGCATCTGGCCTTCCTGCGCCTGAACGTGCAGCAGCTGCAGTTCACCGATCGCCCCCGCTCCCACCAGATAGGCGATCGCCGCCGCAAACATCAGGCGGCCGAAGCGCAGGCGCACGCGGCGTCTGGCCTTGCGTCGCGGCCGGCTCTGCCGCTCCTCCTTCTCCACCGGCGCCTTGCGCGCTGGCGCAGGCGCTCGGAGGACCGCGAGGCCGATCGCGTCAGCTGCCTTCGCCAATCTCCTCTTCCTCCTCCAGGCTGTCGTTCTGCAAGGCGAGAGGGTCCCCGTCGATGACGATGACGACCTGGTAGCCCTTCGTCTTGGCGCGATGGAGCAGGGTGGCAACCGTGGACTCGCTCAGGGAGAGCTGACGCGCGATGACGTCCTGACGTACCCCTGTCTCCTTCAGGGTGACGACCTGCCGCTCCCGGAAGCTGAGGCGCTCCGCTCCCCTGATTTCCAGGTGCACCCGCGCCTCGCCTCCTTGCTTGTCCACATTTTGTCCACATTTTGTGGATAGAATGTCGGATTAGATTCTGTGCCTGCGCCTAGACTCCTGCCA
>JAJZVM010000112.1 GCA_021845645.1 Bacillota bacterium
GCACGGATGTAGCGCATGAGCGTCTGCTGCGAGATGCTGAGGTACCTTGCCGCCTCGTCGACGGACATGTAGCGGTCGTTCTCCGCGTCAGTGTCAAACATCGGGTTCACTCCCTTCGTTCCCTTCGCGGCAGGATCGGTCTCGCGAGACCCTTCAAAGCCGTCACCTCCGGCGCGCCAGCAGCCGGCCGCCGAGCCAGAGGACGCTCATCGCGACGAAGAACCATGCCCACGGCCTGCCCAGGTGCACGAGGTCGTAGAGGAGCCAGCCGAGGTGGTAGAAGGTCCACACGAGCTAGCCGCCTCCCTTCTCGGGCTTGATCGTGATGCTGGCCGTGGCGCTGTGCCCGCCGGGCCACCTGGCGGTGATCTGGTAGGTGCCCGGTCCTCGCACCTGGATGGCGAACGCCTGCTCACCCGGCCAGAGCGGCGCGCCCTGCGGCGACAGCGCCATGGGGCGGCCGTTCGCGGTGACGGAAGCGGGCAGGGTTAGATCGCGGCCAGTGAGCAGGTCGTGCAGCCGAACGCAGGTGGTCACAGGCTTACTCGTCTTCGGGTCTGTAGCAGTCTTGCAGACTGTCTTGCCAGGCTTCCACGGTACCGAAAACCTCGCGCCGAACGGTCCTGCCGCCGCGACGACGAGCCAGACCTGCTGGTGCGCTCGCATGTGCCACTGTCCGCTCAGCCAATCGGCGGTCGACCAGGCCGCGATGGTCGGGCCCGCCTCGTAGGCGGTGAGGTAGGATCGAACCGACTCCGGGTAGGCGGCGTCGAACGAGGCCTGGCCGCCAGAGCCCGAGTTGTACGCCTCCAAGGCGAACTTGAGGTACTTGTACTGCCGCATCTCGGCCTGCAACTGGCCAACGCCGGCGGCGATGTTCTTACTCGGGTCGAACGGATCTTGAGCGATGCCGAGGGACTGCCACTTCGCGGCCTTCTCGGGTGCGGGCCACCCTCCCGAGTTGATCTGCATGAGCCCCGCATCTTCGGAAAGCGTCTGCGTGCCGGGGTAGGCCTGGCCGCACTGCTCGCTGGCAGACAGCCCATCAGTGCAGTTGAAGTTCACGGCCAGCACCTGTCCACCGCTCTCGTGCGCCATGACGGCCATGACAAGCACGTTCGGCAGGCTTGAACCTGTGATCGCAGGCTTACCAAGCCAGAGCGCCGGCCTCGCCTCCGCCGTGCCGATCCGCGGCACCGTCGAGTCCGTGCCGGTTGCCCCGCCGCCCAGGAAAACGGCGATCGCGGACATGAAGATCACGAACAGGACGATGAGCAGCAGCGGCAGCCCGAGCCCCGCGCCGATGACCCAGCGCAGAGCCTGGTTGCCGCCGACCTGCAGGGCCTCCCTGGCCCAGTCGCGCTGCTCGTCCGTGGCGCGTCACCTCCTTTCGGGTCTTGCCGGCTCACGCCGGCTGCGGCACGGTGCGATTGCGGCGCCGCTGGGCGGCCCGTGCCGCACGGCGCCTCTGCAGAGCGGCAAGGCGCTGCAGCGCGCCTTCGGCGGCTGCGAGCGACCGGCTGCCGCGGCTGCGCAGCAGCCGCACACGGTCCTGGAGCGCCACGATGGCCTCCACGAGGTCGGCGTCCGTCATGCGATCACCCCCAGCAAAGGCACCAGCCCTCCCCGGCCATGTTGACCTGGGAGGGCTCAGTCTCGCTGTTCAGCGGTCGCGACGCGCGGGATCTGCGTCCACAGAAGGGCAGTACGGTGGCTCCACGCGCCGACGCACCTTTCGGTGTCCGGCAGACCCGATCAGCAGCATGTGGTCTTGTGGCACCTCCGAGGTGTCCTCAAGCACGAGGGTCGGTCGGCCGGCCGGCAGCAGACGTAAAAGCGCAGCGTACATCGTAGTCATCAGATCACCTTCCCGTGATGGCGTCTAAACGAGGTAGCCGTCCAACCGGATCGGTTAGCCGTACATGAGTGCCGTCTCGTGCGGCGCCGTGTCGATTCTGACCCAGGCACGGTGGTTGCCGGCGATCAGGAGTCCCTCGCCGCGCCGTGCACCGCGCAGCTTCTCCTGCTCCACCTCCGACAGGCCGTAGAGCTGCGTCACCGTCGGGAGGTCTCGCGCCTCCTGCCGGAGCAGAAGCTTTACCGAGGCGTTGGAGAGAACGGGCTCGCCCTCCCGCGCCACCTCCGGGAAGAGGAAGTCGCCGGGGTTCTGGGTCACAACGAGGAGTGAGCCGTTGTAGTGGCGGATGGACTTCGCCATGCGTTTGAGGAAGGCGAGCGCCTGCGGCACTTTCGGATTGGCGAGAATCCACGCTTCGTCGACCACCAGGACAACGCGTTCCGTGGAACGGCGTTGGGCGAAGGCCCAGGCGAAGTTGAGCACGTTGATGTACTGGGCCTGTTGGACGCGGTCCGGGGCCTTGTCCAGTTCGTGCACGTCGAGCACTACGAAGTCGGCATCGGTCACGGAGACGCTGGACGGCCCGGCCCACAGCGCCGCTTCGGTGCCTTCCGCCGCCTCCTCCAGGAGAGCGGCGAGAGTGCGCCATGCTGGGTCCGCGCCGGGCTGCAGGCTCTGCTCATGGCAATAGGCGTGCACGTCGCCGACGTGCGGCCAACCCTCCGGAGATACCGTGGAAGGGTCCGTCTCTGGGGCGAAGCCCTTCGCGCGGTATACCTGCCGCAGCGCCCGCCCGAGCAGGGCGCGCAGCTCGCTGCTGAGGTCTGGGAGGTAGAGGTCGAAGAAGAGGTGCACCTGCTGCAGGTGCGCCCAGATGGGCTGAGATTCGGCGCGGCCCTGGTCGTCCTTCAGATCCTCTCCCCCGTCCACGGGCGCGGGGGGGGCTTGGAGCGGGTTGATGAGGGAGGAGCCACCGGCGCCCGCGTTGATCCAGTTGCCGCCGAGCGCCCGGCAAAGACGGTAGTAGTCGTGAAGTGGGTCGATGGCGATGACCGTGGCGCCCTGCAGCCATTCCCGAATCATCGCGAGCATGGTGGTGTGGCTCTTGCCGGCTCCGGAGGCGGCGAGGATCGTCCAGTTCTTGTTGGTGAGTCCTGCGTCGGCAGGAGGGTCCCAGCGGTCCATGAGCACGAGCCCACCCGAGGTGTCGTGCCCCAGCACGATGCCGTGGCCGTGGTTGATGCCGCCCGAGGAGAACGGGAAGCTCGCCGCGAGCGTCTCCGCGGGAAGCTGGAACGGCGCTGTGCCATGCAGTTCCTTGGGGAACAGGCCCCAGGGACCGATCGACTTGAGGCCATCCTCCTGCCTGAACGCGAGCGGCCGTGCGCGCATGCCGGCCGCGGCGAGCATGCCTTCGAGACGCTTGCAGCGCCGCAGGCCCGCCGCCTCGTCGGGCGCCGTGACGAGGGCAAACACGCCGACCGTGAATACGCTCTGCTGCTCCTGGTCGATCTTGCGCAGCAGGGCCTGGGCGTCCTGAATCTGCTGCTCCATGCGCTGCTGCGAGATGGCCGAGCCGCCCTGCGCCAGCTGCCCCGCGAGCAGGGAGATGGCGCGGCTCATGGCGAGGGTAATCTGCGTCAGGTCGATCGGCAGGGCGTGGACGGAGAGCGTCACCCCTTCGAGGTTCGCCACCGTTGCGAGCCAGCCGGCGTCGACGCTCGGCGGGAAGCTTGCCACGGTGTAGACGCGGCCCCACTGGGAGCCGAGGTCCACGGCCCTGCGTTCGAAGAGCAGGGCCTCGGGCGCGAAGGCGTTGCGCAGCGCGGCGCCCGGCGTTGCCGTGGTGGTCGCATGCTTCTTGGGCACAGCAAGTTTCCTGATAATCACCGAGGGTTCAGCAACAGAGAAAGCCGCCCGTCTGGGCGGCCTCGTTGAGTTTGGCAGGGCCGGAGGGAGTTTCACCCTCGTCCTCCGGAGTTGGAATCCGGCGCTCTGATGGCTGAGCTACGGCCCGGCACGCCAGCTTACGATCCGGCGCACCCGCAGAGTAGCACGGCTACGCTTTTCGCTCAATAGGTCTGTCTCAGTGCTCGCGGTCGATGTCAGCCACGGACCAGGGCGATGGTGACAGCGATCGAAAGCATGGCCATGGCAACGCCCACGACCCAGAGCAGGATCTTGACGCTCCCCTGCAATGCACCGACGGTGCGATTGAGCGTTGCAAGACTGCTCACGACCTCAGAGTAGACCATGCCTTGTCCGCCGATGAAATGCTGAAGGTCGTTCGCAGTGATGCGGTCGCGACGCTGATATGGGCCAGCATAGGGTTCGGCCTCATGTTGGAGGATGTGGAACTCGACCGTGAGAAAGTCATCGAGGTAACTGAGAGGGATGGGATGCGGACTGAGGTTGACCAGCCCGACAATCAGCCTGCCGTCGAAGCCGGGGTCGATCTGAGGACCCACTGCGGCAATAAGTCCCTTGCGCGCCAGGGAAGAGCGCAACCCGAACCGGCCGACATGCCAGGTGTCAAGCTTGAGCCTCTCGTTGGTGACGACCATACCAAAGTCGCCTGGGGCCAGAACAAGGAGGTGGGAGCGTTCCAGCGAAACAATGCTGTCCTTCTGCGAAGAAGTATACCCCTCGGGACCAACATGGAGGTCGTAGCTGGCTGGTTGCACGCTCGCAGGATCGAAGGGTTCGATGGAGATACGCCGCTGCTCAACAGCCTCCTGAATGTCGGAACCCGTCAAGATCACATCAGCGCCCCCTCTCAACTGCGGCAGATACGTTGTGAGTCAGGCGCCCCTCTCGCGTCCTGGCTCTGAGCATATCATACGCCCCCGCGCCGGGAGTCCCAAGGAAGCCATCGTAGTTCCTTCTGCAAGTTGGTGATGCGCTCGCGAGTGTAGTCGAGATCCTTGCGCAGGTCTTCTTCGCGCGCGTTCATCTCGTGGCGCAGGTCGTCGATCCGCTTGTTGACTTGCTCAGTGCTTTGTTTGACGTACTTGACTTCGATCTCATGGAGCGCGGCCCGCTGGCCCATAGCCCGCAGCACCTCGATGCGCACCAGGAGCCAGAGCACGCCAAGCCCGCCCAGCACGTAGAGAACGATCATCCCGCCACCCCCTGCCGGAGCATGGGCGGCAGCCGCAGCCCGTCGGGCACGCTCTCGACGGCCGCCTGCCCGCCGTGGAAGGCGAGGAAGAGAAGCTCGCGCCAGTCGGCGTCCGACATGACGCGCACCTGCATGCCGGGCGCGCGCCCGAGGTCGTCCGCGAGCGCCTGAAGAGACGTGCGATGCTCGCGCACCGCATCGGGCCCAGTGCGTGTCACGAGGATGCAGTACCTGCGCTCCACGGCCTCCCCAGAGCGCACCAGGCCATGCACCCAGCCGAGATAGTCGCGCAGCACCGCCTTGCGGCGCGCGTCTGCGTTCGCGAGCATGCCGTCGAGCGCGGCGAGGTAGGCGTCGAGGTCGACGGGCCGGAAGAGCGAAAGGATCTGAAAGGGAACCTGCAGGCCGTTCAGGGCCGCATGGACAGCGCCGACGATGGCCCGCGTCTCGTTGTCGCTCTTGAGCTGCAGGCTCAGCGGCGACACGGCGATCCCCCCGACCGCCGCCCCGTCCGGCCGGATGAGACAACCGTCCCGCAGGTCCGCGAGGGGAAGCCAGTCTTGCGCGGCCTGACGCGGCGGCAACGCCGCGTTGTCGGGTGCGGGGTCGGATGCCTTCTTGGGCCGCAGCAGTGCCGTGAGCTTCATCACGCGTCATCCCTCCCGAAGTCGTAGGGGTAGAAGTGGCGGGTCCGGCCGTAGGCCCGCGCGCCCTGGAGCATGTCGAGCATGGAACCACCCGTCGGCATGGGCATGGCCAGGCCGGCGCCGCCGCCCGCGGGCAGCAAGACGAGCAGCGTCCTGCCCGCGATGCCCCAGCCTCCACCCGCCGGCAGGAGGAGCGAGAGGAGCAGCAGGACTGTTCCGACCCCGAGCCCCACGCCGGCAGACCCGAGTTCGCGCCAGCCCCAGCCGGGCAGGATCTCCCAGCGCTGCGTGATGCGGCGCGGGATGAGGTAGCGGCTCATCGACCACCACGCTCCTTCGGGTCGAGGGGCAGGCGCCGCCCATCCCAAAGAAAGGGCGTGTTGAGGTGCGGGTTCGCGCGTGAGGGCAGAAAGCAGTCCGGGCAGTGGACCGTGCCAGCGAAGTCCCGCTCCACGGCGCGCTCGGAGTCGGCGCTCGGCTGCCAGCGCATGCGGCAGTGCGGGCAGGTGCAACTATCGCGCAGGTCGCGTAGCCTGCCGTTGCGCGCCGCGGCAGCCATCAGGAACTGCTGTCCAGTCATGTCGTTTCCTCCTTACTTCGCGCCGAGGCCGAGGATGCCCCGGACGCCGCCGCGCTGCAGGATCATGCCGCCGAACGACCAACCCGACTGCGCGATGCCCGTCCGGTAGCTCCACTGCTGCAGGAGGTGCGCCCCCCGAATCGCGACCCAGGCCCAGGCCAACATCTCCAGGATGGCGAGGAAGGCCCCGAAGGGCTTCGTGCCGACATCGATCACCACGGTCGCGACGAGACCCTTGAGCGCGAGCCACTGCAGCGCGCTCGAAAGGGACAGGATGACGAGGCTCTTCCACCAGAGTTGCCACACGCCACCGTCGGGGTTCAGCCAGCCGAGCGTGACGAGCGGCGCGGCGATCACGTAGATGGCGAGTTCCGCGCCGCGAATCAGCATCTGCAGGAAGACGATCAGGAGCGCGACCAGCACCACGAGGACCATGAGCACGAGCACCAGCACGTCGATGCTCCCCATGCCGGACAGGCCGTTCACGAGGATGGAGAGGACGTTGATGCTGCTCTCCGCCGGCGCCGCCACGAGCGCGGCGCCGAACTGGATGCCCCAGGCGAAGACTGCGTAGGGCAGGAAGCTACCGAGCGCGCCGTAGACGATGACGCGCAGGAGGGCCTTCGCCCAATACCCGGTCGCGTCGTTGCCGCTGCCCTCGTTCCAGAGGACGTACTCCGTGAGCGCCTTCCAGGCGATGTAGAGGCCGAGAAGGCCGCCCGCGACGGATGCGGACACGGCCTCGGCGGAATGGACCCACGGCGCGTTGGCCATGGCGAGCGAGCCGTTCGCGATGTGCTGCAGAGCCCAGGCGAGGAGCTGCAGGAACGGGTTCAGGAGATAGTGGAGCGCGATGTCGATCAAAGCGGTGGTCACGATGCCGGTCAGGTCGATCACCCCCTGAGCAAAGGAGAAGGCCCGGTCAGGAGGACAGCCCCCTGCCGGGCCTGACCCTTAGAGAATGGCGCCGGCGACGCTCGCGAGCAGACCGGACCCCATGACGATCGCGGTGCCGACGAGCACCTTCTTGATGCTCGCGGTGTGGTGCGACACGCTTTGCGGGTCGTCGTTGAGGTTGCGCGCCAGGGCGTGGTAGGCGGTCATGAAGCCCCCGCCCGCCGTGCCGAGGCCGGTGACGGCGAGGCCACCGTTCTTGAGCGTCGCAAGGATCGGCGCCGTGACCTGGCTCACGTCCGCCCCGGCCGCGAACGCCGGGGCGGCAACCAGGAGCACCGGCACTGAAGCGGCGGCAGCCATGGTGGCCATGCTGCCCACGCGGGTCCAGTTGATCTTCACACGAAACCCTCCCATGGATCGGATTCGGGTCGGGGCCGGGTCCGGCCGCCCGCAGCGGCATGGGACGCGGCGACAAGGCTTGTGACCAACACCTCCTTTTGGCCTCGCAGCAAAAGAAGAAGGGAGGAGCCTCGCGTGAGGTTCCTCCCTGATCTGAACAACACGGTCAAACGGGGATGTCGTGGTCGGCTGCGTCCTCCGGCAGGGCATCCAGCGCCAGGACGACCGCGCTGAGCAGCGTTCGGTTGAACATGAGCCGCAGGCTCTGCGGCGGCTCCCCCGCGCCTGTGGCCCACCGCCGTAGGAGGCCTGCGACGTTCGCCGGGGTCGGGTCGTCCGCGCGCAGGATCGCGGCAGTGAGCACAATCTCGGCGGCTTCGTCCCAAACGGGGTCCTGGTTGCGGACGGGTCTTGTTGTCACCAGCGCGTGCGCCGTCTCCCGCGCCACGCGGTGGGCAGCGCCCAGCGGGCTGAAGGTAGCCATGGAATCACCTCCTCTGCTTAAAGCGAAGAGGGAGGAGCCTCGCGCGAGGTCCCTCCCTGAGGCGCAGCCTTGGCTAAAATCCGATATCCCGATCGGCGGCCGTCTGGCGAGTCATAAGCGTAGGCTCCTCCGCGTCGCCGGCCAGGATACGCACCTCATCCGCTGCTAGTTCCTGCCCGCCACCGCCCGTCTCGGCCCCCCCTTCATCGACCTGCGGAGGCCGCCAGGTCGGCGGCGCTTCCACGGGCTGCACCTCAGGCTGTGCGGTACGCTCCTGGATCTCGGGCCAGACCCGCGACCATGCTGAAAGGTCCGGCAGCGGCAGCTTCGCGGGAAGCTGCCCGGCCTGCAGCACCAGTGCCTGTCCGAGCGGCCACCTGAGCACCTCCTCCGCCGTCAGGAGGTCCCGGGCCTGCAGGCTGTGCGTCGTCGAAGCCGTGCCCACGGTGGCGTTTGTGGTCCACCAGGTGACGCGCGGCACCGAGACGTTCTCGGCGGCCACCGTGTACTGTCCGAGCTTGGCCGCGATCTCTCGCGCGGTGTCGATCTCGGCGGTTCTCAGGTAGATCCACGTGCTCAAGGAGCCCTTGATCGTATTCGCCGCCTCGCCGTAGTGCCGCTTCAGCTGCGCGAGGTCCTGCAGCACCAGGGCGAGGCGAATGCCGCGCCCTCGCGCTACGGTCACCGTCTTGTCGAAGTCACGGATCTGCGGCAGGTTGCCGAACTCATCGAGGAGGAAGTTGACCCCGACCGGCAGCCGCCCGCCGTGTTCGTCCGCGAGCGACGCCAGCGCCTGCAGCGTCTGCTGGATGTAGAGGGTCGCCAGCGGGTAGCGCGTCGCCCGCTCGTCAGGAATCACGAGGAAGACCGCTGTAGGCTTGCGGCCGATGTCGGCGAGGTCGTGGTCCTGCTGGGCGGTGAGCCAGGCGGTCTCGTCGTCGCCGAAGAGCCGGAGCGCCGTGGCGGCGGTGCCGAGGATCGACGCGCGCGTCTTCTCCACGGAGAGCGCCACAGGACCGTACGCCTTCGCGGCCGGATGGTCGACGGGGAACTGCGCGATCAGCTCGTCCAGTCTGCCGCCGCCGGCGCCGCCGCTGAGGAGCGTCGCGTAGACCGAGGGCATGTGGCGCTCCTCGGGGCGAGGCCACCTCCACGGCTCCTCTCCCTCCGGAAGGCGACCGCCCTTCGGCGGGTCGCCCTGCGCCACGGCCAGGATAAGGGCTGCGACCAGGGCCTCGGCGGAATCGTCCCAGAACGGATCGTTGGAGTGGCTTTCACGCGATCCGACCAGCAGGTGTGCGATGTCCCAGGCGAGCGCGCTCGCCTGGTCGCGGCGACCAGTGGCGAGCGCGCTCGTGACGGCGTGCACGGGGTTCGATCGCACCGAGCGGGAGGGCTCACGCAGGTCGAAGCGGCGTACGTCGTAGCCTTGCGCGTGCAGCCAGTTGGCGGTGTGCGCGTAGAGTTCGCCTTTCGGGTCGGTCACCAGCATCGATTCTCGCCGCGCCGACCCGATCACTCCCATGCTCTCCAGCACGAGGCCACGGGTTTTGAAGCTGCCCGGCGAGCCGACGATCAACGCATGCTGATCGCTGGACAGCACCCATGCGCTGCGGGGCGTCGGTCCCTGGCCGACGTAGATGCCGCTGGGGCTGCTGTCTTTGGGGCGGTCCGCCGACCAGAGCCCGAAGCTTGCCGGCATCTCCGCCGCCGCGCGCCAGCGTGCGGTGCCGTGCTCGCCCTTGCCGGCGACCGGAGGGCCGCCGTACCCTGAGCCTCCGCTTCTCCGCCCCTGCCAGACTTGTGCGAGAAGCCAGCTGGCGATTAGGACCGTGCCCAGGAGTTCGGCGAGCAGAAGATCTCGCTGCGAGGCGACTGTGGGCCAGCTCGCCCACGGCAGGTAGCCATGGGCGGCGAGCCAAGCGGCCCAGGCGTGCTCGACGGCGTGGAGCCGCGTGAGGGGCAGCGCGCCGGCAGTCGCGCGGAGTGGTGCAATGAGCACCCGCCAGGCCGCGGCGATGGGAGCCGGGAGAACAAGACCGCCCATGACGACGGTCACGATGCCAACCAGCTTGAGGCGTGAGGCCATGGTCGAAGCCATCGGATCACCTCCATCAGTCGTCTTCGTCGTCGCGGGTCACCCAGGCTCGCAGGGCCACCATTGACCGGTCAGCGTCGGACTCTCCGGTCTCGCCGCTTGGCGCGGCAGTCGTAGCCGTCTCTGCGGGTCGCACACCCTCGCGCAGCAGAGCCTCGATCCGGTCGAGCCGGGCGTCGATGGCCTGGATCGCCCCGGAGCCACGGTCCGCCTGGCGAAGCAGGTCGGCAAGTACCTGTGACCGTGTGCCTCCGTGGGCCCGCACGAGCCGATCGAGCGCCTCCTCGGCATCTCGCGGCAGATAGATCGTGAGTCGCATGTCACACCTCCCGAAGCCGCTCGGGGAGCGGGGCCGAGGCCCGTTCAAACGCAGAAGGTAGGTGGTACGGCCTGCCACCTACCTTCTGCGCTCAAACCCGCTCCTGGCGCGGGTTGCGGTGTATTACCCAGCCATCAGCAGGTATCCCTCGGCGTTCGCGTAGATCGGACGCTGCAGCACCTGCGTCTTCGGATGCAAACGCCGCAGGTGCCGGTGCAGGAGGTCGCCCCCGCCTCCGGCCAACAGGACCGCACCCATGAGGTCGAGGCGATCCGTCCAGAGCCGCCGCATCTGCTCCTCGATGGCTGCAGCGAGCGCTGCGGCCTCGGCGTCAACCAGAGCGGCTGCGTCGTAGTCTTGTCCCCGGATCGAGAGACGGCCGCCGTAGTTCGCGATCGCGTCCTCGATCGCCCCTTCTGGAAGCATGGCGCCAGAGCGATCGGAGAGGGCCTGGCGGACGCTCTCGAACACGCGCCCGGCCCCGAGGTCGATGGAGCCACACGCAGCCTCATCGGGCACTACCGCGCCAGCCGTGCGGCGCATGGCCACGTAATCGGTTGTGCGATAGCCCACGTCGATCAGACCGACCGGACGTTCGCCGAGGGACGGATCGGTCTGCAGCGCGAGCGCAAACGCGCCCGCGCCCTGCGGTAGGACCTGAACGCCGCTGACATTGATCGGTCGCTCCTTGCGCCCGTCAAGCGCGACCGTCGCCTCGACGCCGCGCAGCTCGCCGCGCAGCGCCCGGCGCTGCTCCGGGCGCAGCCACATGGCGAGCGGCAGGCCCACGAGCAGGTCGGTGTCGCCGTCCGCTCCAGCCAGTGCCGCCGCCGTGAGCGCGAGCGGCAGGTATCCCGAGCGCTCTGCTGCCTCCGTCGTCCAGGAGCGCTGGCCGGTGGCGGCACCGATCATGTAGGCACGGTCCTCGCCGCCCACCGTAATGGTCACGTCGTGCCCGTCGCGGTGGCGCCCGTCGCCGAAGGCGGCGGCGAGGCCCCGCGCCATGCGGGCCGGGCCAACGGTGCTCGGAATGATGACGCGGCGGCCAGCGCTGCCGACCGCCTTGCAGTAGCCGTACCCTACGTCAATCGCAACACGCATCGTTCGTTCCCTCCCTGTTGTCTAGATCGCCCTGTCTGCCTGCCTCGCGGCCTGCCGCCTGCGTTCGGCTTCTTCTTCGGCCTCGCGCGCCGCCGCCCGCAGCGCTTCGCGCTCCGCGTCGCGGATCGTGCTCTGCAGGGCCATCATCAGCCCCGAGGCGGCCTGCCGCGCCTGGAAGGCGCGGGCGTCACGAACGTACTCCGCGCTGCGCTCCAGCCGCCGCGCGATCGCGGCTTCGAGTCGCTCCTGGGCGCGCCTCGCGCGCTCCGCCGCATCGTCCGGCTTCCCTCGGCGCTGGGCGCGGGCCGCAAGCTCGTCCCTCGCCTCCTGAAGCGGGCCGGAGAGGAGCGCCCGCGCCTCCTTGAGCGCGGCGTCGCGCGACGGCGCACTCGCGAGCCGCGAGACGGCATCGCGCACCGGACCCGAAAGGGCTTTCGGCGCTTCACCCCCGCCTCGGGTGGCGCGCCACACATCCGCCTGGATGGACTGCCAGGCGATTCGGTCGTCGTAGCCGACGGCGGCCCGCAGGACACCGCCCGCAAGACGCTCCCGCAGGTCCTGCATGGCGTTCTCGCGGACCTCATCATGCCTCTGCGTTTTGTAGCTGTAGTGCGAGGCGAGTTCCGCCGCGATGGCGCCGTAGCGCTCGGCCTGCGCCCGCAGCTCGGGCTGGGAGAGCAGCCAGTCGGCCGCCTCGTCGAGCTTCTTCTTCACCGGGGCGGGCATGTAGGCGTACGCGAGCCGTCCTTTGCCCGGCAGTTCCGCGGCGATCGCTGCGAGCCGGGCGCCGAGGTCCTCCGCGCTGCCCTGGCCCAGCATGAGCCGGGACTGCTGGGTGATCTCCTGGCGCAGGGCCGACTTCTCCTTGCCGAGCGCCTCGTGGGCGGGGGCGTAGAGTTCATGAGCCCAGGCACGACGCGCGGCGTCGATGCCGTTTCGGTTGAGGTAGCCCTTCTCCGGGTCTTCGCTCCAGAGCAGGATGTGCACGTGGCAGGTGGGGGTCTTGCCCGCCGCGATCACCTCCGGTCCCACCTTGCGGTGCATGGCGGCGGCCCAGCGCAGGTCATGAGCCGGGATGCCCATTTCCTCTGCCATCTTCGGGAGCACGGCGCGCACCGCGTCCTCCCAGGCGGCGCGGTGGTAAAGTTGCCCGCCCATCGCGCGTACGTCGTCCTCGTGGACAGAGACGATCACGCGCCAGACGGGTCCTTCGTGGGAGCGGATCTGCTGGAGTACTTCCTTCTCGTCCACCGGCTTGTCGCGCTCCGGGCCGAAGAGTCCGGTGCTGCCCGGCCGGTGCGCGGCGTAACGGGCGTGGACGGCGGCCTCGTCGAGGCCCTCCTCACGCATCGCCTCGTCGTCGCGCACCAGCTCCTCTTTCTTTGGGTTCCCCATATACCGGAAGTGCTCGCCAGCGCTGAGCAGCGAGTGCTTGCCGGACCGGCCGGGCATGTAGATGTGCACGCGGAGTACCAGCGGCCTCATGGCGATCACCTCCCTCGCAAAGAGAAGGCCGGCCCGGGAGGCGTCGAGTCGACACCTCCGGAGGCGGCCCTCGGAAACGAAGCTAGGCGCCTTCGATCATGGATGCGGTGTCCTCGTCCTCGACCGTCACTTCCTCCTCGGGGCCTGGGAGCGGCGTCGCCGGCGCATCTAGCGCCAGGTCGTCTTGTTCCTTGTCGTTCTGAAGACGTTGAGTAGCAAAGCGCTGCGCGGCGGCCTCAGACTGATCCAGTACAGCCTGCCGCTGATCGGAGGGCAGGCGCACGAGATGGTTTACCAAGATGCCGACTACCCCCTTCCCATAGCGATGCGATGCGGCTGCCTCGCGTGCGGCCAGCCAAGCGTAGTGGCGGGTGGGGCGAAGTTCGTCTCGAAGGACCTTGCGTAGGATGCCTTCGAGTGTCGCCTGCTCGTCGTTTGCGCGAGCTATGCCGAGACCACGCGCAATGAACAAGCGGGCGAGTTCTGCCTCAGATATGCTCCTGCGCTGCGCTTCCAGCCG
>JAJZVM010000113.1 GCA_021845645.1 Bacillota bacterium
TTCAGGTAGCCTGGAAAGCCGTCGAAGTCGGTCTCGACGCTGCCGGGGCAGAGCACCGATACGCGAATGCCCTGTGGTCCCATCTCCCGCGCCAGCGACTGGCTGAGACCCATCAGAGCGAACTTCGTCGCGGAATACGCCGACGACGTCGATGTCGCCTCCATACCCTGGACGCTCGAGACGTTCAGGACGTGCCCCTTGCCGCGCGCCAGCATCCCTGGCAGAAAGGCTTGCGTCACAGCCACGAGGCCCAGCACGTTCACGTCGAACATCTCGTGCCAGTCCTCATCTCCCAGTTCGAGAAAGGTGCCGTACTTGCCCACGGCGGCGTTGTTGACGAGCGCGTCAACCTCGTGGAACCTCTCCAGAGTCTCCGCTGCGATTTCGGCGCTGCGCCCATGGTCGCGCAGGTCCCCCGCATAGCATGCGACCTCGGCCCCCAGCCCCCGGACCTCCCGGCCCACCTCCGCGAGCGCCGCCTCATCGCGACCCAGGAGCGCAAGCCGGGCTCCGGCTCTGGCCAGCTCGATTGCTGTCGCGCGGCCGATTCCCCGAGTCGCTCCCGTGATGACGACCACCTGGTCCCGGATCGGCACCTGCAACGCACATCCTCCTCCACTTGTGGAACTCTAGGCACCGGCGAGGTGTTCCCGGCCGCCTGTCGAAGGGAAACATCATTCGACGATTAAGCCGATGAATAACGAGGTCATGAGGCATGAGAGACCGTCCGGCCGACGAGGAGACCCCACCGCGCAACGCGCAGAAAGCGCCGATGGCTGCTGTGGACCAGCACTTCGCCGATCTCTTCGGCGGCAGGGCGCCAGGGCGCGGCTCGAACGCCGTCGCGCTCCAGATCCAGCAGGCCATCCTGTCGGGCGCCATCAGGATCGGTGAACGCCTGCCCAAGGAGCGCGACCTGGGCCAGTTCTTCGGCGTCAGCCGCGCGACGTTGCGCGAGGCCCTGCGGATTCTCGAGGCCTCGGGCCTGATCGAGGTCAAACGCGGCGCTGCAGGCGGCATCTTTGCCTGCAGCCCGCCTGTCGATCGCACGGGAGCCGCTCTGAGCGCCCTGATCCAGTTCGGCAACGCCACCACCCAGCACTTCACGGAATTTCGCCTGTCGTTCGAGATGGAGTCGGCCGAACTTGCAGCCAGACGGGCCACTTCACATGCCGTCGCGCGTCTGATGGAGACGGTCGCCAATCTCGTGGAGGTGGCGAACCGCCCGGGCGTTCCCTGGGCGACCTACATGGACCTCGACATCGCCTTCCACCAGGACCTGGCCGCCGCCTCCGGCAATCCCATCCGGGAGGCTGTGATGCTGGCCCTCAATGGCGCCTTCCGCCAGTCGGTGCTGATGGTAAGCAGCCACGACACCCTGGAGTGGCGCTCGGCGCAGGCGAGCGAGCTCCTGCGCGTCGCGCAGGCCGTCCACCAGCGGCGTCCGAAGGTGGCGCGGCGCCTGATCGAGCAGCACATCCGCGAGAGCGCCGAAGTCTCCGAGCAGTTGCTCACGCCCACCCGGTCTCAGGAACCAGGGCCCACCGGTGGCCTTCAAGGCTGACGAACCCGTTTACGAAGGACCGGGCTAAGTCACCTCATTCGTCACCTCGCGCGCCCCTGCGGCGACATCGCTGACCCAGAAGGTGGCTTCGAGGCCGGTTCGCTGTCGGTAGTCCGCCTCGACCCTCCGCTTGAACTCCTCGACAGCGTCGCGTCTCACGAGGCTCACGGTGCATCCCCCGAAGCCGGCTCCTGTCATGCGCGAGCCGAGGCATCCCTCGACGCGCCACGCCGCCTCGGCCAGACAATCGAGTTCCGGCCCTGTCACCTCGAAGTCCTCCCTGAGGGAGCGGTGCGAAAGCCTCCAGAGCGCCCCGAAGCCCTCGAGGTCACCGCGCCGCAGCGCGTCGGCAGCCTCCGTGACCCTTTGCGTCTCAGTGAGCACGTGCCGCAGGCGCTTGCGCAGGACGGGCTCAAGCACCAGCTCGGCAGCGCCTGGATCGCTCCTCAGGTCCGCGAGATGACGGATCTGCGGCCGCAAGCGTCTCACTTCCCGTAGAGCCACCCCGCACTCCGCCCTGCGCTCGTTGTATGGCGAGGCGTGCAGCTCGCGCGACTTGCCGGAATGGGCAAGAACGAGACGGTGCTCCGCCAGCGGCATCGGGATGTAAGTGGCCTGCAGACTGCCGGTGTCAAGGAGGATTGCGTGATCGCGCCGCCCCATGGACACCGCGAACTGATCCATGACGCCGCACTGGACCCGGGCGAACTCTGTCTCGGCCCTCTGCGCCAGCCGGCAGATCTCCTCCCCGGCGAGGTCGAGGTGTCCGAGACTGCTGAGGGCCAGAGCGGTCGCGACCTCCACGGCCGCCGAACTAGCGAGGCCGGCACCGAGCGGCAGATCGCCTGCATAGTAGAAGTCTGCGGCCGCGAGGGGGCCGATGGCCACCTCTGCTATGGCCCGGTAGACGCCCTTCGGGTAGTTCGCGAAGTCTCCCGGGCTGCCCGTCGCCATGTCCCCGACCTCAGCAGTAGCCACCCCCCGAAAGGCCTGCGAGGCGAAGCGGCTCACCCTGTCCCGGCGCGGGCGCACGAAGAGCCAGAGGCCGAGGGAGAGCGCCGCCGGCAGCACGGGGCCTCCATTGTAGTCGAGGTGCTCGCCGATCAGGTTGACCCTGCCCGGCGCATAGAAGAGGCGCACGTCCTTCGGCGGTCCCGGCGAGAAGCGCAAGAATTCTGCCCACGCCGCGTCGATGGGCCGCATCTCAGGGGGCCGTCCCCTGCCCGACACCCGCGATGGCCCGCCGCAACAGAGGTGCGGTGTCCTCGACCGCCAGGGGGTTGCAGGGAGCCCAGGCGCCAGTCTCCGAGGATGCGAGGTACTTCAGCTGCTCGGCTCCTCTGAGCGGCGGGTAAAACTCCAGATGCATATGGAAGTCCTCCTCTTCGCCCCGGTCCCCGGTTGGCCTCTGGTGCACGGCCATCATGTAGGGAAATTCGCGGTCATAGAGGGCGTCCATGCCTGCCACAACCGCGCGCAGGGCGCGGGCGAGCTCGGTCTTCTCGTCCTCCGAGAGATCGACAAGCGCCGGGCGATGAGCCTTCGGCACGATCATGGCCCCGAAGGGATAGTCCGTGAAGAACGGGATATGGGCGATCATGGCAGCGCCCTCGTACACGATGCGGCTTGAGGCCGCCATCTCCGCCGCGTTGATGTCGCACATGAGGCATCGCTCTGTCTCCTGCCGATGCCGCCTGAAGGCCGCCATCTCGAGACGGATCTTCTGCGGCACGTAGGGATAGGCGTAGATCTGCCCATGGGGGTGCTCCAGCGTCACCCCCACCTCGCGGCCGCGGTTTTCAAAGATGAAGACATACTTGATGCGCGGGTCCCGGCCCAAATCCCTCGAGCGCTCCGTCCAGAGGTCGACGAGGCGTCGCACCTGCGCCAGGGGAAGTCCCCCAAGCGATGCATGGTGGTCCGGCGAGTAGAGCAGGACCTCGCACCTGCCGTACGCCGGCAGGACCCGGTAGAGTTCTGTCCCGACCACGCCAGGCGGGGGCGGGTCGAGAGAAAGCGGCGGGTAGTCGTTCGGGTACGCGAGCACCTCGTAGTGCTCCGGCACCTTGCCGGAGCCGGGGCAGAAGGGACACTCCCCCTGACCGAGCGCCGGCCTCGCCTGCCGGCCCTCCGCGACCATCGTCCAGTCCATGAGGAGGGGGTTGTAGCGCAGCTCGGGCATGATCGCGCTCCTTCAATCCACAGGGTTTCACGACCGCTTCACGATCCGTCCGGCTGCGCGAGGGGGGCCCGGCGCTAGAGGGATCGGTATTCCTTGCTTGTTCCCGTAAGGCGCTCGTTACCCTGCTCCGTGATCACCAGAGTGTCTTCGAGGCGTACGCCGCCGAGACCGGGAATGTAGATGCCCGGTTCCACCGTGATGGTCATACCTGGTTCGAGCACAGGATCCGGACGGCCCGAGCCGGGCTTGGCAGCGAAGGGGTCCTCGTGGATGTCAAGGCCGACGCCGTGCCCGACGCCGTACGCGAAGCACCACTCGCGGTAGGAAGACTCCTCGATGACGGCGCGACTCGCCGTGTCCACCGCACTCGCGGGCACACCCGGCCGAGCGGCCGCGATCCCTGCGGCCTGCGAGCGCAGCACGAGCTCATAGATCTCACGCAGCTTCCCATCCACCTTGCCGACGCCCACGGTGACCGTCTCGTCCGAGAGATAGCCGTCCAGGGCTCCGCCGAAGTCGATCGTCAGCAGCTCGCCACTCCCGACCGTCCTGTCTGTCGGCTGCGCGTGCGGCAAGGATCCCCGCGGCCCCGCGGCGACGATGAAGGAGAAGCCTGGCGCGTCAAGCCCGCATTCCTGCATCACATGCGAGAGATCGCGCGCGAGCCTGCGCTCGCTCATGCCCGCCGCGAACTGCCCGAGCACCTCTTGCAGCGCCTTCCCCGCCAAAGTCGCCACTTCGCGCATCTTCGCGATCTCCTGGGGGTCCTTGACGATGCGCAGCTTCTCGACGAGCCCGTCGGCCGCCACGAACGTGCCTTCCGGCAGACGGGCCTTCCACTCCTCAAGCATGCGAACGGGCACCTTGCCCGCTTCGAATCCGATCGGCCCGCTCGCCGCCCGGCAGACCTCGGCCAACGTGTCGCCATAGCGGCTGGCGTGCTGCAGGACCTTGCACCCCTGCACCTCGGCTCCCGCCTGCTCCACATAGCGTGAATCGGTCAGGAAGGTGGCGCCGTCCCGGTCGACGACGAGATAGCCCGAAGTTCCGGTGAAGCCGGTGAGATAGCGCAGATTCGTGTGGCTCAGATCCTCGGGCGCCGCAAATACCAGGGCACCAAGGCCGCGCTCCGCCATCAGCGAGCGCAGCCGCTCAAGACGGGCTTGCATGAGAAACCTCCTGTGAGGTCTGCGCGGCGCCCCAAGGGGCGCCGCGCAGACGGATTTCTTCGTTCGGACTACTTGGCCACCCACACGTACTGCAGCTGCATGGCCTTGATCGGGTGCAGGTAGAGGTTCAGGTCGCTCGGTCCAACCTTCGAGTAGATGAGCGCGTCCTGCAGGCTGAAGTACTCGAAGAGCCAGGGGGCATCCTTTTCGACGATCGACTGCGCCTCGTCGTAGAGCTTCATGCGCCGCGCGTTCTGGCTGGGCGGCAGCGTGTTGGCCTCGTTGACCAGCTGGTCGACCTGGGGGTTGTTGTAGTTCGCCTCGTTTGAGCTGGCGTAGACCGTGTGGGCAGGATCGTTCGCGGGTCCCGTGCCCGTGAGCAGGTTCGAGAAGAAGTCGGAGGGGTCGGGGTAGTCCTGCATCCAGCCGGCGTCACCGGCATCGTAGGAGGTCTGCGGACCGCCCGAGGCCGGCGGCGATGCCTGCGTCCAGTAGATCGATGTCGAGACCGGCTGGATCTGGATGTTAACGCCGATCTGCTTCCAGTCCTGCTGGATGACGGCGGCCATCGCCTGGTCCTGGGTGTCCGCCGGAATGTAGAACTTGAAGCTCAGTCCGTTCGAGTAGCCTGCCTTGGCCAAAAGCTGCTTCGCCTTGGCCACGTTGTACGGATAGGGCTCCTTGGAGTTCACCCAGCCCGGCATGCCAGGGGGCAGCACGCCGTCGTTGGGCAGCAGGCCGCGGCCACCCACCGCCACCTTGATCAGTTCGGGCTTGTTGAGGGCGTAGTTCAGGGCCTGACGCAGGTAGACGTTGTTGAACGGCGGCTTCGAGGTGTCGAAGTAGCCGTAGAGCACCCAGTTCATCGGCGCGGTGTGGTAGTCCTGACGCGTCGTGGGATTGGCCATGGCCTCCTGGTAGAGGCTGGTGTCAGGGACTTCGATCAGATCGATCTGACCGCGCTGGAACATCTCGAACGCCGTCTGGTCGTTGACGTCGACAAGGAAGACGACCTTGGCCAAATAGGGCTTCTGGGCCCAGTAGTGCGGATTCGGCACCAGTACGAGTTTCTGGTTGTGGGTCCACGCCTGGAGCTCGAACGGGCCGGAACCGATCGCGTGGTCCTCGTAGGCGTTGTTCTTGTCCTCAGGGCCGTACCGGCGCACGACCGCCGGGTCCTGGATGCCACCGACCATCAGGGCCAGATCGTTCAGGAAATAGGCCTCGGGATGCACAAGCGTGATGCTGAGCGAGTGCGGGCCCAGGACCTTGATGCCAGAAATCGGCATCGGGTTCGAGCTCCAGCTGGTGTAGGCGGCGCTCGTCTTCGCCTCCTGCTGCAACTGGCTGTAGCCTACGATGTCGCTGTAGGCGAAGCCGGCGTAGGGCGAGTTCGCACCCGGCTGGCAGACCCGGTCGAGGCTGAACGCCACGTCCTGGGCCGTCACCGGATCGCCGTTCGAGAACTGCGCGGAGCGCAGGTAGAAGGTGTAGGTCAGGTTGTTGGGGCTAAGTGTCCAATGGGTGGCGAGTCCCGGGCCGATCTGGTCGGAGTCTTTCTTATACTCGACCACCGTGTCGTAGATCTGCTGCATCGCCGCGAGGGACTGCGCATCGTCCCACTGCGCCGGGTCCAGTGTCGCGAAGTCGTTGACGTAGGCGACGGTGAGCGTGCCGCCGTAGGTCGGCTTCGTGCTGAACGCACCACCGCTGGCCGATGCCGCAGGCGCGATGCCGCCGAACCCGACGAGACCGAGCGATGCGGTCAGGAGTCCGGCAAGGGCGACAAACAGGGTCTTGGCTCTCACAAGCATTCCTCCCAAAAGAACGTGATGAGTCCGACCTGGCTCTATCGAGCCGACACACCCCTCCCTTCTCGCTGCCGACGGGTCACGAGTAGGAAATGCGGGGGTCGATCACCGCGTAGAAGACGTCGACGATCAGGTTCATCATGACGATCGCGAACGAGGCGAACAGCACCACCCCGAGCAGCGTTGGCACGTCCACCACGGGAATGGCACGGAAGGTCATGGCACCGATGCCCGGCCAGTCGAAGATGGACTCGGTGACGAGCAGGCCGCCGAGGAGGCCGCCGAAGTCGAGGCCGAAGAAGGTAACCATGGGTACGAGGGCGTTGCGGAAGACGTGGCGCATCGTCACGCGGTTGGCCGAGAGCCCCTTCGCCCAGGCTGTGCGGACGTAGTCCGCGTCGCCGATGTCGAGCATCGCCGAGCGCAGGAGGCGCGTGTAGTACGCGGCCCCGGTTATGGCGTACGAAAGCGCCGGCAGGATGACATAGCCGATGTGGGGAAACGCGGCAAACCCGCCGAGGGGAAACCACGCCAGGCGGAAGGCGAAGATGTAGAGGAGCAGGGAGCCCACGGCAAACGTCGGCAGGGATACGCCGACGAGCGAGAGGGCGATCACCATCGAGTCGAGCAGTGTCCCTGCATGCCGGGCTGTCCAGATGCCGAGCGGGATGCCGATCAGCAGTTCGAAGATCACCGCCACCAGTGCCAGGTAGAAGGTCTTGGGAATGGCGGTGGCGAGCATCGCGGAAACCGGCAGGTGCAGCTGATAGGAGTAGCCGAGATTCAGCTGCGCAAGCTGGCGGATGTACAGGAGGAACTGGTACCACGTCGGCTTGTCGAGGCCGTAGTTCTGGGCGATCTCCTTCAGGGTGACGGCGCTTGCATGGGTGCCCGCGATCACCTTGGCATAGTTGATCGGCAGCATGTGCATGACGAAGAAGTTGATCAGGACGATGCCGAAGAGCGTGACGACAACCCAGCCGAGACGCCGGACGATGTAGTTAACCACGGTGGCCACCTCTTGCGCCGCGCGGATTCGCGGTTGCGTTGAAGGCCTCGGCGAGCAGGTTGAAGCCGATGGTGGTCACCGAGATCGCGAGAATGGGGAAGATCACCAGGGTCGGTGCGACGTAGAGATACGAGAGGCCGCCCGAGACCATCTTGCCCCAGCTCGGGATGGGATCGGGAACGCCGATGCCCAGGAAACTCAAGGTGCTCTCGTAAATGATGTTGCCGGAGATCGACATGCTGACGAGCACCACGACGGGCGTGACGATGTTCGGCATGATGTGTCTGAGGATGATCCTGGTTCGGCTCGCCCCGCCGGCCATGGCCGCGTCGACGTAGGTCTCCTTGCGCACCGACAGCACCTGGCCACGCGCGAAGCGTGCGATCGACGGCCAGCCGAGGAGTCCCATCGTCATGTAGATCACCTCGACGCTGGGGCCGATCAGGCTGATGAGCAGGATGAGGAAGAAGAGCGCGGGAAAGCCCATCATGATGTCGGTGAAGCGCATCAGCACCATGTCGACCCAACCGCCGAAGTAGCCCGATACCAGCCCGATGACCAGGCCGACGACGCCAGAGATCACGCTCGCGAAGATGCCCACCTGCAGCGATATGCGGGCCGACCAGACGAGCCGGCTGAAGACGTCCCGGCCGAGCCAGTCTGTGCCGAGGAGGAAGCCCTTCGTCGACCAGCTGGGTGGCAGCGGGCCACCTGTTGCGGAGAGGCCAGTGTTCGCGTAGATCTGCCAGTACGGCCGTGTGGCGATCTCCGGCGCGAAGACGGCGACCGCAAGCACGAGCAGCACCAGGATGGCTCCTGGCCAGAAGAAGGGATGCCGGGTGAGCTTGCGCCAGTACGAACGTCTGGCCAAAGACGCCTCCTGCGCAGTCTGGCCGGGAGTCGGGCCGACTTCGATCACGCTAGCCACGACTGCTCACCCCTCCTCTTCGAGGTGCCGGTGGAACCAGCCGAGAAGGCGCTCATGCGCATCCTCGATGGTGTGAAGACGCCCGATGCGCATGAACGAGTGCGACTCGCCAGGGTAGCGGACGAACTCAGCCTCCTGCAGGCGCCAGCGCAGACCGACGAACATGATCTCCGCCTCGATCAAGGGGCAGGTCATGTCCTCCTCGCCGTGCAGGATCAGCAGCGGCGTGCGAACCCGGTCGAGGTGCGAAGCCGGAGAGTGATCGTGGTAGTATCCGGGGATGCGGTACGGCGGCCCGCCCATGTCGGTGGCGATCGACTCCCAGTGGTCGATGCCGTAGGCGGATGTGAACAGACTCGCGACCGTGGAGATCGTCACCGCCGCCTGCACGTCGTCCGGATAGTGCGTGATCATCCAGTTGGTCATGAAGCCGCCGTAGCTGATGCCGTAGACGCCGACGCGCGAACGGTCGGACCAGCCGAGTTCGTCGAGCCGCGCGATCAACCGAAGCCCGTCCTCGCCTTCCTGCGGCCCCCAGTCGGCGTGGACGAGATCGGCATATGCCTGTCCGTAGCCGGCGGAACCCCGATAGTTGAGGCTGGCGACCAGGTAGCCGTGGCTAGCCAGCATCTGCTCCGTAAAGTTGAAGTAGGGACCGAACGCTCCGTGCGGTCCGCCGTGGAACTGCACGATCGTCGCCAAAGGCCGGTCGCTGCCCGCGGGCGGTCGCCAGACGACCGCTTCGCTCGCCCCGCCTGCGTAAGGCAGGGAGATGCGCGTCGGCTCCGTGCAGAGACGGCGTTCGCGAAGCCACCCGTTGTGGTCCGTGAGGACCAGAGTCTCGCCCGAGGCGATATCGAGCACCGCCACCTCGGGCGGCCGGTCGGGCGCATGCAAGAGCAGGCCGGCCATTTGACGCCTGCTGTCCAGGCTCGGCCAACCCACGTGCTCCGCTACCCGAGTGGAACCCGAACCGTCGCAGGCGGACCGCTCCAGCACGCGGCAGCCTCGGTCGCTCGCCAGCCAGAGCACGGCGTCACCGTCCGCCGCATAGACGGGGGGCGAACCTTGGGCCAAGGGCGGCTCGTAGACTTCGGTAGCGCCTCGATCAAGCGCGTGGCTGAGACAGCGCGGCAGGGCGCTCCCATCCGCGGGAGCTTCCATGAGGTGGTAGTCCGAGGTGGTGCCGGTCCAGTTGGCGTGGTTGTGCAGGAACGCCACACGCCTGCCGTCGGGCGACCAGGTCGGATACATGGCGACGCCGTCCGAGGCGGTGAGTCGGGTCCAGCGATCCTGCCCGAGGTCCACTGCATAAACGTCCCATACCCACTCGATGTCCCAGGTGTCGCGTCGCGTGGTGACGAGCGCGAGGCGTCCGCCATCCGGTGACCACGCCGGGAAGAAGTGGTGAAAGCGCGGATCGCCGAGCTGACGTGCCGCTCCCGTCTCCACATCCACCAGCACCACTCGCCACTTGCGGTCGCCGATAAAGCCGACGCCGTTCACGTTGTAGCGCAACCGGCGCACGAGGCGCGGGGCATCATCCGCCTCCGCGTCCGCATCCAGAACCTCGAGCGCGATCTGACGCCCATCCGGCGACCAGAGCGGCGCGCGGGGCGTACCTGGGAAGGATCTCAGCACATGCTCCACCCGGGTCGCGAGCTCGAGCATGCAGAGCTCCTGCCCGCGCAGGAAGGCGATTCTGGTGCCGTCCGGCGACCAGGTCGGCGGCTCGTCCGCGACGTCCTTTGCGAGGACGTCGCTCTCGCCGCCCGAAAGCGGCTGGAGCACGATCTCGCTGCGGCGCTGCCCCGCGGCGTCGAACCGCGTGCGGATGTAGGCGAGACGATCGCCCGAGGGATGAACCCGTACCTGGGTCGCAAACACGAGGCGCCGATAGTCCTGCGGTTCGAGAGAGTCGAGAGCCACGTTTTCTCCACCATTCGCAGATCGTTTGCGAATCGGATGTCGGGTCTCCTAGAGGGCCGCGTGCTCGGTACGCGCGATGATCTCGTCCTGCAGGGCCTGGCTGAGGTCGCAGAAGTAGTCGCTGTAGCCGGCCACGCGGACGATGAGGTCCCTGTAGTCTTCGGGGTGCAGCTGCGCCTCCCGGAGCGTCTCGACGCTCACGACGTTGAACTGGATGTGGTGGCCGTCCATCCGGAAGTAGGCCCGGACGAGGTGCAGGAGCTTCTCGAGGTTCTCCTCGCCCTCGAGCACCTGCGGGATGAACTTCATGTTGAGAAGCGTGCCGCCGGTGCGGATGTGGTCCATCTTGGCCATCGACTTGACCACCGCCGTCGGTCCGTGGCGGTCGGCGCCCTGCACCGGCGAAATGCCCTCGGAGACCGGCTGCCAGGCGCGTCTTCCCTCCGGCGTCGCGCCTGTGACGGAGCCGAAGTAGACGTGGCAGGTGGTCGGAAGCATATCGATGCGGTAGGTGCCGCCCTTCGTGTTCGGGCGTCCGTCCACCGCCGACTGGAAGAGATCGAACATGCGCCGCATGATGTCGTCCGCATAGTCGTCGTCGTTGCCGTAGCGCGGCGTTTCCTCCATGAGCCACGTCCGCACCGGCTCGGCGCCCTCGAAATCCTTCTCGAGGACCGTGAGCAGGTCCCCCATGCCGAGGGAGCCCTCCTCGTAGACATGGCGCTTCAGAGCCGAGAGGCTGTCTGTCAGGGTGCCGATGCCGACGCCCTGGATGTAGCTCGTGTTGTAGCGGGGACCGCCGTCGTTGTAGTCCCTCCCCTTCGCGATGCAGTCGTCGGTGATCACCGAGAGGAACGGCGCCGGCATCTCCGTCGCGTAGAGGCGCTCGATCACGTTGTTGCCACGGATCTTCACGTCGAGGAAGTAGCGCATCTGCCGCGCGAAGGCCTCCACCAGGGCATCGAAGTCCTTGAACCCCCGGGGGTCGCCGGTGTGCAGGCCGATCTGCCGCCCGGTGCGCGGATCGAGGCCGTCGTGCAAGGTGAGTTCGAGGATCTTCACGAGGTTGAAATAGCCCGTGAGGATGTAGGCCTCCTTGCCGAAGGCCCCTGCCTCGACGCAGCCGCTCGTGCCGCCCTCACGCGCATCCTCCGGCGACTTGCCCTGGCGCAGGAGTTCCTGCACGACGGCGTCGGCGTTGAAGATCGAGGGCTGCCCCCAGCCCTTGCGCACGATGCGCAGAGCATGGCGCAGGAACCTGTCCGGCGTCTTCTTGCTGATCTGCACGTTCGAGCTCGGCTGCAGGAGGCGCATCTCGTCGATCACGTCGAGCACCAGGTAGCTGAGCTCGTTGACGCCGTCCGAACCATCCGGCCGGAGCCCGCCGCTGTTGATGTTGGCGAAGTCCGTGTAGGTCCCGGACTCCGCGTTCGTCACCCCCACCTTGGGCGGCGCCGGCTGGTTGTTGAACTTCACCCAGAAGCACTCGAGCAGTTCCTTGGCGTCGCTCTCGTTCAGGCGGCCCGCGTCGATATCGCTGCGGTAGAGCGGATAGAGATGCTGATCGAGCCGACCGGGGTTGAAGGCGTCCCAGGTGTTGAGTTCGGTGATGACGCCGAGGTGCACGAACCAGTAGGCCTGAAGACCCTCCCAGAACGTCTCGGGGGCGTGTGCCGGCACGCGCTGGCAGACGTCCGCGATCTTGAGGAGTTCCTGCCTCCGCCCTGCGTCGTCTGCCTGCGCAGCCATCTCGCGCGCTCTCTCCGCGTGCCGTTCGGCAAAACGGATGATGGCGTCGCAGGCCACTGTCATGGCCCTGAGCTCCTCCTGCTTCGCCAAGGCCTCGGGATCGTTCAGGAAGTCGAGCCGCAGCAGTTCTGCCTCCGCCTCACCCTTGAGGTCGAGGAAGCCCTTGCGGAAGATCTGTCCGCCGCCGGCCGTGTGGCCCGGCGCCCGCTGCTCCATGAACTCGGTGAAGATGCCCGCGGCGTAGGCGTCCCGCCACTCCGGCGTCATGGCGTCGAAGATGCGGTCGCGCAGGGAACGGCCGCGCCAGAACGGGATGGCCTCCTCCTCATAGAAGGCCATCGTGTCCGCGTCGACCGCATAGGGGATCTTCTCGCGAGTATCGAGCATCTCCAGGTCCTCGATGCTGTGGCAGCAGAGTTCCGGATAGGTCGGTGACGCCTTGGGAGCGGGTCCCCGCTCACCGACGATCAGCTCCCCGTCGCCGATCGCGATCGTCTTGTGCGCCAGGAGGTACTCGAACGCCCGTGCGCGCAGCATCGGCGTCGAGAGTCCCTTCGCGCTCCGGTAGAATTCCGTCATCAGGCGTGCGCGCTCCGGCGACACGGTCGCCCCAGCCTCGACGCTCCTGCGCCGCAGTTCCGCAACCCTTTCGTTCACTCGAGACCCCTCCTTGACGCTCTGGAATTGGCGAACTAGCCGCCGATCTTCGTGCGGACGCCTGACTCCTGCACAATCGCCGCGAGACGCTCCATCTCTTCCTCACCGGGCTCCGGGGTATCGTCGAGGGTGTAGTCCATGCCGAGGCGATCGTACTTGCTCATGCCCGCCCGATGGTAGGGAAGCAGGTGCACCTCAGCGATGGCGTCGAGCTGCGCAACAAACCGCCCTGTCGCCTCGAGGTTCGCGCGGTCGTCGTTGACGCCCGGCACGACCGGAATGCGCACGATCAACCGCGCGCCCGCGGCGGCCAGACCCTCGAGGTTTCTCAGGATGCGCCGGTTCGATACGCCCGTCCAGGTACGGTGGCGTT
>JAJZVM010000114.1 GCA_021845645.1 Bacillota bacterium
CCTCGAGACCCCAGCCGAGCGCTTCCTGCAGCACCGTGGTGTGCAACGAGTAGATGATCATCTGACCCTGCCGCCGCGACACCACGAGGTCCGCCTGGCGCAGCGTGTTGAGGTGATGCGAGATGCTCGGCTTCGATAGGGTGAAGGCCGCGGCGATCTCGCCCGCGCTGAGATCTCCCTGGCTGAGCATGCGCAGGATCTGCCGCCGCGTCGGGTCCGACAGCGCCTGAAATACATCCCCCAGGGACATCGTATCGCACCTTCTTTCGTTGTTTTATAATCATCTAACTATCTTGTTGCGTCAAGCGCGGCCTGCATCTCCCCATCGGTCGCGCCACCTTGTAGGGTGGTTTTTGGTGGCCGAGCGGAAGGGTCGACCATCCTGGTACCGGTAAATCGGCGGGCGGCCCCGCTGGCCCGGTCCAGTGGTCGCGGCACCTTCGACAGGCCGGTTGGCGGCGCAGGGTACGGCTTGGAGGTATGCGCCGCAATGCGTCCAGGATCAGGATTTTCGGTGATCGCAGTGCGCTGCGACCCGCAAAACGGCGGGCGGCCCCTGGCGAGTGGCCCTATGTCATGCGACTTTTTTCACGTACCTCTAGGGCCACTTTGTCGGATTGCGTGCCATCTCGCTCTGGCAGATGGCCATGGTGTGGGTAAATTGCCCGGCCAACCAACCTACCGGCCGCACCAGCACGAAACGGACTAGATGTTCATATGGCCTAATCGGCGCAAGCGCGATAGTAGCTCCAGGCAGACAGCCCGGGTAGGGCAGCGCCGACGGCCGCGAGGCGCACTGCCAAGGGGAGGCAAAGTTCCATGATCGACTATCTTGCAGTTATGCTGGTCGCCGTTGGTGCCGGTCTTGCGCTTCTGGCCTTGTACCTCTACTTCAACCCCGCTCCCGAGCACCGTCCGACCTGGGGCTTCGGCTTCGGCGCCACCGCCCTCATCCTTGCCGCGACCTCGATCCCCATCGTGGTCACCTGGCCGCTGCCCGGCGCCTACAACGTCGCATACGGTGAGCCCGCCCTGATGTTCGGCGCCCTCTTCACCGTCGCGGGCCTCGCGCTCGTCTTCCGCCTTGAGCTCCTCGGCCCCGCGATCTGGGGCTTCTTCGCAGGCATCGCCGCGATCGTCGTGGGCGACCACATGATCACCCTGCACATGTCGAACTCGCCGACCATCGCCGGCCTCGGCTTCATCTTCGCTGGCCTCGGCGGCATCCTGACCCTGCCGGCCGTCGCCATGAAGAACATGCGCTGGATCGCGATCGTCGCCGCCCTCGTACTCGCAGTCGCGGCGGTCATCTGGCTCTACACCGGATTCATGAGCTACCCCGGCCACATGGTGGACTTCGCCAAGTACGTGCCGGCCTACATGAAGGGCAGCAAGTAAGTCAGGTTCCCCGGAGACCATCGCGGCGGTTCTCCACAGCAAGGCACCGAACCTTGGGGTTCGGTGCCTTCCCGTTGTCGAATCTAGACGCCTTGCGTCGACCGCATGGTCGCCGCGGGTCGCATGACGGCCTTCAGCCCACTTCCTCCCGGCCTTCCGGGTAGCGCAGGTGCTCGCCTGTCCGCGCGATCTCTCGCAGGACGGTGAGCGCCTGCGCAATCTCGCTGAACGTGGTGTAGAGCGGGTGCGGGCCCAGCCGCACCACGTCCGGAGGCCGGAAGTCCGGCACGACCCCGCGATCCTTGAGCGCGCGGCTGAGGCGCGCCGCCTCGGGGTGCGCCAGGGCGACATGGCCGCCGCGCGCCTCGGGCGCTCTCGGCGTCACCACTTGGAAGCCCAGATCCCGCAGCACGTCGTCGGCCATCGCGGCGAGCAGCTGCGTCTGGCGCAGCGAGCGCCGCCGGACGGTTTCCATGCCCACCTCGCGATAGATCTCCAGGCTGCCGAGCAGCGGCGCCGACGCAAGGACCGGCGGCGTCCCAACCTGCAAGGCGCCGGCATCACCGGCGGGCAGGAGTTCCATCGGCATGTCGAACTGCCTCGCCTTGTCGCTGCCGAACCATCCCGCCATGCCGGGCCGCACGGGCAGGTGGCGCCGATGCACAAATAGGCCGCCGATCGCGCCGGGCCCGCCGCAGAGGTACTTGTACGTGCAGAAGAAGGCATAGTCCGCCTCCTCCCGGTGCAGCGCGAGCGGGATCGCGCCCACGGCGTGCGAGAGATCCCAGGCGATCGGCACCCGACGCGCATGGGCCGCGGCCGTGATCTCCCCGATCGCCAGCGCCTGCCCGGAGCGGTAGAGGACGCCGGGCAGCACGGCGAGCGCCACGTCGTCGCCGAGTGCGGCGAGAATGTCATTCTCCGCGAGCGTATGCCCGTCGCGGCTGGGAATCAGGCGCAGGCTGCGCCGGACGTCGAGCCCACGCTGCTCGAGATGACCGGCGATCGCATAGAGATCGCTCGGGAAGGCGAGCGCGTCGGTGACGACGATATGCCGTTCGCGGCTCGGGCGGTAGAAGGTCTGCAGGACCTGGTGCAGGTTCAAGGTGGTCTGGGCGGTGGCGATGACCTCCCCCGGCAACGCCCCGACGACCTCCGACAGCATCGTGCCGAGTGTCTCGGCGAGGTGGAACCATGGCACCTCGCCGCCCTGCCACCCGCCGACGCCAAGTCGGCGCCAGTCGAGCGCGGCCCGCTCGAGGTGTTCTTGGCCTCGCCTCGTCAAGGGGCCAAGCGAGTTGCCATCGAGGTAGATGACGTCCTCCGGCAGCAGGAACTCCTGGCGCAGGTCGCGCAAGTCGTCCTCGCGATCCATGCCTTCCGCCTTCTCCAGCCATTCCTCGCAGCGCACAGCTCCCAACTCCCAGCGCACGTATCAGGGGCGGCTTCGCGCACGGCCCTGCCGGCACCTGCAGTCCGGTCGGTCACGGCCTGGCCCGGTTTGCGCCGCAGGAACGCCGCGAAGCGGCCCCGAATCGCGTTAGGACCCGCCCGCAGGAGGAATCGCCTTTGCTGCGCCGCGTTCCCGCGTGGCTCGCCGGCCTTATGCTGATCCTGGCAGCGACCATGCTCGCGCTGCCCACGTCGTATGCCCCCGCCGCGACCCCACCCATGCCGGTGGGCGGCAGCTGGCGGTCGATCGGCCCTGCGCCCGTACTGCACGACCCCTACGCAGGCAACGAGAGCGGCCGCGTCGATGCGCTGGCCGCCGCGGACGGCAATCTCTTTGCCGGTTCGGCGGGCGGCGGCGTCTGGGTGACGTCCGACGAGGGCAAGAACTGGCGCCCGCTGTCCGATCGCACGCCGGACATGGCGATCGGCGCTCTCGCCGTGCAGGCGAAACCGGAGGTGATCTACGCCGGAACCGGCGAAAACGACGACTGCGGCGACTGCTTCTTCTCCGATGGCATCCTGCGCAGCGCGAACGGTGGCCGAACGTGGCAGCTGCTCGGCGAGAAAGTCTTCTACGGCCATTACCTCTCCTCGATCCTGCTCGACCCGACCGATCCGCAGCGCCTCTTCGCCGCCGGCGACTTTGGCGTCGAACGTTCCGGCGACGGTGGCCGGACCTGGCATCTGGTGCTCGGCGATCCCACGACCGACCTGAGCTGGCTGCCTGGCGATCCGCGGCGCCTCCTCGCGGGCGTCGAAGGAGTCGGTGTCGAGGTTTCAAGCGATCTCGGCCGGACCTGGCAGGTGCTTGCGGGCGGCCTGCCGCGCAAGGAGCCTCGGATCGGCAGGGTGGCCCTGGCCGTCGCGCCCAGCGACCCGAGCACCATGTACGTCAGCATGGCGACCTTGAGCCGCCGCTGCACCGACTGCCTGCTCGGGCTCTACGTCAGCCACGACGGGGGCGCGACGTTCACGAAGCTCACCCACACCCCGGACTTCCTGCGTGAACCGGACACGAGCCCGCCGCAGGCACAGGGCGATTACGACCAGGTCCTCGCCGTCTCCGCGCAGAACCCGCAGGAAGTCTTCGCGGGGGGCGTCGAGCTCCTCGTGTCGACCGATGGGGGCCTCCGTTGGACCGACCTGACGCAGAGCTTCTACCTGCATACGGACCAGCACGCGCTGCTCTTCGGTGCGCAGGGTCTCTTCATCGGCAACGACGGCGGCGTCTATCGCCTGACGCCGCGGGACACCATGCAGGATCTCAACACGAACCTCTCGATCACTCAGGTGTACCCGGCGATGGCGGTGTCTCCCGGCGGCCACCGCGTGCTGGCGGGATTCCAGGACAACGGCACGGCCGTCTACAACCTCCGTACCGGCCGCTGGACCTCCCTGATCGGCGGCGACGGCGGCTGGAACGCCTTCGGCGCGGGCAAGCCGCCGCGCATGCTCGGCGAGGTCGACGGGGCGCTGCAGCGCTCGGGCACCAGCGGGCGACGCTGGGGCTCACCGCAGCCGCCTGTCGGCCCGCTGGGGGTGGGCGCCTTCGCTATAGATCCCCAGCGCCGCAACGTCCTCCTGGCCGGCGGCCAGCAGATCTGGCGCTCGACGGCCGACGGCGGCCACTGGCGGCGGGTGACGCACGTACGCGGCGGCGGGCCGGTCACCGTGATCGCGTTCGCGCCGGGCAGCGGCAGGATTGTCTATGCGGGCTGGCAGAATGGGCAGGTGGCGCTCTCCGAAAACACCGGACGCACCTGGCGGCTGGTCTCGCCCTCCAGCTGGGCAACGCCGTGCGCCTACGCGGGACCGGGTGACGCCGACGCCGACGTCACGGACATCGTGGCAGAGCCGGACGACCCCTACCGCGCCTTCGTCAGCGTCGCCTTCGGCATGCCGCAGTCCTTGCCGGACTGCCCGTTCGTGTTCGAGACCCCCGCGGCCAACGCGTCGTGGCCTTCCTGGACCGACATCTCGGGCACCCTGCCGAGCTTCTCCGTGCTCGGCCTTTTCGCGGCGCAGAACGGTCTTGTGGCCGCCACCGGTGGCGGCGTGTTCTGGAGTCCCTTGGCGAACGCCGCTTGGCGCACACTCGGCGCGGCGCTACCGAACGTGCAGACGACCACCGTCGCGCAGCTGCCCTCAGGTAGCCTGCTGCTCGGCACCTACGGTCGCGGCGTTTGGCAGCTGCCCGCTGCCAGAAAGCCCGCCAGCAGGCGCCCCAGGAGCGTGGGACAGGGCCCCTCGGGGCGATAATCCCCGGTAGGCCGCTGCGCGGCGCCCCACCTTCATCCGGTCTCTAAAAGGAGCCATCCGCATTGGACGTCATCCTCTATACCGACGGCGCGTGCTCGGGAAACCCCGGCCCTGGCGGCTGGGCCGCCGTTCTCCTCTGGGGCGACCGCCGCAAGGAGATCTCGGGCTACGCACCGAGCACGACGAACAACCGCATGGAACTCACGGCCCTACTCGAGGGTCTTAGAGCCCTCAAGACGCCTTGCGGCGTGCAGGTGCATTCGGACTCGACCTACGTCGTCAACGCCTTCCGCCAAGGGTGGTTGAAGCGCTGGCAGAAGAACGGCTGGCGCACGTCGCAGGGTGGAAGCGTGGAGAACCAGGACCTCTGGCAGGCCATCCTGCAGGCGATGCAACCCCACGACGTCCAGTTCCACTGGGTCAAGGGACATGCCCGGAACCAGGAGAACAACCGTTGCGACGAACTGGCCCGCGAGGCGATCCAGAACGAGGGGACCGCCAGGTCCTGACCTTCCCCGATCCGTACCGTTCGGCTCCCGAAGCGAGCGAAGGGCGGCCCTGCCTCAAAGGCGGGACCGCCCTTTGCCTGCTTGCCGGCCGAGACGAAACTGTCCCCGTCGACCGGTCTACGCGCCGGGACAAGCTCATATATTTGACCAAGTCAACCCGTCGGCTCCCGGTGGCTTCGTCCCACGGACGCCCGACGGTCTACCTCCGTAGCCGGCCCACCCTCGCCGCATGTCGTCCGCTCGTTCCGCAAGCCCATCCGCAGCCTGGCCCGCATCGCGTCCAGACCGCACCACCGATGCCGTCTCGTGCCGACGCACCCCTTGGCGCCCGCGAGGAGGTACCCTGATGGGAGTCTTCGTCGTACGCCGGCTCGCTCAGGCCGTCCCGGTGATCTTCCTGATCTCCCTCCTGCTCTTCTTCATGATGCACGCGATGCCTGGCGGACCCCTCGCGATGTACGTGCACCAGCCCGGCATCACGAAGGCGATGCTCGAGCAGATTCGCATCGACTACGGCCTGAACCAGGGACTCTGGACGCAATACGTGGACTGGCTCGCCAAAGCCTTGCGCGGCGATTTCGGCTACTCGTACGTGTACGCGCAGCCGGCTGCGGCCATGATGCTGCAGCGCCTGCCTGCGACGCTCGAGCTCATGGTCTCGTCCTTCCTTATCACCGTCGTGTGCTCGTTCCTGCTCGGCGTCTACAGCGCCGTGCGGCAGTACTCTTTCGGAGACTACCTGATCACGGTCATCAGCTACTTCGGCTTCTCGATGCCCACCTTCTGGCTTGGCCTCATGGTGCTGATCCTCTTCTCCGTGCACCTGCACTGGTTCCCGGCGGGCGGCATGGCGACGGCGGGCGCCGCGTTCAGCCTGGGCGACCGCTTATGGCACCTCATCCTGCCGATGCTGGTCCTGGCCTTTTACACGCTGGCGTCCGAAAGCCGTTATGTCCGCTCGTCGATGCTCGACGTCATCCACCAGGACTACATCCGGACCGCCCGCGCCAAGGGAGTCGGGGAAGGCCGGGTGATCTGGCGCCACGCCCTGCGCAACGCTCTGCTTCCCGTGGTGACGGTGATGGTCATGGATGCCGCCTACCTGTTCGGTGGCGCCTTGATCACGGAGACCATCTTCTCCTGGCCAGGCATGGGACGCCTGTTCATCCAGGCCATCCTGCAGAGCGACTACCCGGTCCTGATGGCCGTCGTCTCCTTCCTCTCGGTCGTCATCGTACTCGCGAACATCCTCGCGGACGTGCTCTACGGGCTCCTCGACCCCCGCATCCAGTACAGCTGAGGGGGCGCCGGGATGTCGCTCATGCCACGCCGAGAAGCACCGCTGCGCGGGCCGCAGGCGGAGCCGCGGTTCGAGAGCTACGCCCACCTCGTGTGGCGCCGCTTCCTGCGCCACAGGGTCGCCGTCGCCGCGGCGGCGGTGCTGCTCCTCATCATGCTGGCCGCCGTCCTCGCGCCATGGGTATCGCCCTACCAGCTCGGCCAGCCCGACCTCGCCGCCATGCTCGCCCCGCCGAGCCTGCATCATCCCATGGGCACCGACGACCTCGGCATCGACCTCTTCACGGAGGTGCTGTTCGGCGGACGCGTCTCGCTGAGCATCGGCGTCTTCGCCGCACTCGTGGCCGTCGTCGTCGGAGGCGCGATCGGCTCGATTTCCGGATACTTCGGCAGCCTCGTCGACGCGCTCTTGATGCGCATCACCGACGTTGGCCTCTCGGTGCCGCTGCTCTTCGTGGTACTGCTCCTCTCGCTGCTCATCGGGCCCACGCCGGTGAGCATCGTCACCATCATCGGACTGACGTCCTGGATGTACCCGGCGCGCATCGTGCGCAGTCAGTTCCTCACGCTGAAGAAGCGGGACTTCGTCGAGGCGGCGCGGGCCGTCGGGATGCCGAGCACCCGCATCATCCTGCGTGAGATCTTTCCGAACGCCATGGCGCCGCTGATCGTCAACGCCACCCTGTTGGTGGGCCAGGCGATCATCCTCGAGTCCGTGATGAGCTTTCTCGGCGCCGGACTCACCCCGCCGAACATCTCCTGGGGCTACCTCCTGAACCAGGCGCAGTCCTTCACCACGAGCGCCCCCTGGCTCGCGATCTTCCCTGGCCTGATGATCTTCCTCGTCGTCCTGGCGGTGAACCTGGTCGGAGACGGGCTGAGGGACGCCCTGGACCCGACTTCGAGCCAACGCTCGCGCTGAAGGGGGGTGCCCAGGACCGATCGGCCGAGAACCGCGGAACTTGAGTCATTGGAGGGCACGTCATGCGCGACAAGTGGTGGAAGTCTCTGCTCAGCCCCCTGGCGGCGGCCGGTCTGCTCCTTGCCGTCGCCGCCCCCGCCATGGGGCCCGCCGCACAGGCGGCCGCGGCAAGCGGAAACGGGACGATCGTGGACGGGCTCTACGAGGAGCCAGGCAACCTGAACCCCATCCTCGGCCCGGACATGACCTATTCCCAGATCGTCGACACCGCGATTTTCCGTAACCTCTTCATGATCACGCCGAAGGGCGTCATGGAGCCCGATCTGGCGTCCGTGGTCCCGACGGTCCAGAACGGCGGCATCTCCAAGAACGGACTCGTCTACACCTTCCACATCAAGCAGAACGCGAACTGGACGGACGGGCAGCCCGTGAGCTGCCAGGACATCTATGAAACGTGGAAGGTCGTGACGAACCCGGCCGTGCTCGCCGTGACCCGCCTCGGCTGGGACGACGTCCAAAACGTCAAGACGATCAGCCCGAAGGTCTGCGAGGTGGACCTCAAGAAGCCGTTCCCCGCCATCCTGATCGATGACTTTTCCGGCAACCTGCCCGGCCTCATCCCCTACTCGGTCTTCCACGGCATGACGGCGCAGCAGATCAACACGGCCTCCTTCAACCACGACCCGACGGTGACGGACGGCCCTTACATGTTCCAGTCCTGGGCCCCGGGGGCCTCGATCACCGTCGTGGCCAACCCGAACTGGTACGGGCCGAAGCCGAAGGAAGGCACCATCGTCTTCAAGATCATCCCCGATGAGAACTCGCTGCTCGCCAACGCCCAGGCACACCAGATCAACACCTACTACTTCGCTCCGATCGAACAGGCGAAGCAGCTCAAGGCGATCTCCGGGGCGCACGTCTTCTTCACGCCGATGGCCGCCTGGGAGTCCGCCGACATCAACTTCCGCAACCCGGCCCTCAGGGACCGCAACGTGCGCGTCGCCCTCGAGATGGCGATCGACCGCCAGGCCATCCTGAAGAAGATCTGGCTGGGCTACGGCGTGCTCTCGGCGGCCGACCAGCCGCCGATCATCTGGGCCAACAACCCGAAGCTGAAGCCTTACTCCTACGATCCCAAGGAGTCCGAGATCCTGCTCGACAAGGCAGGATGGAAGATGGGACCGGACGGCTACCGGCACAAGAACGGCAAGACGCTGCAGCTCGTCTACGCGACGACGTCCGGAAACCCATGGCGCGAGGCCACGGAGCGGCTCGTCCAGTACTGGTTCAAAGAGATCGGCGTGAAGATGGTCATCCACGACTATCCCGCCAACGTGTATTTCGGCACCGTGCTGCCTTCCGGCAAGGGTTGGGACCTCGGCGAGTTCGAGTGGACGGAAGGATACGACCCCGCCGCGTCGGAGGAGCAGCTCTACGAGACCGGTGGCGCGCAGAACTACGGCAACTACTCGAACGCCAAGGTCGACAAGCTTCTGCATGAGCAGGACACGATGCTGAATCAGGCGTCGCGCCAGACGGTGCTCCGCCAGGAGCAGGCCATTCTGCACCAGGACCTGCCGGCGCTCTGGTACTACACCCCGGACGAGATCGACGCGGCCATCAACCTCAAGGGCTACCAGCCAGACCCCTGGTACGTCGAGACCTGGAACTGCTACGACTGGCAACTGACGCAGTGACCCCTGTCCCGGCTCCCCAGGGAAGGCGCCCGCCGCTTGCGCGGGCGCCTTCGCCATAACCCCGGCCGACCCTTTCCGCCATGCTGACCCAACCCTGCCGCTCGGCTACAATATGTCCCAGACAGAGGGCGGAGGGGGCTGTTGCGATGCGTGTGCTGGTGGTGGAGGACGACCCTTCCCTGGGCGCCACCTTACGGCTTGGGCTGACGTCCGAGGGCTTCGAGCCCACGATCACCGGCTCGGTCGCCGACACGCTGGCCCTGCTCGAGCGCAGCACCTTCCAGCTGGCCCTGGTCGACGTCAATCTGCCGGACGGATCCGGCTTCGCCCTGGTGCCCCGCCTCAAGGACCGCGGCATCATGGTGATCATGCTGACCGCCCGCGGCAGCGTCCCCGACCGCGTGCACGGCTTCGAGCTGGGCGCGGACGACTACGTCGCGAAGCCCTTCGCCTTTGAGGAACTCGTGATGCGCATGCGCGCCGTCGCTCGCAGGCCCGTCCCGGAGGACAAGCTGCCGGTGCTGAGCTTCGCCGACGTCGAGGTGCACCTTGAGCGCCAGCAGGCGCTGCGCGCCGGCCAGCCGCTCGATCTTACCCGGCGCGAGTACGACCTGCTCTGCTTCTTCCTGCGCAACCAGCGCCGTGTCCTGACGCGCGAGCAGATCCTCGAGCGCGTCTGGGGCTTCGACGCGGAGGTCGGCGAAGGCGTGCTCGACGTGTACATCAGCTATCTCCGGCGCAAACTCGAAGCCTTGGGGCCGCGTCTGATCCACACGGTGCGCGGCTTCGGCTACCGCCTGGACGAGCATGGCGAAGGCTGAACGCCGTCTGCACAGCCTGAGCCGCCGCCTGCTGGTGGCCATCGTGGCGCTGGTCGGCGCATCCCTCCTCCTGGCAGACTTCGGCGCCGTCTACTTCCTGCGCAGCGTGCTCGTGCGCAACCTGCAGACGCAGCTCATGGCCTCGGTCCGCTCCACGGTGGGCTTCTACCTGCACACGGGCGAGGTGCCGGCCCGCCTGCCGCTCGGCGAGTCGATCGCCATCTACGGCGCGGGCGGCCACCGGGCGTTCTCGGTCGGGGACGTGCCGGGGACACCGCCACCGCTCGGCGTGAGCCAGCAGTCGCGCAGTCTCCGCTACACGGTGCCGGTGCCGGGGGGCCTCTTCCTCGAGCAGATCAACATGACGAGCGTCGATCGGCCGGTGCATATCCTCGAGGGCGTCCTCGCGCTCGTGACGCTCGCCGCCGTGCTGCTGGCGGCCATTGTCGCCGAGGGCGTGGCGCGGGGACTGACGGCACCGCTCTCCTCGCTCTCCGCGGAAGCCACGCGCATCAGCGAGACGGGGGACCTCGAGACCAGCCTGCCGACGAGCCATGGCGTGCGCGAGATCCGCGATCTCGCCGAGGCCTTGCAGCAGATGCTCAGCCGCCTAAGCCAGATGTTCGGGGCCCTCGAAGCCTCCGAGCAGCGCGAGCGGGCTCTGCGCGAGATGACCCTGCACGACCTCAGGACACCCCTGTCGACGGTGCTGGGCACCCTTGAGCTTCTCGCCGGCGGCCGTCTCAAAGGCAACGCCGCGGTGGAGGCCGCGGCGCTCGCGCAGCGCGAAGCAGCGCGGCTTGCGGCCCGCATCCGCGATCTCGACGCCAAGGAGGCCGAAGCCCTCTCGGACCTCGGCCAGGCGGTGCGACGCGCCGCACGCGGCCACCACCTCACGGAGGGAGCGCAAGAGACCTGGATCGGCGCCCCCGCCGCGGAGGTCGGGCAGGTTCTCGATCTCCTGGTCGACAACGCGGTGCGGCACAACCCGGAGGGTACGGAGATCGAGCTCGGCTGGCGGAGGGAAGAGGGCATGGCCGCGGCATGGGTCCGGGACCACGGCGTGGGCATGAGCGTGGAGACGGCCGAGCACGCGTTCGAGCGCTTCTACCGCGGCGACAGCGCGGGCGGGCTCGGGCTCGGTCTCTCGCTCGCCCGGGTGCTCGTGGAGTCCAGGGGCGGAACGGTCGCGCTCGAGACCAGCCAGGGGCACGGCACGACCGTGGAGGTGCGCTGGCCCGTCGCAGCGCCACCCGAGGCCGAGACCTAGGCAGGGACCCGGAGGTTCCTTCCAGAGCAGCGAACGGCGGATGCGGGCATGCTTTGCACGTGTCCCAGTTCCAAGCCAAGGGAGGAGACGAATTGAAGCACGGCACGCGCTGGCTCGGCCTGCTGCTCGCCCTGCCGCTCGCCTTGAGCAGTGTGGCGATGGCGGCCGCTGCCCCCGCGCAGGGCAACCACGCCCGCAGGAGTTTCATCTCGGATGTCGCGCGGCACCTCGGAGTTTCCGAGAGCAAGCTGAAGGACGCCGTCACGCAGGCGCGCCTTGACAGGGTCCGCGGTCTCTTGCAGGAAGGGAAGATCACCCAAAGCCAGGCATCCGCTCTCGAACAGCAGATCAAGACCGGCCGGGGCGGCATGCACGGCATGCACCGGCATGGCCGGACGCTCGGTCAGACCATGATGGTGGTGGACGCGGCGACCTATCTCGGGCTCACGCCGGACGCCCTCGTCACGCGCCTGAGAGCGGGCGAGACGCCCGCGGCCGTCGCGACCGCCCAGGGCAAGACGGCCGCGGGGCTCGAAGCGGCGCTCTTGACGGGAGCCAGGCAGCGCGTCGACTTGGCGGTCAAGTCGGGTCACATGACGCAGCAGCAGGCGCAGGCGCTGGAGACCCGCCTCGCGCAGCATGTCCACAGCTTCGTCAGTGGCGATTGGCAGAAGGCTCAAGGACCGAAGTCCCCGGCTCCCCCGACAAGCCCCGCATAAGGCGCAACCACCTGAGACGGCGGCGGGTCTTCGGACCTGCCGCCGTCCCGCTGTCTGCAGGACGCGGCCCAAGGCTGAAGAACTTGGGGCCACAAGGAATCCTGGGGAGGTAGGGCATGGCCGGCAAGGCACTCGAGGGTCGGCGCGCGCTCGTGAGCGGCGCCGCGAGCGGCATCGGCTACGCGGTGGCGGAGACCCTGGCACGGCAGGGGGCGCGGGTGATGGTCGCCGATCTGCGGGGCGAGGCCGCGGACAAGGCGGCCGAGACGATAGAGGCGGCCACCGGCGCCGAGACGCGGGCGATCCAGGCGGATGCCGCGCGGGAGGACGATGTGCGCGAAGCCATCGCAGAGATGCGGGAGCGTTTCGGCGGCATCGACATCCTGGTCTCGAACGCGGGCAGGCAGCATGTCGCCATGATCGAGGACTTCCCGGTCGATACCTTCCGGGCCATCGTCGACCTGATGCTGATCGGGCCCTTTCTCGCGCTCAAGTACGCCCTGCCGCTGATGCGCGCCCAGGGCTTCGGCCGCATCCTGCACATGGCCTCGATCAACGGCCTCGTGGGCTTCGCCGGCAAGGCCGCCTACAATTCGGCGAAACACGGCCTGATCGGGCTCACCAAGGTGGCCGCCCTCGAGTGCGCTGCGGACGGGGTTTGAACAGTTCACTTTCCAACCGACAGGTCTGAAGCCTTCGCCTTCAGGCGAAGAGCTTGCAGCAGTCCGGCAAGGGCAGGCACAGTTGACCTA
>JAJZVM010000024.1 GCA_021845645.1 Bacillota bacterium
GATGCCCCTGCTGAACTCCTTACTACCGCCCTGGCTTGGGCAGCGGACCTACGCCGCGCCGATCGCTCTCACAAAGCGTGAGCGATCCCGTCTCAGAGAGCGTGAGCGGTTACACGGGACCCGCGAATCCCGTGGCGGACAGCACCGCCGTCTGGCCGACCGCGAGGAAGCTCGGCGACGCGCGCAAGGTCGGGGCCGAGGTCACGGTCACCACGTTCGGCGGCGCCTGCACCGGCGGGCGCGCACTCGACAGGAGCCTGCCGTCGCGCCAGGAGTATGAGATCGTGTAGCCCTGCGGCGAGCCGGGTACATCGCCGAAGCTCAGAGTGATGCGGTTTGCCCGCCACGAGGCGATCCGCGCGTCCCAGCCTTCGATCTGCCCGACGAACGTCGCATCGTGCCAGAAGAAGAAGCGGCAGAGCGGCGGCATGCCGGCGGTGGTCCCCTCGGCCACCGTCAACGTCTGGCGTTCGCCCGCCGAAACGGTGACCACGCGCCGCAGATCGAACCTCACCGCCTGCGCGGCGAGCTCGTGGAGGACCGCGCTTCGCGTCAGCGCAGGAGCGGCCCCTCTCGCGACGGGGATCCCCACCAGCGACCAGGACGCCACCAGTGAGGTCAGGAGCGCCGCCAGAGGCGCCTTCATCCTCACGGCCTCCACCTTCTCTGCAGGTGACGAGGTGCGGTGCCCGCCCGCGCAATCGCGCGGTCCTGCAGAGTCCGTCTTACGCCTTCCGCCCGCATACTCCTGCCAGACGCTGGAGATATCGGCAGGACGGTGATCTGCGCGAGAGATCGGCGCCTGACGGGCTCAGCCCCTCGCGGCGCGCCGGCTGGCGAGTTCATGGAGCTTGCGCACCGTACCCAGGTTGCGCGATGTCATGGGGACGCCGAGCCAGCGCTCGAAGAACGCGTTCGAGAGCGGGGAGCTGTGCACGCCGTGCCTGTACAGGATATAGACGTGCTCTGGCTCCACCGTGCAGCTGTCGCCGCAGTCCGGGACGCGTCCCCTGGCCTCGGCCACGCGCCCTGGCTCGGGCATGGCCGCGGTGAACCCTACGTACACCACCTCGCCCTCGCCCGGCTGGTAGGGGCAGCCCGCCAGCACCCGATCGATGTCGCCCGGCGAGCGCACCGCCACAGCCACCTCCCAGCCGAAGGTTGCACGCAGCGACACCTCGAGGCTGTGGCGCACCTCGCGCAGTGCGGATGGGCTCTCCAGGAGGAGGTTGCCGGTCTGGATGTAGGTCTCCACGCGCGCGTATCCCAGAGCCTCCGCCATCGCCCTCAGCCTGGCCATCGGGATCATCCGCTGCCCGTTCACGTTGATGCCGCGCAGGAGCGCGATGTGCTGAGCCAAATCGTCGACCTTCTCCCCATCTCCCGCCGAGAGGGCCGCCAGGGATGATGGCCCCATTCTAGCCGAGGCCGGGAAATGACGCGCCATGGTCGCCACAGCGGCGCGCCGCAACCGAGTATGTTAGCCTTGAGACGTCATGAGAACGTCGCCTGCCGTGGCCGTTTCGGGGCGGAGCTTCCGCATCTTCCTCGCCGGCCGCACCGTGAGTGAACTCGGTTCGCGCGTCACCCGGGAAGGGCTGCCGATCATCGCCGTCCTGCTGCTGCACGCGACCGCCCGGGATCTCAGCTGGCTTGCGGGCCTCGCCTACCTGGTGGCACTCGTCGCCGCACCGCTTTCCTGGTGGACCGCGTGCGGCGGCGCCCGCTGCTGATCGCCTCGGACGTACTGCGCGCCACGCTGCTCGGCCTCCTCACACTCTTGGCCCTGACGGGACGGTTGTCGTTCTGGCAGCTTCTCGTCGCCTTCGGCCTTGTCGCGACGCTGAACACCCTCTTTGACGTGGCCGATCAGGCCTGGCTGCCCGGACTCGTGGGGCGCGAGCAGCTCTCGCCCGCCAACGCCGCGCTCGCAGTGGCGAGCGCCATCGGCGAGACCGGCGGTCCGGCGCTGATGGGCATCCTCATCCAGTTCCTCGGCGGACCCCTGACCATCCTGAGCGACGCCGTCTCGTACCTCGCCTCGGCCGTCACGCTCCTGCACCTGCACGACCCCGAACCCGGGGCCGGTCACGTGCAGCCACAGGTGTCGCGGGCCGTCCGCGAAGGTCTCGCTGCCCTCTGGCACCATCCGCTGCTGCGCCCGCTGGCTCTGGCCGCGGCGCTCATCAGCCTTTGCGGCGGCATCTTCGACGCGCTCTACGCCTTCTACGCCCTGCGCGACCTGCATCTTTCGCCCCTCGCGATCGGCCTGCTGATCACGGGCGGCGGGCTCGGGGCGCTCCTCGGAGGCGTCCTGGCCCCCCGCGCGGCGCGCCGCTTCGGTCTCGGCCGCTCGGCCCTCTACGGGCTGCTCGGGTTCGGTCTCCTGACGCTGCTCGTGCCACTGGCTCCCGCAACGCCCTTCCTGGGCTTTCTCTTCCTGCTCGCGGCGCAGATCTTCGGAGACCTTGCCGAGACCCTCTTCGGCTTCGGCGAGGCCGTGCTGCGCCAGTCCGTGACGCCCGGCGGCTGGCTCGGGCGCATCAGCGGCTCCCAGCGCCTCCTGGGCAACGTCCTCGGCGCCGTCGGGGCCTTCGGCGGTGGGCTGATGGCAGGCCCGCTCGCCGTGCGGGGTGCCCTGTTCGTCGGGGCACTCGTCGCCCTGCTCGGCCTCGTGTGGCTCGTGCGCTCCCCCCTGCCCGCCCTCGCCTCGGCACCCATCGGAGAGCCGGACAGCTTTCCGGCCTGACGCCCGTGCAGATGCCTCTGCCGACAGGAGGAGACCAATGCGCCTGAGCTACCCGCTGCTCTTCTGGGACCTCGACGGCACGCTCACGGACCCGAAGGAAGGCATCACGAGGTCCGTGCAGCACGCGCTCCAGCGTCTCGGCATGCCCGCCCCGGACCCGGACGCGTTCACGCCCTTCATCGGTCCGCCGCTCCTGGCGTCTTTCCAGGAACTGTGCGGGCTCGACGCGGCGAGAGCCCGGCAGGCGGTCCGCTATTACCGCGAGCGCTTCGAGGTCCAGGGCATCTTCGAGAACAAGGTCTATCCGGAGATCCCGCCGCTGCTCGAGGAGCTCCAAGGCCTCGGCGCGCGCATGGCGGTCGCCACCTCGAAGCCCCTGCCACTGGCCGAGCGGATCCTCGAGCACTTCGACCTCCGCCAGCGCTTCTACGACGTGTTCGCCGCAGATCTCGGCGGGCACGTCTCGACCAAGCGCGACGTCCTGGCCCTCGCGGTGCGGGGCCTCGACGACGCCGAGCGGGCAGGCGCCGCCATGATCGGCGACCATCCGGTCGACGTCGAGGGGGCGCACCACCACGGGCTGACGGCCATCGCCGTCCTGTACGGCTACGGGGACCCCGAGCGGCTGCGCGACGCCGGGCCGCAGTTCCTGGCCGCGAGCGTCGATGAGCTGCAGGCACTGTTGCTGCACTAGGAGCCGCTCTGAAAGACTTAGATATTCATAGACACCGAAGTCCTTCGCTTACTGTTCGCACTCCGCCCGTCATGGTGAAGTCTGCGATAGAGACTCACCCCTGCAGCATCCGAAGCCGAGGGCCATGGCGGGACCAATCAGGCGCAACCGTCAGACGGCTGTACCCGCATGGCTGCTCTGGAGCCCGGCCGGGAGCGGTGTGCCGTTTCCCTGGTTCACGGGGTGAACCGGGTTCCCGGTCTCCTGCCGGCGGCGGAACCTCTGCTCCAGGATGGACTTCACCCGCTCCTTGGGTGTCCACAAGTGGATGTCGGGATCGTCCACCCTGGCGAGGAGGTTCATTCCGGCAACAACGTCCGCATCACCATCCCACCCGCAAGGCGGCTTCCTTGATGCTGACTAGCATGGCTATATCATGCATCAAGTATCCACATGTCTCGAGATCCATCCAGATATTTTCACGCAGTTGCTAACCCCGCCCGCCCAGGCCGCTGCGGCACGGCGTCCCCAGGTTAGAGGTCCAGGCTCTCGTGCATGTCCCGCCAGAGGCTCAGCACGGTGTCGGCGACGATGCGTCCTGCGGTGCGCGGCGCGGTGATGCCCGGCAGTCCCGGCGCAAGATAGGCCTGGATGCCCAACTGCTTGGCGACGGCGAAATCTGTGCCGCCCGGCGCAGACGCGATGTCGATGATGACGCTGCCCGCAGTCATGCGCCGCAGCATGTCAGCCGAGAGCACAGGCGCGGGGATGGTGTTGAACACGACCTCGGCCCGGCCCGCCATGTCGCCGAGGTCCTCCATGCGGTGTGGTCGCACGCCCAGCGCGAACGCGCGGGCGATGTCGACGGATCCGCGCGCGCAGACGGTGACATCCGCGCCCAGGCCGCGCAAGGTGCGCGCGAGCACCGTGCCGCTGCGGCCGAATCCGAGTACGAGGACGCGGCTGCCGTGCAGGGTGTGCTCCGTGTGCTGGATCGCCAGTTGGATCGCGCCCTCGGCCGTGGGCACGGCGTTGCGCCACGCGAACTCGTCGCTCTCGCGGAACTCGATGAGCTGCACGCCGTGCGCGGCGCAGGCGTGGCGCAAGTTCTGCGTCGCGGCGCCGATGAAGAGCGGCGTGCCAGGCTTGACGTCCTTCAAAGTCTCCGCCGTCAGGCGCGGCGGCGGTACGTCGCCGGCTACGATCACGTAGGCCACCTGTCCGAAACGGTCGACTCCGCCCACGGGCGCCAGCAGCATGTCAGCCCACTGCAGGACGTCCTCGAGCCTGTTGGCCAGGAACTGCACGTCGTCAGGCCACGGCAGGCAGACGGCGCGCACGTCCATGCCATGGGCGGAGAAGATGCGTGCCACTTCGAGCTCCCGGCGGTCGCCGCCGAGGATGCCCACCCGCACTCCCGTGAGATCGGATGCCACGCTGCCACCTCCCTGGGTCCGGCGACATGGTATGCGCCTTCATCCCCCCTGGTGCGGCGGCAAAGCGCGGGCCGGCCCCTGACAGGCCGGCCCGCGCGTCCTCCCGGAATCCTCAGTCCATCTCGATGTCGTGCGCTCCCTGTGCCTGCACCACGCTGCGCGCCGTCTGCAGCTTCCCGTCACCGCCCTGCACCGTCACCACCGCATGGCCATGGCGCAACTCGTCCTCATAGCGCTTGCTGCTCGCCGCAGGGATGCCCATGTCCATGAAGGCCCCTGCAAGGCCGCCCGCCGTTGCCCCGGTGAGCGCCGCCGCGAGCGGGCCTGCCGCGATCAGGGGGCCGATGCCGGGAATCGCGATCGCGCCGGCCGCCGCAAGCAGGCCCGCCGCACCGCCGATGCCGGCGCCCCAGGCGGTTCCGTCCATCACCGAATCCTGGTGACCGTCGCCGCCGCCCTTCGTGTGCTTGTCCCCCGGAGCGATCAGCGACACATCCTTGTCGCTGAAGCCCTGGGCCTCGAGCTGGCGCACGGCCTCGCGGGCCCGATCGGTATTCTGGAACGCAGCCACCAACGTGTGAGCCATTGCTCATCCACCCCCGGAAGTACCATCCCCGGGGCATGGGCGGTCAATCCCTGAGCTTTGGCGACTGCACCTCCACGATCATCACCTCAGGACCGATGCGGCGCACCGCCTCCCAGGGGATCGCGAGCGAACGGCGACGCTGCCACAGGCCCCCTCGGGCCGGCAGGAGGAGTTCCTGGATCTCGCCGGTTTCGGGATCGAAGAGGATCTCCGTATCACCGACGAGGCCGACGCGGGCTCCATCGTAGAGATTGATGATCTCCCGACTGTGCAGTTCCGAAAGGCGCATGCCTCGTCCCCTCCACGAGGAGCCTATGCCACCAGGGCAAACGCCATGCGCCTCAGCGTCCGGTGTGGCCGAAGCCTCCCTGGCCGCGTTCCGTCTCGTCGAGCTCTCCTTCGCGGAACGCGGCGCGCACGATCGGCGCCAGCACGAGCTGCGCGATGCGCTCGCCAGCGCGGACGATGTAGTCCGTATCGCGGTGACTGTGGAGAAGGACCATCAGTTCGCCGCGATAATCCGGGTCGATGGTGCCGAAGTGCGCCGCGATGCCTTCGTGCAGCGCGAGGCCCGAGCGCGGACGGATCTGCGCCTCGCAGTCCTCGGGCAGGCCGAGGGCGATCGCGGTCGGTACGAGCGCACGCCCGCGCGCCGGCACCACCACGTCCTCCGCCGCGAAGAGATCGTAGCCCGCCGCGCCCTGCGACGCCTGCTGCGGCAGGCGACCGGCCGCGCGCAGCCGCCGCACCATCACCTCGCGCATCGCGTCTCCTCCTCTGCCAGGATCTCCGCCAATGAACCGTGGAAGAGTCCACGCTCGGGGTGCAGCCCGACGACGCGCCAGGACGCGGGGTCGAGCATGATCGCGGCCTCGCGCCTCAGATCGCCAGCCTCCACGGCGGCGATGCGCCCGAGCTCCGCCTCGAGGCTCTCGCTGCGCCCCAGCTGCAGGATCTGCAGGGCCTCGCGCTCGACGCGCGCGAACGGCGAGTCAAGCGAAAGGAGGAACGAGCCACGCGCGGAGCGCCGCAGGCGCTCGACGCTCTCTGCGCGCCAGCGGGTATGGCGCAACGCCACCGCTTCCTCGCGGATCGCCAGGAGCCCCTCGCGCAGCGCGTCCTGGGGCAGATCGGCGTAGGTCGCCCACATGCCGCCCGCCCGGTAGGCGGTGTCGTAGCTGTAGATGCCGTACGAGAGCGCAAGCTCCTCCCGCAGGCGCAGGAAGAGGCGCGCGTTCGGCCCGCCGCCGAACTCCTGCACGAGCATCTCCTGCGTCGCGAGCACGGGATCACCGAGGCTGCGCGCCAAGCCGCCGACGGCGACGTGCACCTGTGATGCCTGGGCCTCCCCCGGTCGCGGCGGCCGCGGCGGCCGCCGGCGCCTGCGCGAGGGGTTCGGCGCGGGGCCCTGCGGCGGGAAGAGCGCCTCCACCGCCCGCAGGACCTCGTCGCGCCGGACGGGACCGGCGACGGCGAGGACGGCCCCGTCAAGTCGCCAGCTCTGCGCATGGAAGGCTTGCACGGCACGGGCATCGATCGAGGCGAACTCGCCCGGATCCCCGAGCACGGACCGCGCCAGCCGCCCGCCCGCGAACACCTCCGCCTCGAGAAGGTCGCAGACGTACTCCTCGGGGCTCTGCAGCCACAGCTGATATTCCTCGGCAATGATGTCCACCTCGCGGCGCAGATCCCGCTGCGCGAGGCGCGGCCTGAGCACTAGCTCGGCGAGCATCTCGAGGAAGCGTTCGAGCCCCTGGGGCAGCGTGCGGCCCCAGAGGCAGGTGTACTCCTTCGTCGTGTAGGCGTTCAGTTCGCCGCCGTCCTCGTCGATGGCGGCACTCAGCTCGTCTCCCGCATAGTTCTGGGTGCCGCGGAAGACGAGGTGCTCGAGGAGATGGGCGATGCCGGCCTGGCCCTCCGGTTCGTCCACCACCCCTGCGCGCACGAACAGGCCGAGCGAGACGCCCTGCAGCCAAGGCGCCTCCTCGACCAGCAATCGAAGACCGGAGCGAAGCCTCTGCGGCTCAAGCAATCGTCCTTAGCCTGCTCATACCTCCTCTTTCGCCCGCCGGTGCCGCTCGTCCTGCCGTGCGCACGAGCTCCTCCACCCCCACCACCCGATAGCCGCGTGCCTTGAGCTCCTTGAGCAGCCCGGGCAGAGCCGCGGCCGTGCGGTCCGTGGGATGCATCAGCACGATTGCTCCGGGGCTGAGGCGCGACAGCACCCGCCCCTTGATGATCTCGGGTGTGTGCCAGGTGCGCCAGTCGATCGTGTCGATGCTCCACATCACCAGCCGCATGCCCTCGCGCCTGGCCGCCTCGTGCACGGCGGGGCTCAGCTCGCCGTAGGCAGGCGCATAGAGCGTCGGGTGGACGCCCGTGGCCCGCGCGATCTTCTCATCGGCGAGGGCGATCTCGCGCACGTTCGCCTCGACCGCGAGACTGCCCACATGGCGGTGTGCGTCGCCGTGGCTGCCGATCTCCATGCCTGCCTGTCGCAGCATGCGGGCGAGGTCCGGGTGCTTCTCCGCCCACTGGCCGCCCAGAAAGAAGGTCGCGCGTGCGCCCTGGGCCTTGAGGGCCGCCACGATGGGCGGCAGGTATTGGCTGCCCCACACCACGTTCACCGCGAGTGCGATGACGGGTCGCGTTGTCGGCACCTGCCGCAGCTCCGGCAGATGTGTTGCCGCCTGAAGCCACAGGTGCGCCAGCATAGCCAGCATCGGCCATCCCTCCCCGGCTAGCGTGCCCAATCCGGCACCGGCCGGGGAACAAAGGGCCGCCGCCCCCTTCGGGACGGCGGCCGGGCGGCGGGCGTCAGGCGCTGCGGGATGCCTGCTGGCTCCGCGAGACCTCGTTGCTGCCCGCGACGCCGAGATAGAGAAGCAGCATGCCGACGATCTGCGCCGGGAAGAACAGTACGCCGTGTCCGAACTGACCCACGGTGTCGGCGATCGAGAAGACGATGCCGCCCAGCGCGATGAGCAGGTTGTAGCTCTGGTGCGAGCGGATGTAGGAGTAGATGGCGCCAAGGACCAGCGCCGCGCCTCCGAACGCGCCGAGCAAGGCATAGCCGAGTGTGACGAGGACGCCTGGCGCCACCTTCGCCACCGTGCCCGACGCCGCCACCACGTCCTTCAGCAGCGGGGTCGAGAGCGGGGTCGTGAAGGCGCCTGCCAGGGCGATGAGCGTGAAGAGGACGATCGCCCCGAGGAAGACGTGGCCGAAGCGGCGCCAGATCAGATAGACGGTGCCGGCGCCCATGAAGCCGGGTACCGCGGCCGACAGCACCAGGTAGGCGCGGTAGTCGGCGGCGGGGAAGCCGCCCTGCAGGAAGCCGACGAGCTGCGTCAGGGCCGCCAGCGCGGCCACGGCGAAGGAAACGGTCCACCAGAGCGCGTACGGGCGGTGCTTCGCCGCGTACTTGCGGCCAAGCTGCCAGCCCAGCACGGCACCGATCAGCGTCGTCACCAGCGCCGCAATCGACTCGAGGTTCATCTCGCGATCCTCCTCTCACCCCGGGACAGGTTCAGCTCTTGGCGGTCAAGAGCGCCTTGTGCGACAGGTTGAGCCGGCCCATGTGGTCGATCTCGACCACCTTGACGTCGAGCTCGTCGCCGACCTGCACCACGTCCTCCACCTTGCCGACGCGCTCCAGGGCCAACTGGGAGATGTGCACGAGCCCTTCCTTGCCGGGCAGGATCTCGACGAACGCGCCGAAGTTCATCAGGCGCGTGACGCGGCCGTGGTAGACCTCGCCCACCTCCGGCTCCTTGACGATGGCCTGGATGCGGTTGATGGCCTGCTGCGCCATGTCGGCGTTGACGGCCGCGATGTAGATCGTGCCGTCGTCGTGGATGTCGATCTCCACCTTCTTCTGGCCCATCTTGGTCTCGTCGATGATCTTGTTGATCATCTTGCCGCCTGGTCCGATCACCTCGCGGATCTTGTCCGGGTTGATGTGCAGCACGGTGATGCGCGGCGCGTGCGGCGACATCTCCTGGCGCGGCTCGGGCAGCACCTCGAGCATCTTGCCGAGGATGAACAGCCGTCCCTTGCGCGCCTGCTCCAATGCCCGCTCCAGGATGTCCCAGTCAAGGCCGGCGATCTTGATGTCCATCTGGATCGCGTTGACGCCGTCCGCCGTGCCGGCCACCTTGAAGTCCATGTCGCCGAGCTCGTCCTCAAGCCCCTGGATGTCGGTGAGGACCGCCACCTCGTCGCCTTCCTTGACGAGGCCCATCGCGACGCCCGCGACCGGCGCCTCGATCGGCACACCCGCGTCCATCAGGGCGAGGGTGGAGCCGCAGACGGAGGCCATCGAGGTCGAGCCGTTCGACTCCAGCACCTCGGAGACGAGGCGGATGGTGTACGGGAACTTCTCCTCCGCCGGGATCATGGGCAGCAGCGAGCGCTCCGCGAGGGCGCCGTGTCCGATCGAGCGCCGGCTCGGCGCGCGCAGCGGCCGGGTCTCGCCCGTGGAGAAGGGCGGGAAGTTGTAGTGGTGGATGTAGCGCTTCGACTCGTCGGAGCCGATGTCGTCGAGGCGCTGCATGTCCGAGATGGCGCCGAGCGTGCAGGTGGTCATCACCTGCGTCTGGCCGCGCGTGAAGAGTCCCGAGCCGTGCGTGCGCGGCAGCACCGAGACCTCGACCGTGATCGGCCGGATCTCGTCGAGCCGACGTCCGTCCGCGCGCACCCCCTCGCGCAGGATGAGCCGCCGCATCACCGTCTTGCGCGCCGCCTTGAGGGCGTCCTGCACCTCGAGGTCGCGTCCTGGGAAACGCGCCGCGAGCGCGGCCGTGACCTCCTGCTCGAGAACGGCCGTGTCCGCCTCGCGCTGCAGCTTGTCTGCGTTGCGCATCGCCCCTTCGAGGCGGCCGGAGAGCACCTCCTCGACCGCCGCGCGGATCTCGCTGGACGGCGGCACGATCGGGTAGTCGCCCTTCTCGCGACCGGCCTTCTCGCGCAGTTCCTCCTGCAGGGCGATCACAGCCTGGTTCTGCTCGAAGCCGAAACGGATCGCCTGCAGGACCTCCTGCTCGCTGACCCGGTGTGCACCCGCCTCGATCATCACGACGGCGTCCCGCTTGCTCGCGACCGCCAGGTGCATCCGGCTCTCGTCATCCTCGTCGAGTGTCGGGTTGAGGACGTAGTCGCCGTTCAGGAACCCGACGATCGATCCCGACACCGGCCCGTCGAACGGGATGTCGGAGATGTGCAGGGCAGCCGAGGCGCCGATCATGCCGGCGATCTCGACCGGGCAGTCGTGATCCACGGAGAGCACGGTGATGACCACCTGCACGTCGTTGTGGAACCCCTTGGGGAACAGCGGGCGCAGGGCGCGGTCGGTGAGACGCGCCGAGAGGATGCCCTTCTCGCTCGACCGTCCCTCGCGCTTGATGTAGCCTCCCGGGATGCGCCCCACCGCGTAGAGCCGTTCTTCATAGTCGATCGTAAGCGGAAAGAAGTCGATGCCTTCCCGTGGCGCACGCGACGCCACAGCCGTCGCCAGCACGACCGTGTCGCCGTAGCTCACCAGCACCGCACCGTTCGCCTGCTTCGCAAGCCGGCCCGTCTCAAGCGCGAGCCTGCGCCCGCCCCACTCCTTCTCGACGCGCACTACCGCCAAGGCAGCGCCCTCCTTTTTCTGTCGACACCGCACCCATGGCAAAGAGGGAGCGGGCTTGCCCGCTCCCTCGCTCGCTCAGTGCCGAAGTCCCAACTGCTCGGCGATCGCCCGGTAGCGGTCCGGCTCATTCGCGCGCAGATAGTTGAGGAGCGCGCGACGCTGGCCCACCATCTTCAGGAGTCCACGCCGTGAATGGAAATCCTTCTTGTGCTGGCGCAGGTGATCGGTGAGGTAGGTGATGCGCTCCGTAAGGAGGGCGATCTGTACCTCCGGCGACCCTGTGTCGCCCTCGTGCCTGCCGTACTTGGTCATGATCCCCTGCTTCTTCTCACTGCCGAGAGCCAATCCGGATCCTCCTACGTGCCCGCCACGCCGCCCATGCCGCGTGGGGGTGCAAATTCAAGAGCCTAGTGGAGTTCGGCCCGCGGCCGGTCCGGTTCCCAGATGGCGTACAGCGCCTCGACAAAAGCCTGCTCCCGCGCGTCCTGTGCCCCGGTCTCGCGATAGAAGGCCTCGAGGCGGCGACGCAGGAGTCGAAACTCCCGGGAGAGGACAATCGAGGTGAAGCGCTGCAACAGCTCCTCTGGTCCGTACTCGTCCAGAGCCGAGCCACCTCCTCTTATCCCGGCCATCCTAGCATATCCCATCCAGGCGCCGCAACGCCAAGCATTTCCTCGGCGGCGCGAACATCTTGCGCAATCTGCGCGGAAAGCGCTGCTGGTCCGTCAAAGCGCATCTGGCCGCGCAGCCGGCCTAGGAATGCCACCTCGATCTCCCTGTCGTACAGGTCGCCCTGAACCTCCAGTAGATGCACCTCGAGGATGCTCTCCCCTTCGTCGAACGTAGGACGCGGACCAAGGTTGCAGACACCCCGGAACACCTCGCCTTCCAGGCGGCAGCGCACGGCGTAGACGCCCTCTGCGGGCAGGGCGAGGCCTGCGGCCGTGGCGACGTTCGCCGTCGGAAAGCCGATCGTGCGGCCGCGCCCCCTGCCCGGTCGCACGATGCCGTCGACCACATGTGGCCGGCCGAGAAGCGCCGTCGCGGTGGCAACGTCGCCCTCCGCGAGGCACCGTCGGACGCGGCTCGACGACACGACCTGGCCGTCCCAGAGGGCGGGCGCCACCACTTCGAGCGGCACGCCGGCCTCCGCGAGGGCAATCTGCAGCCGGTCGACGTCGCCCTCAGCGCCGCGGCCGTAGGTGAAGTTGAATCCGACGACGACATGGCGCGGACGGATGCGCCCCAGGATCATCTCACGCACGAAGGCGTCGGGCTCCATCTCGGCAGTCTGCCGGTCGAACGGCAGCCGCACGAGGCTGTCCACCCCCGCCGCACGGAGCAGGCGGCCGCGCAAGGCCATGGCGGTCAGGAGCGGCTGCGCATGGCCGAGCACCGTCAGGGGATGCGGATCCGGGACGAGGACGGCGCTCGGCAGGCCTGCGAGGCGCAGCCGCTCGACGACGGCCTGATGCCCGAGGTGCACGCCGTCGAAGTTGCCGATTGCCAGCGCGCCGCCGAGCGGCTGCGCGAGGTTCGAGACGTCAAGCCACACCAGCGATCAATCCTCCCAAGCCAGGACCGTCTCGGGGTGAAAGACCCCGCTATGGGCGTCCACGACGGCGACGAGCCTGCCTGCCGCATAGGCGGCGTGCAGCCCCTGCCGCTCGCCGGCGCCCGGCAGGCGCTGACCGAACCCAAGCCGCCTGCCCTCGTCACGGTCCAGTTCGACCGTTGGCAGATGTCCCACGAGCACGTCCATCGGCAATAGCACAGGCGTCTCCTCGAGGGTGCGGGCATCCTCCAGGCGAAAGGGTCCGCTCGCGGTGCGCAGCAGCGCAGCCAGCACCCCGGGTACGCCCAGGCGCCGCCCGAGATCCCGGGCGAGCGAGCGCACGTAGTAGCCCGACGATACCAGAAGCCGCAGCCGCACCCTAAGGGTCTCTCCGCCTGCGAGGGCGAGGATCTCCCACCTCAGGAGCTGCGCAGGCCTCGATGGCAGATCGAGCGCCCGGCCCTGTCGCGCCGCCCGGTATGCCCGCTCGCCGCCCACCTGCCTGGCGGAGAAGGCGGGCGGCCGCTGCGCCGTCTCCAGCGCTTCCGCGTCGAGTGCCGCCGCCAGCGCCGGCCGACCGAGATGCCACGCGCTCGACCTGGCCGACGTCGGGCCGGCGAAGTCTTCGCTCGCCGTCCCGATGCCGAGCCAGATCTCCGCGACATACTCCTTCTCCCGCCCCTCGGCGTAGCGCACCAGGCGCGTCGCGCGCCCGGCCGCCACGACGAGCAGGCCGGCCGCCAGCGGATCGAGCGTGCCGAGATGGCCACATGGTACCCCGAGCCTGCGCCGCATCGCCTGCGCGACATTGTGCGAGGAGCAGCCGGGCGGCTTCACGAGCAGCAGGACGCCGTCGCTCATCGCCCGGCGATCAGCTGCAGAAGCGCCTGCTCCGCCGCCGCGAGATCGCCATGCATCGTGGCGCCCGCCGCCCGCTCGTGCCCGCCGCCGCCGAGGCGCGCCGCGAGCTCGGCCACGTTCACCTGGCCCTTGGAGCGCAGGCTCAACTTGACCTCGCCCGGCCCGTCGCTGCGCAGGAGCGCGGCCACCTCGATGCCTTCCAGGCGGCGCGCGTAGTCGACGACACCGATCGTCTCGACGTCCTGCGCCGTTGCTCCGGCCTGCGCGAAGTCCTCGTCGCCCAGCACGAAGTAGGCGAGCGAGAGGTCCGGCCGGACCCGCATCGCGTGCAGGGCCGCCCCCAGCAGGCGCAGGCCGCCGGCCGACTGCCGCTCGTAGACCAGCTCGGACACCTCGCCGGGGTCAATGCCCGCGTCGAGAAGACGGGCTGCGAGGCGATGGCTTTCCGGGGTCGTCGAGGCGTAGCGGAAGCCGCCCGTGTCGGTCTCGAGTCCGACATAGAGGAGAAGCGCGAGCTCGCGGTCCACCGTCACACCGAGGAGCTCGAGGGTGCGGTGTGCGAGTTCGGCGCTCGCGGCCGCCAGGGGATCGACGAACACGACGTCGCCGAAACGGCTGTTCGTGGCATGGTGGTCGACGTTCAGGATGCGCGGCGCGTAGTCCCTGAGGGGCACGGGCGCGCCGGTGCGCCGCTCGTCGGCACAGTCGAAGAGCGCCACGAGGTCGTACTGTCCGGCGGTCACCTGCTGCCACGGCACGATCGTCGCGACGCCTGGCAGGAAGTCGTAGGCGCGCGGCACGGGATCGGGCGTCGCCACCGTGACCTTGTGTCCGAGCCGGCGCAGGCCGGTGGCCACGGCCAGGGTGCTGCCGATCGAGTCGCCGTCCGGCTGACGGTGCAGGGACATCAGGATGCGATCGGCGGAGCGCAGGGTGGTTGCGATCTCCTTCACGGCTGCAGGTCCCCCGGTCCGAGATCGCGCAGGATCTCGTCAATGCGCTGGCTGTGGCGCATCGACTCGTCCAGGCGGAAACGGATCTCGGGCACCTTGCGGGTGCCGAGCGCCTCGCCGAGGCGCGTGCGCACGAAGCCGGCGGCGCGCTTGAGGACCTTCATCACTGCCTCAGCCGCATCGCCCGTGGCCAGGGTCGAGACGTAGATCCGCGCGAACTCGCCGTCCGGCGAGACCTCCGCCCGCACGACGCTGCACATGCCTATCCTGGGATCCTTCAGCTCGCGCAGGATCAGGGCTGTCTCCTGCATGATGCGCTCCTGCAACCGCAGATGGCGGGTAGTCGCCATGTCATCCCCCCTGCCCTAGCGTTCGCCGTCCTGCCGCACCTCAAGTTCGTAGCCTGCAGCCTCGATGACGGCGATCGCCGCTCCGAGAACCTCCCTGGCATGTCCCACGCTGCCGCTCACCGCGGCGATGCCGAGGTCAAGACGGCGGGGATCGTCGTCCGCCACAAGTTCGGCGACCGCCAGGTTCGGCTGGCGCCCGAGCCGCTGAACGAGACTGCGCGCCACCTGGCGCCGGTCCTTGAGAGACCGCGCCCAGGGCAGGCGCACCGTCAGCTCGGCGGCCCAGACGGCCGCCCTCAGCTGCGGGGCACCTCCTCGATCGTGAAGAACTCGAACTTGTCGCCCTCGCGGACATCCTGGAACTTCTCGAGTCCCGCGCCGCACTCGTACCCCTGCTCGACTTCCCGCACATCGTCCTTGAAGCGCCTCAGCGATGCGAGTACGCCCTCGTGCAGCACGATGCCGTCGCGCACCACCCGCACGTGCGACTGCCGGGTCACCTTGCCCTCGGTCACATAGAGACCGGCGATCGCGCCGACCTTCGGGACGCGGAACACCTCGCGCACGTCCGCGTGACCGAGCACCTTCTCCTTGAACTCGGGACGCTGCATGCCGTGGATCGCGGCCTCGATCTCGTCGATGGCCTCGTAGATGACGCGGTAGGTGCGCACGTCGACCGACTCGCGCTCCGAGAGCCTGCGCGCCGCAACGTCCGGCCGCACGTTGAAGCCGATGACGATCGCCTTCGTGGTCTGCGCCAGCATGATGTCCGACTCGTTGATGGCACCGACGCCCTCGTGCAGCACATGCACGCGCACCTCCGGTGTCGAGAGCCGCTCGAGCGAGGCGTGGAGCGCCTCGACGGAGCCCTGCACATCGCCCTTGAGCACGATGTTGAGGTCCTGCATCTCGCCGCCCTGGATGCGTTCGAAGAGATCCTCGAGGCTGGTGCGCGACTCGGGCCTGAGGTCCTCGACGCGCGAGCGCTGCCGGCGGGCCTCGGCTACGGCCCTCGCCTTGCGCTCGTCGTCGACCACGATGAAGTGGTCGCCGGCCTCCGGCACCTCGCTGAGGCCGAGCACCTCGACAGGCGTCGACGGCCCGGCGCGGCGCACGAGCTTGCCGCGGTCGTCGTAGAGGGCGCGCACCCGTCCGTAGGCGCTGCCGACGACGAACGCGTCGCCGGAGTCCAGCGTGCCGGACTGCACCAGGATCGTCGCCACGGGGCCGCGGCCGCGGTCCAGCCGTGCCTCGAGCACCGTGCCGCGCCCCAGCTTGTCGGGGTTCGCCTTCAGTTCGCGCAGCTCGGCCACCAAAAGCAGCATCTCCAGCAGCGTGTCGATGCCCTGCCGGGTGCGGGCGGACACTTCCACCATGATCGTGTCGCCGCCCCACTCCTCCGGCAGGAGCCCATGCTCTACGAGCTGCTGGCGGACGCGTTCGGAGTTGGCCCCGGGCTTGTCGATCTTGTTGATGGCCACGACGATCGGCACGCCGGCCGCGCGGGCGTGGTTGATGGCCTCGATCGTCTGCGGCATCACGCCGTCGTCGGCCGCCACCACCAGCACCGCGATGTCCGTGATCGACGCACCGCGGGCGCGCATCGACGTGAAGGCCTCGTGGCCCGGCGTGTCGAGGAAGACGACGCGCTTGCCCTTGTGGTGCACCACTGATGCACCGATGTGCTGCGTGATGCCACCGGCCTCGTGCACGGTGACGTTCGTATCACGAATCGCGTCGAGGAGGCTTGTCTTGCCGTGGTCGACGTGACCCATCACGACGACGGTCGGGGCGCGCAGGCGCAGCTTCTCGGGCGGGTCGAGCTCCTCCAGCTCGACCTCCTCCTCGAGTGTCGGTCCGGGCGGCTTGATCTCCACCTGGAAGCCGATGTCCGTCGCGACGAGCGCCGCCGTATCCACGTCGAGTTCCTGATTCAACGTGGCCATCACGCCGAGACCCATCAGGCGCCTGATCAGCTCTCCCGCCGTGACGCCGAGCTTCTGGCCGAGTTCCTGCACCGTGAGCGCGGTCTCCAGCGTTACGGGGCGATCGGTGCGGATCTGCGCCGCCTGGCGCCGGCGCGGATGGACGCGGCGCTCGAAGCGGTGCTCCTCCTCGCCCCGCCTGCGGTCCGCGGGGCCGCGGCGCCGCTGGGGCGGTCTTCCGGCTGCCCCCGGACGCTGCGGGGATGGGGCCGGAGCGGCTGCCCCCGTCCTCGCTGCGCCGAACTGCTGGCCCCCGGCGCTGCGGCTCGGCAGACCGGCGCTTCCCGCCGGACGGGGCGGAGCCCCGGGCGGCCGGCGTTGGGGCAACGTACCGATGCCCGGACGCGCCGCGGTCGGGTGCGGCAGGGTGCCGGCCGGACGGGGCAGGCTGCCCACGCCGGTTGGCGCCTCGGGTCCCGGCTGGCGCTGGCCCGGAGGCGTCGGCAGACTCCTCGACGCCTGCGCGCCAGACGCCTGTACGGGCGCCGCGGGGCGCGGGGACAGGCCCGGCAAGGTGGCGATAGCGCGCGGGCCTGGGACCGGCCCCGGTCCGCCGCTCCGGTCCGACTTCCTGCGCGGCGCCGGCGTCATGCCTCCGCTCGGGCTGCCGCCGCTCGCGTGGAGCGGGTTCTGTGGCGGCTCTTCGACCTTCGGCGGGCTCTTGACGATGTCCGTGACCTTCTGGATCATGTCGGGTTCCAGCGTGGACATGTGGTTGCGCACCTCGACGCCCAGTCGGTGTAAGAGGTCTATCAGCCTGCGGCTGTCGAGGTCGAGCTGCTTCGCGAGTTCGTACACTCGCAGGCGGCCTGGTTCGGTCAGTACGATCACCCCCGGAAGAACTCGCGATGCCGTCGATCATGCCGATCATTCTGCGGGCGAAACCCGGGTCCGTGACAGCCACGATCGCCACGGGTCCGTGGCCGATCGCCTCTCCCAGGGCCCCCATGACGCCTGCGCGGCGCAGGGTGGACCCGAAGGACTCGGCACTGCGCAGTACGCGTGGCGCCGCATCGAGCGCTACGATCACGAGGCGTGCCCTGCCGGCCCTGGCCTCAAGCCGCACGGCGTCGAGCCCGTAGGTAAGGGCCCTGGCACGCCGCGCCAGGCCGATCAGGGCGTAGAAATCCCTCACGGGGCCGCCTCGAGCCTGGCCGAGAGCGTCGTCACGACGTCAGGCGACAGCTCGGTCTCGAGCGCCCGGCTCAGGCGCTGGTTCTTGATGGCGCGCCGCAGGCAGTCGGGGTCGGGGCAGATGTACGCGCCACGTCCGCTGAGCTTGCCGGTCGGATCGACGAGCACCCCGCCGTCCGGCGTGCGCACGAGGCGCACGAGTTCGCGCTTCTCCCGCTGCTGCCCGCATCCGAGGCACAGGCGCATGGGCGGCTTGCGTGTCCGCACGTCCTACGCCCCCTCTGCCTTGATGTCGATCTTGTAGCCGGTGAGGCGGGCGGCCAGGCGGGCGTTCTGACCTTCCTTGCCGATCGCGAGTGACAGTTGGTATTCGGGTACGGTGACGCGGGCGGTGCGGGTCTCCTCCTCGATGGCGACGCCAGTGACCTTGGCGGGCTGCAAGGCCATAGCGACGAACTCCTCGGGGTCCGGTGACCAGCGCACGATGTCCACCTTCTCGCCACGCAGTTCCTGGCTGATGGCGTGTACCCTGGCGCCCTTCGGCCCGATGCAGGCCCCCTGCGCGTCGACCCCGTCGACCCTGGCCCAAACGGCGACCTTCGAGCGGGACCCGGGCTCTCTCGCGATCGCCTTGAGCTCCACCGAACCGTCGTGGAGCTCCGGTACCTCGAGCTCGAAGAGGCGCTTGAGGAGCGCGGGATGCGTGCGCGACAGCATCACCTGCGGCCCCTTGGGCGTCCGCTTGACCTCGAGCACGTAGCAGCGCAGGCGCTGTCCCGGCACATACGTCTCACCGGGCATCTGCTCGCTGAGCGGCAGGATCGCCTCCGCACGGCCAAGGTCGCAGATCACGACACGCGCCTCTGGCCGGCTCACGACCGCAGTGACGATGTCGCCCTCGCGGCTCTGGAACTCCTCGTAGATAATGCCGCGCTCAGCCTCGCGGATGCGCTGCATCACGACCTGCTTGGCCGTCTGCGCCGCGATCCGACCGAAGTCGCGCGGCGTCACCTCGCGCTCGAGCACGTCGCCGACCTCGAGCCGCGGATTCTCCGCCCGGGCCTCCTCGAGGCCGACCTGCGCGCGCGGGTCCGTCACGTCGTCGACGACGTTCAGGAGGCCGAGCACGCGGAACTCCCCGGTCACCCGGTCCACCTCGACCCGCACGTTCTGCGAGGAGCCGAAGTTGCGCCGGTACGCCGAGATGAGGGCCGCCTCGATCGCCTCGAACAGCACGCCGCGCTCGACGCCCTTCTCACGCGCCACGTCCTCGATCGCCCGGATGAAATCGCTCGCCATCGTCCGCTCCCCTTACCGCTCCTGATCGAGATGGGCCGTCTGCACGTCCGGCCAGGCGACGCTGACGTCCTCGCCGCCATCTTGACTCAACCAGAGCACGTCGTCCTCCACCGCCCGAATCCGCCCGAGAACCGATCTCTTCTGCCCGTCCCGCGGCATGAGCCGCACGCGCGCCCACTCGCCCTGGAACCGCCGGCAATCCTCGAGACTCCGGAGCCTGCGCTGCGGCCCTGGGGATTCGCACTCCAGCACATACGACCCCTCGATGGGATCTGCCGCGTCGAGAGCCCGCGAGAGCCGCCGCGAGACGCGCTCCAGGAGGGGCAGCGTCACGCCTTCGGGATGGTCCACCGTCACGCGCAGCACCCGGCGCCCATCGGACGACGTCCGCTCGATGTCCCAAAGCTCGGCGCCCTCCTGCTGGCAAGCCAGACGCGCGAGTTCCTCCAGCACCGTCCCGGGCGAGGCCAACGGCGAACCCTCCAACCCCAAATCGCAACTGCGGCCCTACACGGTCAAAGGAGTGGGGCCCCCCACTCCATGCGCACGTGCCGGAAATCAGCATGCTCACTATAACACCTCGTCGGGAGCGGCGCCAGCAGCGGAGGCTATCCGATTGTCAGCCATGCACCTGCCTGGCATCCACCGTCGGCACAGGCGCGTAAGGCGGCGGGGCGGCGCTCGACTTCCTCACCTGGTGGCCTGGAAGCGCCGTGCCGTTTTCTTCTCAGCAGATGGTGCAGTACCTCATGTCATCCCCATGCGCCCCCTACTGCCCGCCGGACACCATCCGGATACCGGGCGGAGCTTGCAGGCCGTGGTGGGCACGCCTGTGCCCCGAACGCACGCGACTCTGTCCATCGCGTGGACGTCATCCGATCCGCGGCGGGACGCGGGATCGGCTGGATGCGCATGCGTTCGCCGACCGGCAGGGGTGCCCGCATGAAGAGTGCTGCGCTGCAGGCTGCAACGCCTGCGCGACGCGCTCCCGCCGCCTGACGACCGCCTTGCGGCTGCCTGAGAAGCCTCAGTCTGCCGGTTTGGCCCTCGCGCGGCGGGGACACGCTGCAACTGTATCCGGCCCGCACAGGAGGACTTACATGTACCACCACGACAAGGCTCTCATCATTCCCGTCCAGGTCGACGCGCCGGACGCCGGCTGCGCCGCCAACCTGCTTGAGCAGTTCGGCGGCGCCAACGGCGAGCTCACGGCCTGCCTGCAATACTTCGTGCAGAGCTTTGGTGCGCAGGACCCCTCCGTCCGCGATCTCCTGCTCGACATCAGCACGGAGGAGATCAGCCACCTCGAGGTGGTCGGCACGCTGATCAGCCAGTTCCTCGCGCCCATCCACGCCGGCACCGTCGACGGCACGGCCGACCCGCGCATGCAGCGCGAGGCCGACGGGCTCCGCGGCGCCAACTCCACGCTCCAGAAGGCCCTGCTGCTGGGCGGAGGCGGGCCCATGGCGGTGGACTCCTCGGGCACGCCCTTTTCGGGCAGCGTCATCAGCTCCACCGGCGACGTCGTGGCCAACCTCGCGTCCGACGTCGCGGCGGAACTGCGGGCCAAGCGTGTCTACGAGATGCTCTACCGCGAGATTCCCGACCGTGGCGCAAGGCAGGCCATCGAGTTCCTGCTCGAGCGCGAGGAGGCCCACGCCGCTCTCTTCAAGGAGGCCATGGAAAGGACGCAGGACGTCGGCGTCATGCGGGATTTCCATGACAAGCCGTTCTCACGGCGCTATCCGGACCTCCAGCATCCGAGCAGCCGGAACGCCGAGCGGTTCGAGGCATCGCGGAGCTTCCCGCCGATCCAGGGACCGCTCACCGCGGACGAGGTGCAGCTGAACCTGGCCCAGGTTCACTGACGCCATCGACCGGCACCGCTCGCGAGGGCGGTGCCGGGTCCCATGATCAGAACAATGTCATCTGATCGGTCGCGGGCAGGCCGGCGAGTACCCCCATCGCCTGCAGCGTCTCGATCACGGGCCGCGGCACGTGACCCCTCTCGCGCAGGTCCGCGAGCGAGCTGAACGGACGCTCGTCGCGGGCCTCGGCGAGTTGGCGCGCGCCGTTCGGACCGAGGCCCGCCAGGGCCAGGAGCGGCGGCCGGATCATGCGCTCGCCAATCGGCATGAAGAGACGCTCGTCCGAAAGCGAGAGGTCGAGCGGAGCGAAGCGCAGCCCTCTGAGGCGCATCTCCCGCACCACCTCGAGGATGGTCGCAAGGCTGCGCTCGCGGGCGGTCGCCGCCCTGTCCGCATCGATCGCCTGGCGGCGCTCGTGCAACGCCTCAGGCTCGAGTGCGGCAAGGCTCGCATCGAACTCCTCGGCGCGCACACTCAGGTACGTCGCGTAGTACGCGTCGGGGTGGTGCACCTTGAAGTACGCGATGCGCACGGCCATCATCACGTACGCCGCGGCGTGCGCCTTCGGGAACATGTAGCCGATCTTCTGGCACGAGCCGATGTACCACTCGGGCACGCTGTGGGCCCGCATCTCGGCCTCCTGGTCCGGCGTCAGGCCCTTGCCCTTGCGCACGCGCTCCGTGATCTGGAAGGCGTGACTCGGCGGCAGCCCCCAGGCGATCAGGTTCAGGAGGATGTCCTCGCGCGTCGCGATCACGTCGCGCAGGTTCGCGATGCCGGACCGGATCAGCTCGTCGGCGTTGTGCGTCCAGACGTCGGTGCCGTGCGAAAGCCCCGAGATGCGCACGAGTTCCGCGAAGCTGGACGGCTTTGTCGCTTCGAGCATCTGGCGCACGAACCGGGTGCCGAATTCCGGCAGGCCGTAAGAGCCCACGCTGGTGCCGAGCACCTCTGGCGCGAGGCCGAGCGCCCTGCAGCTCGAGAAGAGCGAGATGGCCGCGGGATCGTCGCACGGCACCTCGCGGGCGGGAATGCCCGTGAAGCGCTCCAGGAGGCGCAGGACCGTCGGGTCGTCATGCCCCAGGAGGTCCAGCTTCAGCAGGCGCGACGAGATGGCATGGTAGTCGAAGTGGGTCGTGACGATCTCGCTGTGCGGATCGTCGGCTGGATGCTGCAGAGGCGTGAAGCGGTGCACGTCGTCCGTCACGGGCACCACCATGACCCCGCCCGGGTGCTGGCCGGTCGTGCGCTTGACGCCGGTCACCCCCTGCGCCAGGCGCTCGAGCTCGGGGCTGCGCGCACTGCGGCCGCTGGCCTCCAGGTGGCCCTTGACGAGACCGAAGGCCGTGCGCTCGGCGATGGTCGCGATGGTGCCGGCGCGGTAGACCTGGCCGCCCAGCAGCTCTTCCGTGTACCGGTGGATCTGCGGCTGGTACTCGCCTGAGAAGTTGAGGTCGATGTCGGGGACCTTGTCGCCGTCGAAGCCCATGAAGGTCTCAAAGGGGATGTCCTGGCCGTCGCGCGCCATCTCCACGTCGCAGCGCGTGCAGCGCCTTGGCGGCAGGTCGAAGCCGGACCCCGCCTCCTGTCCGAAGATGACCTCCTTGCAGGCGGGGCAGCGCCAGTGCGGCGGCAGGGGGTTCACTTCGGTGATGCCGATCAGGAACGCCACGAAGGAAGATCCCACCGAGCCTCGCGATCCGACCAGGTAGCCGTCCTCGAGCGAACGCTTCGTCAGGAGCTGCGCGATGCGGTAGATGCTCGAGAACCCGTTGCCGATCACGGCCCGGAGTTCGCGTTCAAGGCGCGCAGCGACGAGTTCCGGAAGCGGGTCGCCGTAGAGCTCCCTCGCCTGCGCCCGCGCTCCCTGTTCGACGGCCTGCGCCGCCTCCGGCAGTTCGGGTGCGGAGAGCTCGTCGGGCACCGGCTGCACATCCCCGACCAGGTCCGCGATGTGCTCTGGATTGGCAAGGCAGATCGCCTCCGCTTCCTCTGCCCCAAGCCAGGAGAACGCCTGAAGCATCTCGGCGGCGGTGCGCAGATGCACCTGCCGCTCCGCCTCGCCCGGTGCCTCGCGCCCCGTGCCGCGCAGCACGATCGCCCTGAGCTCGTGCTCGTCCGGTTCGATGTAGTGGGCATCCCCCACCGCCACGACGGGCCTGCCCGCTCTGCGGCCGACCTCCAGCACGGCCTGCACGGCCGCTTGTGCCTCTTCAGGCCGCGTGAGGTAGCCCTCCGCGCGCGCCGACGCCAGCAGGACGTCCGGCGGCAGGACCTCGAGGTAATCCGCGGCCTCCGCGGCCGCGAGCAGCTCCTCATCCGTCGCGCCGCGCAGCCAGGCGCGCATCAGGGACCCCTGCAGACAGCCGGCCACACCGACGAGAACCTCGCCGCGCAAGGCTTGCACTTCCGATTCGTAGAGGCGCGGCACCCGGTGGAACTGCTCGAGGTGGGCGCGGCTCACGGCGTGATAGAGCGCCCGCAGGCCCGCCTGCGACCGCACGAGCAGCATGGTGTGCTGCGGCCGGCGGTGTTGCAGCGGGATGCGTTCGCCGAGGCTGTCCAGCTTGTCCAGGGTGGCGACGCCGGCCTCTTTCGCCATGGCCAGGAGGCGAACGGCGATGCGGCCTGCCACCTCGGCATCCGACGTGGCCCGGTGATGCGTGAACTCGCCGATCTCGAAGCGTTTCGCGAGATCCGGCAGGCGGTGGCTCCTGAGCTCCGGGCAGAGTGCGCGTCCGAGTTCAAGCGTGTCCACGACGGGCCACGCGACCTCGAGGCCGAGACGCCGAAAGGCGGTGCGCAGATACCCCTCGTCGAACGCGGCGTTGTGCGCCACGACGGGCAGGCCGCCCACAAAGGCCATGACGGCCGGAGCCACGTCCGCGAGGCCCGGGGCGTCCCTGAGGCTCAACGGGTCGATGCCCGTCAGCTCCTGTGTGCGCTGCGACACCTCTCCCTGCGGCCGCACGAGCGTGTCGAGCGCGTCGACCCTCTGGCCGCCGGAGAAGCGCACGAGGCCGATCTCGATCACCTCGCCGGACTGGGGCGAGAGCGACGTGGTCTCGATGTCGAGCGCCACGAAGTCGCCATCGAGCGGCAAGGCTCGGGTGCGCATGGTGATGGGAGGACGATCCTGGACGACGTAGGCCTCGAGGCCGTAGATCACCTTGAGACCGTGCCTGTGGGCGATCTCCTGCGCCTCCGGATAGGCTTGCAGCACGCCATGGTCGGTGACTGCGAAGCAGCCGATCTTGAGGCGGGCGGCGGCGTCCGCGAGGCGCGAGAGGTCGATGAGGCCGTCCATCTGCGACATGCGCGTGTGCAGGTGCAACTCGACGCGGCCCCGATCCAGCGTCTCCTCGCGCTGCTCGCGGTGCAGGAGGTAGGCATCGCGCGCCCAGAGGATCGGTTCCCCCTGCCGCTCGTCGGAACCCACCTGGCCGCGCACCCTGAGCCACTCGCCACGGGCCGGCTCCTTGAGGAGGCGCTGGCGCTCGTCCACCATGAACTTGATCACGAGTCCGTCATCGTGGTCCGAGATGCCGACGGTCACGATCTGGCCGCCGCCACGGCGCGCGCGGCTGTCGACCGCCACCACCTCGCCTTCGGCGATCACACGGCTCGTGTCGAGCGAGATCTCCCGCAGGGGCGTCGTCTTGCCGTGGAAGGCGCGCCCGAACACGAGGCGCTCGCGCGGCTGCGCCACGCGGCGGGCCTCGGCGGGCGGCGGGTCCGGTCGTGCGATCTCCCGCTCGCCGCCGGCGACGAATTCCACGACGTAGGCTTGCCCTGTCTCGCGCAAGAGCGCCGTCTGCAGCGGCTCCTCCAGTCCCTGCATGAGGCCGAGACCCACGCCCATGCCGCTCTGCGGCACCTGCACCCGCACATGCTGCCCTGCCAGGGACACCTCCGCAGCCAACAGCCAGCCGCGCACCGCGACCGGAGCCGACTGGAGCACGATGCGACGCCAAGCCGCGTCGAACGGATCGCGCAGCCTTGCCTCGTCGCTATCCAAGAGCGGTTACCCCCAATTTCTCGCTAGCGCACCTTGTCCTTCGCTTCCTTGCCTTCGCGCGGCAAGTCCTTCGGCAGGAGCTTGACGATGTCCCAGTACATCTTCATGCGGGCGGCGAAGCCTTTCACGAGCCCGCGCTTCTCTTCCTTCATGCGGTGCGTCAGGTCCTGCAGCACGACCTCGGCCACGTTGGCATGGTGGCGGCGCATGTAGCGCGTCAGGGCCACCTCCACGCCGTAGCCGGAATCGGCCATGTCGTCGAGGTCGTCGAGCACCGTGCGGCGCAGAGCGCGCTGCCCAGAGAGGAAGGGAGCGATCTGCTGCGCGAAGTCGGTCGCGCCGCGGCCGCCTTCGAACACCCCCACGGTCATCTGCACCTGGCCCTCGAGCACGGGGCTCAGCATGCGGTCGACATGCTCGGACTTGAGGCCGATCAGATCCGCGTCGAGAAACAGGACCACGTCGGCCGCGGTCAAGCTCAGGCCCGTCTGCATCGCGGCGCCCTTGCCCATGTTCTCCGGCAGTTCCACGACGCGGGCTCCGGCCTTGCGCGCGAGATCCGCCGTGTCGTCGGACGACCCGTCCGAGACGACGATCACCTCGTCGACGAGCGGGTGGTCCACCAGCACCGAGACAACAGACGCGATCGTTTCCTGCTCGTCGTAGGCGGGCACGATGACGACGATAGCCGGCTTTGCCAACCTCTCCACTGGCTCCATCCTGAAGCTACCTAGTAGGCGCGGGCCCAGAGGACATAGTGCCTGGCTTCCCCGCCGCAGCCGGCGCACTCGCGCACCGGTCGCTGCTCGAAGGGAATATTGCGGATCGTGGCGCCTGTCTCCTGCCGCACGTGCTCCTCGCATGCCGCGTCGCCGCACCAGCCGCCGGCGGCGAAGCCGCGGCGCGCGGAGACGATCGCATCGATCTCGGCGATCGAGTGCACCTGCGTGGTGCTCTCCTCGACACGCTGGCGGGAGCGCCGCAGCAGGTTGTCCTGGATCTCGCCAAGCAGAGCCAGCACCTGGACGTCCAGCCCCTCCTGCGACGTCACGAGCTTGTCGCCCGTATCCCGGCGCGCGAGGACCACCTGGTGCTCGCGGAGATCCCGCGGGCCGATCTCCAGGCGCAGCGGCACGCCCCTGAGCTCCCAGGCGTTGAACTTCCAGCCGGGCGTATACTCGTCGCGGTCGTCGAGCTGCACCCGAGCCACCTCGCCGAGCTGCTCCTTGAGCTGGCGGGCGCGGGTGCGCACCGCCTCGCCTTCCTGTCCCTGGCCGATCGGCACGATCACGAGCTGGATCGGCGCCATCTTGGGCGGCAGCACCAGCCCGCGGGCGTCGCCGTGCACCATGATGAGCGCGCCGAGGGAGCGCCAGGAAAGGCCCCAGGACGTGGTCCAGGCCTCCTGCAGCTGACCGCCCTGGTCCAGGTAGCGGATCTCGTAGACGTGGGCGAAGTTCTGTCCGAGGTTGTGCGATGTGGCGGCCTGCAAGGCCCTGCCGTCGCCCATCAGAGCCTCGACCGAATAGGTGCGCAGAGCCCCTGGGAACTTCTCGGACTCCGTCTTCAGCCCGGGCACGACCCACATGGCCATCTCGTTCTCGTAGAAGTCGCGGTAGACCTCGAGCATGCGCAGGGCTTCCTCCTGCGCCTCCTCCGCCGTGGCGTGGGCGGTGTGGCCTTCCTGCCAGAGGAACTCCGCCGTGCGCAGGAAGGGGCGCGTGGCCTTCTCCCAGCGCACCACGCTGCACCACTGGTTGATCAGGATCGGCAGGTCGCGGTAGGACTGGACCCAGCGCGAGTACATCGGCCCGATGATCGCCTCGGACGTCGGCCGGACGGCGAGCCGCTCCTGCAGGATCTCGTCGCCGCCCATCGTCACCCAGAGCACCTCTGGCGTAAAGCCTGCGACGTGCTGCTGCTCGCGCAGAAGGAAACTCTCGGGTATGAGGAGCGGGAAGTAGGCGTTCTGGTGGCCCGTCGCCTTGAACCTCTGATCGAGTGCCGCCTGGGTGCGCTCCCACAGGTTGTAGCCGTACGGCCTGAACACGATGCAGCCGCGCACCGGGGCATAGTCGATCAGTTCCGCCTTCTGCACCACATCCACGTACCACTGGGAGAAGTCGACCGCGGGATCTGCGATCTCGCGCACGAACTCCTTGTCCTTACCGCCTTTCGGCACCAGCCTTGGCCTCCTCGTCCAGCCTGCGGACTTCCTCCACCAGCTTGTCGACCATGTCCTCCTGGCTGACCTTGCCGGCGATCTTTCCGTCCTTGTACAGGAAGCCGAATCCGCGCCCTCCCGCAAGGCCCACGTCGGATTCGCGCGCCTCACCCGGCCCGTTCACGGCGCAGCCCATCACCGAGATGCGCAGGGGCACCGTGAAGCCTGAGACGCGGCTCTCCACCTCCGCCGCGACCTTCTGCAGGTCGATCTCGCAGCGGCCGCAGGTCGGGCAGGCGTACACCGTCGGCCCGAAGACCCGGCGGCCGGCCGCGCGCAGGATCTCCCGCCCGACCTTGACCTCCTCCTCGGCGGGGCCCGAAAGCGATACGCGAACGGTGTCGCCGATGCCCTCGGAGAGCAGGATGCCGAGGCCCACCGCGGAGCGGATCGAACCGGACCACACCGTGCCGGCTTCGGTGACGCCGAGGTGCAGGGGCACGTCCGTGACCTTCGCGAACTGGCGGTACGCCTCTACCGTCAGTCCCACCTCGGGCGCCTTGAGCGACACGACGACCTGGTCGAAGCTCAGGTCGTCGAGGATCGAGAGGTGGCGCAGCCCCGACTCGACCATGGCCTCCGGCGTCGGATGGCCGTACTTCTCGATGAGGTCCTTCTCGAGCGATCCCGCGTTGACGCCGATGCGGATCGGCACCTGGCGGCTCTTCGCCTCCGCCACGACCGCGCGGACGCGCTCGGGGCTGCCGATGTTGCCGGGGTTGAGGCGCAGCTTGTCGACGCCGGACTGCAGTGCGATCAGCGCGAGGCGGTAGTCGAAGTGGATGTCGGCGACGATCGGGATCGGGCTAGCCTGCTTGATCTCGCGGAGCGCTTCGGCCGCTTCGCGGTCCAGCACCGCGAGACGCACCATCTCGCAGCCGGCCTGCACCAGCCGGAAGATCTCGTCCAAGGTCGCCGGCACGTCGCGCGTATCGGTCTTCGTCATCGTCTGCACGACGATCGGGTGGTCGCCGCCGATCTGCAGCCGGTCGCCAACCCTCACGACGCGCGTCGGACGTCGCATCATAGCCATGGTATATCGCGCCCCATAAAGGCGGGGCGATGCCTCCCTTCCCGGGGCACGGGCTCAAAGCGTCCCGTGCATGTGTACGACATCATGGTACGCCAAAACCACGGCCAGGACGAGTAGCAGCGCAAGGCCGATCGTGTTCACGAGCGCCTCGCGGCTGGGATCAAGCCGCCTGCCGCGCCGCACCCATTCCACGAACAGGAGCAGCAGCCGCTCGCCGTCGAGCGGTGGGAACGGCACCAGGTTGATGACCGCCAGGTTCGCCGAGAGCACGGCCGAGAGCGTCAGCACCTGCGCGAGGCCCGCCGCCTCCGCCTGCTGCACGGCGCCGTAGATGCCGACGATGCCGGACACGGGCGGCGCACGCCCGTGCACGAAGGCACCGACGATCGTGGTGACAAGCAGGTTGCAGACGCTGAGCATCTGGCCGAAGCCTGTCGCGAGGCCGGCGAAGAGCGGCATCTGCACGTTCTCGGTGGCGGCCAGCACGCCGATGTGCAGCTGGCCCTGCGCGCTCTGGTCGGCGGCGGGCCTGATCGTCACCGTCCAGCGCCGCGCGCCCTGCTGGACGGTGAAGCGGATCGGCTTGCCGTGCGACGCGGCGACGACACTGAGGAGCGCGTTCCAGTTCGCCAGCGGCCTGCCGTTCGCCGCGATCAGGCGGTCGCCTGGCCTGAGGCCAGCGCGCTCCGCGGGCATGCCCGCCTCGAGCTGCGCGATCTGCGGCGGGCCCGGCATGATGCGCGGCAGGCCGATGCCCGAGTCGAGGATCCAGAAGAGCGCGATCGCGAGCAGGATGTTCATGGCCGGCCCCGCGGCGATCGTCAGCACGCGGGCCCAGAGCGGTCTCTGGTTGAAGCTCTCGCGCGTTTCCGGCTGGCCGGGCTCCATGCCGTATAGGCGCACGTAGCCTCCGATCAGGAAGAGCCTAAAGGCGTAGAGGGTGCCGCCCGATTCGAAGCCGAACAGGCGCGGCCCGAATCCCACCGAAAACTCCTCGACCTTCACGCCCGAAGCCTTCGCCACAATGAAGTGGCCAAACTCGTGAATGACGACGAGCCCGACCAGGATGACGATGAAGAGCAGGGCTGTCATCGTCCGGCTCGCCTCCGTAGGACGTTTTCCGCGGCAGCGCGGGCCCAGCGGTCGCTCACGCGCAATGCTTCGATGTCAGGGCTCGCGACCGGTTCGTGCCCTTCGAGGACATCCGCAACGACGGGAACGATGTCGGTGAAGGCGAGCTCGCCGGAGAGGAACGCGGACACCGCGACCTCGTTGGCCGCGCAGAGCACCGCCGGCATCGTGCCGCCTATTGTACCCACCTCGAGACAGAGCCGCAAGGAAGGGTAGCGAAGCGGATCTGGACGTCGGAACGTGAGGGCGGAGAGGTCCTCTGGCTCGAGCGGCCTGAGCGCGCCCGCGGGCAGCGCAGGGTGCGTCAGGGCCTGCTCGATCGGCAACATCATGTCAGGGCGCGCCAAGGAAGCGTAGAGCGCTCCGTCGCAGGTCTCGAGGAGCGCATGCACCATCTGCGTCGGATGGATCCAGACGTCGAGCTGCGCAAAGGGCAGGCCGAAGAGCACGTGCGCCTCGAGCACCTCGATGCCTTTGTTCATCAAGGTTGCGGAGTTGATCGTCACGAGCTGGCCCATGCTCCAGTTCGGGTGGCGCAGGGCGTCCTCGGGGCGCGCCAACGGCAGCCGCTCGAGCGGCCAGTCCCTGAGGGCGCCGCCCGACGTCGTGAGGATGAGGCGGCTGACGTCGGCTGGCGTGCGGCGCAGCAGGAGCTGGAACGCCGCGGCGTGCTCGGAGTCGACCGGCAGCAGAAGTCCCGAGGCCACCGCGCCGCGCAAGAGCTCGCCGCCAGCGATGATCGATTCCTTGGTGGCCGCGGCCACCCGCCGTCCCGCCGCGATGGCGGCCAACATCGGCCGAAGCCCGTCGAAGCCGTTCACGGCCACCACGACGGCATCGGCCCCGGGCCAGAGCGCGAGTTCCTCCAGTGCCGCCTCACCCGTCACCCGACGGCCGACACCCGGCCTGTCGCCGCCTTCCAGGAATGCGTACGCCTCGGGGCGGAACTCGTCCACGACCTGCCACAAGCGATCGCCGCCGTGCCTGGCCGAGACGGCCAGCACGCGATGTCCGCGCCGCCTGGCGATCGCGAGCGTCTGACTGCCGATCGATCCGGTCGCGCCAAGTACGACGAGGTTCACGGTTGCGCCTCCCCGAGATAAGCCGCCCAAGCCGTCGCCACCAGCACGGGGCCGGCCGCGAGACCGACCACGCCGAACAGCCTGAGACCCACATACATGCTGCCGAGAGCCACCAGCGGGTGCAAGCCCACGCGACCGCCGACAAGCCTCGGCTCCAGGATCGGTCGCACCAGCGACGTCACGAGCAGCACCACCCCGATCCGCAGTCCGAGGCCAGGGTCGCCGAACAGCACGGCCAGCAGCCCCCACGGTGCCAGCACCGTCGCCGGACCGAGTCCCGGCGCGACGTCCAGGAGCCCGACGAACAGAGCCGCGAGCAGGGCATACGGCGCGCCGACGAGCGCGAGACCCAGGGCCGTCACCGTCGCCGTCACCGATGCGAGCAGCAGCTGCACTCTAAGGTAGTTGACGGTAGCGCGCCACGCCACCCTGCCGAGTCTGCCGGAGGAGCCGACGATCTCGGGCAGGAGGGTTTCGATGCCGCGCCTCAGCTCCGGCAGGTCCCGCGCGAGCAGGTAGGCTCCCACCACGGTGACCAGGGTCGCGAGCGCGATGTCGGGCAGCTGCGCCGCGACGTGGAAGGCCCCTTCCGAGAAAGGGCCGAGAAGGTTGGCCGAGAGCTTGGGCGGCGCGCCCAGCACCGCCTCGGGCCAGACGGCGGCCAGCTGGCGCGAGATAGCTGCGATCGCCGTCGGCAGGAGCGCCGAGAGCCGCCAGGTCTCGAGGGCCGCCGCCCGCACCAGCCAGAACGTGCCGAGCAGCAGCAGCGTCCCGAGCGTGACGAGGGCCGCGATCGCCGACCACGAGCGCGGCAGGCCGCGCGCGCTGAGCCTCGCCACCAGCGGCTCAACGATCGCCGCGAGCAGCAGGGCGAGGAGCAGGGGGTAGGTCACCGGGAGTGCGAAGCGCAGCGCGAGGTAACCGGTGAGGAGCACGAGCACCCCGCGCAAGAGGGCCATCGCGTCCGCCTCCCGCCACTACCTGAGGAGATAGTATAGGGCGGGCAGGGCGAACAGAAGGGAGTCGATGCGGTCGAGGAGGCCGCCGTGCCCCGGCATGAAGCGACCGGAGTCCTTGGCGTTGGCCCAGCGCTTGATCGCCGACTCGCCAAGGTCGCCGATCGACGAGAGGATGCCCGCCGAGAGGCCGACCACGATGCTGAACAGGAGGCCCCTGTGCAGCCAGGGCGGAATCAGCAGGGCACCCAGCAGACCCGCGGTGAGGATGCCGCCGACGAGCCCTTCCCAGGACTTCCTGGGGGAGAGGCGCGGTGACAGCGGATGGCGGCCGAGGGCCGAACCGACGAAGAACGCCCCGATGTCACTGCCCCACACCAGCAGGAGCGCCAGGGTGGCCGGCAGGAACCCGTGCGCGCGCAGAAGCTCGAGAAACGCCAGCGGCAAGGCGATGTACACCTGACCGAAGAGGTCCATGCCCACGGTGCCGCCGGGGAGACCGATGAACGGCGGGATGACGAGGTTCACGGCGAGCAGCGTGGCGAGCACAGGCCAGAGCAGGCTGAGGTGGCCGCTGAAGCCCAGATAGAGGATGGGCAGGCCGCCGAGGAAGTTGAGCCAGCTGACCGGGATCGAGCCGCCTTCCTCGCAGATGCGGCTCCACTCGTGGGCGCCGAGCAGGTAGAAGCCCGCAAGGCCGACAAGGAGCCAAGGCCCGCCGGCCCAGACGAGCAGCACGACCAGCGGGGCAACGATGATGGTGCTGGCGACCCGCAGCCAGAGCGCTCCCTGCATCAGCCGAGTCCGCCGAACCGGCGCTCGCGCCGCGCAAAGGCTTCGAGCGCCTGCTGCAGCACCGCCTGATCGAAGTCGGGCCAGTATTGGGGGGCTACGTAGATCTCGGCGTAGGCGGTTTGCCAGAGCATGAAGTTCGAGAGGCGCATCTCGCCGCTTGCGCGGATGACGAGATCCGGATCCGGCAGACCCGCGGTGTCCAGGTGTTCACCGAAGCTGCTCTCGTCGAGGCGCGCAGGGTCGAGGTCGGCCTCCAGCACCTGGCGGACGGCGCGCACGATCTCGTCGCGCCCGCCGTAGTTCATGGCGATCGCGAGCACGAGCCCCCGGTTGCCGGAGGTGCGCCGCACAGCCCGGTCCATCTCCTGCTGGCAGCGCTCGGGCAGGGCGGTGCTGTCGCCGAGGAAGGCCATCCTGACATGCTCGCGGTCGAGTTCGTCGATCTCCGAGCGCAGGTACTCGACGAGGAGGTCCATGAGCGCGTCGACCTCCTCGGCCGGCCGCTTCCAGTTCTCCGTCGAGAAGGCGTAGACGGACAGGTACTCGATGCCGAGCGAAGGCGCCGCGCGCACGACGCGGCGCAGGGCCTCGAGACCCGCGCGGTGGCCCACCACGCGTGGCTCTCCGCGTGCCGCGGCCCAGCGGCCGTTTCCGTCCATGATGATGGCTACATGACGCGCGCCGTAGTTCATCGCGGCTCCTCCGGCTGGGACTTGAAGGCAGCTACCACCAGCAGCAGACCCTCGGCACCTTCCCGCTGCTGCACCACCCGCCAGAGGTCGCCGTCGAACACCCTTGGCGCGTAGGTGCGCTGAACCTCCGGGCGCAGCCCGGCAAGGCGGCAGATCTCGAGCGCTTCGTCCTCCGGATAGCCAAGGAGTGACGTCAAACCTCGAGAATCTCCTTCTCCTTCGCGACGACCGTCTGGTCGATCTCCGCGACCATGCGGTCGGTGATCTTCTGCAGCTCGTTCTCGAGGCGCCGGAGCTCGTCCTCGGGCAGCTTGCCGGACTTCTGCTCGCTCTTGAGGTGCTCGAGGGCGTCGCGGCGCACATTGCGCACCGCGACCTTCTCCTCTTCCGCCTTGCGGTGCAGCACCTTGACGAGCTCGCGCCGGCGCTCCTCGGTGAGGGCGGGGATCGCGAGCCGCAGCACGATGCCGTCCGACGTCGGGGAGATGCCGAGGTCGCTCTTGAGGATGGCCTTCTCGATCACCGGCACCAGGCTCTTGTCCCAGGGCTGGATCACCAGGAGGCGAGGCTCCGGCACGGAGATCTGCGCCACCTGCTGCAGTGGCGTCGGTGTGCCGTAGTACTCCACGTGCAGCTTCTCGACGAGCGCGGGTGTCGCACGCCCGGCCCGGAGGGATTGGAGGTCCTCGCGCAAGACAGCGACAGACTTCTTCATGCGGTCCTGGGCCTGTTCCAGCAAGCTGTGCAACTCAGTCCCCCCTCACGTATGTGCCGATCTGCTCCCCCAGAACAGCCCTCCGGATGTTGCCGGGACGGTTGACGTCGAAGACGATGATCGGAATGCCGTTGTCCATGCACAGCGACGTGGCTGTCGTGTCCATGACGCGTAGCCCGCGCTGCAGCACCTCCAGGTAGCTGATCTCCCGGAAGAGCTGGGCGTTCGGGTTGCGCCGAGGGTCGTCGTCGTAGACGCCCTCCTCCTTCGTCGCCTTCAGCATCACTTCGGCTTCGATCTCCGCACAGCGCAGGGCGGCCGTGGTGTCGGTCGAGAAGTACGGGTTGCCGTTGCCTGCGGCGAAAATCACGACGCGCCCCTTCTCCAGGTGGCGGATGGCCCGCCGGCGGATGTAGGGCTCCGCCACCTCGCGCATCTCGATGGCGGTCTGCACCCGCGTCGGCACCCCCTTCTGCTCGAGGGCGTCCTGCAGTGCGAGCGCGTTGATGACGGTCGCGAGCATGCCCATGTAGTCGGCGGTGGCGCGGTCCATGCCGAGGGCGCTCCCTGCCGTGCCGCGCCAGATATTGCCGCCGCCGATGACGATCGCGAGCTCGACGCCGAGGTCCTGCACCTCGCGCACCTGCTCGGCGATCGAGGCTGCGACGCGCGGGTCGATGCCGTATCCGGCCTCCCCCGCGAGGATCTCGCCCGACAGCTTGAGGACGACCCGCTTGTACTTTGGCCGCACGCTGTCCATCGCCTAGGCCTCCTGGCTTCCCTGCATCTCCTCGCCGATCTCGAAGCGGGCGAAGCGTCGTACCTGGACGTTCTCGCCCATCTTGGCGACCACTTCGTTCACCAGGTCCTGCACGCGCTTCTTGTCGTCCTTGATGTAGACCTGCTCGAGCAGGCAGAACTCCTGAAAGAACTTTTCGAGCCGTCCCTGCACGATCTTCTCCGCGATGTGCGCGGGCTTGCCCTCGTTCTGGGCCTGCGCGTCGTAGATGCGGCGCTCGGCGGCGATCGTGTCCTCGGGGACCTCCTCGCGACGCACCCAGCGCGGCCTCGCAGCGGCGATCTGCAGGGCGATCTCGTGCACGACCCCCCGGAACTCCGCGTTGCGCGCCACGAAGTCGGTCTCGCAGTTGACCTCGACGAGCACGCCGATGCGGCCGCCGCCGTGCGAGTAGGTCTCGATGATGCCTTCCTTCGCCACCCGCCCCGCCTTCTTGGCGGCTGCGGCGAGACCCTTCTCGCGCAGGATCTCGATCGCCCTCTCCATCGATCCGTTCGCGTCCTGCAAGGCGCGCTTGCAGTCCATCATGCCTGCGCCCGTCTTGAGGCGCAGCTCCTTGACGACATCTGCCGTGATCTCCATGTCATTCCCTCCCACACTCGTAGGCAGACGCCCCCGGAACTCTGCCCGGGGGCGCCATAAGCCCGCCCTATTCAGCGAGCTGGACTCCCTGCTTGCCCTCGAGCACCGCGTCCGCCATGCGGCCGGTCAGCAGCTTGACCGCACGGATGGCGTCGTCGTTGCCCGGAATCACGTAGCTGATCTCGTCCGGATCGCAGTTCGTGTCGACGATCGCCACGACGGGAATGCCGAGCGTGTTGGCCTCCGTCACGGCGATGCGCTCCTTGCGCGGATCGATGACGAACAGAGCGGCCGGCGGGTTCTTCATGCCCTTGATGCCGCCCAGGAACTTCTCCAGCTTCTCCTTCTCGTGCACGAGCCCGCTGACCTCTTTCTTGGTCAGCTCCTCGAAGCGGCCGTCCGCCTCCATCTGCTCGATCTCGGTCAGGCGCTGCAGGCGCTTCTTGATCGTGCCGAAGTTCGTGAGCGTGCCGCCGAGCCAGCGCTGGTTCACATAGAACTCGCCGCAGCGCGTGGCCTCCTCGGCCACGGACTCCTGGGCCTGCTTCTTCGTGCCGACGAACAGGACGCGCCCACCATCCTGCGCGACCTGGCGCATGTACTGGTACGCCTCGTCAACCTTCTTGACCGTCTTCTGCAGGTCGATGATGTAGATGCCGTTGCGCTCCGTGAAGATGTACGGACGCATCTTCGGATTCCAGCGTCTCGTCTGGTGGCCGAAGTGGACGCCCGCCTCGAGGAGCTGCTTCATCGAAATGTAGGACACGTGATGCCTCCCTCTCGGTTTTGCCGCCGCGCCGGTCCTCTGCGCCGGGAAACCCGGGTCTCTGCGGGCCACCGCCCAGCACATCGAGGCGCGTGCGTAATTAGCCTTCCGCAGTATACCATGCGGTCCAAGCAGGCTCAACAAGCGCACGAGGCGCATGGCCGCACAGTGTCCGGATGTCACGGGGGAATCGCCGCCGCACGCTCAGGGCATGTAGCGCGTGGCAGACCTGGCCATCGCCACTGCGCCGCGCGCCGAGTGGTAGTCCCAGAAGGTGTAGACAACCCGTCCCCTCTGCCAGGCCAGGAACGCGTGGTCGCCGTCACCGGCCGCCATGACCAGCATGGTGCCTGGTCCCGCGGGCAGCGGATGCGCTGCGATGTAGAGGGCGAGCGACTTCGCGTACGGCAGCAGAAGGGAGATGGGCAGCTGGTTCACCTCGAGCCGCCAGCCGTCTTCACGCCATAGGACGACGGCGCGTGGCGGCCCGGCAAGCCATGTCTCGGCCGTGATCCGCGGCGCCAGCGTCCTCGCAGAAACGCCCGCGCGCGGCGGCGCGACGAAGCCCCCGGCCGGCTTCCGGAGCAGGGCGCGCGCCGCAGCGGCACTCCCGAGGCGCTGGCCGCCGAAACCGCCGAGCAGCTGGGCGAGCCCCCCGTTCGGGGGGCGCTCTATTGCCGGACTATTGGCCGGCAAGGGCTTCTGTGTCAGGTAGATGACCACCTCGTAGCCTGAGCCCGCGGCATGGTAGGTCACGGAGACGGGGTGCCGCGAGGACCCTGAAAGCCTAGTCGGCGCAAGAACGGGCAGCCGGACCCTGCGGGCCACGGCGGCGAGCGCGGGCCGCATTGCCGCCGGGAACCGGCCGGCAGACGTCTCGGGGGCCACACGCCCCGTCGGGACCGGCCCGCAGGCTGCAAGCAGTGCCCCAAGAAGGACTAGCGGGCCAAGCCGCACCGCCACAGGCCGTGAAGGCCGGCTTCGGCATCGCCCCTGCGCCGTCGCTGCTCTCGCGCGCACGCTCACGCCTCCCCGGTCGGCGGAGACCATCCCACCATCCCGTATACGCCCGCGGGATCAACGGCCAAGACCTCATGCGCCGGCGCGATGGTCGCGATGGTCCAGAATCGATCCTCCTGTCGTCCAGCGGCCGGCGCCGTCTGACGAGTCTCCAGCCTGCCGCAATGCTAGAGGATGTAGCGCGACAGCTGCGGGTTGGCGGCGACCTGCCCGAGCTGGCCTTCCACGTAGGCGCGATCGACGGTGAGCTGCGTGAGGTTCGGGTCAGGCGCCCTGAACAGCGCATCCTCGAGGCAGCGCTCGAGCAGGGTGTGCAGCCGCCGCGCGCCGATGTCCTCAGTCTCCTCGTTAAGCTTGTGCGCATACTCGGCGATCGCCAGGACGGCGTCGTCCGTGATCTCGAGCTCGAGGCCGTCCGTCGCGAGGAGCGCCACGTACTGCTTGACGAGCGCATGCTCCGGTTCGACGAGGATGCGCCGCAGCTCTGCCACACCGAGCGAGCGCAGCTCGACGCGGATCGGAAAACGGCCCTGAAGCTCCGGGATGAGGTCCTGCGGGCTCGCGATGTGGAAGGCGCCGGCCGCGATGAAGAGGATGTGGTCGGTGGTGAGCGGCCCGTACTTGGTCTGCACCGTGGTGCCCTCGACGATCGGCAGGAGGTCGCGCTGCACGCCTTCGCGGGAGACGTCGGGACCGTGGCCCGCGCCGTGGGCGGCCACCTTGTCGATCTCATCGAGGAAGACGATCCCGGACTGCTCCGCCCGACGCAGGGCCTCCTGCGCCGCCTTGTCCGGATCGATGAGGCGATCCGCCTCCTGCATGCGCACGATGGGCCGCGCGTCACGCACCTTCATGCTGCGGCGCCTGGTGCGCTTCGGCAGCATCTGCTGCAGCATCTCCTGCATCTGACCCTGACCGTCCGCCATCGGCAGCGGCGTCTGCTCCTCGACATCCACCTCGACCATCTCGTCCTCGAGCTCGCCGCGGCGCAGCCGCTCGCGCACGGTGCGCCGCTTCTCGCGCCGCTCGCCTTCGTGCTCGGCTCCGCCCTGGGGGGTCGGCGGCTCCTGGGGCGCGGCGAAACCGAAGAGGGACGCGAACGGATTCGGCCTTTCGGCGCGATCGCCAAGGAGGAGGTCGACCAGGCGCTCCTCGGCGGCGACGTGCACGTCGGGTTCGATCTGGCGGCGCATCTCCTCGCGCACCAGCCGGAGGGCCACCTCGACCAGGTCGCGAACGATCGACTCGACGTCGCGGCCGACGTAGCCCACCTCGGTGAAGCGCGTCACCTCCACCTTGACGAACGGCGCCCCGACAAGCCGCGCCAGGCGGCGCGCGATCTCCGTCTTGCCGACGCCGGTGGGGCCGATCATCAGGATGTTCTTCGGCGTGACTTCCTGGCGCATCCCCGGCTCGAGTTCCTGGCGGCGCGTGCGGTTGCGGAGCGCGATCGCGACCCGGCGCTTGGCCTCGTCCTGCCCGATCACATAGCGGTCCAGGGCCTTGACGATCTCTGCCGCCGTCACTTCTGGTCTCCCCCGATCCCGATCTCCTCCACGACGATGTGGTCGTTCGTGTAGACGCAGATGCCGCTCGCGATCTCGAGTCCCTTCCGGGCGATCTGCGCGACGGGCAGCTGCGTCTCGGCGGCCAGGGCGCGCGCCGCGGCCAGCGCGTAGTTGCCGCCGGATCCGATTGCCGCGATGCCGTCGTCCGGCTCGATCACTTCACCCTGTCCCGACAGCAGCAGGACGCTTTGCCTGTCGCAGACCAGCAGCAGGGCCTCGAGGCGGCGCAGCATGCGATCCTGCCGCCAGGCGCGCACCAGCGAGGCTGCAGCCTGCCGGAGCTGCCCGTGCTGCTCCTGGATCTGGCGCTCGAAGGCGTCGAACAGCAGGAGCGCGTCGGCGACCGATCCCGCAAAGCCGCCCAGGACCTCTCCCTGGTAGAGGCGGCGCAGCTTGCGGGCGCCATGCTTGACGATCGTCGCATCGCCCATCGTGACCTGTCCATCGGCGGCCATCGCGGCCCTGCCGTCCCGAACCACCGCGAGCACAGTCGTGGAGCGAAACTGGGGCATCTCCACCGCAAAACCCTCCTTGAAGCACAGCCTATGCGCGCGGGTGCGCACGGCGGTAGACGCTGCGCATCCGCCCCGCTTGCACGTGGGTGTAGATCTGGGTCGACGAGAGGCTCTGGTGGCCCAAGAGCTCCTGCACGACCCGCAGGTCCGCGCCGCCCTCCAGAAGGTGCGTCGCGAAGCTGTGGCGCAGGCTGTGCGGTCCGCGGCGCGGCAGGCCGACCGCCTGTTCGTACGCTTCCAGGATGCGCCGCACGCTGCGCGCCGTGATCCGCCCGCCGCGGCGGTTGAGAAAGAGCGCCTCGCCGCCGCGGGAGAGGAGGCTGCGCGCCTCGCCGAGGTAGACGCGCAGTGCGGCCTCGGCGGAGCGGCCGAACGGCACGATCCGCTCGCGCCCCCCCTTGCCGCGCACCCGCACGTCCCTGCCCGCGAGCGACACGTCCCGCAGGTCCAGCGATACCGCCTCGCTGACGCGCAGGCCGCTCGCGTAGATCAGCTCGAAGATGGCGCGGTCGCGGCGCCCGAGCGGCGTCGCGTCCTCGGGCGCCGCGAGCAGGCGGGCAGCCTCATCGACACTGAAGAACTGGGGCAGGCGGCGCTCAAGCTTCGGGCCGCGCACGCTGAACAGCCACTCGGGCACCGCCTCGCCCTGCCGCTGGTGCAGGCGTGCCAGGGCCTTCATGGCCGAGAGGGCGCGCGCGATCGAGCGGCGTGCCTTGCCGCCCTGCTGCAGCTTGGCGAGGTAGGCGCGCAGGAGACCCGGCGTCAGCTCCTCGCCGGCCAGAAAGCGGCCGAGGGCGAGCAGCTCGGAGCGATAGGCGCGCACGGTATGGGGCGACGCGTTCCTGAGGCGCAGATGGTCCATGAGCCGGGCGATCTCCAGCTCGTCGACGCGCATCGGCCTCCCTCCCCCGGGGCTAGCGGACCTGCGCCATCGGCCGCCGGTAGCCGCAGCCCTCGCGCACGCAGACGTACTCTCCCTGTCCGCCCCTGCGGGGCTGTTCGACAAGGAACGCGCCGCACTCGGGACAGCTCTCGCGCACCGGGCGCTTCCAGGTGGTGAAGGTGCAGTTCGGGTAGTTGGCGCAGCCGTAGAACGTCCGACCGCGCCTGGTGCGCCGCTCGACGATCTCGCCGCCGCATGAGGGGCACTGCACGCCGGTCGGCTCGCGCAGCGGCTTCGTGTTCTTGCATTCCGGATAGCCGGGACAGGCGAGGAAGCGGCCGAACCGCCCATGCTTGATCACCATCATGCGGCCGCAGTTCTCGCATGGCACGTCGGACACCTCGTCCTGCTGCTCCACCTTGCCGATCGCCGCCTCGGCCTGTTCGAGGTCGCGATGGAAGGGCACGTAGAAGTCCCTCAGGACCTCTTTCCAGCCCACCTTCCCCTCCTCCACCTGGTCGAGGCGCCCCTCGAGGTCTGCGGTGAACTCGGGGTCCACCACCTCCGGGAAGTGCTCGCGCAGCATGCCGTCGACGATCTCGCCGAGCTCGGTCGGATGCAGTCGGCGCTCGATGCGCTCGACGTACTTGCGGTCCTGGATGACCTGGATGGTCGGGGCGTAGGTGCTCGGGCGGCCGATGCCGCGCTCCTCGAGCGCCTTGACGAGGGTCGCCTCGGTATACCGGGCAGGCGGTTCCGTGACGTGAGGCTCCACGGCCGCCTTCTGGCAGGTGCAGCGCTCGCCCTCGGCGAGGGGCGGCAGGTCGCTGCCCTCTTCCTCGTCGCCCGCTCCCGTCAGGGCCTGGAAGCCGGGGAAGACGAGGACGCTGCCGACGGCGCGGAAGGGGTGCTCGCCGAAGGTCAGGCGGATGGTGGTCTGGTCGTACTCGGCCGGGCTCATCGCGCTGGCGACGAAGCGCTGCCAGATCAGGCGGTACAGCTGCAGCTGCTCGCGGGTCAAGGAGGCCTTGAGCGTGTCCGGGTGGCGCTCCACGGAGGTGGGGCGGATGGCCTCGTGGGCGTCCTGTACGCCCACGCGCCGGCGTTCGCGCCGCTCGGCCGGCTGGGCGTATGCGTCGCCGAACCTCGCGCGGATGTACTGCGCGACGGCGTCGCGCGCCTCATCCGCGATGCGCGTCGAGTCGGTGCGGATATAGGTGACGAGTCCGACATGGCCCTCGCCCGCCAGTTCGAGTCCCTCGTAGAGCGCCTGCGCCACGGCCATGGTCCGGCGCACGGTGAAGCCGAGCCGGCGCGATGCCTCCTGCTGCAAGGTCGACGTGGTGAACGGCGGAGGCGGCGTGCGACGGCGGTGGCGGCTCTCGACCGCCGCGACCCGAAGCTCGCCCCCGCGGATCTCGGCGGCCACGCGTTCGGCGAACGCCTCATCCAGGATGCGCTCGCCGTCCTCGCCATCCTGCTGGTAGCGCGCCGTGAACGACTCGCCCGCCTGGCCAACGAGCTCCGCCGAGAGCGTCCAGTACGCGAGGGGCTTGAAGGCGCGGATCTCCTCCTCGCGCTCGACGATCAGGTGCACCGCCGCGGACTGCACGCGCCCCGCCGAGAGGCCGGGGCGCACCTTGCGCCAGAGCAGCGGCGACAGCTGGTAGCCCACGAGCCGGTCCAGGACGCGTCTCGCCTGCTGCGCGTCGACAAGGCGGTAGTCGATGGCGCGCGCGTGGCGCAGGGCGCCGCGCACGGCATCCTTCGTGATCTCGTGGAAGACGATGCGCACCGGTTCGCGGTCCTTGAGGCCCAGCACCTGTGCCAGGTGCCAGCTGATCGCCTCTCCCTCGCGGTCAGGGTCGGTGGCGAGGTAGACGCGCTCGGCCTTCTTGGCCGCCTCCCGCAGTTCCTTGATCACGTCGCCCTTGCCGCGGATCGTGATGTAGCGCGGCTCGAAGTCCTTGTCGACCGCCACGCCGAGCTGGCTCTTGGGCAGGTCGCGGACATGGCCCTTGGAAGCGCGAACCGTATAGGTTCGTCCGAGGAACTTCTCGATCGTCTTGGCCTTGGCAGGGCTCTCCACGATGATCAGCGGTCGCAATGGCTTTCCTCCCGTGCTGGTCCAGGCCTTCGCGGGGACGCTGGGCGAACGTCCCGGCTGCATTCGGCGTACCGGTAGCATTTCCTGCTCAGCCAACCCTGCCGCATCCGTGTGCCCTCTGTCCAGTACCACCTGACCCGGTCTGCCCGAAAGGCCGACTGGGACAAGGCCATCGGGACAGGAGACAAGGGGCGTCAGTGGGCCCAGGCTCTGCATATGAAGCGAAAAATGCCACGTGACAGCGACAACTTCCTCTGTGTAGAATGGTTGCATGCCGAATAGCTGCACCTGCAGCTTACGGGGGAACCAGTTAGCGTCGGGCCTCGGCCCGACCGCCGGGTGAATCGCCGCAAGGCGACGGGTCATCTGCTCCCTTGGACCCGAACCCAGAGCTAACCTCGGAGGCAACTCGTCAAGGGGGTCTCCTCGTGCGTCTACGGCTCGAACGGAACCGGGTCTCGGGTGCGGTGCTGGGCGGTGCGCTGATCGCGATGCTGCTGCCCGCAGGAATCGGACACGCTGCCTTCGGCCAGGAAGTACTACGCTACGGCACAACAGACCACCAGGACGTCAAGGTACTCCAACTTAAACTTCGCGACCTCGGCTACAACGTAAGCGTCGACGGCGTCTTCGGCACAGCGACCCTCGCCGCCGTGGAGGCGTTCCAGAGGGCGCATGGACTCCCGGTCACGGGTGTCGTGGCCAACCTTACCTTCCGGACCTTCGGTGCCTTGGCGCACGTCGCCTCGCGCGGGTCGGATCCGCGCGGCAGCCTCTATGTCGTGCAGTCCGGCGACACCCTCTCCTCGATCGCCGCCTCCCAGGGCGTGCCGCTCGCGGCGCTCGAGTCGGCGAACCCGAGTGCGGTCGCAGGCCAGCTGCAGATCGGCCAGACACTCGTCATTCCGAGCGCTTCCGCCGTGGCCGCAGACGTTCCCGCCCCGTCCACGTTCGGCGCCGAGCTTGCGGCGATCGCGCCCAAGTATCTCGGCGTGCGCTACGTCTTCGGCGGCTCAGCCCCGTCGGTCGGCTTCGACTGCTCAGGTCTCGTCTGGTACCTCGGCCAGGTGCTCGGCGTGAACCTGCCGCGCACCTCGAGCGCCCAGTACGACGTCGGCACGCCGATTCCGGAGAACGAACTCCAGCCGGGCGACCTCGTCTTCTTCGACACCGAAGGCTATGCGAGCCACGTCGGCATCTACATGGGCAACGACGAGTTCATCCAGGCGGAGACCTGGGGAACGGTCACGCACTACTCAAACCTTTCAGATCCCTACTGGGCCAATACGTACCTGGGCGCGCGGCGCATCTACGGCAACTAGCGGCAGGCTGGACGTCGTGGCGCGCCCAAAACCGCAGGCTCCTGCCGATGTCCCCCGAGGGACGCCGCGCTGGCGACCGTCAGGCGCCTGCGGCGGGGCGTTCTAAGCCTTGGCAGAAGCTCCGCCTGTGCCACGGCGACAAGCCGCAGCGCCGGATCGCCTCGATGTGCCCAGGCGCGCCGTACCCCTTGTTGCTGCGCCAGCCGTATTCCGGGTAGGCCGCGGCGATCCGCTCCATCAGAGCGTCCCGGTCCACCTTGGCGATGACGGACGCGGCGGCTACCTCCTGGAACAGCCGGTCGCCCTTGTCGCGCGCGATCTGCGGCAGGTCCACCCCCGGCAGAGGAAAGGCGTCGAGCAGCAGGTGGTCCGGCGCAAGGCCAAGACCGGCGAGCGCGCGACGCATGGCGAGGGCCGTCGCCTGGACGATACCAAGCCGATCGATCTCCCGCGCCTGCGCGTAGCCGACCGACGACGCTGCGGCCATGGCGCGGATCTGCGGCGCGAGCTGCCTGCGCTGCAGAGGTGTCAGCCGCTTGGAGTCGTCGAGGTCTGCAAGGTCGAGCGGACCGCGCAGCACCACCGCTCCAGCCGCCACAGGTCCCGCCAGCGCCCCGCGTCCCACTTCGTCGAGCCCGCAAAGCAGCCTGTAGCCCCACGCCCGCAGCTCCTCGCTGCGCAGCACGGCCCCCTGCAGCCGTTCCCTACTCGGCATCGGGCCACTCCAGCTGCGCCGGCAGGATCCTGCCGCTGCGCAGATCCTGCAGCACCTTGGTCGCGGCGCGCTCAAGATCCAGCGTGCCGCCCTTGGCGAACAGGTTCTGCCTCTCGGCGACCGCCTCGAGCGTGACCTCCTGGTCCACGTCGACGCCGTAGCGGCTGGCCGCGGCAGGCAGGCGTTCGAGCACGGCCAGCGCCGCCTCGTGGGCGTCGTACAGTCCTTCGGGCACCAGGCCGAGCGCGGCCGCGATCAGACCTGGCTGCCTGGGCAGGATCCCCGGCAGGTCGAGGATCGCGAGGTCGCCCCGCCGCACCCAGGTCTCGGCCCGCGTCACCCCGGCCCGCGCGCCGACGGGCGCCACATGCGCACCGGCCAGGCGGTTGATCAGCGTCGACTTGCCGACGTTCGGCAGCCCTGCGACGAAGATGCGCAGCGGCGGTCTGCCCATATGATCCGAGAGCCAGCGCCGCAAGGCGACAGGGACCGTCTGGCGGGCGTTGACGAGGAAGCACGGCTCGGGCAGTACAGCCTGCCAGGCCTGCATGGCCCGGGTGTCCGCCTGGTCCATGTGGGTGAGGACGAGTGCCCCCTCCACGGCCGCCAGCAGGTGCCGGAGGCGCGGCAACCGAGAGGAGGCGGGCGCGCGGGCGTCGGCCACCTCGAGCCAGAGGTCGAGATGGTGTCGCGCATCGCGCAGCACCGTCTCGGCCCGCTGCATGTGCATGGGCTGCCCACGACTCACGCAGCACACCTCCACATCGGTCGCACCCGGGACCGTCTCAGCCCGTGAAGCCGCCCAACGCTAGTACGGGACCGGACCGAAGCTCTTGAGCGGCCAGATGACCCAGAAGGCCACGCCTTGCACCGCCGAGACCTTCACCGGTCCGAAGAAGCGGCTGTCCTCGCTCGCGGCACGGTGGTCGCCGAGCACGAAAATGTCGCCCTTTGGCACCTTGAGGGGCGGCATGTTCCAGTGGTCCTCGGTGCTGACGCCGTGCCAGTCCAGGAAGGGCTGCGGCATCTTCTTGCCGTTCACGTAGACCTGGCCGTTCACCATGGAGACGGTCTGCCCGCCCGTGGCGATCACCCGCTTGACATAGTCCCCCTGCCCCGCGAGCGGTGGCTGGAAGACGATGATCTCGCCATAGTGCAAGGGGCTGAACCACATCGAGAGCTTGTTGACGAGCAGACGCTCATGGTTCTGCAGGGTATTCTGCATCGAGTAGCCGTCCACGACGAACGGCTCCACCACGAAGGTGCGGATGACGAGCGCCAGCACGACGGCGACGATCACGGTCTCAAGCGTGTCGCGCAGGGCTTTGCGGGGCTGTCCCCCGAACAATATTCCACCTCCGCACGTCGAAAAACTGAGACCGGCGAGGGCGAGTCCCCGCCCCCGCCGGCAGCCTACCGCCGCTCGCGAATGCGCGCAGCCTTTCCGCTCAGGCCACGCAGGTAGTACAGCTTCGCGCGCCGCACGATGCCGTGGCGCAGCACCTCGATCCGGTCGATGCGCGGCGAGTGGAGCATGAAGGTACGCTCGACGCCGACACCGTAGGTGACGCGGCGCACGGTGAACGTCTCGCGCAGCCCGCCGTGCTTGCGGGCGATCACGACGCCCTCGTACGCCTGGATGCGCTCGCGGTTGCCCTCGACGACCTTGACGTGGACGCGCACGGTGTCACCCGGCCGGAATTCGGGCACGTCGGACCGCATCTGCTCCTCCTCGATGCGTCGGAGCTCGTCCATGGCTCAGTCCTCCTCTCTCGGGATCTTGGAAGCGCGGGTCCCGGCACCGCCCGGCCTCAGGCGTCCCGTACGCGTTCTGGCCACCACATGGCGATGGCCTTCGATGCGCTGGTGATGACCTGAGAGCAGCACCGGCGGCACCCCGATGCCCTGGAAGACAGGTGGTCTCGTGTACTGCGGGGCCTCCAGGAGACCTTGGTTGAACGATTCCTCGAGCAGCGACTGGGGGTCGATCACACCTGGCCTCAGGCGCGCCACCGCGTCGATGATGGCCAGGGCGGCCGGCTCGCCACCGCTGAGCACGAAGTCGCCGAGCGACAGCGTGCGATCGACGAAATGGCGAACGCGGGCGTCGAACCCCTCGTAGTGACCGCAGAGCAGGATGAGGTGGTCGCGCAGAGCGAGTTCCCGAGCGCCGTCCTGATCGAATCTTGCCCCATCCGCTGCCAGCAGCACAACCTGGCTGTCAGGCGTGCGCAGGTCGCGGATCGCGCGCAGTACCGGCTCGGGTCTGAGCAGCATGCCGGCGCCGCCGCCGTAGGGTTCGTCGTCGAGCGAGAGGTGGCGCCCGAGCGCGTAGTCGCGCAGCTGCACGGGACGCACGGCCATGAGACCGCGCGCCTGCGCCCGCCCGAGCACGCTCGTCGCGAGCCCCTGCGCAACGACCTCCGGGAACAGCCCCACGACATCAACCAGCAGTGTCCGGCCCAAGCACGCCGCCTCCCCGCACCGTGATGCGCCGTGCCTGCGGGTCCACCGCCAGCACCGTGGCGCGCACCGCGGGGATGAGGTAGGTCCCCTTCGGGCCTTCGGCCACCCAGATGTCCTGCGCCGGTTTCGGCTCGACGGCCTGGAGGCTTCCCAGCAGGCGTCCGGCCTCGTCGAAGACGTCGCAGCCGATCAGGTCGTGCACGTAGAACTGGCCCTCGCCGAGCTCCGGACGTCCCTGGTCGTCGCCAAGGAGGCGACGGCCCACGAGGCGCTCCGCGTCGCTGCGGCTCGTGACACCGCTCAGAGCCAGGATCGCCCCGGCCTTCCAAGGTCGCTCCGCGTCCACGCGGCGCTCCCCGTCCTCGCCCTCCACCTGCAAGCTGCGACCCGCGAGCGGAATGGACGGATCGTCCATCAGCACACGGAGCTCGCCGCGCAGGCCTTGGGCGGCGACGATGCGCCCGACCTCCAGCTTCACTTGACCTCGACGACGACCTGGTGGCCTTCCCGCTCGCCCACCGCACGCATCAGTGTGCGCAGGGACTTGGCGATCCGGCCGCCGCGGCCAACGACTCGGCCGACGTCCTCCTGGGCGACGCAGACCACGAAGAGGAGCCTCTTGCCCTCGTCGTGGCGCTCGATGCGGACCGCGTCCGGGTCGCGCACGAGCGATCGCACCAGAAGCCTGAGCGCGTTCTCCATCAGTCGGTCCCTTCCCCTTGGTTGCCGCCTGCGACGACACCTGCCCGACGCAGGAGATCACGCACGGTCTGAGAGGGCTGCGCGCCGTTCTTCAACCAGTACGTCGCGCGCTCTGCCTGGATCTCCATCACGGCCGGCTGCTTCTTCGGGTCGTAGTAGCCGATCTCCTCGATGAACCGCCCGTCGCGCGGCGAGTGGCTGTCGGCGACGACGATCCTGTAGAACGGGTTCTTCTTCGCGCCCATCCGGCGCAAACGGATCTTGACGGCCAGTTCGCTCACCTCCTCTCAAGTGGTGGCATCTGCGGCATTCTGCCGCGCATGCCCCGCATCGCCTTCGCCATCCGGCGCATCTCCTCGAACTGGCGCAGCATCCGGTTCACATCCGCGACGCTCGTGCCCGAGCCCTTCGCGATGCGCCTGCGGCGGCTTGCGTCGAGAAGACGCGGGTCTCGGCGCTCCTGGCGCGTCATCGACTGCAGGATGGCAACATTCTTCGCAACCTGACCCTCGTCCACGTCGGCATCCTTGACCTTGCGCGAGACGCCGGGGATCATGCCGAGGAGTTCACGCAGGGAGCCCATCTTGCGCACCGACTGGAGCTGCTCCATCAGGTCGTCGAGCGTCACTTCGCCCTTCTTCAGGCGCCCCTGCATCTCTCCGGCCTTCTGCTCGGAAACCTGCTTCTGCACCCGCTCGATGAGTCCCATGACGTCGCCCATGCCGAGGATGCGCTGCGCCATGCGGTCCGGATGGAAGGGTTCGAGCTGCTCGGGCCGCTCGCCCACGGAGGCGAACATGATCGGCTTGCCCGTCGCCGCCCGCACCGACAGAGCGGCCCCGCCGCGCGCATCACCATCCAACTTCGCGAGCGCGACGCCGTCGATGCCGATCTCCTCCGAGAATGTCTTCGCCGTCTCCATCGCCGCCTGGCCCGTCATGGCGTCGAGCACGAGCAGCGAGACCTGCGGCCTGACCGCGTCACGGATCTCCCGCAGCTCCGCCATGAGCTCCGGGTCCACCTGCTGGCGTCCGGCCGTGTCGATCAGCACGACGTCCTGACCCGCGCTGCGCGCGCGCGCGACGCCCACCCGCGCAACCTCTGCCGGGTCCTCGGACTCCGGCCGCATCACCGGCACGCCGATGCGCTCGCCCAGGACCGCAAGCTGCTCGATGGCGGCCGGACGCTTGAGGTCGCAGGCGACGAGGAGCGGCCAGTGCTGCTCCTGCTTCAGGCGCAGCGCGAGCTTTGCGGCAAGGGTCGTCTTGCCGGCACCCTGCAGTCCCAGGAGCAGCACCACATGCGGCGCGGCTCCGCCGAGCCGCATGTGGTGCGTCTGGCCGCCAAGGAGCTCCTGCAGTTCCTCCTGCACGTGGTGCAGCACGGTCTGGCCGGGGGTCAGGCTCTCCAGCACGTCCTGACCCAAGAGGCGCGGCTCGAGCCGCGCGACGAAATCGCGCGCCACGGCGAAGTGCACGTCGGCGTCGAGCAGAGCGATGCGCACCTCGCGCAGGGCCTTCTTGATGTCGTCCGGAGTCAGCTTGCCGCGCCCGCGCAGGCGATCGAACGTCTGGCGCAGGTGTTCCTGCAGCTCTTCAAACATCCGCCGCCAGCTCCTTCAGTCGATCGGTTGCTATCGTGCGCAGGGCATCGAGGTCCCGCCGCTCCGCGGCGGCCAGGACGGCCTGCCACGCGCTGACGTCCCGCGCGTGCTGCGCGATGCTGCCAATGGCCGTCTCCAGCTCCTCGAGCGTCTTCTCCGCGCGCCGCACCAGCAGCAGCGCCGCGGGACGGCTGCACTGCATTTCCTCCGCGCACTCGGCGAGCGAGAGATCCTCGAGGTAGTGCAGCTGGTAGGCCTTGCGCTGGCGCTCGCGCAGGGCGAGGCCATAGAAGTCGTAGAGCAGCGCGCGCCGAGCGAGCACATCCAAGAGCGGTCGCTCCCCGTTAAGCCGTAACGTTAACAGAGGTTACCGGACGCGCCGCAATGGCGTCAAGTGGCGGGCGGGCGAACGTGCTTCCTGCGACGCATCCTCCGTCCGGTGATCTGAATGCCCTCCCCTTTCCACAGCAAGGCAGGCGTGCGATCGCTTATAGTGTCGTTACCAGACATCGGCGACCCGGGCCGAAGGGAGGCTGTCCGCGATGTCCGAGGATCCGCTCTCGCCGGAAGTGGTCGCGGATCGCGTCGTCGGGAAGCGGCGCGGCGGTCTCAGGACCAAGATCGGCAGCGCCATCGCAGCCGTGCTGGTCGTACTCGGCAAACTGAAGACGGTGCTCCTGCTGCTCTTCAAGTTCAAGCTGATCTTCACGCTGCTCTCCGCGCTCGCATCGATGTTCCTCTACGGGCTCGCCTTCGGCTGGCCCTTCGGCATCGGCTTCGTCATCATGCTCGCCATCCATGAGTTCGGGCACTACATCGCCATCCGGCGTGAGGGCATGCACGCCGGTCTACCTGTGTTCATTCCGTTCTTCGGCGCCTCCATCACCCTACGCCAACAGCCACTGAACGCGTGGCAAGAATTCAAGATCGCAGCCGCCGGTCCGCTGTTCGGTGCGGCGGCGGCCGTCGCTGCGCTCCTGATCGGCACGTTCGCCGTCCCATCCGGGTCCGCGGGCATGTACCTGTCGCTTGCGTACACGGGATTCTTCCTGCAGCTATTCAACCTCATCCCGGTCGCGCCGCTCGACGGAGGGCGAATCGTCGCTGCGATTTCGCCTGCGCTCTGGTGGATCGGACTTCCCATCCTGATTGCCGCCGCGTTCTTCTTCCGCTCTGTTCTGGCGGCCATCATCGCCGTCTTCGTGCTGATCCAGCTGATCGGCAGGTGGCGCAGCAGAAAGGCCGAGACGGAGGCGGGCTACTACAGCGTGACGGCCCTGCAGCGCGTCGTCGCCGCGTCCACCTGGCTTGTCCTCGTCCTCGTCTGCATCGCTGGCATGGGCATGGTCGGTGCGGTCTGAGGGACCCGGGGCGGCAGTTCAGCCATCCAAACGCCGGCTATGTGGACTGACAACTTGGTCACACTCTCTTGCGCCGACTGGCGCGCCTGACCGTATACTACCTTCACCAATGCACAGGGGGTGGAGGGTTGTTTTCGCTCGGCCTCTTTCGCCACCCGAAGGGACTCAAGGATCTAGGGCCTGCCGACCTGCAGCGCCTTGCACAGCAGGAGCAGGGTCTCAGGATCGTGGATGTGCGTCGGCCCCGCGAATACGCGCAAGGGCACATCGCAGGCGCGGTGAGCGCGCCGCTCGGCACCACCGGACGAGCCGTCAGGGACTGGCCGCGCGACACGCCGATCGCGCTCATCTGCCTTTCGGGCCATCGGAGTCAGGCAGCGGCAACCGAGCTTCTTGACATGGGTTTCCACAACGTCAGCCATCTCACTGGCGGCATGCTGGCCTGGCATCGGACAGGTCTGCCGCTGGCGCGCTGATCCGTACAGCTGCAGGAGCTGGCCTCTTGCCGAAAGGAGGCGGCGGCCTTGTCAAGCCGCAGCCTCGGCGAAGTGAAGTTCGCCTCCGGCTACGGGCTCGCGTCGCACTGCGCTGCGTCGGTCGCTATCGCGGCCGGGGGCTCAAGTTTGGGAAACGCGTTCGGTCCAGGTCCGCCCTCCCCTTACCTGTAAGGAATCGGTGGAGGCACGTCTGGAGCAACTGGAGGCGCCTATCCCAAAGGCTGCGTGCCGAGAGGGAAACCGCCGCCCCTATCCTCGGCGGCACCTACCCAGGCCCCTGCTGGGCAAGGAAAGCCTTGCCAAAGCCCGTCGTCGTCCACCCGCGGCTGACTGGTAGCCACATCTACCTGTCGCTCCCCGGCATGGCCAAGCTGGTCAACGTCTTCGCCTGGACCAAGGTGCTGCCGGACGGCTCGATGCTCGTCAGGGATCCAATGCACCCATGAGGGCGTGCTCATGGCGGCGTCGCCCGCTATTCGGCCGCGCTGCGGAAGGCGGGCGCCATGCCGTCGACGTAGGCCGCCGGGTCGAACGCCACGAGGTCCTCGAGCCCTTCGCCCAGTCCTACGAGCTTGACGGGCAGGTCGAGCGCCCTGCGCACCGCGAGCAGGGACCCGCCCTTGGCCGCGCCGTCGAGCTTGGTCACACAGATCCCCGTGAGGGGGACCGCCCCAAGGAAGCCCTGGGCCTGCGCCAGGGCGTTCTGCCCCGTCGCGCCGTCCACCACCAGCAGCACCTCGTGCGGCGCGCCAGCCTGCGCGCGTGCAACCGCGCGTCCGATCTTTCCGAGCTCATCGAGCAGACCCTGGCGATTGTGCAGCCTGCCCGCCGTATCGACGATCACGAGGTCGGCGTGGTTCGCCCCTGCCTGCTCGATCGCCTGGAAGGCGACCGATGCCGGATCCTGCCGCTCTTTGCCCGCCACCAACTCGGCGCCGGCACGCTCGGCCCAGATGGCGAGCTGCTCCGTGGCCGCCGCCCGGTAGGTGTCCGCCGCGGCCAGCACCACCTTGCGCCCTTGCGCCTTGCCGTAGAGGGCCGCGAGCTTGCCCGCCGTCGTCGTCTTGCCCGCGCCGTTGACACCGACCAGCAGCCAGACCGTCGGGCCCGCGTCCGCGAACCGGAGGTCTGTGGCGGGACCTGCGAGACGGGAGATCTCCTCGCGAAACGCCGCGGGCATGTCCTCGAGCGGACGCCGGGAGAGCGCCAGGCGCACCTCCCGGGCGATCGCGACGCCACAGTCCGCGGTGATGAGCGCTTCCTCGACCGCGTCGAGCATCTCCTCCCGGGACGCCCCCTGGCCGCCGAAGTCCTCGAGTCGCGCCTTCAGCGCCTGGCGCGTGCGTTCAAGCCCCTTGCGCCACTTGTCCCAGATCGCCACCCTGGCCGTCCTCCCCTAACTGGACCCCTGCGAGGCGCGTGACGCCCCGCTCCTGCATGGTCGTGCCGATGAGCTGGTCGGCGGCCTCCATGGTCGGCCGCTGGTGCGTGACCACCACGAGCTGACGCCCCTCCTGGCGGCGCAGGAACTGCGCAAAGCGCTCGACGTTGCGCTCGTCGAGGCTGGCCTCGATCTCGTCAAGAAGGTAGAAGGGCGGCGTGCGCAGCGCCGACAGGGCAAACAGGAAGCAGATCGCCGCGAGCGCCCGCTCGCCGCCCGAAAGCCACTTCAGCCGGACGGCCTCCTTGCCGGGCAGCTGCACCTCTAGGTCGGTGCCGCTTGCGACCGGCACGAGGCCCGCACGGGCGCCGCTGCCGAAAAGCTCCCCTGCCAGTTCGCCGAACCGGCGGCCGACCACGTCGAGCGCCTGCGCAAGCCGCTCCTGCACGGCGCGGTCGGCGGCGGCCAGAACGTCGACGAGCGCCGCCTTGGCGCCTTGCAGGTCCAAAAGCCGCTCCTCGAGCTCCGTGCGGCGGCGCGAGGCCTCTGCGAGGCGCGCCGGTGCCTCGGGCGACGCGCCACCGAGTTCCTGCAACTGGCGCCTGGCCTGCTGCAGTTCCTCCTCGGCAGCGGCGGTCAAGGCAGGCACCTTGCGGCTCAGCACGTCCTCGCCATGAGACGCGAGCAGTTGCCTCTCCGCCGTCTGGCGCTCCTGCGCAAGACGCCCGACCTCTTCGCGCAGGCTCGCGATCGCCTCCGCCGCGCCTGCGGCGCGACCGGTCGCCGTGCGGAGGAAACGCTCGAGCAGGCGCTCGAACGCCCTGAGGTCGCTTTCAAGGCGCTGGCCCTCGCGCCGCCGCAGGCTGATCGCATCGCGCCAGCGCAAGGCGGTCTCGCGGCGCTGCTGGCTCGCGGCGGCCTCTGCCCTGGCGTCGTCGAGGTGCGCCCGGCCCGCCTCGAGTCCTGCCCGACCCGACGCGATGTCCTGGCCCAGACGCGCGAGCTCCGTCTCGAGGCGTGCCAGTTCCTCGCGCGCCAGCGCCTCGTCCAGGGCCGCGGCCTGCAGTCTCTCGACATCCGCTGACGGCGCCAAGGCATCGATCCTCTCGAGCTCGCGACGCAGGTTCTGCTGCTCGGCCTCGGCCGCGGCCTGGGCGCGGAGCAGGCCCTCGTGCTCCTGCGTCGCCAGTCGCGCAGCGCTGGCACGGCTCTCGAGGTCGATCTGCGCCTCGTCGCGCGTCCGGGCCGCCTGGCGCTCGCGGGCGATCGCCTGACCCAAGGCCACACTGGCCTTCTCCTCGCGCTCCCTGGCCGCCGTGAGCTCGCCCTCCGCCGCGGCCAAGGCCTCGCGGGACGGGGCATGCGGCAGCCGCTGCACCGCCTGGCCGCCGGTGAGCGCACCGCCGACCTGCACGATCTGCCCATCCAGGCTGACGACCCGGTGGCGCCGGCCCGTGCCTGCGGCGACGGCCTGAGCTGCACTCAGGTCCTGGGCGACGAGTGTTCTCCCGAGCCTGAGGCGCACCGCCGGCGCGATCTCTGGCGGGTAGTCGCAGAGATCCGCGAGGACCCCGAGGCATGGCTCACGCCTCGGCGGCTGAGCCGGTTCGCCGGGTGTCAGGGCGTCCAGGGGCAGGAATGTGGCCCTGCCGGCGCCACTCTGGCGCAGGAACGCGATGGCCGCCCGCGCCGCAGCCTCGTCCTGCGCCACGATGTCGCTCGCCTGTCCGCCGAGCGCCGTCGCGAGCGCGAGGCCGAAGCCATCCTCGCGCGGCGTCACCAGACTGCCCAGCGTGCCGACGATGCCCTTGAGGCGTCCCGCAGACGCCGCGGCGAGCACCGCGCGCACGGCGGCCGGCGCATGCCGCTCCGCGTCGCGCTGGGCATCGCGCAGCAGCGCGAGGCTGTGCTCGGCCCCGTCGTGCGCCGTCCGGGCCGCCTCCTCGGCGTGCCGGCTCGCCTGGAGCTCGCTGCGCGCCAGCTGGAGGCTCTCCTCAGCCGCCGCCAGGTGCTCGGCCTGCGCACGGGCCTTCACCTCGGCCACCTCGGCGGCCAGCGATCCCTCGCCGACTGCGGCCGTGAGGCGCGCCGCCTCACCGGCGCCCGCGGCCAGGGCCGCCTCCACCTGGGGCCTCTGCGCGGCCGCGCGCAGGGACTCGCGGCCGGCCACGCCCATCTGGCGCAGGAGCTCCTCGGCCGCTCCAAGACGCAGGCTCGCGGCCGACGCCTGACTCTGCGACGCCGCGATCTCGCGCTCGCGGCGCACCTGCGCCTCCTCGAGCGCCTCGTGGCGCTCGAGGGCGCTCCGCTCTCTCTCCACCGCGGCCGCGGCGTGCGCCGACGCAGCCTCCAGCCGCCCGCCGACGGACGCGGCCAGCCGGTCAAGGTGGGCAAGACCGGTCGCGAGCCGCGCGCTGAGGCCCGTCACCGCGCTCATGGCCGTCTCGCCTGCGGACGTCGCGGCGGCGCTGCCGCCCTCCTCGGCCTCCTGCGCCGCAAGACGGGTCTCGGCCCGCTGGCGGGCCTGGGCCAGCCGATCGAGACGCCTGCGGCCGAGGCCGATCTCCAGCTCGGCGATGCGCCCGCGCAACTTCTCGGCGGCCTCGGCGCGCTCGGCGTCCCGCGCCAGTTCGGGCAGTTGCTCTTCCACCTCCGCGAGATGGGCGCGCTCGAGATCGGCCTCCTGGTCGGCGCGGGCGAGTTCCAGCACGGCCTCGCGCCGGCGTTCGCGGTATACGGAGGCACCGGCGGCGTCCTCGAGCAGGCGGCGTCGCTGGGCGGGGTCCTGGTTGACGACCTCCTCGACGCGGCCCTGGCCGATCCAGGCATAGCCTTCCGCGAGGCCGAGATGCGCCACCAGCCGCTCGACGTCGCGCGCGCGGCACGATACCCCTTGCAGCCGGTATTCCGTCTCGCCGCCGCGGTAGACGCGCCGGACGATCTCCACTTCGCTCTGGTCGAGCGGCAGCTGTCGATCCTGGTTGTCGAACGTCAGGCGCACCTCGCACATGTTCGCGGCGCGACGCTGAGGCGACCCGGCGAAGAGCACCTCTTCCCGGTTCTCGAGACGCTGGTCGCTGGAGCGCCCGGAGCTGAGGGCCCAACGCACCGCTTCCGTGAGGCTCGACTTGCCAGTTCCGTTCGGGCCCACGACGGCAGTGAACGACGGCGCCAGCTGCACCGTCGTCGGCTCGGCGAACGACTTGAATCCCGAGAGATAGACCTCTTTGAGGTACAGGGCGGGTGAAATCCTTTCTGGCTCCAGGTCACCGCGGGCAGGCGGGATCTGGACAGCCGCACCAGTCTTTGCAGCATCGAGGGCAGTGCCGTCCTAGCTTCGCGCAGTTGCCCAGGCCTTCCTGCCGGTCGGCTCAGCGGCTTGCCGCAGGGTGCATCCCGCGGAAGACAAGGTAGGCGGCGGCGAAGATTGCGGTCGCCCCGACTCCGATACCAAGCGGCAGCATCTGGCGTGGCGCCAGCGGCGCCGTCGCGACGATCGCCAGCAGCAGCACGAGCTCGAAGCGGCCGAGCCACGGATGGAAAGCCAGCTTCAGGCGCAGGTGGTGCGGTCGGTGCTGCTCGAGCCATGGCCGGTAGTAGATCTGCGTCGCGACGATCAGCATCCAGACGAAGATCGACTGGAACCCTGTGGCCGTCACGAGATAGATGAAGGCGGTCTTGGGCAGGAAGTACGTGAGGAGCGTGACGATGAGCAGGAGCGCTCCCGTGACGGCGTTTGCGGCACGCGGGATGCCGCGAGGCATGCGCTCGAGGGCGTGCGGGGCGTCACCTGCGCGCGCCAGGCCCGCGAGAACCCGGTCGGTGGCGAACATGCCGGCGTTCATCGCGGAGAGCACCGCTAGCAGGATCACGACGTTGAAGACGTCCACAGCCCAGGGCATGCCGAAGTGGTGCAGTGCCGTGAGGAACGGGCTCTTGCCCGTCAGCGGCACCGCCTGCCAACCCACGACGGCGGTGATCACCAGCACGGAGCCGATGTAGAGCAGGTAGACGGCAGTCGTGGCGTACCGCACAGCGCGCCCGATCGTACGCTCAGGCCTTCGGACATCGGCCGCCGCCAGTCCCAGCACCCCCGTGCCCGACATCGAGAACATCACGACGATCATGGCGGCGCCGACGCCTTTGAGGCCATGGGGGAGGAAGCCGCCGTGCCCGCTCCAGCTCATGAGGCCGTGCCCGAGCGGCAGGGGCCACGCCAGGAAGAGGGCCGACGCGGCGACGAGGATGAAGAGCGCGATGGCCAGCAGCTTCACGACCGACATGCCGGACTCCACCTCGCCGAAGCCCTTGACGGTGAGGAAGTTGATGCCGGAGATCGTCAGCGCGAAGGCGGAGGACAGGATCCAGGTCGGCAGGTGCGGCAGCCAGAGCGTAGCGAACGTCGCCGCGGCCGTCGCCTCCGCCGCGAGGTTCAGCACGCTCGAGAACCAGAAGATCCAGCCGCCTACGAACGTGAAGCCAGGGCCCAGCGCGCGCCGGCTGTAGACGAGGAACGAGCCCTGGCGCGGGTCCGCCGCGGACATCTCCGCGAGCGCCGTCATCTCGATCGCCATGGCTGTGGCTCCGATCAGGTAGGCGATGACGAGTCCCGGGCCGGCATCGTGGATCGCCTGGCCACTTGCCAGGAACAGGCCCGACCCGATGATGCCGCCAACGGTCATCAGGGTGAGCTGCGGCGTGCGGAGATCCTTGGCCTGGGTTCCCTGGCCTGCGTAGCGGCGCGCGGCGTGGGACTGGGTTGCAAACCTGCGCGTGAATATGCCCATGTCCATCGTTTGCCCGCCGCCAAGGCGGCGCATGCAAGCCAAAAGCCTTCGTCCGCCGGCTCGTCAAGGCGTACACTGGACACGCAGGGCTTTCCTGCGCGGCAGCTCATCTCAGGGAGGTGGCGACCGGCGGACGGCCGCCGGCAGCACATGGCAGAGGCAAGGCAGATCCAGGCACCAACGGGGGCCGAGCGGACATGCAAGGGCTGGCCGCAGGAAGCGGCGATGCGGATGTTGATGAACAACCTGGACCGACGGGTGGGCGAGAAGCCGGACGAGCTGATCGTGTACGGCGGGCGGGGGCGCGCGGCGCGTTCGTGGCAGGCGTTCGACGCGATCGTCGCGACCTTGAAGGAGCTCGA
>JAJZVM010000115.1 GCA_021845645.1 Bacillota bacterium
CGCGGTGTTGCCGGGATAGTGGAAGGCGTAGGGCACGCCCCTGGCCGTCTCCACAAGGTAGCCCCTGGCCTTCGCGACCAGGTAGAGGTTCTGCGGACCTGCTGGCTTGCCGGTGTCGGTCAGGAACGGATTGATGTAGCCGAGCAGCTTGATGCGTCTGCGCTGCAGGAAGGCGAGCAGCTTCCGCCAGTGCGGGTAGTGCGACGTGTCCAGCCGCCAGTTCCACACGACCTGCTCGCCGAAGCTCGTGCGGTGGAGGCCCGACCAGTCCTGGATCCAGAGACCTGTCACCTTGACGCCGTGGCCGAGCAGGGCATGCAGGTGTGCGAGCACCGCCCGCGTGCCGCCCTCCGCGGCGACGATCAGCCCGTGCTGCGTCCAGGCGGGGAGATCCTGGGCCTGGCCCGTTGCGACCCTGTACGCCCTCAGGAGCCCTGCCGGCGTCGATCCTGCGAAGATGAGGCCATGGGCTTCCCGGCCGTCCACCTCGAGCTGGCCGATATCGCCCTGGGTCAGGTTGAAGGCCTGATAGCCCGTGTTCTCGCTGTAGAGCGCCTGCATGCTGCTTGTCAGAAAGAACGGCACGGGAGCGTAGGTGTTGTAGTAGTGGCCGCCGGCGCCGTGGTCAACCAGGTCTGCAAGGAGCGTGAGCGGCTGACGACCGCGGCCGTAGCCGTGCTCCTGCGGCAGCATCGGCACGACGTGCCCCTGCATGTCGAGCAGACTGAACTGCGCGCCGAAACCGTAGTAGCCTTCTTGCGGCGAAGACGCCCAGTCGAGGTAGACGCGGTTGGCCGGCGCCCCGACGCGGAGGTGGTAGGCCAGTGCGGCCGGGCCCTGCGGGCGCAGCGCCAACATGTAGGGGACAGGCCTGCCGAAGGCTGGCGCGAGCTCGCCACGGATGGTGACAGTTCCGTGCCGCTCGGCGACGGCTGCGATCGTCTGGCCGGCGTAGGTGGCGGCAAGGACGCGGCGCACCGCGAAGTAGCCGAGTTGGCCGGAGGCGTTCATCGCGCCGACGGCGGCCCCGAGAAACGCCGCATGCGCCGGGGTCGCGAACACCAGGTGTGAGCGGGAGGCGCCGCAGCGCACCCTGAGCTGGCCCTGGCGTCCGTCCCAGATCACCGCGAACCTGCCGGCTCGGAATTTGAGCGTGCGCAGGAGGTGCGGCGCCACAGCGAGGGCGCCCGCGGCGGGTGCGTCCCCCTGCCCGGCCCACGATGACATCGCCGCCGTGGCGAAGGCGAACGCGGCGAGCAGCACGGAAGCGGCCACGGGGAGCAGGGCAGGGCGAGGACGGTGTTTTTTTGCCGAAGGCACGACGAGGCCTCTTCTCACGCGAAAAGGTTTCGGGACGTCATTTCTGGCGACCGGGTCGCGCTTCCTTCCGCCACCTGCGCCGTGATGCGGGCGCAGACCGGGCACGCTAAATGGGGGGATGCTGCTTGCAGCTGCTCTGGCCCATTGCCCTCCTGGCCCTGTTGCAGGGCTCGCAGACGTCTGCCCGCGTGCTCACCCATGTGCAGACCAGGCGCCCCGTCATCGCCATCACGATCAACGACGGGCCGGACGGCCGCGTCGTGCCGGCCATGCTCAGGCTTCTGCGCAGCCGCGGCGCCAAAGCGACCTTCTTCGTCAGCGGCAGGGACATCGCGGACGACCCGCAGATGCTGCTCGAGATCCAGGCGGCGCAGTGCGAGGTCGGCGGCCATGGCTACGACCACGGCAACATGCGAGGCTGGTCAGCCGCCAAGGCAGGCGGGCAGCTGTCGCGGACCGACCGCCTGATCAGGGACGCCACCGGTGCTCCGCCGCGTTTCTTCCGGCCACCTTGGGGCCTGCTCGATCGCAGCCTGGAACAGGTCGCACTGGCGCGCGGCGAGCGCATCGCGCTCTGGAACGTCGGCGGCGGCGACGAGACGGTGCATGTCTGGCCGCGCACCCTCCACCCCGGAGATATCATCGCCCTGCGCGACGACGGCGAAGGCCTGCGCCGCCTCAGGCAAGCTCTCGATATGGCCGGCCGGTTCGGCCTGCAGCCTGTGACGCTCTCGGCGCTTCTCGAAGACTGAGGTTCCGCCCCAGCCTGCCGCACTTGCCTGGTAGCGGTAAGATGAAAGCATCCGAGCCTGTGCAGGGGGAGCATGGACTTGGGGCAGGCCTTCCCTGGCCGTCATTGGCGACATGCGGCGCTGCTGATCGGCTTCATACTCTCGGGCCTGGGCATCTTCGCGGCGCCGCTGCGCAGTGCCCTTGGCGCCGCCATGCCGTTCGTGCAGGCTTTGCACAGCTACGGCGGGCTACTCTACGGACTCGGCCTCGCGATCGCTTCGCTCCGGCTCTTTCCCTGGCCGCCAGGCGGCGCGCGGCCGCGGCACCAGATCGCCTTCGCGCTTGTCTGGCTGCTGGTGCTGTCCGGGCTCGGGCTGCTGCTCGGCCGTGGCGCCGTCGCGGCACTGGCCACCTGGGTGCACGCTTTGGCTGCGGCGGGTCTCGTCGCCTGGCTCGTTGCGCATCTATTCGAGGAGCGGCCCAGGATCGCGCCGAGGCGGCCCAGGCCGGATGGCCCGCCTCGGCCCGGCCTGCCGCGCAGGGCATTCCTGCGCTGGGGCGTCGGCAGCCTGCTGGCCCTTCCCGCCGCGTACTACCTGCCTGGCATGCTGCGCCTCGGCGTTGGCGCCGCACTGGGCGGAAAGCCGTCCGCGGGCCTCAGCGAGACATCCGGGAGCCTGCCGGGCTTTGTGCCCTATACGGTGACAGGTGGCTTTCCCGCGATCTCTCGCGCCGACTACCGCCTGCGCGTCGACGGCCTGGTCGCCGGAGCGCGCGCGTTCGATCTGCAACAGCTCAGGGCAATGCCGAATCGCCTGCGGCGCCTGGACTTCACCTGCGTCACCGGCTGGGCCGTGGACGGCGTCAGCTTCCGCGGCGTCGACCTGCAGGAGCTGCTTCTCGGGCTCGGCTGGCTGCCGGCGCACAGGCCCTGGATAACGTTCAGGTCCGGCGATGGGTTGTACTGGGACGGCCTCGACGCCGTGCAGATCGCGCGCTACAGACCGCTCGTGGCCTGGGAGATCGACGGTCAGCCGTTGCCCAGGGCGCAGGGCGCGCCGGTGCGGCTCGTCGTGCCGGGCATGTACGGCTACAAGTCCGTCAAGTGGCTCACTGCCATCGCGCTCGGACAGGACGCGGTCATGGGCTACTGGGAGCAGTACGGCTATCCCGAGAACGCCTATATCGGCAGCTACCAGAGCCTTTGAGCACCGGGTGTCCCCAACAGGCGGAGGGCAGACTGAGTGGAGCGGCGGCGCGCCTATGCCGCGACGTGCCCCGACGTCTATACTATGGATGCATAAACCAGTTCGGTTCGGGAGGAACACACCCTTTGGACCGTCCCATCGCAGTCGTCGGGGTGCCGATGGACCTCGGCTCCGGCCGGCGCGGCGTCGACATGGGTCCCTCCGCCATCCGTTACGCGGGTCTCAAGCAGCGCCTCGAACGCATCGGACGCACGGTCGTGGACCTTGGCGACTTGAAGGTGCCCCTGCCTGAAGAGAGCCACGTCGGCGACCCGAGGCTCAAGTATCTGGACGAGATCGTGGCGAGCTGCCTCCAGCTTGGCGAGATCGTGGACGGCATCATCGGGCGCCGCGAGTTCCCCCTCGTGCTGGGAGGCGATCACGCGATCGCGATCGGCACCATCGCCGGAGTCGCCCGGGCGGAGGCGGATGCCGCCGTGATCTGGTTCGACACCCACGGCGACTTCAACACCGACGAGACCACCCCTTCCGGCAACATCCACGGCATGCCTCTCGCGGCGTCCGTCGGGCGCGGCAACCCCGCGCTGCTCGCCGCGCGCGGCGGAGCGCCGCCGATCCGCGAGCAGCGGGTGGTGGCCATCGGCATCCGCGAACTCGACCCCCCGGAACGCGAAGCCTTGCGGCAGTCGGACGTCAGGGTGTTCACGATGAGCGACATCGACAAGCTGGGCATGCGCGAGGTGATGCGGCAGGCCCTTGTGCATGTCGAGGGAGCGGCAGGCGTCCACGTCAGTTTCGACATGGACGTCATGGACCCCGACATCGCTCCTGGGGTCGGCACGCCGCACCAGGGCGGGATCACCTACCGCGAGGCGCACCTTGCGATGGAAATGCTCTACGATGCGGGCATCCTGAGATCCATGGAGATCGTCGAGGTGAATCCGATCCTGGACATTCAGAACCGTACCGGTCGGCTCGCAGCCGAACTGGCGCTTTCCGCCCTCGGCCAGCGCATCCTTTGAGCCGCGGTCCGCTGGCGCTGGTGGCGGGCCTCGTGCTGGCGGCGGGGATCGCCGCGGCCTGGGGGGGACTCGCCGTGCGCGGCCCGGTCCTCTGGCAGGTGTCACCGGAGCCCGGTGCCACTCTGAGACTGCGCCAGGTTCCCGTTGAGGCACAGCTGACGCGCTCCTACACGGGCTACGCGACGCTCTACGTGGACGGCAGGGCGGTCATCTCGGGTCTGCCGGCACCTTACATCAGCTACCTGCCTGCGCAGCCGCTCGCATCCGGCCGCCACTGGCTGGCTATCGATGTCGTGATGCCCGGGCGCACCTTCCACTACAGCTGGTCTGTCGTGGTGGCCAAGGATGCGCAGAAGTCCGTGGCACCCTACGACGCCGACACGTACAGTGCACTTGAGGCCGTGAACCGGATCCGTTCAGCCGCGGGGATACCGCCCTGGCGGCTTTCCCTGTCGCTTGAAGGGGCGGCCCGCGCACACACGCTGTTCTTCCTGCGCAATCTGCACCGCTACGGCCGGACGTTGACGGACTCCGTACACCAGGAGAAGCCGGGCTGGCCGCTGTTCGTCGGCCGCACGCCTTGGTCCCGCGACGTCGCCTTCGGCTACGACGGCGATGGCGACAGCGAGGTGATGGCGTTCGGTGTCGGCGCGCAGGAGGCCGTGCAGCTCTGGCTCGACTCGATCTACCACCGCTTCGGTCTGCTGGACCCGGGACTCACGAGCATGGGATTCGGCATCGCCGGCGAGGCGTCGAAGAGCCCGGACCTTCCCGTCACCACCTTGAACGCCGGGTTCGAGAGCCGCAGCGAGGTGCCGAACGGGCGCGCGATCATCTGGCCCGTATCCGGCATGACCGCCGTGCCGCGCCGCTTCACGGCGGGGGAGATCCCCGACCCCCTCCAGAATTTCCGTGGCGGCCATTACCCCGCAGGCTACCCGGTGACCGTCTCGTTCTTCGGCCTCGGCGTGAAGGAGCTCAAGGTCACCGCCGCGTCCCTGACGGGGGCCGGCCGGACTGTGGCCTGCCACCTCCTGACACCGCAGGTCGAGAAGAATCCCGCGGAACTCGGCATGAGCGTGGCGCTCATCGCGGTCGACCCCCTGAAGTCGCTGACGGCGTACCGGGCCAGCTTCGCCGGCCGATACCGCGACGGATCCGGCTGGCATCCGTTCCAGATCCGGACCAACTTCACGACCGGCAGCGCCTGAGCCGAAGGCAGGACAAGAACGAATAGGGCTTGCATGAAATACAATAAGCACGTATACTGATGCCGCAGCGGAAAGGGAGGGGTTGTCGTTGCTGGTGGGACGGCGGCAGGCGGCCTCTCCTCTTTCCCTGACTATCTCCTCGCGACGATAGGCGGGTTCAGCCCGGTCCGGGGGCCATCATGGCCTCGGATAGGATGAACCCGCCTATCATTTTATGCATGAGTTATGAAGGGAGAGGATCCCCGTGTCGATGACCGCGATCAGTCTCCAGGGTCAGGACCTCCTTACCTTAGGGGATCTTTCCGCAGGACAGATCATGGGTCTGCTCGAGGCAGCCGCGAGTCTCGAAGGGCGGCAGGCCGACGTGCTCAAAGGGCAGACGCTCGGGCTGCTGTTTCGCAAGCCGTCGACGCGGACGCGCGTCAGCTTCGAGGTGGCAGCGCTCCACCTCGGCGCGTCCACCATCTACATGACCGAGGACCAGATGCAGCTCTCCCGCGGCGAAACGGTGGGCGATACGGCGCGCGTCCTGTCGCGCTACCTCCAGGCCCTCGTGGTGCGCACAGGTGCCCACGGGGAGATCGAGGAACTGGCGGCGGCCGCGAGCGTGCCTGTCCTGAACGCCCTGACCGACCACTACCACCCGTGCCAGGTGCTTGCCGACCTCAAGACGATCCGTGAGGTCAAGGGCACCCTGACCGGCATCGAGGTGGCCTATGTCGGCGACGGCAACAACATGCTCCAGGAGTGGATCCAGGCGGCGTCGCGGCTCGGCATGACGCTGCGCGCCGCGACCCCCGCGGGCTTCGGACCGGCGCCGGAGGTGCTCGGCCTGCCGCATGTGCAGGCACATCCGCCGCAGCTCCTGCACGACCCGCTCGAGGCTGTCGCCGGGGCCGACGTGGTGATCACCGACACCTGGCTCTCGATGGGCCAGCAGGACTCCGCAGGGAAGCGGCAGGCCTTCGCGGGCTTCACCGTCGACGGGGCCATGATGGCCAAGGCGCGTCCAGACGCCATCTTCCTGCACTGCCTGCCGGCACATCGCGGCGAGGAGGTTACGGACGAGGTGCTGATGGGGTCGCAGTCGCGGGTATTTGACGAGGCCGAGAACCGGTTGCACGTGCAGAAGGCCGTGCTGTGGGCCGTGCTGGCAGCCTAGGAGGAGAAGCACATGACGAAGAGACTGGTTCTGGCGTACTCCGGCGGGCTCGACACATCGGTGGCGATCCACTGGCTGACGGCCAAGGGATATGACGTGATCGCGACCACGATCGATGTGGGGGAGTCCAAGGACAACGAGACTCTCGCGAAGCGGGCGTTCGGCGCCGGCGCCGTGGATGTGCGGGTGATCGACCTCAAACAGGAGTTCGCGACCGAGTTCCTCTGGCCGGCGCTCAAGGCGAATGCGCTCTACCAGGGGCGCTACCCTCTGGCCACCGCTCTCGCGCGGCCGCTCCTCGCGAAGGCGCTCTGCCAGGTCGCGGACGAGACCGACGCGGTGGCGATCGCGCACGGATCGACGGGCAAGGGCAACGACCAGGTGCGCTTCGACGTTGCCATCGCCACGCTGCGGCCGGGCACCCAGATCGTGGCCCCCGCGCGCGAGTGGGGCCTGACGCGGGCCGAGGAGATCGCGTACGCCGCCGAGTACGGCATTCCGGTCCAGGCCACGCTCGACGCTCCTTTCAGCGTCGATGCGAACCTCTGGGGGCGCAGCGTCGAGGGCGGCGTGCTCGAGGACCCGTGGACGTCGCCGCCGGAGGCCTGCTACGAGTGGACCGAAAACCCCGACACCGCCCAGCCCCGGGAGGTCGCAGTGACGTTCGAGGCTGGCGTGCCGGTCGCGGTCGACGGTGTGCAGTTCGCCCCGGTGCAACTGATCGCCGAGGCGCAGGCCATCGCCGGCGCCGCGGGGGTCGGGCGCATCGACCTGATGGAGGACCGGCTGGTGGGCATCAAGTCCCGCGAGATCTACGAGGCGCCCGCGGCCACGCTGCTCATCGCCGCGCATCAGGAACTCGAGTTCCTGACCCTGCCGCGCGAGCTCCTGCAGCACAAGGCGGGCATCGAGCAGACATTCGCGCAGACGGTCTACAACGGGCTCTGGTTCACGCCGCTCAGGGAGGCCCTGCAGGCCTACGTCACGTCGACGCAGGCCGCCGTGACGGGCGAGGTGCGCCTGAGGCTCGCCCATGGCAAGGTTACGGTCGTGGGGCGCAAGTCGCCGTACTCGGTCTACAGCCATGACCTCGCCACCTACGACAAGGGCGACCTGTTCGACCACACGGCGGCGGTCGGCTTCATCGCGCTCTACGGGCTCCAGTCCCAGGCGTATGCCCAGGCACAGAAAGCCCAGACCCATGCCTGATGGCGGGGAGAAGTCCCTGATCTGGGGCAGCCGCTTCAGCCAGGGACCCCATCCGCTCTTCTTCGCCTATGGGCGCTCGATCGGGTGGGACCAGCGGCTGGCGCCGGAGGACATCCGGGGCTCCATCGCGCACGTGCACGCGCTCAGGGCCGCCGGGGTCCTGAGCGCGGACATCGCGCAGGAGCTCGAAGGGGCGCTTGGGCGCATCGCGGAGGACCTCGCGCATGGCGAGGTCCTCCCCATCCTGCCGTCGGACGAGGACGTGCACGGCGCCATCGAGCGCCTGCTGGGGCCGGTCGGCGCCTACCTGCATGCGGGCCGCTCGCGCAACGACCAGGTGGCCCTCGACTTCCACCTGTTCTGCAAGGAGGCGGCGACCGGCCTCGAGCAGGCCACGGCCCGCATGCAAGGGGCACTGCTCGGTCTCGCCGAAGCCCAGGGCCTGAAGCTCTGGTGGGGCATGACGCACCTGCAGACGGCGCAGCCGGTGCTCGTGGCGCATCACCTGCTCGCCTACTTCTGGATGTTCGAACGCGACCGCCGTCGCTTCGCCTGGGCGCGGCAGCAGGCGGACTGCTCGCCGCTCGGGGCAGGGGCTCTGGCCGGTGCCGGGCTTCCCCTGGATCCTCGCGCGACGGCGCAGGAACTTGGCCTTGGCGGCATCTACGAGAACAGCATGGACGCCGTGTCCGACCGCGACTTCGCTCTGGACCTCGGCCACGCGGCGGCCACGGCCGCCTTGCACCTCTCGCGTCTCGGCGAGGAGATCGTGCTCTACGCGTCGCCGGGTTACGGCCTGATCGGTCTGCCGGACGACTTCGCGAGCGGTTCGTCGATGATGCCGCAGAAGAAGAACCCGGACGGCGCTGAGCTGATGCGGGGGCGCGCCGGCAGGGTGATCGGCAGGCACCTTGGGCTGATGACCACCGTCAAGGGCTTGCCGCTCGCCTACGTCCGTGACCTGCAGGAGGACAAGGAGGCCCTGTTCGAGATCGTCGACACGACGCTCGACAGCCTCGTGCTGGCGGCCGCGATGGTGCAGCGGCTCGAGGTAAGGGGCGTTGAGATCCCGGCAGGCGACCTCTCGCTCGCCACCGACCTCGCGGATTACCTGGTGCGTTGCGGCGTGCCGTTCCGCAAGGCGCACCACATCGTCGGTGAGGCCGTGCAGGCGGCGATCCAAGCCGGCGGAAACTTCACCGGGCTGGCAACGGCGCGGTGGCAGGAGTTGTCGCCGCATTTCACGGCCGATGCCCTGCACTCCCTGCTCGACCCGCGCCAGGCGCTCGAGCGGCGCAGCGTGCCCATGGGCACCGCGCCGGCCCAGGTGTCGAGGCAACTGCGCGAGGCGCGGCAAACCCTTGAGGGCGCGCTCTGAGACTCAGGATTTCGGCCAGTCGCGGAGCAGCAGGTACGAACCGAGGGCGAGGGCCGCGACGCCCGCGAGGCGCCAGGGGGAGAAGGGCTGCGCCTTGGTGCCCAGGAGGCCGAACATGTCGATCGCCGCGGCCATCAGGACCTGGGCCACGACGATGAACGTCGTTGTGCGCACCATGCCGAGCCGCGGCACCGCGCTGGCCACGAGCAGCGTGATGGCGATGCCGGCCGGTCCCGAAAGCCAGATGTAAGGTCCGGCGCGGGCTGGTTGCAGCGGCTGCGGCGAAAAGATCAGCGCCGCGGCTACCGCTACCGCCGTGCCGATCACGTAGACCGACGCAAGCATCCAAAGCAGGCCCATGAGGCGGCCGAGCGTGGCGTTCATCGCGCCCTGCACCGCCATCAGGGCTCCCGACACGATCGCCCATACCACTCCCATGCTCCGAGTCTGCCGCTTGCGCCAGGGGCTATGCGGCCACGTGCGCGGCAGCGGGAACGCCTGGGGGACGCCGCGCAGCGGGCGGCGTCCCCCAAGGTGCCTGTGGGCGGGAAGCCTCTGGCAGAGGCCTTCCGCCGCTGCGCAACCGCTCCCGACGAAGCAGGAAGCCAAGGCCAAAACGACCCCTGCGTGGTGTTGGCAAGTCCAACGGAACGGTTCAGCTGCCTATGTCGGCCTGCATCTCGCGCCACGCGTCGCGTGCCTCCTCGACCGAGCCCTCGTCCTCGATCGTCGAGATGTCGCCCGGATCCTTCTTGAGGATGACCGCCTTGAACACGCGCCGCATGATCTTGCCGCTGCGGGTCTTCGGCAGCGAGCGGACGAAGTTGATCTCGCCGACGACGACCACGGCGCCCAGTTCGTCGCGTACCGTCTTCAGGAGCTCCTGCTTGAGTTCCTCCGCAGGCTCCCGTCCGCTGCGCAGAACGATGAAGGCGGAGACGACCTCGCCTCTGAGCTCGTCCGGCCTGCCAGTCACCCCGGCCTCCGCGACGGCCGGGTGGCGCAAAAACGCCGTCTCCACCTCGATCGTGCCGATTCGGTGGCCGGCGATCTTGATGATCTCGTCGGCGCGGCCGCTGAACCAGACGTAGCCGTCCTCGTCGAGGTGCACCGCGTCGCCCGTGAAGTAGGTGCCGGGAATGCGCTCCCAGTACTCGCGGGCGTAGCGGGCGGGGTCCTGCCAGATCGTCGGCGTCAGGGACGGGAACGGCCGTGTCAGGACAAGGATGCCCTTCTCGCCGCGCGGGACCGGCTCGCCCTCGGGGGTGCGCACCTCCGCGAAGCAGCCCGGAATCGGCAGGCCCGCGGCGCCCGGCTTGATCGCCGAAAGACCGAGACCCCAGGCGTTGGCCATCACCGGACCGCCGGTCTCGGTCTGCCACCAGTGGTCGATGACCGGGATGCGGTCCTGGAAGAGATCCTTCTGCATCCACTCCCAGGCTGGCGGGTTCAGTACCTCGCCCGCCGAGAAGACGCGCTCGAGCGCCGAGAAGTCGCAGCCCGCGGCCGCTGCCGTGCCGTGCGCCATGAGCATGCGGACCGCCGTCGGCGCGGTGAAGATGCCGCTGACTTTCTCCCGCTCGACGATCCTGTAGAAGCTGCTGGGTGACGGGTAGTCGATCGCGCCTTCGTAGGCGATCGTCGTGGCGCCGATCAGGAGGGGCGCGTAGACGATGTAGCTGTGGCCGACGACCCAGCCGATGTCCGACGTGGACCACCAGACGTCTTCCGGCTTCATGCCGAACACGACGCGCGCCGCGGAGTGGATGCCGACGGCGTAGCCGCCGTGGACGTGCACGGCGAGCTTCGGGCTCGCCGTTGTGCCCGACGTCGCGAGGATGTACGCCGGCTCGTTGGACTCCATCTCCTCGTACGCGTCGGACTGACCCTCTCCTTGGGCCAGGAACTCCCGCCAGCCGATGTCGCGGTTTGGCACGAGGTCTGGCTGTCCCTCGCCGCGGCGCAGGACGACGACCCGCTCCACCTTGACCTGCTCGAGCGCCTTCTCGACGATCGGCATCAGCCAGACCGTCTTGCCCTTGCGCTGCGTCCGGTCGGCCGCGAGGAGCACCTTCGCGCCCGCGAGCTGGATGCGCTCGGCCAGCGCCGAGCCGCCGAAGCCGGCAAAGACGACGATGTGGATCGCGCCGATGCGGGCGCAGGCCAGCATCGCGATGATCGCCTCGGGCATGGTCGGCATGTAGATCGCGACGCGGTCCCCGCGCCCCACGCCGATGCCGCGCAAGGCCCGCGCGACGCGCTTCACCTCGTCGAGCAGCTGCGCGTAGGTGTAGGTCCGCCGCTCGCCCCACTCGTTCAGGCCGATGAGAGCGGCGTGCCCGGCACGACCGTGCTTCACATGGTGATCGACGGCGTTGTACGCGAGGTTGGTCTTGCCGCCTGCGAACCAGCGGAACGTCGGCGGTGTCCAGTCGAGGACGCGGTCCCACTTGCGGAACCAGGGCAGGGCCTCGGCCTGGCCGGCCCAGTAGGCATCCGGCTCGGCCTGGGCTTCAAGCATTGCTCGCTTCGTCGCCGGATGAACGTACTCCATACAGCCACCATCCTCGCCATGTGGTAGAAGAGGAGTTTCGCGAGAAGCGGCGAACCTTCCTGCCAATTCCAGAAGAATTGGAGGGCGATACGACAGGGTTCCTAAGGTGCTTGGCGCGGGTCGGCAGGGACCACGGTATGCGCCGACGTCGACCGCGCCGCCCACGCCACGGTCCCGGTACCGGACGCAAAGTACGAAGGGAGCTTTGAGCATGCCAGAGAACCGCTCGCTGTCCGTCGCTGACCCAGGTCCCCTGGGACTTGCAGCCTTCGCACTGACGACGTTCCTCCTGAGCCTGGCGAACGCCGGCATCCTCAAGGGAACAGGACCGAACATCGTCATCCCCGTAGCGCTGCTCTACGGCGGCGCGGCGCAGATCATCGCCGGCATCTTCGAGTTCTTCAACCGCAACACGTTCGGCGCCACCGCGTTCACGTCGTACGGCGCGTTCTGGATGTCGTTCGCCGGCATCTTCCTGTTCCCGGGCGTAGCTTCGGCGCTTGGACCGAACTCGGTCCCGCTCTTCCTGCTCGCCTGGACGATCTTCACGTTCTACATGATGCTGGGCAGCTTCCGCCTGAACGCCGCCCTGACAACCGTCTTCGTCCTGCTGTTCCTGGCCTTCCTGACGCTGACCATCGGTGCGTTCGGCACCTCGTCGATGACGACCATCGGCGGGTACATCGGCATCCTCACCGCTCTGGCGGCTTGGTACACCTCGGCCGCGGGCGTCGTGAACAGCGTCTCGGGCAAGGTCGTGCTGCCCGTCGGACCCTATAGCCGGTCCGCGTAGAGCACCGGCGGACTGCTGCGGTCGCCCCGGTCGGGCGCCGGATGCGAAGCGGGCGGGGCCGCGTGTGCGGCCCCGCCCGTCCTGGTGCGCCCGGCATGGGCGCCGACTTGGCGGTGAAAGTCCGCTATGGGCGAGGCAGCACGAGCCCATTAGCCAAGAGCAACTGCACAGCCCGCGAGGG
>JAJZVM010000116.1 GCA_021845645.1 Bacillota bacterium
CGTCTCGCTCTCGCACGAGGAGACGTTCGCCCGGGACATCGAGAGCCCGGGGGACCTGCACCCCATTCTTGTGGCCGTCTGCGACCGCGTCGGCGAGCGCTTGCGCCGCGAGGGCCAGGTCGCGAAGGGCGTCGGCCTCAGGCTGCGCAACCGCGAGTTCCGGGACTTCAGCCGCCAGGGCCCCCTGAGGGTCCCGACCGCCCGCGCCGAAGATCTGCGCCAGGTGGCGCAGGCCCTGCTCGCCCGCATGCCAGGGACCGCCTTTCCCTGCCGACTCCTCGGTGTCACCGCCTACGGCCTGCAGAGCGCCGCGTCGACCGCACCGGAACTCTTTCCCGATGACGCCGACGCACGCCGGGACCAGCTCTGGCGGGCCGTCACCTCCGTGCGGGCGCGCTACGGCCAGGACGCGGTCCGGCCGCTCGGCGCGCAGACATCGCGTCCCTCCCGTCGGCCTCCCGGCGGGTCGTCCAAATAACAAGTATTCCGATCTGTGTGCTATACTTTGCCCACGCTCTACAAGGGGGCCACAGCATGCCGATCGTAGACTCGGTTCTCGACCTCATCGGAGGGACGCCGCTCGTCAAGCTGCAGGCGATCTCGGCCGAAACCGGCGCCGAGGTCGTGGCGAAGCTTGAGAGCCGCAATCCCGGCGGCAGCGTCAAGGACCGCATCGCCCTCGCGATGGTCCGCGCGGCCGAGGCGTCCGGAACGCTCAGGCCCGGCGGCGTGATCGTCGAGCCGACGTCCGGCAACACCGGCGTCGGACTTGCCATGGTCGCCGCAGCCTGCGGCTACAAGCTCATCGTCACGATGCCGGAGTCGGCGTCGGTGGAGCGGCGCCAGCTCATGGCCGGCTACGGCGCCGAGGTCCTCCTGACCCCGGCGTCCCAGGGCATGAAGGGGGCGATCAGGCGGGCGGAGGAGATCGTGCGCGAACAAGGGGCCTTCATGCCGCAGCAGTTCGAGAACCCCGCGAACCCGGAGATCCACCGCCGCACCACGGCCGAGGAGATCTGGCGGGACACCGGCGGCAAACTGGACGTCTTCGTGGCGGGCGTCGGCACAGGCGGGACGCTCACCGGTGTCGGCCAAGTCCTGAAGGAGCGGGCGGGGGTGCGCGTCGTCGCCGTGGAGCCGGAGCTGTCGGCGGTGCTCTCGGGCGAGGAGCCCCACCCGCACAAGATCCAGGGCATCGGCGCCGGCTTCGTGCCAGGGGTGCTCGACCGCTCGGTGATCGACGAGATCGTCAAGGTGAGCGACGCCGACGCCCTCGCGCAGGCCCGCTCCCTGATGCGGGACGAGGGCATCTCGGCCGGCATTTCCGCCGGCGCCGCGGCCGCTGCCGCCAGGGCGGTCGCGGAAAGGCCCGAGATGCAGGGCAGGCGCGTCGTCGTCATCCTGCCCGACACGGGCGAGCGCTACCTGTCGACGCCGCTCTTCGCGCCGCCGGCCTGAGCCCCGCCGTCCGGTTCCACCAGCGGCGGCAGCACGAGGCGGACGGTCGTGCCCTCGCCTACCTTGGACGCGATCTCGAGCTTCGCCCGGTGCGCCTCCGCGATCTCGCGGGCGATGGCGAGGCCGAGCCCCGCTCCGCCGCCCGCGGCGCGCGCGGGATCGGCGCGGTAGAAGCGCTCGAAGGCGTGCTGGCGCACCTCGTCCGACATGCCCGGGCCCTCGTCCCTCACCTCGAGGGCGGGACCCGGGCCCAGCCATGTCGCGGCGACGTGCACGGTCTTGCCCGCGCCGCCGTACTTGATCGCGTTGTCGACCAGAATCCAGAGGAGCTGCTTCAAAAGGTCCCAGTCTCCCTGCGCTGGCACCACCTGCCGCGTCTCGTCAACGACCACCGCCTCGCCAGGCAGGGCCTGGGCCTCGCCCACCGTCTCGCCGACCAGTTCGCCGAGGTCCATGCGACGCAGCTGCAGGCGCAGGCCCTGCGCCCCCCGCGCCAGGAAGAGGAGGTCCTGCACCAGACGCTGCATGCGCTGCGCCTCGCGGCCGATGGTCCCGACCGCCTCTTCGCGCACCTGCGGGTCGGAGCCGGCCCAGCGCTGCAGTAGTTCGGCGTAGCCCGAGATCACCGCGAGCGGCGTCCTCAGCTCGTGCGACGCGTCCGAGACGAAGCGCGCCTGCCGGGCAAAGGCGGCCTCCAGCCTGTCCAGCATGCGGTTGAAGGCCCTGGCCAGGCGGCCGAGCTCGTCGTCCGGGCTCTCGCCCTCCAGCCGGCGCGAGAGGTCGCTGTCGGAGATCTCCGTGGCAAGATTCGTCAGCCGCTCCACGGGTCTGAGGGCCCGCCGCGCGAAGAGGAAGCCGACGAGCGCCACCAGCGCGAGGCCGGCGACGCCGCCCTCGATCAGGAGCGTCGACAGGAGGTGGAGTTCCCCGAACGCGGCCGCCAGACTCACGGACACCTGCACCGCGGCCAGCGTCAGGCCGTGGTAGACGATCGGCTCGCTGACGTAGCTCGCCTGCTTGCCCTTGTAGGTGATGAGTTGCTGGACCGACTGCGTCAGCTTCACGGGCACCGGCAGGTAGGGCGTCTGCGATGCCCAGACCACCGTGCTGAGCGGGCTTACCACCTGGATGACGATCTCGTCCGGACGCGCGCCGAACAGGTACGCCTTGCTGTTCGCCTGGAGCGTGTCGAGATCGCCGCCCTGGGCGAGCAGGCTCTGGCTCGTGGCCATCGCCGTCGTCTGGGCGGTGCGCATGGCCTCCTGCACCACCTCGTCGCGCAGGAGCGTGAAGATGGTGAGGCCGAGCGCGAGCAGCACCACCGCCATCGCGGCCGCGATGAAGACGGTCAAGCGGGCGCTCAGGCTACGCAACCGGGCCCTCCTCGCGCAACACGTAACCGACGCCGCGGACCGTATGCAGGAGCGTTTGCTCGAACGGCTCGTCGATCTTGCTGCGCAACTGGTAGATGTAGACGTCCACGACGTTGGTCGTGCCGTAGAAGTCGTAGCCCCAGACGTGCTCCAGGATGGCCTCCCGAGACTGCGGGTGGCCTTCGTGTCGCATCAGGTACTCGAGCAGGGCGAATTCGCGCTTCGTCAGCTCGATGGGCCGCCCGCCACGCTGGACGCTGCGCTCGAGCCGGTCGAGGCGCAGGTCGGCGACCTCCAGCACGTCTTGCACCGGCCCCTGCTGGCGCCGCGCCACCGAGCGGATGCGCGCCAGGAGTTCCTCCAGCTTGAAGGGTTTCGTCAGGTAGTCGTCGGCGCCGAGATCGAGCCCCTGCACCTTGTCCTCCGTCCGGTCGCGGGCGGTGAGAAGGATCACCGGCACGCCGGAGCGCCTGCGGACGGCCTGCAGCACCTGCATGCCACCGAGTCCGGGCAGCATCACGTCCAGGAGCACCAGGTCCTGGTCGGACGAAGCCAGGCGCAGGCCTTCCTCGCCATCGTGGGCGACGGTCACCGCGTAGCCCTCATGCGTGAGGGCGAGCTCAACATAGCGGGCCAGATCGCGGTCGTCCTCCACCACGAGGATGCGCACGACGAAAACCTCCCTACGTTCTGCGTCAGTTCGTCTGCGGGATTCCTTCGACGAGAGCCTTGGCGGCCTCGATCCAGCGCTGGCGCAAGGGCAGCAGGGCCGGGGCCAGGCGCACGGAGACGACAAACGGCCGATCGCCGCCTAGGATCTCCTGGTACGGCAGGTCGCGCAAGGCGCCCTCGATCAGCCTCAGGCCGCCCAGCACGTCGAACGAGCGGACGATGCCGAGCGCCGGAACGTCGATGCGCACCGTCACAGCGCCGCTCTCGAGGCTCGCGCCGAGCAGGTAGATGTCCTCCTCGTCGCCGAGCCGCATGACGGCCGGCACAAGGTTCACCGTGGAAGCCGTCGCCTCCCCAACCACCCTTTGCAGCCCCTCGATCTCCTCGGACGCCAGGACGGGCATGCGCACGATCTGATCGAGGGTGCCCGGTGCCAGGGTCTTCGCGATGTCTTCCATAGGAATTCTCCTCTTTTCTGTCTGATGCTGTCCTTAAGGTACCGCAGGAGCCGGCCGGGGTCAGGCCCGGCCCTCGCTCGGCCGCACGAAGTCCATCGATCTGATGCGCATCTGGCTGAGCTCCAGGCAGACGTAGGCCTCGCCGACGGCCGCCAAGGTGCCCACGACCGCCCCCGCCCCGAAACCCGCCAGCAGGTAGGCCGCCGCGAAGAAGCCGGCGGCGATCGCCACCGCCACGATCGTGACGAGGAAGCGCAGCCAGACGGCGATGCTGCGCTGATCGACGGCATGCGGCAGCAAGGCCCACCCGAGCACCCCCACAGCCCGCACCAGCAGCATGAGGCCGAGCGCGAGCGGCAGGCTCCAGACCGCGACCGTCACCTGCCCCATGCCGATGAGCCAGCCGAAGGCCACACCCGCCCAGCCGATGCCGGTGACGAGAACCCCGGGCAGGAACCAGGCCAGAAGCTTCGTGGCCAGGGGACCCGGCGTCTGGGACCAGAGGGGTGTCGCCAGGACCTGGCCGAAGTTCATGGACGTGGTCGCCGCTCCCGTCAGCACCATGATGTACGCGACGAAGGCGGGCACCACCGGCCAGGGTACGCCACGCGAGCCCGCCAGCTCGCCCACCACCCCCGCCACGAGCCACGCCGCGACGATCAGAAGCGCCGTGAGCGGCCAGAGCGTCCGGTAGAGGCGCGCCAGTTCGACGCCGAAGAGGGCGAAATCGCCCCGCCCGGGCCAGTCGCGCCGCCGATAGCGCCGGCGCTTCGCCAGCCCGGGGGTCTGAGCCGCCAAGGCGGCCTGCTGGCGCGCCGCTAGGCCTCGCCGCCCATTGAGCTGCGGCAGGGCGCCCCAGTCGACGCCGAGGCCGACGATGCGCTGGGCCAGGAGCACCATCAGGAGGAGGACACCGAGCGCGAGCAGGCCGAGGATGACGAGGGCCAACGCCGCGCCGTGCAGGGCCGAGACCGAGACCCGTAGCGGCCAAAAAGCGGCCGCGGCCGTCGCCAGTCCCGCCGTGCCGGAGCGCAGCAGCGCCGCGCCCGCATAGAGCAGAAGGCCCGCGCAGAGGGCCATGAGCAGGTAGCGCAGCGGCGGGCCCCAATCCCCCAGCCCAAGCAGGCTGTACCGTATCGCCATCGCCGCGATCAGGGTGAGGCCGACGCCGTAGAGCAGGACGCCCCAGCCGACACCGCCCGACGCGGCCATCTGCGGCACCCAGAAGACGGCCACCAGGACCAGGAGCCGCAGCTGGGAAACGGCCGTGCGGAGCAAAGTCCAGACCACGATGCGGTCGGGGGCAATGGCGCTCGGCACCACGAGCGCGAGGTCCGCCGGACGCGCCAGGAGGCGCCTGCGCCCGCCGAGTGCCCCGAGCCCAAGTAGAAGAAGCCACAGCGCGACGGCGTAGACCGATGCCGCGTGCTCGAAGTGCGGCATGGTGCGGCGCCCCTGCGACAGGATGAAGACGAGGTAGGCGATGACGAGCACGTACACGGCGAGACGTCCGCGTGCCCGCGCAAGTTGGCGCAGCTGCGCGAGAAGCGTCCGCCATTCGAGGTAGAGGAGCGCCTTGTAGCCCTTCATTCCGTCTCCGTCAGTCCCAGGAACGCCTCCTGCAGGCTCCCGGACTGAGCCGTGATCTCCTGCAGGGTGCCCTCGGCGATCAGGTGGCCGCTCTGCAGGATGACGACGCGGTCGCAGATCTCCTCGGCGGTGCTGAGGATGTGCGTCGAGAGCAGGACCGCCGCCCCCTCCGCCCTCACCTCGCGCAGGGCCTGCAGCAGCTCGCGCTGGCCGGCGGGATCGAGGCCCACCATCGGCTCGTCCACCAGGAGGAGCCTGGGCTCGTGCAGCAAGGCGCAGGCGATCAGGAGTTTCTGCTTCATGCCCTTCGAGAGGGCGCCGCCGACCCGATCCGCCACCTCTGCGAGGTGCAGGCGCCTCAGGATCGCCTGCCCCGTCTCCTGCCAGCCGGCAGCCAGGCTGTAGGCCCTCGCGACGAAGCCGAGATGCTCCTCGACCGTCAGGAGCGGAAAGACTTCCGGCTGCTCGGGCACGAAGCCGACCAGGGCCTTCTGCCGCTCGATCGGCACGCCGTCGAGGTAGGCCCGCCCGGACGTCGGGTGCACGAGGCCCGCCAGGGCGTGCAACGTCGTCGTCTTGCCGGCGCCGTTCGGACCGAGCAGACCGACGATTTCGCCGGGCTGCACCCTGAAGCTGAGATCCCGCACCGCGGCGACGTCGCCATACTGCTTGCCCAGCCTCTCCACCTGCAGGCCATCCATCGTGACGTCGCCCTTCCTCTCCACGCCCGGACCGGCCCAAACGGCCAGGTCATGAATCTAAGTCTCGTATGGCCCAGGAAGATCTGTCAACGGCGCAGATGCCAGGGCACGGCGAGTGCGCTAAGATGCCTTTATGTCCAGATGGAGACTGCCTTATCCCCCGGCCCTGGTCGTCCTCATTCTATCGACCGTGCTCATGGTGTCGGGCTTTTCCATGCTCTGGCCACTTGTGACGCTCTATGTGCACAGTCGGCTCGGCCTGCCGATGAGCTGGGCCGGCGCCGTTCTGCTGGTCCAGTCGGCGGCGAATCTCGGCGGCAACGTCCTCGGCGGCCCCATGTTCGACCGCTGGGGCGGAAGGCGCTCCATCCTGCTCGGAGCTGGCGCCGCCTCGCTCGCCGCCTTCGGCATGGCCCTGACGCACGGGCTCGCGCCGTATCTCGTCATGACGGTCGTGCTCGGCGTGGGGACGGGCCTTATCTATCCCTCGATCAACGCATACGCCGCGCAGGTCTGGCCCGATGGCCAGCGCGCGGCGTTCAACGCGATCTACGTCGCTTCGAACGTCGGAGTCGCCATCGGCTCGATGGCGGGCGGCCTCCTGGCGCAGGTCCACTTCTGGCTCTCCTTCACCGTGACGGGCGCCCTGCTTCTGGCCTATGGGATCGTCGTCCTCGTCGGCATGCGCGGGCCGGCCTTCCGCCGGGCCGGCCTAGAGCGGCGGGTCGAAAAGAGCGCGAGGCCACGCGTCGCGTCGGGTCTCGTGAGCCTTGCGCCATGGCTCCTCGCGATCGGTCTCTTCCTCGACTGGACCGCCTACGTGCAATGGCAGACGACGGTGGCGGTGCACATGCAGGCGCTCGGCTTCTCGATCTCCCGCTACAGCCTGCTCTGGACCGTGAACGGCGTGATCATCCTCGTGGGACAGCCGCTCGTCGGCTGGGTCACGCGCCGGATGCCGAGGGTGAAGCCGCAGATCCTCCTAGGGAACCTCCTCTTCATCCTGTCGTTCGTCCTGCTGCTCTCGGCGCGCAGCTACACGGCCTTCCTCGCCGGCATGGCCCTCACGACCTTCGGCGAGATGTTCGTCTGGCCGGGCGTGCCCGCCGCGGCCGACCGCCTCGCCCCCGAGGGGCGGCGCGGCCTCTACCAGGGCATCGTCAGCGGCGCGGCCTCCACCGGCCGGGCGGCTGGTCCCCTGTTCGGCGGCGTCCTCTACGACCGCTTTCCGACCACGGTGCTGTTCACGGTGATGATCGCGGTCTTCGTGCTCGGCCTTGCGGTGCTCAGCGTCTACGACCGCTTCCAGCCAGAGGCTGGGCGCAGGGATCCCGCCGTCACCGCCTCGCCCTGAAGGCGGCACAAACTAGACCTTGGGCTCGCCTCCGCCTTCGGCGCCGCCGTCCGTCGCGGATTGGAGCTTGTGCTCGCCGGAATAGTGCACCACCTGGACGCCTTCGCGCGTCACCATGCCGTCGCCGACCAGCTCCAGGAGCGTCGGCAGGAAACGTTCGATATACTCGGTGGAGTCGACGATCTCCACGACGACCGGCAGGTCGGACGAGAGGTCCAGGAGTCCCGCCGTATGGATGCGGCTCGAGGCGCCGAACCCCTCGATGGCGCGGTGCACGGTGGCGCCGGCCATGCCCTCGCGCTTCGCGGCGAGGATGATCGCATGCCAGAGGCTGCGGCCATGGCGCGTGTCCGCTTCCCCGATGTAGACCCGCAGGCGCTCGGCTGGCCCGCTGATGCGCGGCGGTTTGACGGCCAAGTTCATCCCCCACTCTCAGCGCAGTATTGCCACATCCTTCGCCGATCTCCTGCCCTTGAAAGGAAGGAGCCGCCCTGTCCCTGCTCGTCGCCCTCTCGGGCGCCGCCGGCTGCATGCTGCGCTACCTCGTGAGCCGCCTCGCGGCACCCGTGGCGCCTGAGTTTCCGCTTGGCACCCTGCTCGTCAACTGGACAGGCTCGCTGCTCACCGGCGCCATGGGCGGCGCCCTCGCCGCCCATCTGCCGTCCGGCCTGAGGATGATCCTGCTCGCGGGCTTCCTCGGCGGTTTCACCACCTTCTCCACCTTCACCTACGAGACGGCGCAGCTCCTGCGCGCCCGCGCACGCCTTGCGGCCCTCGGCAACCTCGTGCTGAGCGTCGGCGGCGGCGCGGCCCTTGCCCTCCTGGGGGCGATGCTGCCTTGAGGGAGCTTGGCAACATCCTCGCGGTCGGCCTGGGCGGCGCGATCGGCACCTTGTTGCGCTACGCCGTCGAGACGGCGGCCGTGGGCCCCGCCGCGTCCATCGCCGCGGTCGGCGCCATCAACGTCGTCGGCGCCTTCCTGATCGGCTTCCTGACCGCCACCCTGCTCGACCGCTCGCACCTTTCGCCGCGCTGGCGCCTGCTCCTCACGACCGGACTCCTCGGCGGCTTCACGACGTTCGGCGGCCTGACGACGCAGGCGGGCACCCTCCTTGAGCAGGGGAGCGCCGTCTGGGCTACCGCCCTCGGCTTCGGCGAGGCGGTGCTCGGTCTCGCCTGCACCCTCCTGGGCATCGGCACCGCGCGGCTCGTCGAGCGGCGGGCCTGAAGGCGGCAAGGCCAGGAACGCAGCGCGACGGGCCCGGCTCCCCGCCGGCCCGCCGCGCTGCTCCCGCTCTCTACGCGGGCTTGTCGCCGCCCTCCGCCGCCACCTCGACCTTCGTCACGGCGATGTTCACGATCGCGTTCTCGATGCCGATGTTCTTCGCGAGCGCGTCCTTGACCGCCGTCTGGACGTCGCGCATCGCGTCCGGCAGGAAGATGCCGTACGGCACCGTCAGTTCGAGGTCCACGACGAGCTTCTTGTCCTGGCTCTCCTTGACACGGATGGCGCTGCCGAGCAGGAAGCGCCGGTTGACCCGCGCCGCGCCCTCACCCGTCTCCTTGATGGCCAGTTCCACCACGGAGCGCACGGCGCTCTCCTCGATCGAGAGCTCGCCGCCGGTCGTGGTCTGCAGCTTGATGTTCATGGCAGCACCTCCAGCCCCGTTGTCCTGAGACAAGTCTACACCCGGGCCGACCAGGACAGCACTCCTTAGTGGCTGACGCGGCCGCGGCCGACGAGGCGCCGGGCGACGATGTTGACGATCACGATCAGCACGAGGAGCAGGAGGCCCGCGGCGTACGCCAGCGACTGCGCCTTGGCGAACGGCTCGTTGATGTAGGTCCAGACCACGTAGGTGAGGTAGCCGATCGGGGAGTGCGTCAGCCTGATCTCCGGCATGTAGTTCGACCAGCCGGCCGTGTAGAGGAGCGGCGCCGTCTCGCCGATCGCGATCGAGAGCGCCAGCAGCACGCCGGTGATGACGCCGGGCAGGGCCTCGCGCACGGTGACGCGCCAGATCGTCGTGGTCTGGCTGGCGCCGAGTGCCAAAGACGCCTCGCGCATGCCGCGCGGCACCTTGCTGATCGCCGTCTCGGTCGAGCGGACCACGTAGGGAATGCCGATCAAGGCCAGGGCGATGGCCCCGGCCAGGGTGGAGAAGCCCCAGCCGAGCCCGAGCACCAGCGTGACGTAGCCGAAGTAGCCGATGACGATCGACGGCACGCCGGCCATGATGTCGGTGGTGAAGCGAAGGAACTGCGAGAAGCGCCCGGCGGGGTTCACCTCGCCGATGTAGACGCCGGCCATGATGCCGAGCGGACCGGCGATCAGGATGCCGAGTCCGACCACGTAGAACGTGCCGACGATGGCGTTCGCGAGCCCGCCGCCGGTGCCGACCGTCACCTGCGTGAAGAGGCTGATCGTGAGCGCCGGCAAGGCATGGCTCACGACGAGCCAGAGCATGCCGACCACGGGCACCAGGATGATGAGGCCCATGAGCGCCGCGAGCCCCAGCATGATGCGGTCCTTGAGGTGCCGCCAGGCGACGTTCACTGCGCCGCACCGCCCTTCTTGACGGCGCCGGACAGGAGGAGGCGCGCCGGGACGTTGACGAGGATGCTCATGACAAAGAGCACAAGGGCGATCTCCGCCAGGGCGTGGATCGCCATGCCCGTCGGGTCGGTCATCGCCGAGTCGAGCTGCGACACGATCGTCGCGGCCATCGTGCCGATCGGGCTGAAGATGTTTTGCGGCAGGTAGTTGACGGCGCTGCCCGAGACCATCAGCACCGCCATGGTCTCGCCGAGCGCGCGCCCGAGGCCGAGGATGACGGCGCCGAAGATGCCGCTCATGGACCAGGGCAACGAGACGGCCCGGATCATCTCCCAGCGCGTCAGGCCGAGGCCAAGCGCCCCTTCCTTGGTCTCGCGCGGCGTCTGGCGCAGCACGTCGCGGGTCGTCGCGGCGATGATCGGCGTGATCATCACGGCGAGCACGAGACCCGAGGCCAATAGACCCTGGCCTGAGCCGATCGGCCCCCGGAAGATCGGGATGAACCCGAGCACGGCCTGCAGCCACGGGCCGAGGTCGTGGCCGATCCAGGGGATCAGCACCGCGATGCCCCAGAGGCCGATCACCACGGACGGAATGCCCGCCAGCATCTCGACGGCGAAGGAAAGGCTGTCGCCGATCCGCCGCGGCAGGTACTCGACCAGCAGCAGGCCGATCCCAACCGCCAGCGGCACCGCGAGCACCACCGCGATCAGGGAGCTCAAAAGCGTGCCGAGGATGAAGGGCAGGATGCCGTAGGTCGCGCCCGCGGGCGCCACGGCGCCGCCATGGTGCGACAGCGAGCTTCCGTAGAGGTTGCCGATGTTCCAGGTGATCGACGTGAGAAAGTGTGCGCCGTTGTAGAGGATCGAAGGCCAGGAGTCGCGCAGCAGGAAGAGGAGAATCGCGGCCATGGCCACGAGCGAGCCACCGGCGACAATGCCGGTGGCCAGCCGCATGACTCGGTCCTGAAGCCGCACCTTGCCGGGCGTGACCATCACCCCACGCGCAGTCTTTGCTTCGGGCCTACTGAACCTTCGCGATCTGCGCCTTGCTCATCTTGACGATGGCGGAAGGCAGCGGCAGGAAGTGGACCTGGTCGAGATAGGTCGGCTGGTTGCCGGTCGTGAGCGCCCAGGTCAGGAACTGGCGCACCGCCTTGGCTGTCGCGGGCGACGCCTGCTTCGCGTTCACGATCGCGTACTCATAGTTGATGATTGGGTAGGCGCCCTGCGCGGGGCCGTAGATCAGGGAGACGCGCTCGTCCTTCGGCGTCGTGCCGACGAGGCTCTGCGCCTCCGCGGAGATCGTCTGCGCGGTCGGCAGCACGAACTGGCCCGCCTTGTTCTCGATCGCCGCGTAGCCGAGCCCGTCCTGTACGGCCTGGTTCAGGAACGAGATGCCGACGTAGGCGATGCCGCCCTTGTTCTGCTGCAAGGCCTCGACCATGCCGCCGTTGCCCGTCGCGCTGATCGAGCTCTGCACCGACGGCCACGAGATCGTCGTGCCATAGCCCGGTCCCTTGGTCGAGCCCCAGCTGCCGGGGTTCGAGAACGAGAGGTACTGCGAGAAGAGGAAGGTGTCGCCCGATCCGTCCGAGCGGTGGATCGGCACGATCTTGATGGCGGGCAGCTGCACGCCGGGGTTCAATGCCTTGATGGCGGGATCGTTCCACATCGTGATGTTGCCGGTGTAGATGCCGGCGAGCACCGGCCCGGAGAGGTGCAGGTGCTGCTGGTTGAGGCCGGGCAGGTTGTACATGATCTGCTGCGCCGAAATGGCGAGCGGGATGTTGAGCATGCCGGGGTCCGCGCTCATCTGGCCATTGGCCATGTAGGCGTCCGAGGCGCCGATCTGCACCGTGCCGTTCACGGCGTCCGAGATACCGGTGCCGGAGCCCGTGCCCTGCGGCGTGATCTTGATGTCCTTGTGGCTCTTCGTATACGCGGGAGCCCAGATCTGGAAGAGCGGGTAGAGAAGCGTGGACCCCGTCTCCTGCAGCGACACCGGCCCCTGGCTCGTCGTCGTCGTGGAGCCGCAGCCCGCGAGCGTCAGGGCGAGCGCGGCGAAAAGAGCCGCCGCAAGTCCGCCGCTGCGCATGGAAAACTTCACGCGTAGCCCTCCCTTGATCGTTCGGGAGCAGCATACACGCGCTCTGTTACAGCGAAGTTAAGCCGCGCGACATTCGGACAAGTTGTGTCTAGGCGCCGGTCGAGACGGCCTTTGCGGCCACTTCGGTCTTGCCGAACCAGAGCACAAGCAAAAACGCCACGAGCGAACTCCCGATGCTGACCAGGAACATCGCCTGATAGGCGCCGTGCGAAATGGCGATCACCTGCCCCGCGAGCGGCGCCGCCACCATCAGTCCGAGCGACTGCACGAGGTTCGCGTTGCCGTAGAGCGCGCCGTGCAGGTGCGCCGCCCGCTCCTGCGCGTCCGCCTCGCCCAGGCCGCTTTGGCGCAGGTGCTGGCGCAGCATGT
>JAJZVM010000117.1 GCA_021845645.1 Bacillota bacterium
TTCTCTTCCCGCAAGGCATGGTGTTCTACCGGACGAACGATGGTGGGACGCACTGGGTGCCTGGCGCACCCATCGGGCAGGGCCAGTACTCCATCGCAAGCGCGGACGATATCTTCGCGACCGACGGGCAGTCGATCTATCGATCAACAGACGGAGGAGCCCACTGGAAAGCGATCCGGCTGACGCAGACGGTTCCCACAGACAGCCTCGACTTTCTCGGCAGCAGCATGGGCTGGGCCTCAGGGGGCGGCAAGCTCCTGCAGACCACCGATGGCGGATCGACCTGGGTGAATACAGCGGCGAAGGTGGCTGGTCGAGCACCTTCTCACACTTCAGGGAACGGGCGGTCGCATTGAAAAGGACTTCTACTCTCGGCCTCGTATGTTCGCAGGGAGGTGCGCCGGACAAGTTCCATGTCTGCAGGGCCCCGTCTCGGCAGACAAAGAGCGCGGCGAGCGCCTGGCACCAAGGAGACGTGAAATCTGTTGGCAAAAGCGGAGATGCAGTCGCTGGAGCAGCATTTGCGCGACCTCGTGTTGCTGCGCGGCGTCCGGGACCGGATCGACCGGGAATACGCGCAACCTCTGGACGTCGAAGCGCTCGCCCGCGGCGTGAACATGTCGGCTGGCCACCTTAGCCGGCAGTTCCGGCTCGCGTACGGCGAGCCGCCGTACAGCTACCTGATGACACGGCGCATCGAGCGCGCGATGGCGATGCTGCGTCATGGCTACCTCAGCGTCACGGAGGTGTGCATGGAGGTCGGCTGCTCGTCCCTGGGCACCTTCAGCACCCGTTTCACCCAGCTCGTCGGCATGTCGCCAAGCTCCTATCAGCGCCTCTCGACACACATGGCCGCGGGGCTCGCACCCTGCGTAGCAAAACAGGTGACCAAACCGGTCAGGAATCGAGAAGCGCAGACGCGTGAACCGAAGATATTCTGAACGCGACGGCCGCCCGCGGCCGATCCCATGCGAGGAGTGGCTGTCATGAACCTCACCATCCATCAGACCTTCCTGCCACACAATGACCCGGACGAGTCCCTCGCCTTCTACCGCGACGTCCTCGGCTTCGAGGTTCGCGGTGACGTCGGACAGGGCAAGATGCGCTGGATCGAGGTCGGCCCCGCGGATCAACCAGGAACATCCATTGTTCTGTCTCCGCCGGGCGTCGCCCCCGGAACCACGGACGACGAGCGCCGTACCATCACCGAGATGATGGCCAAAGGCACATACGCCATGATCATGCTGGCCACCAAGGATCTCGACGGCACCTTTGCGCGGCTGCAGGCGGGCGGCGCCGAGGTCGTACAGGAGCCGACCAAGCAGGCGTGGGGCATCCGCGACTGTGCCGTCCGGGATCCCGCGGGCACCATGATCCGGATCAAGGAATTGGCCTGATCGGTCCGCAACGGGCTCCGGGCTCGCGACACGCGCCGACTGCGAAGTGCGTCCGCCACGGCCGCGGGCCGCAGTCCAGCGCCTCAAGGTGCTCAGATGCGCCGTGAGGGCGAAGCCCGTCTCGAATGGGTTGTGGCTGCCGGCGCCCGCGCCGCCAGCAGCCAATCCGACCAAAGGCATGTGCCGGACTACTCCGCCACTTCCGCCGCGAGACCCTGCGGCTTCGTCATGGTTGGTCCATCGTTGCCAGCGGGGTCCAGCCGCCGGGGCAGTTGCGCCCCCTCTCGCGCACCAACTCCCTGGGGCCCACCGTCAGGTGGGCCCCAGGCCCTTGCTGACGGATGCCCATGGCTGCTAACTGGGATGAAAGTCGGCGGCATGGACCTCCATGCGCAGTCTCGGGAGGGGATATCTACTTGTATTGTGCGCATTGCGGCACGCAGAACGAGGACTCGGCCAGCGCCTGCAGGAGTTGCGGCGCTGCGCTCGCCCACGACGCTCCTGCGCAGGTTTTGGCGCCCGGGCGCCTGCCGACGGCACCGAACCAGCACTGGGCCGTGCCGGACGTCGTCTCGACGCTCCTGCCAAACACGGCTCCCCACCGCCGCCGAACGTTCTGGTACGCCCTGCTCGCGGGGATGGCCATCATGGTCCTCTGGGGCCTTCAGGCCCAGGTGTTCCAGGCTCCGAACACGAACATCACCGCCATGGTCTTCGGAGCCTTCTTCGTCCCGGTCATGTACGTCTTCTTCATGGCAAGCGAAGGGCTCACGGAAGAACCACCGGCCATCGTCATCATTGAAGCATTCGCCGGAGTCGCCTTGGTCGCGATCTTCGTCGCCGGACTCGTCAACACGTTCATCCCGCACGACAACGTACTCGTAGGCTTCGTCGAGGAAGGCATGAAGTTCCTCGGCGTCGTCTGGCTTCTGCGCCGGCGCAAGTACGTCTCCATCATGGACGGCATCCTCTTCGGCGCCGCAGCCGGCATGGGCTTCGCCGCCATCGAGAATCTGGGCTACTTCTTCAACTTCTACCAGCTCAGCGGTCTCATCGCCATCGCGAACGCGATTTCGAGCGGCCAGCTCCACACCCTGCCACAGGTGGAGTACGTATTCAACCACTTCGGTCTCAAGGAGTTCTGGAGTGTCTTCTTCCTGCGGTCCGTTCTGGGTCCTTGGATGCACGGCTCGTGGACCGCGATCATCGCCGGAACTGCCTGGCGCGAGTCGGCCGGCGGAAGGATCCGGCTGGATTTCCGGTTCTGGGGCACCTACGTGGTGGTGGCGCTGATGCACACCACCTGGGACCTTCTCGCGGGGAGCCCCTTGCAGTGGCCATACACCATCGTCGTGATCGCGCTCGACATCTATTTCCTGCGCGGACTGATCCTCGCGGCGCACCGCCAGGAGCGCGGCGAGCCGATCAATGCCGCTCCGGGTGCCCGGACGCGGCAACCGCGCGCCGCCAACCGGCGCAAGGCTGCGAAATTCTGCGGGAGCTGCGGCTCACCCTTGAAGGAGGGTGCGAAGTTCTGCGCCGCCTGCGGTGCCCCGGCCACCACCATTCCCGCGGACGTGGCCGTCACGCAGGGGGCTCCGCTACCCACGTCCACTTCCTGATCCGGACCGCGAGGCATGAGCGCGAAGGCGCCTGAGGAAACGCGGTCCCGGGCTTCCCGGGCGGCCGGGGCCGCGCGGCCACCGGTCCACGCGGAGCCTAGGCCTCACTGGATGCAGTTCATGGGACACCTCACGGAGCTGCGGACACTTGACGGCGCCACGCGCAGGATGGCAGTCCTGGCTGTGCTGCTCGCCCCTCTTGCATTGCTGGCCCTTGTCCTGCCGACCGGGCTGACGCCCGTGGTGGCGGGTGCGGGACTCCATGGCCGGCTGCCGGTCGTCGTTCTCGGCGTGGGCGCCTGCGTTGCGGCGCTCGGCTGGTGGTACCTGCTCGCAGGGAGCGCCGCCGCACCAGCCTGGGTACGCTGGCTGGTCGCACTCACCTTCGCCGCGGCCCAGGCTGTGGCTGCAGCCGCGACCGTCCTCGCCTTCGTCAGCGCGCTGCTTCCCCTCGTCTACGCGGCACTCGTCCAGCGCGGTGTCCTCCGCGGAACGGCCGCCGCGCTCGCGGCGGCTGGGCTGGTTGTTGTCTTCTACGGCACTCTCGTGCTCGCCAGGCCCTCAGTGCTGGCCGAGGGCATGCAGCAGCAGCGTGCCGTCTTCTACTTCCTCGCGACGCCGCTGATCTTCTACTCCGGGGTCGAGCTTGGCGAGACCGGCCTCTTTCTCGCGCGCATCGGCGTCTGGCATTTGCATCCGCGCGTCCGCCCCGAGGTGCTCTGGTGGGCCGCGCTCGGACTCGTGGCGATGAAGTTCGTCCTCATGTTCCGCGTCTACCCGAACAACTGGAGCACCCTGGCCCTAATGCTTCTGCTCGCCGTAGGGGCTTTCTGCACCAGTCGCTGCGCGACGCGCAGCGAGCCACCCCCGTCGTTCGTCATGGCGTTGACGCTCGTCTTCTTCCTCGCCGCGTTCGGCGTCGGGCAGATGCCCGTCGCCATCGCCGCCATCGCGGCAGCCTTGGCTGTGCTGCTGCTCGCCGGCCGCGACCAGGGTCGTGCGACGATCGGCGTCTACCTCCTGATCCTGGGCCTCTGGATTGCATCGCAGGCGACAGAATATGCGCTTGACGAAGTGATCAGCCTTGCCGCCTTCGGCTACCTTGTGTATCTGCGCCTGCGCGGGCCCATGCGGGTAGAGCGCGTGATGCTGGTCATCTTCTGGGTGGTCGGGTTCAGCATGCTGAACGTCACCTACGACCTGCTGACAGCACTCAGCCGTGCGACGCGGGGCGCGCAGGGCATCGTCGTACTGCTCCTGATCATCGCGGTGATCCACGATCTCGCCACATGCGGATCGCTCCTGAACCACGGATCGCCGCACATGCCGCGGCGTGCCCGCGTCCTCATGTATCTCGGCTACGCGCTGGTCAGCGTCGGTGGAACAGTTCTCGCGAACGGCCCCTCGGGCACGGACGCCTTCCGACTCGAGATCGACCCGCTCCAGCTCTCGGGACTGATCATCCTCGGCATGCCGCTTTTCCTCCAGCAGTTCCTGCACGCCTTCAGCTTCGGGCATCGGCCGCAGGAGCCGGCCTGCACGCAGCGCCCCGAGCCGGCGGCTGCGCTCGAGATCCGCTCAGGGGGTGAATAGCGTTGGCCGGTACTGCGCCAGGCGCTGAACATAATGAAGCGTTCCGGGACTTTGCCGGGGTGGGCCGGCCGGTGCGCCGCCTGGCGTGGGCCGGCACGGCGCTCGCGCTGCTGTCGCTGCTCGTGCTGTTGCTGCCCCAGCAGCACCTGCCTACCATCGACCTGATCGATGAGCGCACGAGCATGCCCGTTGCCCTGCTCTGGGTGGGCGTGGCTGTACAGACCGTCGGATCGTGGTACCTCCTCGCCGCTGGCGCCTTCGCGAAGCCACGGTGGTTGCGCTGGTCACCCCTGGCGCTCGTGATGCTGATGCAGTTCTACGCCGGCCTCGTCACGCCGCTCGGCTTCGTGCTCGTCCTCCTGACGGCACTCTTCGGCTGGGCGACCGGCCGCGGGCGCATCCCGTCAACGGCCGCGGTGCTGGCGGTTGCGGCCGCACTCGCCCTCGCCCTGGACCTGGCCATACTCTTGGGCGGCCTGCAGTCCCTGGCGCTCTACTACCTCACTGAGGTGCAGTTGCTCGCGTTCGTGTTCCTGCCGATGGTCTTTCTCACCGGGATCGACCTCGCGCGCGTCGGCCCGTCGGCGCTGCGTGCGGTCCTCCGCCCGACCATCTCCGAGCGCCCGGCGGGAGGGCTCTTCTGGGTCGCTGTCGCGCTCTCGTTTGCGATGGCGCTTGGCGCCGCAGCGGCGAACGGCGTTTCGGGGAGCGTCCTCATGGTCCTGTGCGTAGTGGCCGTCGGTGCTCTCGTGGTTCCGTTCTCGGGCACCCCGAGCGTCCCGATCTCCCTCCTGATCCCCCTGTCTTGGCTCGTGTTTCTGTGCGATCCGGGCTACGGCCAGCCGACGTTCGTCTGGTCGGCCGCGGCGGGATTCGCCCTCGGTCTCGTCGCGCTGGCGCTGCCAGCACTGCGGCGCCGGTTCGGCGGAGGGGCCGCCCTACTCATCCTGCTGGGCCTCTGGAACATCGCCGTGGTCGTGCCCATTCCGCGGCTGGACCCAAGCGCGCGTCTATCTCCAGCCTCCTTTGCCCTTGCGCTCGCCCTCGCCACGCTCGGCCGGCTCATTCTCTTGCGCGTACGCGGGCAGCACGACGTCCGGCGCGTGCGAGCGACAATCGCCTGGCTGCTTGGATTCGCAATCCTTGCCGTTGTCTGGGGCCTGCTCGACACCATCGCAAAGACGTACGCCGTTACCGCACTTCCCGTGCTGCTCCTGCTGCTCGCACTGGCGCACCGGATCCTGACGGACGGTCATCTCCTCCTCGGGGCGGACAAGCGGCCTGCGGGCACGGCGCGTGTCCTGGTGTTCTTCGGCTGCCTCCTACTGCTCGCGGGGTGGGTCGTGCTGGGATCAGGGGCGACAGGCGAGCTGGCGAGCGCCGAACTGCCGGCGGCGCCTGAGCGCTACGGCCTGCTCGTGCTCGGTTTGCCGCTGGTCATTCTGGAGTGGCACCAAAGTGGCGGCATGCATGGCCGACGGACGGAGGCACCACCGCCTTAGGCGCTTCGCGCCGCACGCCTTGGCAGCGTATGGCCTGCCTTGCGGTCGCGCTTACAGCGCGGCATCCCCGCGCCACTCGGGTTCCTCCTTCGCGCTGCACGGAGGGCACCGCGTACCCGCCCGGCAGGCTGCCCGTGCCGCCGCGGTGACCGGGCACGCTTCCCGCGCCACCTGCAGGATGCGGTCGTGCGATGGCCCCGCCTTCAGGCTGGCCGTGCCCTTGCCCAACGCCTTCCCTGCCATGCCCGGGCATCCGCCACGTCGGCCGGTCGCCAGTCTGGAGATGCGAGCGGGACGACGATCCGGCGACATGAGGGAGCCCGAATGTATCCCTATAAAGTCTCGGCGTCCGATATGGGAGCCGCCACGCTCGCGCACTGGCGGCGTCTGCGTAGCGGGGAGTCCGGAGTTCGCCTGCGGGTGCCTCGCAGTGTCACGACTTTGCGCAGCCGCTTGCGGCATGCGTCATGGCTGCGGGCATAGCCTCCGGCGGTCCTGGCAGTTGGCCTGGACGCCGCCGGACAGGCCCGTTTTGGGACTGCACGTCTTTGACAGGCCCTCCGAGCCAAACCTACAATGAAATGAACTTTGGTAAAGGACAGGTGGCCAACGTGGATCTCCAGCGCCCGCGCGGCACCCAGGACATCCTGCCGGCCGAGACGCCGATCTGGCACCGCGTCGAGGGCGCCGCACATCGGGTGGCCCAGTCCTACGGCTACAGAGAGATCCGCACGCCGGTCTTCGAGCACGCGGAGGTCTTCCGGCACGGGGTCGGCGACGCGACGGACATCGTGGAGAAGGAGATGTACGAGTTCGAGGATCGCGGCGGGCGTACGCTTGTCCTGCGACCCGAGAGCACGGCGGCGGTGGCGCGCGCCCTGCAGCAGGCCTCCCTTCTCTCTGAGCCACCGGTACGGGTCTATTACATACAGTCCCACTTCCGCTATGAGCGACCGCAGTCAGGGCGCCTGCGCCAGCACACCCAGTTCGGCGTGGAAGCCTGGGGCGTACCGGGCCCCCTGGCCGATGCCGAGGTCATCGCTCTGGCCGGAAGCTTTCTTTCGGAGCTGGGGCTCACCGGCCTGGTCGTACGTCTCAACTCGCTCGGCTGCGACGTGTGCCGCCCGCGCTATCGCGAGGCCCTCGTCACATTCTTGCAATCCCACCGCGACGAGCTCTGCGGGGACTGCCAGCGGCGGATCGAGCGCAACCCGCTGCGCGTGCTGGACTGCAAGGTTCCCAGCTGCCAGGCGGTCGTCCGGCAGGGACCGAAGCCCCTCGAGTACCTCTGTGCAGACTGCCAGCAGCACCTCATTGGCGTCGAGACGGCGCTCTCGGCGCTGGGTATCACGTTCGCCCGCGACGGCTCGCTCGTGCGCGGCCTGGACTACTACAGCCGGACCGTGTTCGAGATCGGCTACGAAAAGCTCGGCGCCCAGTCCACAGTCTGCGGCGGCGGACGCTACGACGGGCTGCTGCAGTCGCTCGGCGGCAAGCCCCAGCCAGCGGTCGGGTTCGGCCTCGGCCTCGAGCGACTGCTCCTCACGCTCGAGGCCGAGGGACTCCTGCCCCCTGCAGAAGCGACGATAGACGCTTTTGTCGCCTATCTCGGACCTGAACTCGGCCCGGAGGCCATGCGCATCGCCAATCTGCTGCGCTCCGCGGGCCACAGGATCGAGATGGAAGCGCTCGGGCGGAGCCTCAAGGCACAGCTCAGGCGGGCCCAGAAACTGTCGGCGACCTACACGGTGATCCTTGGTCCGCAGGAGTTCGCGCGGGGCGTCGCCGTTCTGCGAAATATGGAGACCTCCGCGCAGGCGGAGGTGCCGATCCAGGACCTGCCACGGCTCATCGAGCATTAGTTCGCAAGTGCCCGAAACGCGGAAAGGGGTCGCCCTAAACATGCAAAGACTCGGTGCAGGCAAGCTGGGCACCGCGGATGTGGCTCGTCGTGTGCGCGTCTCCGGTTGGGTGCATCGCGTGCGGGACCATGGCGGCGTGCTGTTTTTCGACCTGCGCGACCGCTCCGGCATCGTCCAGGTCGTCGTCTCGCCGCAGGATGCCGCGTATGCGACCGCCCAGGCGCTTCACCCGGAATGGGTAGTCGAGGTTTGCGGCACCGTGAGCCGGCGCCAGAGCGGCGCGGTGAATCCGAAGCTGTCCACTGGCGAGATCGAGCTCACCGATGCCACCATCGAGGTGCTCGCCGAAGCCGAGGTGCCGCCGCTTCTACCGTCGGCGGCCGAGGCGCCGGACGAGGCTGTGCGGCTGCGCTACCGCGTGCTCGATCTGCGCCGGCAGGAGATGCAGCAGAACCTCGCGCTGCGCCACAGACTCTTGCAGGTCACCCGGCGCTACCTCGACGAAGCGGATTTCTACGAGCTCGAGACGCCGATGCTGACCCGCTCGACCCCTGAAGGCGCGCGCGACTTCCTGGTGCCGAGCCGGATGCAGCCTGGGGCGTTCTATGCCCTGCCGCAGTCGCCTCAGCTCTTCAAGCAGCTTCTGATGGTCGCTGGCTTCGAGCGCTACTTCCAGCTGGTGCGCTGCTTCCGCGACGAGGATCTGCGCGCGGACCGCCAGCCCGAGTTCACCCAGATCGATATCGAGATGTCGTTCGTCGAGCAGGAGGATGTGCTCGCACTCGCCGAGGGCCTGATGCAAGCCATCGCCGCAGCGGCGGGCTGGGAGGTCCAGCTTCCCCTGCCGCGCCTCACATACGCGGAAGCGATGCTGCGCTTCGGCTCCGACAAGCCGGACCTGCGCATTCCGACCGAGATCCACGACCTTACGCCTTTCGCGGCTGCCTTCAGCGCGCAGTTCCTGCAGGACGCGGTCAGCCGCGGCGGTGTGCTGCGGGGCCTCAGGGCGCCGGGTGCCGCACTGCTCAGCCGCAAGCAGTGGGACGAGCTCGGCCGCCAGATCGAACGGTTCGGCTTCAAGAGCGTCGCCTATCTGACCCTCGCCGCAGGCGAACTGAAGGGTAGCCTGGCCAGGAGTCTCGACAGCAGCCGCTGGCCCGAATTGCAGTCCGCCTGGGGCCTTGAGGACGGGGACGCCATGCTGCTTCTGGCCGGACCAGAAGAGGCGGTGAGCCTTGCGCTCGGCCAACTGCGGCTGATTCTCGCCGACCAGTTCGGCTGGCGCTCAGGCGAGCACCGGCTGCTTTGGGTCACCGATTTCCCGCTGATGGAGTGGAGCGAGGAGGAGAGCCGGGCCGTTTCCCGCCACCACCCGTTCACCCACCCGAATCCGCAAGACCTGGACCGTCTCGAGTCGGAGCCTCTCGCCGTGCGTGCGCAAGCCTACGATCTCGTGCTCGACGGCGTAGAGATCGCCGGCGGTTCCATCCGTATTCATGAGCGCGAGTTGCAGGAGCGCGTATTTCGCCTCCTCGGCCTGGGCGCAGAGGAGGCCCAGGGGAAGTTCGGCTTCCTCCTGGACGCATTCCGCTTCGGCGCGCCGCCGCACGGCGGGGTGGCCTTCGGCTTCGACCGGCTCTGCATGCTGCTCGCCGGCGCTTCGAGCATCCGTGACGTCATCGCGTTCCCGAAGACCGCCAAGGGCACCGACCTGCTGACAGGAGCGCCGGCCGAAGTCTCGCCGGCGCAACTCGACGAGCTGCACCTCGCGACCCGACCGGCGAAACAGGGAACCTAGCGAACAGCTGTAGGTATCAACAGGTCGACTACGCCGATCACGAACGCGGCAAGCAGGGCGCCGATGGCCGAGACGTGCATCCCTGGCACGACGAACTGCACGAGCCAGATCACGACGGCGGAGACCAGGAAGCCGACAATCCCCCGGCCATAGGTCGAGTTGCGGCGACCCAGCGCGAGTTCGATCAGGTAGCTGACGCCCGCGATGACCAGTGCCGCCACCAGTGCCTCGCCGAACGTCAGATGGCTGAAGCCGGGCACGATGTAGCCGACCAGCATCAAGACGATCGCTGCAACGATGAAACGGACGACAGTGCCCATGAAGCGCATGCCGACACCTCCGCGACTAGTGTCGGGAGCGAAAGCCAAGGCTATGCGCCCATTGCGCCTGAGCACGGCTTCGCACGGCGCGTCAAGGCCCGGACGGTGCTTTGAACCGCGCGACGGGCCGTGCTATACTGCCGAAGCAGCCACCCGACCATGTGCGACCCCTTTAGAGCAGTTTTGAGCCAACACCTAAACTGCGGGAGCCTGGATTCTTGAGGCGGGAAGGCATGCCCCCCGTGTTTGGGGGAGCCTCGATGTCCCGAGACCGGCACCCACCTGCCTGAGGCAGGTTCAAAACGCAAGCGGGAACGGCATGGTGGGGTCTTAGGAACCTCCGCGCGAGCGGAGGTTCTTCGTTTGCAGGCGCGAATGACTGGAGAGGAGGGATCGCCTTGATCGACCTGCGCAGCGACACTGTGACGAAACCGACCGATGAGATGCGTCAGGCCATGGCGACGGCCGAGGTAGGAGACGATGTCTGGGGAGACGACCCGACCGTCAACCGCCTGGAGCAGGTGGCCGCCGAATGGCTCGGCAAGGAGGCGGCCCTCTTCGTGGCCAGCGGCACGATGGGCAACCAGGTCGCCGTAATGACCCACTGCAGCCCTGGGGACGAGGTTTTCGTGGAAGGCGAGGCACATGTGTACTGGTACGAGGTGGGCGGCATCGCGCGCCTTGCCGGTGCGCAGCCGCGGCCGATATTGACGCCCGACGGCCTGCTCACCCCGGACCTCGTGCAGGCGTCTCTGCGCGAGGAGAACATCCACTATCCCGTGCCCAGGCTTCTCTGCATCGAGAACACGCACAACCGCGCAGGCGGCAAGGTGCTGCCTCTGCCCGCCTACAAAGCGGTGGTGGACAAGGCCCACGAACGCGGCCTCAAAGTGCATCTCGACGGCGCCCGGCTGGCCAACGCGGCGGTCGCGCAGGGGATCTCGCCACGCGAGGCGGCAGCGGGCGCGGACAGCGTGATGTGCTGCCTCTCCAAGGGGCTCTGCGCGCCGGTCGGCTCCGTGCTGGCCGGCTCGCGCGAATTCATCGCGACAGCCCGCCGCAACCGCAAGGTTCTGGGTGGCGGCATGCGCCAGGCCGGCATCCTCGCGGCCGCCGGACTCATTGCGATCGAACGGATGGTAGAGCGTCTGCGGGAGGACCACGCGCTCGCGCAGGCGATCGCGGCCGCGCTTCACGATGTGCCCCACGTCACCTGCGACCCCAACAAGGTCGAGACCAACATGGTGCAGGTGGACCTCGACCGGCCGGCGTCTCCCGTGCTCGACGCCCTGGCCCGCGAGGGCCTGCTCTGCGGAGCGTCCGGCCCTACGCGCATCCGCCTCGTGACCCATCGCGATGCTTCGGGCACGCGCCCCGAGGAGGTCGCGCGGGCCTTTCGCGCAGCGCTCGCCGGCTGAGGCGTTCCGTCCGCAGACCCTCGCCAGGGCCACCGCGGCCTGACGCCCGCTTCGACAAGTTCCCCGTGCGCAGAGCCTCGACACGCGCTGCGCCTCCTGTCCCACGCCGATGCCAGCCCCTGCGGGCGCCGGCGACAGCCGAAGCAACCGGCCAAGGTCCCGCCGGACAGCCTGACGCACCTCTTCGAGGGCACGCGGCACCCGTGATCGTGCGCGAGAAAGTTGCATGGCCGCGGCGCTCTGCCGCGGCCATGTGCCCTAGTCTCGGGTCAGGACGAGACCGGCTCGGCGGCGGCCTCCGCCAGGGACATCTGGCCGAGCGTGTCCTCGATCGAGTTCTGCAAACGCTGCCAGACCCTGCGGGTGTAGCAGCGGTCCTGTTTGCCGCAGCCTGGCTCATCGCCCTCGACGAGGCAGTCGTAGGGCGCCAAGGAGCCTTCGAGCAGGCGCACCAGATCTCCGACGCGGATGTCCTCGGCGGACCGCGCCAAGCGATAGCCTCCCTTCGCGCCGCGCACGCTGACAACGAAGCCCGCCCGCCTCAGTTCGACAAAGATCTGCTCGAGATATTGCTCCGAAATCCCCTCGTCCTCCGCGATCACCCGCAGTGGCACGGGCCGGTCCCCTTCGCGGTGCACGAGCGACACCAGCGCCCGCAAGCCGTACTCGCTGCGCGTGCTCAGTCGCATGGCGCTCCCCCCTCGCTCCCTAGTCGTAATCCTCGTCCTCGTCCGCTTCGTAGCCAACCAGGATATTCCCGGCCTCGACGCGTACCGGATGCACCGTCACGGCCTCCACGACAGGCAGGTGGACAGGCCTGCCTGTCGGGATGTCGAATTGTCCGCCGTGCAGAGGACAGGTGACGATGCGGCCATGCACCTTGCCC
>JAJZVM010000004.1 GCA_021845645.1 Bacillota bacterium
GCGGATGCTTTCTTCAGCGTTAGAAGCTTGTCTTCCATGGATCGATCTTACAGCGTGGAGGGTCCTACGACAATACTAATGAAGTGTATGAATGTGCGTGAAAATCGGCAACTGTTACGAACCCCTGGCACACACGCGGACATGGTCTACCGCCGAGTGTACCTGGGTACGATCTCCGGACACATCTGCGCCGCCGCAGGCACCGCGTGGTAAAGTGGACGCTGATGCCTTCCAGCATGCCGGGCGCCCCGGGCATCCGGTCCGGTCTGCAGGCACAGGAGGAAACCGTGCGCCACAGGATACCTGGCATCGTCTGGCTGCTCATCGCCGGGGACGGCTTCGCATCGGCGTTCCGTTTCATGGTGATGCCGTTCCTCGCCCTCTACATGCACGCCGTCACCGGCGCCACACCCGCCGTGGTAGGCATCGTGATCGGCCTCGGCGCCGCATCGAACCTCGTCGCAAGCTTCCTGCTCGGCCCGCTCTCCGACCGCATCGGCCGCAAGCCGTCGCTGATCTGGGGCACCGTGCTGCAGGTGCTGGCGCTCGCAGGCTTTGCCGTGGCGCACAGCCTGGCCTTCTTTGCGGCGCTGCAGGTCCTGTCCGGCATGGTCTGGGCGCTGCAGGGGCCCGCCTACATGGCCCTGCTGACCGACCTGACGCCCGAAAGCTACCGCACACGCATGTTCGGCTTCAACTACTGGGCCGTCAATATCGGCGCCGCGATCGGTCCGCTTGTGGGCTCCCTGATCGGCGCCGGCCACGCCGCGCTGCCGTTCTTGCTGGCCGCGGCGTCGCAGGTCGTCCTGGCCTTCGCTCTGCTCGCCTTCATTCCGTCGGTGAGCGGCGAGCGTCCGAGCGGCGTCACGAGCCTGGAAAGTCTGAGGCACATGGGGCAGGGACTGCGCCACCACGTGCTCCTCTGGGCGTTCGTCGGCACGTTCCTGACGAGCCTCGCCTACAGCCAGATCGAGACGAACCTCGCACAGTACCTCGGCCTGCACTATGCGCACGGCGCACAGCTCTTCGCCTATCTGATCGCGGCGAACGCGATCACCGTGGTGCTGCTGCAGCCCTTCCTCAGCCGCTGGCAGGAGGGACGGCCGCTGCTTCTCGGCTTTGCCGGCGGCGCCGCCATCTACGCCGTCGCCAACGCGCTCTTCATCCTCGCCGTGGCCCCTTGGGCATGGATCGGCATCAACGCCTTCTTCACCGTCGGAGAGGTCCTGCTCGCCCCCGTGGGTCAGGCCGTGATCGCGCGCTACGCCCCGCCGGACCAGCGCGCGACCTACTTCGCGCTCCAGAACATCGTGTTTGGCCTGGCATTCGCGATCGGGCCGTCGCTAGGCGGCCTTGCGCTCGTTGCCGAGGGCAAGCTGGGCCTGTTCGGCAGCATGGCCGCCGTCAACCTTCTGGCTCTCGGGGCGTTTCTCGTGGCGTTCGCGCCTTCCAGGGAGACGCACGCACCGGCGGTCTAGATCGCCGGCCGTCCCTGACCTACGCCAGCCGCGTCCGCTCGAGCAGGGCCTTGGGCCAGCCGTCGAGCAACTCTTCCACAAAGACGCTCGTGTCGCGCAGGTTGACCTGCCGGCGCCGCACGGGCTGGTCCATGGCGCTGCCGACGAGCACGCAGAGCGGCTGGAGCGGCGCGCTGATGGTGTGGGCCACCACCTTGGCAAGCGAGCCGTCCGTGAGCCGGGCGATCGCGCCGTGCGGCACGATCGCGACATGGTGCAGCAGGATCTCGCAAGCCTCGCGGTCCAGGCCCACCCCGGCCTCCTCGCGCATAAGGCGCACGATCTCCGCAGGCCGGAAGCGCCGGCGGTGCGGCCGATCGGATCGGATCGCCGCAAAGACGTCGGCTGCGGCGGCGATGCGCGCGAACAGGTAGATGTTCTCGCCCTGGCGCCCTTCCGGGTAGCCCGAGCCGTCCAGCCGCTCATGGTGCTGGAGCACGACGCTCGCCGAGGTGGGGAACACGGCGGGCAGCCAGCGGTGCACGAGCTGCCAGCCCTGGCGCGGGTGCGAGAGCATGGCCGAGACGCCGTCGGCATCAAGCAGCCCAGGGCGCCGCAGGACGCTCTGCGGCAGCTGCCAGAGGCCGACATCCATCAGCAGCGTGCCGACGCACAGTCGCAGCAGCTGGTCGCGCGGCAGGGGATAGTACCTGCCGATCTGCACGGTAATCGCCGCCACGTCGACCGCATGCTCGAAGCGATCGGTGCCTTCGTGGTCCCACGGGCCAAGATCGGCGATCATGGCGTCCGTGGCGAGAACCTCATCGACCAGCTCGCGCGCGGCGCGCAGCAGCCGTCCGAGCTCCACAGCGGGCGGCTCGCTGCGGACCAGTGCGAGCGCCGCGATGAGGTCGCGCAGAGCAGCCTGCGCTTCCAGATGACTTACGACCGACACCGTCTGCATCAAAGGGAGCTCGGGGAAGAGCTCGTCCTGCAGAAAGACCTGCTCCACGCCGCGCGACACCAGAGCCTGCAGGTCCTGCTGGCCCAGCCGGACCCCTGCCGGCACCAGCAGCCCGGCTCCCTGAGGCGCGAGGACGTCGACGGCGGTGCGCCGGCCGATCACGTCCGCCGTAAGCGGGCATCGCTGCATGGCGTTCACCTTCCGACACCATAGTAGCGTCCGACGCACGCGATGAAACTGGCGAAGACGTCAATATGTGACAGAGGCACGGCTGCGGCCGCGGCCGCGGCGTCACGCGCCGACCGGGCCTGGCGCGGCCGGGTCGGCGCGAGGATGAAGGCTTGGGGCCGCGTCCTCAGGCGTGCTGCGTGAAGAGAGCGCGCGCTTCCTCCAACGTGATGTCCGCCGGCGGTAGCACGAGATCGGACTCACGCAGCACCTCGTCCGGCAACATGCGGCCCTCGCTGCGCACCAGGGCCAGCAGGGCGTCGCGCCGCTCCGCGAAGCCCTGGCCATCGCCCGCCGTCAACCGCTCCATCAACTCGTCGTCGAGCTTGCGCAGGTTCGCCAAGGCCGTGGCGGGCAGCTCGTACTGCCCCTCGTGCAGGATGCGGGCGATCACTTCTGCTCACCTGCCCCGAGCTTCGCCTTGAGGGCCTGCAGGTCGTCCTCGACCTGCGCCGCCTGCTTCGTCCGGCTGAGCTCCCGGTCGACCGGGTCGTCGCCGGGGGCCGCGAGCGCATCGTCCAGCACGCCCTTGTCGGTCAGCTCGTCGATGGCTTGGGCCCGCGCGCGCATGCGTTCGGTCTTGTCCTGCGCGCGCTGCACGGAGAGGCCGACGTCGGCGAGTTCCTCGGACAGCCCTGTCGACGCCTCGCCCATCTTGACCTGCGCCTGGGCGGTCGTGTACTGGGCCTTGATGACCTCCTTCTGTGCCCGGAAGGAGGCGATCTTCGTGTCGAGGCGCCTGGCGTTCTCCTCCATCTTGTCTTCCTGCGCCTTGAGCTCGGCGATCTGCCCGTCGAGTCCCCCAGACTGGGCGACGAGGGCAGCCTTGCGCTCCAGCGCCTGGCGCGCCAGGTCCTCGCGGCCGGCGTTGAGCGCCGCTGCCGCCTCGCTCTGGTACTTGTCGATGTCTCCCTGCAGACGCACCTTCTGCAGCTCGATCTGCTTGCGGGCTGTGACGGCGTCGGCGAGGCTGCGCTTCACCTGCTGCAGCATCTCCATCTGACGCTCGTAGGAGTAGTCGAGGGTCTGCCGCGGGTCTTCCGCGGCGTCGAGCGCCGCAGACACCTTGGACTTGAAGATCGTCGACATGCGTGACATGAGACCCATGTCTGCCCCCATCCTCTCTGCGCGGCCACTTCCGGTCCGTTTCCAATATAGCACGCCGCCGCAGGCGGCGTGGCTCGCTCCGTGGCGAGGCGGGAAGACTGGCTCAGGGGTGGTCACGCTGTTCGATCTGCTGCGGGGGGCCGAGTGCTATGCGCCCGAGCCGCTCGGCAGGCAGGACGTGCTGATCGCCGGGGGCTTCGTCGCGCGCGTCGCGCCGCACATCGCACCCGAGCGCGGCATCCTGCCGGACCTCAGGGTGCACGATCTCCATGGGCGCATCCTCGTTCCCGGGTTCATCGACATGCATGTGCACATCGCCGGCGGCGGCGGCGAGGGCGGCTACCAGCACCGCACGCCGCCGATCGAGCCGCGGGCGCTCGGGCCGCACGGCACGACGGGCGTTGTCGGTCTTCTGGGCACCGACGGCGTCACCCGCTCCGTCGCCGACCTCCTGGCCGAGGCGCGCCGCCTGACGGCCCTCGGCCTCACCGCGGACATCTTCACCGGCGCGTACCAGCTGCCCACCCGCACCCTGACGGGCAGCGTGCGCTCGGATCTCGTCTTCCTGCCGGAGGTGCTCGGCGCAGGCGAGATCGCGATCGCCGACGACCGCGGCAGCCACCCGTCGGGACACGACCTCGTCGCGATCGGCGCCGAGGTGCGGGTCGGCGCCCTTTTGGCCGGCAAGAAGGGGATCCTGCACATCCATGTCGGTGACGGCCACCGCCGCCTTGAGGCGCTGCGCCAAGCCTTGCGGCGCAGCGCCCTGCCGGAGGACCTCTTCTCGGCGACGCACCTCAACCGCAATGGGGACCTCTACGCGGAGGCGGCGGACCTGACGCGCATGGGCGCCTACGCCGACGTCACCGCAGGCATCTTCCCCGCCCCGGGTGACCTGCGTCCCGTCGACCCTGCGGAGGCGCTCGCGGATCTCCTGCACCGCGGCCACCCCGAGCGCGTGACGATGAGTTCGGACGGACAGGGCTCCTCTCCCGTCTTCGACCAGCAGGGCAGGCTCGTGGGGCTCGGCATCGGGCAGGCTTCGCGCCTGCACTGGGCGTTGCGCCGGGCCGTGCTGAAGCACGGGGCGCCCCTCGAGCTGGCCCTTGCCGCGGTCACCTCCCACGTCGCCGCGGCCTTGGGCCTGCCCAGGCGTGGCCGCATCACCGCCGGCGGCGCGGCCGACCTCGTCGTGCTCGACGACAACCTCGACGTGCACGAGGTGTTCGCGCGCGGGCGCCTCTGCGCCCGGGACGGTCAATGGCTGCTGCCGGATCCCTTCCAGCCGGAAGCGGCCGCGAAGGGCCTGAGGAGGCTAGCGAAGACGAGAAGCCGGTCTCCCGGTGGCGCGTACGGCAGCTGAACGTCGCCTTCCCCGCCCGCCTGGCCGATCACGGCCGCGGGCCGCGGGCCCGCCACGCTGCTCGTCAGGGGCCCGTGCACGGCGATCGGAACCGCCCCGAAGGCAGACATCACCGCGTCAAGGCGGGAGTCGCCGAGGGCGGGCAGGTCGAGCAGGAGGACGTCAGGACGCCCCCAGACCACATCCTCCCGGAACCGCCCGAGAACCGTGTGAAGGCCCCCGCCCTGCCAGGGCAGCGGACCATGCTCCGGCCAGAAGGTCGCGAGCGACTGTACCCGCATGCCCTGCCACGGCAGGCTCAGGATGAGGCTTTCTACCAGGATCGGCGGGTGATGCAGCCCCAGCCTGCCCAGCAGGCCGGGCGCGCCGAGATCTGCGTCGAGGATGGCCACGGACCGACCGAGGCCCTGCAACGCAAGCGCGAGGGCGATGAGCGCCGTGCTGCGCCCGCTGCCCGCGCCGCCGTAGATCCCGAGCACCTCGGCGGTTCCCAGTCCTCCGACCTCCGCCCGCAGGGCCCGCGCAAGGCGCGCTGGATCCCGCACGCCGCCGACAGGGAGGTCGCAGCCCTGCCGTTCGCGGCATGCGTCGAGGAACGGGCCGTGCCACGGGCTTGCGGGATCGGGCAGTTGAAGCGTGCCGTCGCCGACGAGACCGAGCCTGTCAGGCGGCGCCAGCAGCAGCGGGTGCCGGGGCCAGCTGTCCAAGATCGCTACCGCCTCCCACGCGCGTGTGACGCACACTTCCAGTCTAGCCTTGCGGCATCCTGCAGGGGCTTTGTCACGGCATGTCCATTTGGCCCTCTCGATGTGTCTGATTGGTCATGATCTGGTGACGTTTTCACTTGGCATTTGGCCACTTATTCGGTATCCTTGCGGAGACATGAATGGGCCACATGGTCCTGCCCGAGATGGCAGGCGCGCCGCCTGCCGCGGAGTTCAGGCCTGATGGCCGCCCATCGCGAAGATCGGAGGGCGGAGATCTTTGACAAGGCATCGTCGGCCCAGCTTCAAGGTGTCGCTGCCTCTGGTCGTGACCCTTGCGGCGCTCCTGCTCGGCGGATGCGGGCTCGGCAAGCAGTCGACGCTCTCACCGGCCGGACCGGTCGCACAGGCGCAGCTCAGCATGCTCTACGAGAGCCTCGCCATCATGGCCGTGATCTTCATCGTAGTCGCAGCGGTGTTCGTCTACTCCCTGATCCGCTTCCGTGCCCGCAAGACGGACACCGAGCTGCCGAAGCAGGTGCATGGCAGCACGGCACTTGAGATCGCCTGGACCATCATTCCGATCATCATCATCGTGGTGCTTTCCATCTCGACAGTGCACTACGCGTTCGCGCTCGAGTCGCCGCCGCAGGGGCCCGGCACCGTGCAGGTGCAGGTGATCGGCCACCAGTTCTGGTGGGAGTTCCGCTACCCCGGCACTGGCGTCGTGACGGCAAACCAGGTCCACATCCCGGTCGGTAAGAAGGTCAACTTCTCCCTGCAGTCGGCGGACGTCGTGCACTCGTTCTGGGTGCCGCGCCTCGGCGGCAAGACCGACTTGATCCCGGGCCGCACCAACACGCTCTGGCTCGAAGCCTCCAAGCCTGGCGTCTATTACGGGCAGTGCGCGCAGCTGTGCGGCGCCGGCCACGCCTACATGAAGTTCACGGTCCTGGCCGAATCGCCTGCCGCCTACCGCCAGTGGCTGCGTCACATGCAGCACGACACCGTGTCGGCGACGAACCCCGGGCAGCAGGCCGGCCTCGCGCTGTTCAAGCAGGACTGCGCCACGTGCCACACCATCCAGGGCACGCCGTTCCAGGGCAAGGTGGGACCGAACCTCACGGCGCTCATGGGCCGCCCGACGATCGGCGCCGGCACCTTGCCGAACACGGCCGCAGGTCTCGCACAGTGGCTGCACGACCCGTCGGCCGTCAAGCCGGGCGCAAAGATGCCGGATCTCGGCCTCTCTGAGAGCCAGATCCACTCGCTCGTCGCCTTCCTGGAGACCCTCAAGTAGGCAGCGCAGGAGGAGGTACACGGACCATGGCGGCGATCACCGAGCGTGTGGCCCTCGCGCACCCCCAGGCACGCAGCTACCACGGCATCTGGGCGTGGCTGGCGAGCGTCGATCACAAGAAGATCGGCATCATGTACATCTACGCCGCACTGTTCTTCATGGCCTTCGGCGGCGCCGAGGCGCTCCTCGTGCGCATCCAGCTCTGGCAGCCGGACAACCACTTCGTCTCGGCAGAGACCTTCAACCAGCTCTTCACGATGCACGGCGTGACGATGATCTTCCTGGTGGCGATGCCGATCCTGATCGGCTACATCAACGCGATCGTGCCGCTGCAGATCGGCGCGCGCGACGTCGCGTTCCCGCGCATGAACGCGCTGTCTCTCTGGCTCTTCGTCCTGGGCGGGCTCTTCATGTACACGAGCTGGTTCATGGGCGGCGCGCCGGACGCCGGCTGGTTCAACTATGTGCCGCTCTCCGGGGCCCACTACAGCCCCGGCGCCGGTGTCGACTTCTACGACATCGGTTTGCAGATCACCGGCATCGGCACGCTGATGACGGCGATCAACTTCCTTGTGACCATCCTCAACATGCGCGCGCCCGGCATGCGCCTTCTGCGCATGCCGATGTTCACCTGGTCGGCGCTGATCACCATGCTGCTGATCCTGTTCGCCTTCCCGCCGATCACGGTGAACCTCATCCTGCAGATGATGGACCGGCTGTTCCACGCGACCTTCTTCAACATACCGCTCGGCGGCAATGCGCTCCTCTGGCAGAACCTCTTCTGGATCTTCGGCCATCCCGAGGTGTACATCGTCATCCTGCCGGCCTTCGGCATCATCTCGGAGATCATCCCGACGTTCAGCCGCAAGCCGCTCTTCGGCTACGAGTCGATGGCGCTCGCGCTCTCGGTGATCGCGTTCCTGTCGTTCATGGTCTGGACGCACCACATGTTCGCCGACGGGCTCGGCCCGATCGTCAACTCGATCTTCGCCATCACCTCGATGCTGATCGCCGTGCCGACGGGCATCAAGATCTTCAACTGGCTCGCGACGCTGTGGGGCGGTCAGATCCGCTTCACGACCGCGAACCTCTACGCGCTCGCCTTCATCCCGCTCTTTGTGATCGGCGGCATCAGCGGCGTCATGCTCGCGATGGCCCCGGCCGACCTGCAGTACAACGACAGCTACTTCGTCGTCGCGCACTTCCACTACGTCCTGTTCGGCGGCACGCTGATGGGCGCCCTGGCGGGACTCTACTACTGGTTCCCGAAGATCTGGGGCCGGCTCCTCGACGAGACGCTGGGCCGCTGGAACTTCTGGCTCGTGTTCATCGGGTTCAACGTCACGTTCTTCCCGATGCACATCCTCGGCCTCGAGGGCATGCCGCGCCGCATCTCGACCTACGCGCCGGGCTACGGCTGGACGACGCCGAACCAGATCGCGACCGTCGGCGCCTTCATCCTGCTGATCGGCATGCTCATCCTGCTCTACAACCTCATACGCACCTTTGCGAGGAAGCCGGACCTGGTCGCGGACCCGTGGGACGCCCGCTCGCTCGAGTGGTCGATCCCGTCGCCGACGCCGGAGTACAACTTCGCGCAGCTGCCCCTCATCGAGCACCGCGACGCCTTCTGGGTCGCAAAGCGCGAGGGTACGGGGGAGTTGCCGAAGGCCGAGCCGCCGGGACCGATCCACATGCCGTCGCCGAGCCTGTCGCCCTTCTTCCTGGCCCTGACGATCATCATCGCCGGCTACGCGGCCCTGCTGCACGCCGACTGGCTCGCGCTGCTCGCCATGCTGGCGGTCTTCTGGCAGATCGGCCTGCAGCTCGTGCACGAAGACCCCGGCTACCACGTGCATCCCGAGATCCCGGCGGGAGGTGCGGCGGAGTGAGCGTCCAGGGAGAGACGACGCGCATCGCGCTTCAGCACGAGACGTCCCAGGAACTCGGGCTCCCGAAGGACCATCGCATCCTCGGCCTGTGGATCTTCCTCGCCGGCGAGTGCGCGTTCTTCGCCTCGCTCATCGGCAGCTACCTGGGGCTGCACAACGGCGTCGCGCACGGACCCGCCGGTGCACAGCTGTTCGACCTGCCGCTCACGACCATCGCGACGCTGATCCTGCTGACGAGCAGCCTCACCGTGGTGCTGGGCGTCGCCGCGATGCAGCGGCGCGACGTGCGCGGCATGCAGGTCTGGCTCTGGCTGACGGCGCTCCTCGGCCTGTTCTTCCTCGAGTTCCAGGGATACGAGTTCTACACGTTCTACCACGAGGGCCTCACGCTGCAGACCAGCGCCTTCGGCTCCGCCTTCTTCACGCTGACGGGTTTCCACGGCCTGCACGTCGCCTTCGGCGTGTTCTGGATCCTGCTATTGCTGTTCCAGTCGCTGAAGCACGGCATCAACGAGGACCGGACGACGAAGGTCTTCGTCATGAGCCTCTACTGGCACTTCGTCGATGTCGTCTGGGTCGTGATCTTCACCCTCGTCTACCTCGCGGGAAAGGTGGGCTGACACCATGAGCCAGGACACGCCGCTGCTGCCCGCCGCGAGGGAGCAGCGATCGCAGAGGACCCTCTACGTCACGATCGGCGTCCTCAGCCTCGTCCTCACGCTGGCAGCCGTCTTCCTGGTGGAAATCGGGCTCAAGGCCGCGATTGTGCTGCCGATCCTGATCGCTCTCGCCGTCATCCAGGTCCTGATGCAGGCGTTCCTGTTCATGCACCTGCGCGGCAGCCGCCATGTCTACACCTACTTCTTCGTCGCCGGTCTGATGCTCGCCGTCCTCATCGGCACCTGCCTCATGGTGCTGATCCAGAGCTGGGCCTGAGGCTCGAGCCGCGGTACGTCCCACCCCGCGGCGCCAATCTGCATGAGGGAGATGGCCCCCTTGGCGAATCCACTCGAACTCGAAGCCGCGCGCGGCCGGGCCGGCGTCGCCAGCCTCGGCGACTACGTCCAGCTGCTGAAGCCGCGCATCGTGCTGCTGCTCATCATCACCGCGTACTGCGCGATGGTCGTCGCGGCGCACGGCCTGCCGGCCTTCTGGCCGTCGCTCGTCGGCACGCTGGGCCTTGCGCTCTCGGCCGGCGGCGCGCACGCCGTCAACATGTGGTACGACCGCGACATCGACAGGCTCATGGCGCGCACGAACGACCGGCCGGTGCCGTCGGGGCGCATCCCCGCGACGCGCTCGCTCGCCATCGGGATCGCGCTCGAGGCCGCGTCCTTCGCGCTCCTCCTGGATCTGAACCTCCTCACCGCCTTGCTGTCGCTCGGCGGATTCGTCTATTACGTCGTCATCTACACGATGTGGCTCAAGCGCCGCACGCCGCAGAACATCGTGATCGGCGGGGGTGCCGGTGCCTTCCCGCCGCTGATCGGCTGGGCCGCCGTCACCGGCCACCTGTCGCTGGCGGCCTTCTGGATGTTCCTGATCATATTCCTCTGGACACCTGCGCACTTCTGGTCGCTCGCGCTCTTCCGCCAGGAGGACTACCGGCGCGCGCAGGTGCCCATGATGCCCGTCGCGCGCGGCGAGCGGGCGACGAAGGTGCAGGCGCTCATGTACACACTGATGCTGCTGGCCGCGACGCTCGGCCTCTACCTGACGGGCGTCGTCGGCAGCCTCTACCTGGTCGCCGCAGCCATCCTCGGCGTCGGCTTCGTCGCGATGTGCCTGCGCCTTCTGGGCGAGCGTCCGCCCGAGGTGCGCTGGGCCAAGGCCACCTTCGGCTACTCGCTCATCTACCTGACGCTGCTCTTCGCGGCGATGGTCTTGAACGTGCACGCGATCTAGTCCAGTCTGAACGCAGGGATCCGTTGGAAGCGGAGGCGTATCCGTGTTTCTCGCCTACCTCAACGAGGCCTTCATGCTGCTCTCGGCGCTTTCGGTCGGCCTGGGCTGGCGTGCCATCCGCCAGGGCAGGCGCGACGTGCACCGGCGCTACATGCTCACGGGCAGCGTCCTCGCCGTCCTGTTCTTTCTCAGCTACGTCCTGAAGTCTTTTCTTGTCGGCGACACGAACTTCGGCGGGCCCCGCAGCTGGGCCCTGCCCTACCTCGTCTTCCTGCAGATCCACACGATCTTGGCGACGCTCGCGGCGGTGCTCGGCATCGTCACCCTGCGCTGGGCCCTGCTCGCGCGCTTCGGCCAGCATCGGCGCATCGCTCCCTGGACGGCGGCGTCGTGGTTCGTCGCGGCCGCGATGGGGCTCGGCGTCTTCCTCATGCTCTACATCGTCTTCCCGCCCGGAGCCACCACCAACATGGTGCGCGCCATCATCGGCCACTGAGCCACTGGAGGTCCTGAGCCACGCAAGGTGCATCGGCGCCGCCGTCGCGAGGCCTGTTGCTGCTCGCACGCGTGACGAACATCCTGATGTTCGCGGTCGTCATCGTCGGCTTCCTCGTCACCGAGACCGGTTCGGCGCAGGGCTGCGGCCGCCACTGGCCACTGTGCGACGGGCAGTTCACGCCGCCCTTCGACCTGCACGGAGCCGTCGAGTATGGCCACCGCTTCATCTCCGGCGTCGTGGGCATCCTCGTCCTCTGGCTGGCCGTCTGGGCCTGGCGGCGCTGGGGACGGCGGATCGAGGTGCGGGTGCTCGCCGCCCTGATGCTGGTCTTCACGTTCGTCCAGGCGGCGCTCGGCGCGGCCGCGGTGCTCTTCCCGACGTCGCCGGAGGTGCTGGCGTCGCACTTCGGCATCTCGCTCATCGCGTTCGGCGGCACATTAGGCCTGGACCTCAGGCTGCACCAGGCGGCCGCCGCGGGGCAGGCCCTTCCTCCCGCCGCCCCGCCTCAGACGCTGTCTGCCGGCCTGCGGTGGCTCGTCTACCTCGGCGCCGTCTACATCTTCCTGCTCGTCTACCTCGGCGCCTACGTCTCGCACACCGGCACAGGCATGCTCTGCGGCACGAGCTGGCCGCTCTGCCTCGGGCAGATCGTGCCGAGCTTGACCGGATCGGTCTGGATCCCCTTCCTGCACCGCGCTGCCGCTTTCGTCGCGGTCGTCTGGGCGGTCTGGCTCTACGTCGCCCTGCGCCCCTTGGCCTGGAGCAGGCCCGACGTCGTACGCGGCGCCGCCGCCACGCTCGCCCTGATCCTGCTCCAGGCCCTCTCGGGCTGGTACCTCGTGGCCAGCGGCCTCGCCCTGGGCGCGATCATGCTGCACGTCACGCTGATGACGCTCCTCTTCGCGGCGATCACCTATCTCGTCTTGCAGGCCCTGCCGGAGCTGTACCGCCATGATCGTACCGACCCTGCACCGACCTGATCCTTGCGGCGAGTCCAGCTAGACCTGCGATCGGCAGGAGCGCCCGGGCAACTGCTCTCCCCACCCCGCGCGTCCTGCAGGTATTCCTCCAGGTGGTCCAAGCTTTTGCTCCAGAAGCGGCGATAGAACGCAAGCCAGTCGGCCGCGTCCTTGAGCTGCCGGCCTTCGAACCGGCTGGCCGCCACTGCGCCTTCCGGTGGCGCGTGATGAGACCGGCAGGCTCCTGCACCTTGAGATGCTTCGACAGGGCCTGAGGGCTCGCCGCGAACGGCGCCGCCATCTCCTTGACCGTCGCCTCGCATCTTCCGGCACGATGTTAACCTTAAAGTTATTTAACTGTCTGGTTTACTATGGACTCCCGGGCGCAGCGGCCAAGCATGCCGTGCCCCTCTGCAGGTCACGCTAGCGACGTGGTGTCCGGCCCTATGCCTCCCCTGAAGGTTGCAGATCGTTCGGCCGCTGCGCGGCGCGCCCACAGGTCTTGACACCCGCCTTTATTTAGACAATTATCGAATCATTGAATGCGCCGGACTCTCCCGGCCACTCGGAGGTGCGATCCATGCTACGTCGGGCCCGCCTGGCGACCGTCTTCCTGCCTGCCGCGCTCGCGCTCCTGCTGACGGGCTGCGGCGGCTCCGCGCCCAAGAGCCCCAAGGGCGGCACGTCCAACAACCTGACGAACAGCTTCTCGTTCGCCACGGCTGCCCTGCCGTCCTATGCCGCCAGCTACGCCATCACCGGCCCGGCCAAGGGCAGCATGACGTGGAGGATTGCCCCACAGGGCCAGGACGAGACCGTCGTGACGATCCATCAGGAGCTGCAGGGCAACGTCGAGAACGATCGCATCGTCCTCACGCGCAAGGGGCTGCGCTTCGTTTCCGCGCAGGAGGATGTGACGGCTCCCGGACATCACCTGACAATCTCGGCCCACGTCCAGGGAAAGAAGATCGTCGAGACGGCGAACGTCGACGGGAAGGCCGAGGCGGTGAACTATCCCTTCGGCAAGCAGACGCTCGTCAACGTCGCCATGCTCCCCACCCTGGCCAGCCTCACCATGAACCCGGGCGACCTGCAGGTGGTCCAGGACGTGATCCTCAAGCACGGCGTCGCCGTCCCGATCGGCTTCACCGCCAACGACCGCACGAAGGTCACGACGCCCGCAGGCACATTCTCGGTGGTGCCGGTGACGCTCTCCGGATCAGGTCCCAACCAGCAGGTCTTCATCGACACCCAGCGCCACGTGCTCGTGAAGTATCTGAACGGGCAGACGACGATCAGCCTCATCCAGCTGAGCCGATGATCCCTCTGCCTGACGGGTTCGCCCTGCGACCGCTAGGCGCCGCCCTGGCCCTCGTGCTCGCCGCGCTCGCCGTGGCGGGCTTTCTCGCAGGGCACCGCACCGCGTGGCCGCGGGCGCTCCTGGCGGCGGGCCTCGGCATGGCGCTCTTCGCGGTCGCCGTCTTCCTCGTCCAGGCGCCCCTCCAGATCTTCTTCTACCGCGGTGCCGCCCAGGCCATCTCGCCGCTGTGGCTCGGCGCTCACCCATGGTTCGCGCCGCTCGGGCTGGCCTTCCTCGCAGGGCTCTGCCAGGAGGGTGGGCGCCTCTTGGCGATCGTGATCGCGCGTAGCGGCTGGCCCAAGCCCTCGCTGCCGCTGCTCGGCGCTGTCATCGGGGCTGGCGTCGGCGGCTTCGAGGCCGCGATGGTACTTGGCGCCATCCCACCTGCGGAGTTTCACCTGGTGTCGCTCGCGGTGCTCGAGCGCGTCGGCGCCGTCGCCTTCCACACCGGCTGCGGCGCGGCGCTCGGCCTCGGCCTCGCCAGAGGCAGGACAGCGCTTGCCTTCCTGGTCGTGCTGGTGCTGCACACGGCGGTCGACTTCTTCGCCGCGGCGCTCTCCTACGGCATCGGCGGCGTGGCGGAGGCGGAAGCTGTCGCCCTCGTGGTCGGCCTCGGCATCTACGCATCGACGCTCGTCATGGCGCGCCGCGGTCCCACCGGCGCCGCGCCGGGCGTCTTCGCCTAGTACGGCGACCCAGAACGGCGACGTCCCGCATCGAGCACCGCCACCTCGACCTCGCCGCCGACCAGCGCGGCGAGATCGTTGAAGTCCTGCAGAACGCCTGCGAGCTGCATCTCCGCCGCCGGCAGGATCTCGGAGACCAGGAAGAGCCGCGTCGTGGTCTCCCGGATCATGCCCCACACGCTCTGGCGCCAGACGAAGTGGCGCGTCAGCACGCGGCTTGCGTCAAGGTAGCAGAGTTCGCCGGACGCGACCTTCTCAGGCTCCTCGGTCCCCATCGGCCAGAAAGGTTCGCCGCCCGCGCTGCGCGCGAGGCGGATCTCGCCCTCTGGGCCGGCGAGGTCGAAGGCGCCGACCGGCACGAGGCGCCTGAGCGAGATCGCGTTATATGCGTCCACGAGCGGCTGGACCCGCAGCGGCGGGCCACCCTTGCGGGCGCGGCGCACCAGGGCCTCGACGGACGGCAGGTAGTCGCGGGCCGGCAGGCCGAGGGAGCGGAACACCGCACGCCAAGGGGCGAGGAGCGGGTGGCTCTGCAGGGGCTCCGCGCGGATGTCGCCAGCCCGGGCCCAGGCTGCGGCGATCAGCTCGCCCGCCTCTTCCTCGCTCGGCTGGCGCGGCAGCAGGAGCCAGCCCGTCGCAAGGCGTAGACCGGGAATATCGCGAAAGACATCCTCGTCGACCGTGAACCGCATCGCGAGACCTCCTCGTCCGGAAACACCGCATGACAGCGCCAAGGGGGTGCCTTGTGGCCGACTTCTATCTTATCCGCCACGGTGAGAGCCTGGCGAACCTCGACCGCCGCTTCGACGCGACCCTGCCCGGCGCGCCGCTCAGCCTGCGCGGCCTGGAGCAGGCCGAGCTCGTCGCCGACTGGTTCGATCTGCGCGGCGCCTGGCCCGACGTGCTGCTCGCGAGCCCCTTCACGCGCACGCGCCAGACAGCGCAGCCGCTTCACCGCAGGTCCAAGCGCAGCCTGCTGCTCGCGGACCTCCTGCGCGAGACGGCCGTCGGCGACTGGGACGGCCAATCGTCGCGCGACATGTCCGAGGACCCCGCCTACCAAGCCTGGCGCGACGACCCGGAAGTCCCTCCGCCAGGCGGCGGCGAGCGCCTGTCCGACGTCGCCGTGCGCGTCTTGGCCCTGCTCGACACCCTTCGGCGGCTCGCGCCGGACTCCTCCGCGGCGCTCTTCACGCACCAGCACGGCCTGCGGGCCGCCCTGAGCCTGACGTCCGCACTGCGCGACGAGACGGGCGGGCTGCGTCCCGTGCCCAACTGCGCCATCGTCCATCTCCGCCACGACCGGAGCGGCCTGCACCTGCTCGCCTTGGACCAGAGCATCCACCTCGCGACGCGCCAGAGCGCCGCGGAGGCAGGGTGAGCCGGCCTGTGCCCCGCGGCTGGCGCAGAGACCAGGTCCTGCAGCGGGAACTTGCGGATCTCTACGCCGCCAGGACGGGTGAGCGGCTCGACGCGGAAGGCTGGCTCTCGCCGCGCATGGCCGCTCGCACGGCCGGTGTCTTCCAGCCCGGCACGCCCCCGCGCATCGCCTTGAGCCAGGCCTACCTGGCCCTCTGCAGCCCTCGCGAGCGGCAGGATCTGATGCTGCACGAACTCGCCCACTTCCACCTGTGGCGCAGCGGCCTGCGCCGCGCGGGACACGGGCCGCCGTTCGCCGCGCTGATGCGGCAGTGGGGGTTCGCACGCTACCCGAACGCCGAGCTCCTGCGCCGGCTGCGCCCGGCAGACACCGCGCCCCGCCTCCTCTACGTCTGTCCCGCCGGCCACGAGCACTGGCTGCGGCGCCCGCCGAAGAGCCGCGACATCTCCTGCGGCCTCTGCAGCCGGCGGTTCGATCGGCGCTACCTCCTGCGCGACACGGGGATGCGGCGGGCGGCCTGGCAGGAGCCGCCAGCCGAAAGCAGAAGCTAGACGCAGGAACAAGGAGGTGTCGCATGATGGGCAAGGGACAGAAGGGCGCGCTCGCGCCGGCCGATGACGAACTCTCGCTGAGGAAGGTCTCGACCTCCGACACGCAGGGACTCGACGAGGAGGCGGCCAAGGAGCTCCTGAAAAAGGACGTCGAGCGCCTCGCGGAGCTGCACGACCTCCTCTACGCGTCACGCAGCCATGCCCTGCTCGTCGTGCTGCAGGGCATGGACACGAGCGGCAAGGACGGCACGGTGCGGCACGTCCTGCAGGGCCTCTCGCCCCAGGGCACCTCGGTGCACTCCTTCAAGCAGCCGACGGCCGAGGAGCTGCAGCACGACTTCCTCTGGCGCGTCCACAAGGCCGTGCCAGAGCTCGGCACGATCGGCATCTTCAACCGCTCGCACTACGAAGACGTCCTCGTGACGCGCGTGCACGGCCTCATTGGCAGCGGCCGGGCGCACGAGCGGATGCGCGCGATCCGGCAGTTCGAGCGCCACCTCGCCGCGGAAGGCGTCGTGGTGCGCAAGTTCTTCCTGCACATCTCGGAAGAGGAGCAGGCGCAGCGGATCGAGGAGCGCCTCAAGGATCCCCGCAAGCGCTGGAAGTACAGCTCTTCGGACCTCAAGGAGCGGCAGCGCTGGGACGACTACCAGACGGCCTACGAGGACGCGATCAGGCGTACCAGCACCGGCCACAGTCCATGGTACGTCGTACCGTCGGACCACAAGTGGTACCGCAATCTCGCGGTCGCGCGCGTGCTCGTGGAGACGCTCGAGGATCTGGACCTCAAGTGGCCGGAACCCGAGGTGCCATCCCTCAGGACGGTCGAGAAGGAGCTCGAGAACTCCTAGCCGCAGTCCCGGATGCGCAAGGCGAAGGGCAGGCGGAGCGCCCCATTGGGGAGCCCGCCTGCCCTTGGCTTTCGCAGGGCCTAGTTCTTCAGGACGTAGGCCGTCACGTGCTGAATGCCGAAGTTCGACACGGTCGCCGCGGATCCGTTGATGAAGAGGTCGATGCGGCTGCCCTGGATGGCGTCGCCCTCGTCGACGGCGCGGGCCAGGAAGCCGCCTTGCGGCAGCGTCGGCGAGGAGTAGCCCGTAACCCAGAGGCGTGTGCCGAGCGGGATGACGTTCGGGTCCACGGCGACGTCGCCCGGGATGAGCGGCCGTCCGAAGTAGTCGGTCGCACCGTAGGGATAGTTGTCCTGCGCGCTGGGACCGTAGGCGGTCGCGGTCAGGTCGAGCGCTCCCACGACCTGGTGGCCGTCGATCGTCTGCGGCGTGCGCCAGGCGGCGGACGCGGGCTGCGCCGCCAGAGCCAGGCCAGGCAGTGCGAAAGCCATGAGCGCTGCGGCGCCAAAGGTCAGGAACTTGCGCATGATATCGTACCTCCAACTTGTTTTGTAGATTCAGTTGTCTGTCGCAGTGTACATTGCGTGCGCACTATTGTCACACCGCTCACGTACGCACATGCGGACTTGCGCATCCAACAACTCCGCATTTCTCGCAATATGCGCATTGTGTCTCACGGTTCCTTCCGAATGGCACTTGCTCTCTAACTTGCCTCCTCCTGTCGCCGGTGCAGACCAGGACATTCGATGGCGGTACACATGGCACGCGAATCTGGGCATCGATCGGCGGCCGCAGCGCTAGCTCCTGGCCGGCCGTGCACGAATCTCCTTGCATTGCGTCGGCGGCCGGCGCGGCACGGCCCGACGCAGCACGACGGCGGCCGGCGCCGGCACGTCTTGTCCACCTCGCTCCTGACTGCGGCTGCCCGGCTGCGGCAGCGAGCGACACGTTCCATCACGAGATTGCCTCAGGGCGCACCCAACACATGACTTGACGACATGCTTTGCGCGACCGGCATTGGGCCAATGTCCCTTGCCAGGCCGATCGGCGCGTGAGGCTCTGGCGCTTTGCGCCTCAGGGCCGTTTGTTGCCGGAGGGCCCATCTTGGGGATGGCTGGCAGGAAGCGTCGATTCAAGTCGTACACAAATCTTCAGAGACGGAGGTATCTGTCAGAAACGGACTGAAGCAGTTGCACGCTTCAGTGCACCAAGACTACGCGTGATAGGAGGTACGGCTCGCCGAAGGCAGACTTTTGGGCCAGCTTGCGGACAACCCACACCCACCAAACGGAAGCGATGACTCCCCGCCGACGATGGACGCCACATGCGCGGGGAGCAGCCAAGGCGTAACCGGCCGTTCGGCGGCCGGTTCGTTCTGTCTTGCAGGTATTGGAGGGGAAGACGTGGCATCACGATTGCGGCACAGTCTCGCGATATTGCTGACAGGACTGCTGATGACGCTGACCGTCGGCGTGCTGGGCCTGCCCAGCGCAAGCGCGGCCGGCAGTTCCTCGGCGACAAGCCAGATCACGTACTACAACGCCAATTACGCAGGCAATTTCTATCGATCCACGTCGCCGATCGTCTCGGACGCGGTGTACGGCGTATCCCAGACACCCGAAAGCGACGGGTCTGTGCAACTCACCGCGGGGCCTTACGCGCAATACACAGACTCCGGTTTTTCCCTGTATGAAGGCACGCTCGGCGATCTGACCGCCATCATGGTCCAGGGACAGGGACAGTACGGGCTGAACCTCTGGCTGGACACGAACAACGACGGGGACTTCTTCGAGTGGGCCCCGTCCACGGTCTCCCAGGCCGCGTACATGACGGGGCTCGGCGGCGACCGGTACCTATCCGACACCCAGGCGTCCAACCCGTCGAACGGCGCCCTGGTCGTCAACAGCGCAACGCAGTTCTACCTGCAGGGCGTGGCCAGCCCTCCGAACGGCGTATTCAACTACACCCTCGGCGATCTGCAGAATGGTGCCCTCTCGAGCCTCGGCGTCACCCCCGATACGAGGGTGGCCATCTGGATCGGCATCACCGGTACGGCCGGCGGCGCAGCCGCAACGGCGACCATCGACTCCGTGCAGCTCGCGCCCCCCACGGTGGCGGTGACCGGCAGCTGCACCGCCCTGGACGGCACACAGGTCACCGTGGGCGCCGACACATTCTACTGCGGCTATGACGCATTCCCGACCGTCCAGGAGGGCGTGGACGCGGTGGCCGCGGGCGGGACGGTGGATGTCGCGGCCGGAACGTACACGGAGCAGGTGACGATCGACAAGGCCTTGACCCTGAGCGGCGCCGGGCAGGGCCAGACCTTCATCGACCTCCCGGACAGTCCGACTACGGTTGCGACGCAGATCGGCAGCCACACGCCCGAAGCAACCGTCTACGGGATCGCTGTCATCGCGCCGGCCTCCGGCGTGACGATCTCGAACTTGACGGTGGACGGCGAGAGTTCCACCAACGGCCTTGACGGATGCAGCGGCAACCACCTGGCCGGCATCGCGTTCCAGGACGCCTCGGGCACCGTGAGCGGTGTCTCGCTGCCAGACTGGGCACCCCAAACCGGCGTGGGGTGCGGCGGCGCTGCAGGCGTGCAGGTGGAAGCCGGCACCGGCACCGCGCAGGTCGCCGTGGCGGGCACCAGCGTCAGCGGCTACGGCAAGTCCGGCATCTTCGCCGGCGGCGCAGGCGCCACCCTTGCGGCGACGGGCGACACGGTCACAGGCACTCCCACGGGGTCCGTCGCGACCAACGGCATCGAGATCGACTACGGCGCCGCCGGCAGCGTGCAGGGCAGCACCGTCACCGGGAACGACTACACCGGGACGCCGAACGCGACGGATCCCCAAGCCGACTACGCGGCGGGCGTGCTGCTCTATGGCGACGGGGCCTCCGCCGCGACCGTGTCGGGCAACACGCTCACCGACAACCAGATCGGCATCGAGTCCGTGGCCTCAGGCGTCACGGCAGACGACAACACGATCAGGGAGACGGGCGCCGGGATCGCCGACAGCGTCGGAGTCTACGCGGTGCCGTGCGACACCTACTGCACCGGCGTCGGCGTCGCGACGGGCGGCACCAGCCAGGTCACCCTCCGGCACAACGCCATCAGCGGCATCCCCGCGTCGTACCTGTCCGACAGCAACCCCACCGTGGTGTCGGCCGGCATCTGGGTCGGGAACACGGGCGCGGCCGACGCCACCGGCGCCATGACCAGATCGCCGACAATGCCGTCAGCGGCGGCTTCTTCGGCGTGCTGGTGGCGCCGAACAGCGCCGGCACCACCGCCACGATCCAGGGCAACCAGGTGAGCGGCTTCGAGCGGACGGGCATCGACGCCGGCAGCTTCGCCATGGGCGGCGAAACGGTCGATGCGACCATCACGGGCAACACCGTGACCGGGCCCGGACCCGGGAACGCCGATCCCTGGGCCTCGAACGGCATCGAGATCGCCAACGGCGCGACGGGAAGCGTCACGGGCAACCACGTGTCCGGCATGATCTACACCGGCAAGGACACGGAGGCGACCGGCGTCATCGTCTTCGAGAGCAGCGACGTGCAGGTCAGCGGAAACACGGTGCAGGACAGCCAGCTGGGCATCGCGGTCGAATCGGGCGGATACTCGTCCGACAGCGCCAACTGGACGATGCAGGACGACGAGGTTACGGACAACACGATCGGCTTCGACGCCACCTACCTGGCGCCTGGCGTGCTCTCAGGCGAGACCGCGGGAACCTGGGGCATCTGGGTCGCCAGCTACCATGACGGAGCGTCCGTGGCGGCGGACATCACCGGCAACCTGCTCGACGGCACGGGCGCGACGGCCGGAGGTGTCCCCGCAGACGGCATCCAGGTGGGCGACAGCGCCGCGGGTGGCGCAGCCGGCGACGTCAGCGCCACCATCGCCGGCAACATCGTCACGGGCTGGACCGACGGCATCGCCGATGTCGGCACGACCGACGGAACGTTCTCCTCCGTGGCGCACCTGAACGACCTGAGCGGCAACACGGACGCCGGCCTCGGCAACCTCACCGGCGGCAGTTCCGGAACCACCGCCGTCGCGAGTCTCGACGCGACGCAGAACTGGTGGGGCAGCGCGGACGGGCCGCAGAGCACGGCGAACACCTACGACGTCGCCTCGCAGGGCGTGGCGGTCGTCGGGGATGTCGCCGCGGCACCCTGGCTCACTACCGCCCCGGCCCAGGCTGCGACCAGCGGCAGCTCGTTCGCGCCGGTCACCGACACGACGAGCGGCGCGCAGTTCAGCTCGATCGAGGCCGCGGTTGACGCGGCGGCCCAGGGCGACACGATCACGGCCGCCGCTGGCACGTACAGCGAAGCGGTCTCGATCGAGACTGCCGACCTGACGCTCGACGGGGCCGGGCATGGCGTCGACGCCCGCACGCGGAGCGGCGCCGAATCGGTCATCACGGGGGCCGGCGCCGCGGATGTCACGATCCGTGCCGACGGCGTCACGCTCGACGGGTTCACGCTGCAGGGGCCCGTCAGTCAGGGGACGGCCGCCGTCGTGATGATCGGGGGCAACACCACCGAGACGATCGAGAACAACATCATCGACGACCCCGGCCGCGCCGTCTCGTACAACACGAGCGACACCACATTCCTGCAGAACAACGTGGTGGAGAGCGCCACGACCGGCGACGGCATCCAGGAGAACAGCGGCGCGGTGCAGGATGTCACCATCAAGGACAATGCGTTCGCGGGCGGCACGAACAACAACACCGACATCACCTTCCTCGGCACGTCGGCGGCCCACAACCAGGACGTTCAGATCACGGGCAACACGAGCATGGACCCGGGCAGCTTCGTCGCCCTCTTCCAGACGGATGGCGCCACCGTCACCGACAACCGCGTGGCAGGAGCTGCAGGCGCCGCGATCTACATCGGCGGAGCCGACACCGATGTGACCGTCCAGCACAACAGCCTCGTCGCGACGAGCAGCAGCCCCGCGTATGCCGTCGTGGTGTCCAACGCGTACAAGGACGGGCCGAACGCCGACGTCGCCGTGAACGGCAACTCCCTGTACGGCCTCAGCGTCGGGAGCGGCGCCTACACCGGCGGCAGCGTCGACGCCACGGACGACTGGTGGGGCTCGAAGAGCGGCCCGACCGGCGTGACACAGGGCGACGTCGACGCGGCACCATGGATCCAGGCGCTCTCCATCTCCCCTGCCCTCCGGCAGGCCGACGTCGGCAGTCCTCTGCAATGGTCGGCGTCGATGCTGGACAGCACCGGCACCGCCATCACCGATCCCGCGTTCGCGGTATCCTTCTCTGCCGCGGGAACGGCGGCGTGCCAGAACGAGACACCCTCGACGCCCCAGCCCCTGGCCTCTGCCGCCGTGACCTTCGGCTGCACGCCGACGACGGCGGGCGATCTCACCGTCACAGGATCCGTCTCTCTGGACGGGACGCCCACGACGCTCTCAGGAACAGCCGGCCTCACGGCGGCCCTGCCCCATGCTCCGACCGGCGGCGGCGCGGGCGTCACGCAGACGGGCTCCGCATCGGATGGCAACCTGAGCAGCCAGGTCACGGTCCAGGGTGGCACCACGACCATCGACGTCGACGCCGGCCACCTGGCCCAGAACCTCGGCGGCATGAGCGGATCGGTCGTGACGTTCACGTCCGATACCACCACCACCGACCTCGACATCACCGGCGACGCGGCAGAGAACCTGACGCAGAACGGTGACGGGATCAGCATCGAGACGCCCGGCGGCGCATACACGCTGCCGGCGGGCAGCATCGACATGACGCAGCTTGAGCAGCTTCTCGGGGTGTCGGAGGCCTCGGACATCACCCTCACCATCTCGGTGACGCCAGGCTCCGCCTCGGACACGACGGAGATTGCGCAGGGCATCCCGAGCGGCAGCATCGTGGCCGACCCCGTGACCTTCACGATCACGGCCTCGGTCAACGGGCAGAGCCAGACCATCGAGACGTTCACGGGCGCGGTCCCCCGGTCGTTCGACCTCGGGAGCCCGCCTGACCCCAGCGACACGACAGGGATCGTCCTCGTCAACGGCGTTCCCGAGCATGCCTGGACTGTCTTCTCGGGCACGACCGCCACGATCTACTCCCACACCGACTCCACCTACGCCGTCGTCACGAACCAGGTCTCCTTCCACGACAGCGCGGGCCTGCCCCAGGAAGACGCCATCCAGGCGCTGGCGGACAAGCTCGTCATCGCAGGGACGACCCCGACCACCTTCGATCCCCAGGGCGGCGTCACCCGAGCGGAATTCGCGGCGTTCGCCGTGCGGGCGCTCGGTCTGTGGAACCTCGGCGGCGACGTGCACTTCTCGGATGTCGCAAGCTCGTCCTGGGCGGCCCCCGTCATCGCGGCCGCGGCGGCGGAGTCCTTCATCCAGGGCTTTCCGGACGGAACCTTCCGTCCGCAGGCGCAGATCACCAACGTGCAGATGGCGGTGATCGTCGGCCGGATCATGGGCTTCCTGCACATCGGGGCGGGCACGGCCAGCGTCGCGCCGTCCGACCAGGCGAGCATTCCCGCGTGGGCTGCGCCGGACGTGGCGCTCGTCCTCTCGCAGGGCGTCATGACCACCCAGAGCGGTGGTGCGTTCGCGCCGAATGCCACCACCACCCGCGCGCAGGCCGCCCAGATCATCTGGAACCTGATGCAGAAGGCGGGCATCGACTAGCCACACATCCGATGGCCCCGGCGGGCCACGCGGCGGGGCCAGGAGATACCCTCCTGGCCCCGCCGTCATATCGCTATCCCGAGCGCATCACCCGTCGCATCCGGGCGGGCGCGGTCCTCTTGGGGATCACAAGCCTCGCCTTGCTCGGCCCCGGGTCTACTTGGTGGCCTGCTTGTTGAGAACGAACGCCGTGACCTGCTGGATGCCGAAGTTGCTGACGATGGAGTCGGGCTCGTTCACGAAGAGGTCGATGCGATCTCCCTTGATCGCGCCGCCCGTGTCGACGGCGTGGGCCAGGAAGCCGACCGACGGCAGGTAGGGCGAGAAGGAGTAGCCCTGGACCCACAGCCAGGTGCCGAGCGGGATCACGCTCGGGTCGACCGCCACGTCGCCGGCGACCAGCGCGTTGCCGTAGTAGTCGGTCGCACCGTAGGGATAGTTGTCCTGGGCGCTCGGACCGTAGGCCGTCGCGGTCAGGTGGACTGTCTGCACCACCTGGTAGCCGTCGAACGTCTGGCTGCCCGCGTTCCCGGAGCCCGTTCCGCTGGAGGCGCTGCCCGTGCTGCCGGACGTGCTGCCCGTGCTCCCCGTGCTGCCCGTGCTCCCCGTGCTCCCCGTGCTGCCCGTGCTGCCCGTGCTGCCGGACGAAGGCTTGGACACGTGCTGCCATGCGCCGGATCGGTCGCACAGGCGATGGTGGCGGTAGCGGTACCATGCGCGCCAGTGTCCTTGATGCTGGTACGGAGCATGCGCGAATGCCATGCCCGGGATCAGGAGCGCAAGCGTCAGGGCGCCGAGCAGAGCTGCGAGCTTGTTGCGCATATCTTACCTCCAACTTGATCTCGACAACCGGTTGTCGGTTTCGAGTGTAGTTGGAGCGCGGCATTATGTCATTTGTGTCATAGGTGGCTCAGCGCACCTTAGCTTACGTTGCCTTACAGTGTCGCCGCGAGAGGGCTCTTGCCGCGCAATCCTGCGGGCATGCCATGCCACTCCTCTGTCGTGCGCCGGTCGGGGCCTCGCCCTCAGTTGTAGCGCACCACCAGCCTGCGCCCATAGATCTTGGGGAATTGCAGCGCGAGCCGTTCGATCTCGCCGAACGGCACTTGCGGCGGCGGCGCGATGCCCGCGACACCGAGAGTGATCAGGGAAGGCGTGATGTCGGCGGCGATCTCGGCCTTCTGGCCCGGGTCGCTGCGCGCGAGCGCCTCGGAGAAGGCCGCTGCAAGGCCCAGCCGCTGCGCCAGAACGGTGTCGCCCCGCTCGAGGAGGTCCAGATAGGGGACCAGGACGTCGCGCAGGTGACGCGGCCCCTCGTAGGACGCGGCCGCCGCCAGCAGCACCTGCTCGCGGTGGCTGAGCCCGAACAGACGCGCGCCAAGGACGATGGCAAACGTGTGGCGGTGTCGGTCGTAGAAGTTCACTCGGCGCCCCACGCCGCGCAGCCGCGCAGCCGCACGCCCGAGCGCCAGTGCGTCCGTCTGCGGCAGCAGGGGTGCGAACGCCGAGAGGAGCCCTTCGGCGAGGTCCAGCTGCGCCTCGTCCGGCTCCTCGCCCAATTGGAAGAGCAGGTTCTCGCAACTCTGGGCGAGGAGGTCTTCCGCCTGCGGCAGCGCGGCGCCGTAGAGGCGGCGGTACAGGAGTCCCTCGCGGAGGCCCGCGCCGCTGATCACGATCTCACTCGGGGCGAGATGGTCCACGATCGCCGCCGCGATCAGCAGTGCGCTCGGCACAAGCTCCGCGCGGTGCAGGGCGAGGCCCGGCACCTTGCGGCGGTCGCGCAGGCTCATGCGGAGGAGCCTGCGCAGCAGCGTGGCGATCACGTCCGGCGGCATGCGGTAGTTGTGCAGGGACGGGAAGGGATAGTGCGCCGCCGCCTGGTGCAGCTTCGCGATGCTGCGAAAGCTGCCACCGAGTGCGACGAGCGGCAGCCCCCGCTCGGGCTGCGGCACGCTCGTCTGCAGAAGGCTGCGCACGTGTTGGGCCGCGGCCTCCGTCTGGTCCAGGGACGGCGGGTCGCCCTGCAGAAACTGCTGGTGCAGCGTGACGGCTCCGAAGGGAGCGCTGGACGCCTGCACGAGCTGGCGCTGCGCGAAGCGACTGACTTCCGTGCTGGCACCGCCGAGGTCGCAGAGGTAGCCGCTCTGCACAGGAAGCGTCGCCACGGCGCCGAGGAAGCCAAGCCTGGCCTCCTCCTCGCCGTCCAGGACGGACAGCGGCACGCCGGCCGTGCGGCCGAGCTGCGCGGCGAAGGCCGCGCCGTCACGCGCAGCGCGCAGGGCCGCAGTCCCTACCGCCTCGCTCTCGCGCGCACCAAGGTGGCGCGCCCTCTGGCAGAGCGACCGGTAGACCGCCTGGGCGCGCCCGATCTCGCCCACAAGGCGCCCCTCGCTGGCGAGGGCGTCGCCCAGCCGCAAGATGGCCCTCTCCTCGTCGACAACCCGCCAGCGCTTCGCCTCCCCGACCTCGACGACGAGCAGTCGGGCGGAGTGTGAGCCGATGTCGAGAAAGGCGTGACGTCCGCTTCTCACCGCATCGCCTCGGAAAAGCGGATCGGCCCGCCGCAGAGGTCCGCGAGCATATCCGCCTTGTCGGCGAGGCGCACCGCGAACGGCCTCGGGTCGAGGCCGCCAACCAGGATGTCGAAGCCGCCGTCACGCGATAGCACCTGCGTGATGACGGCGGTCTGCGTGTGCTCGTAGTCGAGCGCATCCGCCACGCGCAGCAGGGCCGACAGCCAGAGCAGGGCCTGCCGGCGCTCCTTCGGCCAGTCCTTCGGCGCAGGGCGCGGCCGCTTGCGGTGGTTGCGCACGACGCCCGAGAGCAGCAGGCGGTCCGCCGCCGGGTAGTCGCGCATCTCCTGGTCGTGTGCGATCAGGTAGGCGCCATGGCGGTGGTGACCCTTGGCGGCGACGAAGTAGCCGATGTCGTGCAGGTGCGCCGCGTGCGAGAGGACGCGCTCGGCATCCTCCCCGAGCATGTGCATCGGCGAAAACGCCTCGTAGAGCTGGCGCGCGAGCTTTGCGACATGGTCGCCGTGCCGGCCGTCGCTGCCGTACTTCACCGAGGTCGCGGCGACAGCCGCGTCCGCTGCGATGGCACTCCCTTCCCGTCTCATGACCCCTCGCCTCCCCCGATGCCTTGCAAGGCCTGCCGCACGAGGGCCAAGGCGGCGGCGGCCACCCTGTCCCGGTCGGCGGAGGCATCGAGCGCCTTGACCGCCTGTCCGTCGACGCGCCGGTGGAAGAGTGCGTCGAGCTGGTGCTGGTAGCGGATCAGCATGGCCTGCGGATCGCGTCGGAATGTCGCCCCGAGCCCTGACTCCCTTGGCGTGAGGAAGCGGCGGCGCTCAAGCATGCGCAGGAGGCGCAGGCGCGCGTCGGCTTCCAGGACGAGCGTCAGGTCGGGCGGCGGCAGGAATGCGAGCACCCCCGCCGCCCAGGTCGCGTCGATGCCGCGCGCCTCGGCGCGCACGACGGGCGTCAGGGTGTAGCGGTCGCACAGCACGACGCCGCCAGACGCGAGCGCCGGCGCGATCTCCTGGTGCCAGATGTCCGCGAGGTCCGCGGCGTAGAGCAGGAACAGCGCGCGCTCGGAGATGTCGGCGCGGCGCTGCAGATCCCTGAGCGGCACCCGCATGCCCCGGGACCCTCTGAGGCGCACGGTCGCGACCGGATGGCCGTCTTGGGCGAGCGCCGTTCGCACGCGGTGCACAACGCTTGTCCGACCTACGCCGTCCGCCCCTTCGACGACGATCAGCCTGCCCGTACCGCTCATCCGGACGCCTCCCCGAGCAGACGTTGCACTGCTTGGCGCAGTATGCGCTGCTGGCTGCGCATCGGCAGCGTCGCATCGATCACCACGTAGCCGTGGCCCTCCGCAATCGCGGCGTAGTGCGCGGCGACGCGGCTCTGGAAGCGGACAAAACTCTCGTAGGGGTCCGCGCCGAGGTCGAGATCGAGGCCTGCCTCGTAGTGCGAGAACGCCGGGCGGCCCCGCAGGATGCGCGCTGCCGCCACTTCCGGCGGAACGCGGAAGTAGAACGTGAGATCAGCGGGCCTGGCAAAGCCGTAGAGCTCCGCGATCCACTCCCTCGACAGGCCGCGCGCACCGTCGCGCGCCAGGGCGGTGCCGGTATAACGGTCGCAGAGCACGTGCACGCCGAGGCGCAGGCGCGGCAGAATCTCGCGCTCGTAGCGGTCGGCGAAATCGGCGGCGTGCAAAAGCGCGAAGCCGTGCGGCGAGAGTTGGCGCCCGGCCTTCAGTTCCTTGATCAGCGGATGCACCGCGGGGCTCGAGTTCCAGTTGCTGCGGTGCACCGCAAGGCCCTGGCGCTGAAGGTGGCGCAGCAGAAGCCCGATCTGCGTGCTCTTGCCCGATCCGTCCAGTCCCTCGACGGCGATCAGGAGACCGCTCTCCCTCGCCCGGCGTCGTCTCGCCACCTCGCCACCCCCGCGCCCGATCTCGCGACATCCATCTCCAGCTAGGAAGCCTCGCTCGCCTGGCGGGACGCGCCCCGCACGTCCGGTACCAGCAGGAAGATCGCGACACCTATCAACGATATCAGCGCCACGGCAGCGAACATGCCCGTGAAGCGGTGCCAGGCCATCGCGAGCGTGAGCAGCACCGGTCCCGCGGCGATGCCCACCGAACGGAAGACGGCGACATTGGCCAGGGCCTCACCGGTCTGCTCCTCGTGGTAGAGGCCGATCGCGAGCCGGTTGAGCGGTGCTCCCATGGTGAACGTGGTCCCCACTCCGAAGGCCAGCATCGCGAAGATGAAGCGCACGAGCGTCAATCCGGGCAGGGCGAGGAGCACGCCTCCGAGCGCCGCGAACGCAAGCCCCGCCTGCAGCACCCCCCTACCGCCGAGCCGGTCCGACATGATGCCCGCGACCGGGGCCAGCACCGCCGCGGAGAGGGCGGCGGGCATGAGGGCGAAGCCCGAGCCCAGCACGCCGAGGCCGAGGTTCTCCTGCGCCAGCGTCGGCACGAAGAGGGCGGCCGACATGTCGACGCCGATCACCGCGGCGCCGGCCACCAGCGCGGCGCCGGAAACTCCCCGCATGGCGTGCGGGTCGAGGAAGGGCGTGCCGCCCGGTCTGCGCTCGCGGGCGATGAAGACGGCAAGCAGCAGCAGCGCGCCGAGCAGCGTCGCGATCCGGAGATCACCCGCGTCGTCCAGCGACACGAGCGCAAGCGCGAGGAAGAGGGCGAAGACGATGCCCGCAAGGAAGTCCGGCGCCTCCCGCCGCGACCGTTCCGACTCCGGCAGGCCGAGGCCCAGCACGAGCACCGCGGCGGCGATCGGAATGTTGATCAGGAAGATCCAGGGCCAGCCGAAGAACTGGGCCAGCGCTCCGCCGAGGTTCGGCCCGACGATGCTCGCGACGCCGAACACCGCGCCGAAGATGCCGAGCGCCATGCCGCGGCGCCCGGGCGGGAAGAGGCGCGTCCCCTCGGCCTGCGCGTTCGGGTAGACGGCTCCGGCGCCGAGGCCCTGCACCGCGCGCGCGAGCAGGAATACCCAGAAGACGTGCGACAGGGCGGCGATCGTCGACGCGACGGCGAAGGCGACGATGCCGAAGAGGAATATCCTCCGGCGGCCATGCCGGTCGCCGGCAGCGCCTGCCAGCACCGTCGCAGCGACGTACGTCACGCTGTAGATGGTGACGGTCCAGGCCATCCACGCGAGGCTGATGTGGAAGCTGCGCGCGATCAGCGGGAAGGCCGGTCCCAGGATCCCCATGTCGAGGGCTCCGACGAATACGCCCAGGAGATAGACGACGAGGACGCGGAAGTTTGGGCGCAGCGCGTGTCCCTCCTCTGTCTCACTCCGGTCACGACCCGACGTCATGGTCTGCGAGGCCCCATGCCTCGACTGGCGCCGCGCAGCAGAGCACGCGGTGGCCGAGGCTGGCGCGCGAGGGCCTGGGCCGAAACCCGCCTTGCGGGTGCCTGCCCGGCTCGGGGAGGGGAAGACATCGCCTCCGGACCTTCGCGCAGGCGGCCTGTCTCGGGACCGGCTGGCGCGCGCCTGCGGTTCCTGCGACGACCACATTGTAGACCATGGCCTGCCGCCCGCCCGGGTCACGGTGTACCGGACGATCGCCACCGCACGGAGACCGTGGCCACGCCGGTCTCCCAGGTCGCCGGCGCGGCATGGCAAAGCGCCCCGAAGGCTTCCCTGCCCCTGGTTCCCGATGCCGTCGCGCAGCTCGGCGCTGCGGCCTGCGTCCGCCCGCACCGGGCCTGGCATGTCCGCCACCTTCCGCGGCGATGGCCCTTATCCCTGCCGGCGCGACGTCTTAATGCACCCTCTGCGCACCGTCGACGGCAGTCCGCAGCTTGATGCGTCCTGTCCTGTCGCAGGCGGCCGTGCCCCCTTGCAGAGGACACGGCCGCCATTCCCGCGCTTGGGCGTCAGGCGTGCGGGGCCTCAACGAGCCGCAGCACATCCTTCCGGCCATGGACCCCTACGAGCGCACCCTGGATCCGGCCGTCCGCACCGATCAGCACGGCGGTGGGCAGGTCCGTCACCTGGTAGGCGTCCGCGATCTCGCCATAGCGGTCGAGGTAGAGCGGTGCGGGGCTCCTCAGGCGCTGCCAAAGGTGCTCGATGTCACCGGGAAGTTCCGACGGCAGCAGGTCGATCGGCACCACGTCAACTCCGGCGCGACGCACGGCCCTGTCCCGCGCCAGATACGTCAGATAGGTCGGGCAGCGGCGGCACCAGCTCGCGAAGAACACGAGCAGGTGGCGGCGCCCCTTCAGCTTCAACGTCTCCGTGGTGCCGCCGAGGCGCTGCACGACGACAGGCGGCGCGGCTGTCCCCGGCCTGAGGGCGGGTTCCGCCAGCACGAGGCGAAGCAGGATCGGCAGGTAGAGCATTTCATATCCCTTCTTGCAGGGTCCGCGCGGCAGATCGAGAAGGAGGTATGCGTTGCGTCGCGCGTCCAAGTGCAAGTCTTCCCCCGCCTGCCGCGGCCTTACGCCGGCGGGAGCGATTTCATGCGCCAAGGAGGTAGCTCGACATCCGGCAGTTCCTCAAGATCCGAGACCTCGTGCGGCCGGAATTCCGGTTCTACGCCATCGGGTTGACGGCCTTGATCCTGGCCGACCTCCTGCAGCTGATCACACCGCAGATCCTGCGGCTTTTCGTGAATACGGTGACAGGGCCCGGCGCAAGCATGCCGAAGCTCCTGCCCTACGCCCTCGCCATGGTGGCGGCGGGTCTGTTCATCCTCATCCTCCGCTTCTTCTGGCGCACCAATTGCTTCGGCGCCTCGCGCCGCATCGAGTACCGCCTGCGCCGCAAGCTCTTCGGCCACCTGACAGGACTGTCGGCCGACTTCTTCAACCACCACAAGGTGGGCGACCTGATGGCGCACGCGACGAACGACGTCCAGGCGGTCCGCATGTCGTTCGCCATGGGCGTCGTCGCGGCGGTGGACTCGTCCTTCCTGATCGTCTCCACCATCCTCATCATGTTCGGCGCGATCTCCCCCTCGCTCGCGTTCTTCGCCCTTCTGCCGCTGCCGCTTTCGGCCGTCGTGGCAGGCAGTCTGGGCAAGGTCATCCACCATCGCTTCGTCAAGGTGCAGGCCGCCTTCGCCGACATGACCGACGACGTGCAGGAGAACTTCTCCGGCATTCGCGTCGTCAAGGGATTCGCGCAGGAGGAGCCGGAGCTCGCCAAGTTCCTCGCGCGCAGCCAGGCTTACGTGCGGCGCAACATGGAGCTTGTGCGCGTCTGGGGGCTCTTCGACCCTCTCGTGGACGCGATCGGCGGCATCTCGTTCGCCATCGCCACGGCCTACGGCGGCTATCTCGTTCTGCTCGGCCGCCTTCAGCTCGGCGAATACGTGGCCTTCCTCTACTACCTCGGACTCCTGCGCGGACCGATGGCCGGTGCTGGCTGGGTCATCAACATCCTGCAGCGCGGCGCCGCGTCGATGGAGCGCCTGAACAACCTTTTCGCGCTGACCCCCGATATCCGCGAAGCCGAGCACGCGATCCCGCTGCCCTCCCCAGGTGGTGCGATCTCGGTGCGCGGCCTGAGCTTCACCTACGAGCAGGCGACGCGTCCAGCGCTGCAGGGGGTGAGCTTCGACCTTCAGCCGGGCCAGACGCTGGGTGTCATCGGCCCGATCGGCAGCGGCAAGTCCACCCTGGCGAACCTCCTGATGCGCATCTACGAGGCACCGGCGGGCACGATCCTGCTGGACGGGCACGACATCCAGAGCCTGCGCATCGAGGACGTGCGCGCCGCCTACGGCTATGCGCCGCAGGACGCCTTCCTCTTTTCCGAGACGATCGCCGACAACATCGCGTTCGCCAGGCCCGACGCGAGCCGCGACGAGGTGGAGCGGGCCGCGCGGCAAGCCGCCGTCCACGACAACATCGTCGAATTCCCCCAGGGCTACGACACGCTCGTGGGTGAGCGCGGCGTCACGCTCTCGGGCGGCCAGAAGCAGCGCGTCGCCATCGCGCGCGCCCTCGTGCAGGATCCGCCGGTGCTGCTTCTGGACGACAGCCTCTCCGCCGTCGACACGCAGACCGAGTCCGAGATCCTGGACGCCCTGCGCAAGGAGCGCACCGGCTGCACCAACGTCATCATCGCCCATCGCATCTCGGCCATCTCGCACGCCGATCTCATCCTGTTCCTCGAGGACGGCCGGGTCGTCGAGCGCGGCTGCCACCAGGAACTTCTCCGGCTCGGCGGCCGGTACAAGGAGCTCTACGACCGCCAGCTCCTCGAGGAGCGCATCCTGCACCGCGCGGAGGAGGGAGCCTGATGTCCGTCCAGGACTTCCGCGAGGAGACCGCGATCGGCAAGGCCTACGACGGACGCCTCGTGCGCCGCCTCCTGACGTACACCAAGCCGTACTGGGCCGCGATCCTGGCGGCGGCCCTACTGATCGGCTTCGTCACCTCCGCGGACCTCGCGCCGCCCTACCTCTCGGCGATCGCGATCGACAACTACATCGGGGGGCTCACGCTGCCGATGGCGTCCTTCAGCCCGAAGGCCGCACCCGCCGGCGCCGTGCTGTACGACGGGCGGGCGTACGTGCGCATCGCGAACCTGCACGGGACGTGGCACGGGCCACTCTTCGCCATCGCGCAGGCGCCGAACGGCAAGGAGTACCTCGTCCAGGGCATCGTCCAGGGCAAGACCTTGCACTGGCGCCACGGCGTGCCGTCGCTGGACGGTGCGCGCCTTGCCGCCCGGCCGCTCTCCAGTGCGGCCATCGGACGCTTCCGCCAGCAGGACGTGCACGGCCTGCTCATGCTGGGTCTCCTCTACAGCATCGTCGTGCTGGTGGCGTTCGCCGCCAACTACGTGCAGACGTACATCCTGCAGTGGGCCGGCCAGATGATCGTCTTCGACATCAGGAAGCAGCTCTTCAGCCACATCGAGGCCATGCACCTGCAGTACTTCGACCGCAACCCGATCGGCCGCCTCGTCACGCGCTGCACCAACGACACCGAAGCCTTGAACGAGGTCTACACGTCCGTCATCGTCAACGTGTTCAAGGACCTCTTCCTGCTCGTTGGGGCGATGGCGATCATGTGGGAGATGAACCACTTCCTCGCACTGGTCGGGTACGCCATCATCCCGCTCCTGGTCGTCAGCACCATCATCTACACCCGCTACGCCCGCGACGCCTACCGCACGGTGCGCATCTACCTGGCCCGCCTGAACGCGTTCCTCTCGGAGAACTTCTCCGGCATGCGCGTCGTGCAGGCCATGCGCCAGGAACTGCGCCAGCAGCGCCGCTTCGATCAGGACAACACGGGCTACCTCAAGGCAGGCATCCGCGAGCTGACGATCTTCGCCGTCTTCCGCCCGACGATGAACTTCTTCTACAACCTGACGGCGGCGGCCCTCATCTGGTGGGGCGGCGGCAGCGTTCTCGAGCACATCGTAGCGTTCGGCGTGCTCTACGCCTTCATCGGCTACGCCCAGCAGTTCTACCAGCCGATCAACGACATGGCCGACAAGTACCAGATCATGCAGGCTGCGATGGCGGCCTCGGAGCGCATCTTCCAGGTGCTCGACACGCCGCGCCAGGTTTTGGACACGGCTGCGGCGCTTCCGCCGCCCGCTCCGCTCAAGGGCGAGATCCGCTTCGAGCACGCCTGGTTCGCCTACGACGGCGAGGAGTGGGTGCTGCGCGACGTCGACTTCACGGTGCACCCGGGGCAGTCCGTCGCGTTCGTCGGCGCGACCGGCGCCGGCAAGTCGAGCATCGTCAACCTGATCGGCCGCTTCTACGACGTGCAGCGCGGCCGCGTGCTGATCGACGGCAAGGACGTGCGCGAGCTCCCGCAGAAGCGGCTGCGGCAGTCCATCGGCATGGTGCTGCAGGACGTGTTCCTGTTCGCGGGAAACGTGCGTGACAACATCCGCCTGGGCGATGACATCCCCGCCGGTCTCGTCGAACAGGCGGCGGCGCACGTCCACGCCGACAGCTTCATCAACCGTCTGCCGGGACGCTACGACGAGGAGGTCCTGGAGCGCGGCTCGACGTTCTCCGCCGGCCAGCGCCAGCTGATCGCCTTCGCGCGCGTCCTTGCGCACGACCCGGACGTGCTGGTGCTGGACGAGGCGACCGCCAGCATCGACACCGAGACCGAAGCCCTGATCCAGTCCGCGCTCGCGCGCGTCTCCGAAGGCCGCACGACACTGATCGTCGCGCACCGCCTGTCGACCATCCGGCAATGCGACCAGATCTTCGTGCTCAGCCACGGCCGCATCGTGGAGCGTGGCACGCACGACGAGCTCCTGGCACGCCGCGGCCTCTACTGGGACCTCTACCGCCTGCAGTACCGCGGCGGCGCGGACGACGCGGCGCTGCACTCCGACGGGGAGGCGAGCGACTGATGCGCGTCGAGACGGGCCGCATCCTCCGCATCCTGGCCGAAACCTACCCTGAGGCCCAGTGCGCCCTCGTGCACGAGACGCCCTTCGAGCTGCTGGTCGCGACCATCCTCTCGGCGCAGTGCACCGACGAGCGCGTCAACCTGATCACGCCGAGGCTCTTCCCGCGCTACGGAACACCTGAGCGGATGCTTTGCCTCACCGAGGACGAGCTTTCGGACCTCATCCGCGACTGCGGCCTCTTCCGGGCCAAGGCGCGCAACATCCTCGGCACCTGCCAGGCGCTCGTCGCGCGGCACGCCGGGCAGGTGCCACGGCGTATGGAGGACCTCGTCGCGCTGCCCGGCGTCGGGCGCAAGACGGCGAACGTGGTGCTTGCGAACGCGTTCGGCGTCCCCGCCATCGCGGTGGACACGCACGTCTTCCGCGTGGCCCGCCGGCTGGGCCTCGCCACGGGCGACACCCCGGAGAAGGTGGAATCGGAGCTCAGGCGCCGGATTCCGCGCAGGAGCTGGTCCGGGGCCCACCACTGGCTGATCTGGCACGGCCGGCGCATCTGCCACGCCAGGCGGCCGCAGTGCCCCGTCTGTCCCTTGCGGGACTGCTGTCTTGGGTACCGCACCGGCACGGTGGGCGAAACGTAAGGAGGATGAAGACCATGGCGTTCGATCCTGCCCCCTTCCGCGACCTCTTCCCTGCCCTCGCGATGACGGTGGGCGGCCGCCCCGCCGCCTTCTTCGACGGGCCCGGCGGCAGCCAGGTGCCTGAGGCGGTCATCGCCGCCCACCGGGATTACTACGTCGCCCGCAATGCCAACACCCACGGCCAGTTCCAGACGAGCCGCCTGGCCGACGAGACCGTCGCGGCCGCCCGCAGCGCGGCCGCGGCTCTCCTTGGGGCCGAGGGGCCAACGTCCATCTCGTTCGGCCAGAACATGACCAGCCTCAACTTCGCCCTGGCGCGCGCGGTCGGGCGCACCTTGCAGCGCGGCGACGAGATCGTCGTCACCGACCTCGACCACGACGCGAACGTCGCCCCGTGGCTGAGCCTCGAGGAGCGCGGCGTCGTAGTGCGCTCCTGCCCTGTGCACCTCGACACCTGCACGCTCGACATGGATGCGCTGCGGGCCATCATCGGCGAGCGGACGCGGCACGTGGCGGTCGGGTACGCCTCGAACGCGGTCGGCACCGTGAACGACGTCGGGGAGATCGTCCGCCTCGCGCACGCCGCGGGCGCAACGGTCTCGATCGACGCCGTGCATTTCGCGCCGCACGGCCTCATCGACGTGCAGGCCCTCGACGCGGACTTCCTGCTCTGCTCCGCCTACAAGTTCTTCGGCCCGCACGTCGGCATCCTGTACAGCCGCCCGGGAGCCCTCGACCATCTCCCCACGGACCGCGTCCGCCCGCAGGACCCCGCGGCGCCGACGCGCATCGAGACCGGCACCCTGAACCACGCCGCCCTCGCCGGCACCACGGCGGCGATCGAGACGATCGCGGCGCAGGGCGACGGCGTCTCGCTGCGGGAGCGCATCGCGTCCGCCTTCGCAGCCATCTACCCCTACGAGCACGGTCTTGCAGGGAGGCTCTGGCAGGGCCTGCGGGCGATCCCCGGCGTGACGCTCTACGGACCGCCCGTCGGGGACGCCTTGCGCGCCCCCACCGTCTCGTTCCGCCTGGCGGGCAGCGAACCTTCGTCGGTAGCCGCCAGGCTCGGGGCGCAGGGCTTCTTCGTCTGGGATGGCGACTTCTACGCGGTGACGCTGATCAAGCGTCTGGGCCTCGCCGATCAGGGCGGCGTCGTGCGCGTCGGAATGGCGCCCTACATCGTCGACCGCGAGGTGGACGGGCTTCTGCAGGCCGTGCGGGCGATCGCGGGATAGCCCGGGGTCCCAGGGGCCCTTCCCTCCCGGCGGGAAGGGCCTCTTCCGTTGCTCGGGTACCGGGACCGTGATAGGATCGGCGCAATATTGGGAGGTCTGGTCATGCTCGCAGTGCGGACAGATGGCCTGCGAAAGGTCTTCGAGCAGCGTCGGGGCCGCGAGCGCGCGCCGAGCGTCGCCGTGGCCGGGATAGACCTCGAGATCGCGCAGGGGGAGGCCGTCGCGTTCATCGGACCGAACGGCGCCGGCAAGTCCACGACCATCAAGATGCTCACCGGGATCCTGCACCCGACCGCGGGAACGGCGGAGGTTCTGGGGCTCGTGCCCTGGCGCCAGCGGCAGCGGCTCGCGCTCGAGATCGGCACGGTGTTCGGTCAGCGCTCGCAGCTCTGGTTCCACCTGCCGGCGGGAGACACGCTGCGCCTCCTGGGGGCCATCTACGAGCTGCCGGCGGCGCTGGCGCGTACGCGCATCGAGGAGCTCGTCGCTCGCTTCGCCCTGGGCGATCTCCTCTCCGTGCCGGTGCGCAAGCTCTCGCTCGGTCAGCGCATGCGGTTCGAGATCGCGGCGAGCCTTCTGCACAAGCCGAGGGTGCTCTTCCTCGACGAGCCGACGGTCGGTCTCGACGTCATCGCGAAGGCGGAGGTGCGCGAAGTGATCCGCGAGGCCAACCGGGACGGCGCGACGGTGTTTCTCACGAGCCACGACGCCGGAGACATCGAGTCGATCGCGCGCCGCTCCGTCGTCATCGACCGCGGCCACGTCGTGTTCGACGGCAAAGTCTCACAACTGCGGCGCCAGTGGCTGACGGACAAGGTGGTGGAACTGCGTTCCGAGGAGGAGGTGGCGCCGCCCGCGATGCCGGGCGTGGTGGTCGAGAAGGTCTCCCGCTACGGCCTCAGGCTGCGCTTCTCGGCACAGGAGCTGCCCGTGCGCCAGGTGGTCGCGGCGCTCCTGGAGCGCTATCCCGTCCATGACATCACGATCTCGGACCCACCGCTCGAGTCGGTGATCGCCGCCATCTACCAGGGCGAGGCGGCGCGGCGATGACCGCCCTGCGCAAGCTCTGGGCGGTGGCCTTCGCCTATGCGCGCAGCGTCTGGGCCTATCCGGGGGCCGAGGCCCTGCGCACCATCTTCCTCGTCGTCATCCTCATCGTCTTCCTGGCGCTCTGGCGCACCACCTACCGCACGATGGACGCAGGCAGCCTGGGAGGTCTGGGACTTCCCCAGATGCTCGAGTACCTGGCCGGCACGGAGGCCATCATGCTCTCGACGCCGGCCTTCGCCGACCGCATCGGCGAGGACGTGCGGACGGGGGGGCTTGCCGTTCAGCTGACGCGGCCGATCTCGTACCTCGCCTTCCAGTTCGCGGTCGCCGCCGGCGAGAGCTGGCCACGCCTCCTCCTGAACCTCGCGGTGGGCTCCGCCGTCGTGATGCTGGCCACCGGCACCGTACCGGTATCGCCGGCGGGTCTCGCCGCCTACCTGATCGCCTACATCCCGGCGTTCCTGCTCTACGCATCCCTGTTCCTCACGCTCGCGCTGACGAGCTTCTGGCTCGAGGATGCATGGGCCGTGTCCTTTCTCGCGTCGCGCGCGGTGATGATCCTCGGCGGCATGCTGGTGCCGCTCTCGCTCTTCCCGCCCGTCCTCCTGCGGATCGCGCGCATCCTGCCGCTGCAGCTCATGGTGTATGGCCCGGCGGTGGAGCTCGTCCACCCGTTCCAGGGATATGCCGGGCTGCTCCTCGCGCAGTGCCTCTGGCTGCTGCTCCTCCTCGGCCTGCTCCTGTTCCTCTACCGGAAGGGAGTGACGGCGCTACATGTCCACGGCGGATAGGTGGCGCTTCTGGCCCCGCCTCATGCTTGCAGCCATGCGCGCTCAGCTCGCGTACCCCGGGGCGTTCTCCCTCACCGTGCTCGCGATGGTACTGAACGACGGCGTCTGGCTCGCCTTCTGGTGGCTCTACTTCTCGCGCTTCCCCGTGATTCACGGCTGGCGGCTCGAGGACGTCGCTGCGCTCTGGGCGATCGGCGCGACCGCCATCGGCATGGTGCAGGGATTCGGCGGCAACCTGCCGCGCCTCAGCCGCCTGATCATGCAGGGCGAGCTCGACGTCTACCTCTCGCTGCCGAAACCAGCCCTGCCGCACCTCCTGCTAAGCCGCGTCAACGTCGCGAGCCTCGGCGACGTCGTGTTCGGCCCGCTTGTCTTCGTCGCCCTCCTCCACCCGACCCTGCCGCGTCTGGGACTCTTCCTGCTCGCGGTGGTCCTGGCGGCGCTGATCTTCTTCGCCTTCCTGCTCCTGCTGCACACGCTCGCCTTCTTTCTCGGCCGTGCGGACGTCCTCGCAGACCAGGTGACGATCAGCATGGTGACCTTCAGCACCTATCCGAGCCCCATTTTCCAGGGCGGGCTGCGCATCCTGCTCTTCACCCTGCTGCCAGCCGGCTTCATCGACACGATGCCCGTATCGGTGCTGCGCTCGCCCAACCCCGGCTTCATCGCCGAGGCGGCCGCCTTCGCGCTGCTGCTGAACGCCATCGCGCTGTTCGTCTGGCGCGTCGGCCTGCGGCGGTACGAGTCCGGGAACCTGTTCCAGGCGCGACTCTGAAATGGCGAGGGCCAGCCTGCCTGCACCAGACGCGGCCCAGACCGCATATCCTGTCGACAGTAGGCTGCGCGACAGGAGGTGCAGGCGATATGTGGCCCATGCGTCAACAAGCCGCGGGCATCCGCCCATTCTACCTCTACCGCCTCGTCGACCAGTCCGGGGTGAGCGGCACCGGAATCGTCGCCGTTGGCGTCGTCCTGCCGTCAGGCAAGGCCGTGCTCGAGTGGCGCTCCCGCTGGAAGACGCTCACTGTGTTCGAGTCGGTCGAGCAGGTCCTGCAGATCCACGGACACGGCGGGCGCACGCAGCTACAGTGGGGCGATCCGCCGCTGCCGGCGCCGATCGTCGGCTGGGGTGCCATGTGGCGCCGCGTGCGGCCGCCGGCCCCTCATCCCGGCGTGCGCGTCCTGCAAGCCCTGCCCGCCGCCAGCGCAGCCCGCAGCCAGGAAGTGCCGTCCCTTCAGGCCAAGTCAGCCGCTTGGCTCGCCTCTGCGCGCACGCGCCTGCTGGACTGGCAAGGTCGGCGATCCCAGGGGGCACGCGAGCCTTCCGGCCAGGCCTAGTGACCTCGGGGCGGCCTCCATCAGGCGGCGCGCGCCAGAAGCAGCGCGCCGATCAGCACGAAGGCGGCTCCGGCGCCGACCTGCAGATAGCGCACGGGGACGACGCGGCCCAGGGCGTCGCCGAACAGCGCGCCGAGCAGCGAGGACAGAAGGAGCGCCAGGCCGGCTGCTATGAAGATGAGCCAGGGTGCCCTGGTGCGCGACGCCAGCATCATCGTGGTCAGTTGGGTTTTGTCACCTAATTCTGCTAAAAATACTAAACCGAAGGTGACGGCGAAGGCCTTGAGATCCAAGTGCGTCCCCACCCTCTCGCGTGCAGGATATGCTCCGCTGAGGCGTGGGTAGAAGCATACAGGTAGGGCGACACTGCACTCTCCTTTCTACAGTCAATCGCGGTCGGCAGAGTGCCAGTTTGCCGCAGGCGACAGGAGTCGATGGGCGGCTGCCAAACCATCCGCGCGTGCTGTCCGTCGAATCCCGTAGATTGGCCAGCACTCAAGGAGTATCCTGTGGGAAGAGGCATCTCTGGGGGTGACTTCCATGCTATCCAGCAAGGTCGTCGAGATCGTGATCCGCTGCATCGCGGTCTATGCAGTGGTCCCGTTCATCAATAGCCTTGCGAGCTGGCTCACCATAGGCTTCGACCCCGGGGCTATACAAGGTCCGTTGCTCGTCGCAACCCTGGTGCGTCTTCTGCTGGTCCTCGTGCTCTGGCTTCTGGCACCGGCGCTTGGACGAAGGCTAGTCCCCGCCCCCGCTGCCGAACCGCCCCGCAACGTCCCGGGGCTCGACGAGATCGCAGTACTGGGCTTTGGCCTCGTAGGCCTCACGCTCGCCGCCCCGGCCCTAGCCAACATCGCCGTTTACGTCGCAGACGTCGTGACGGCCTCACGCATGCTAGGAACACTAGCCGTCAGTACCGGAACCCTGTGGGGTGGCATCGTGCAATTGCTCATCGGCTTCGGCGTCTTCGTCGGCAGTCGTGCCCTTGGCCGAGCCTTCGTGGCGGTGCGCCGTGCCTGACGAAACCTCATGTCAAATCTTCCATTGCGATTAGATCCCGATCACGGCCCTGAACTTTGATTCCACGGCCTATCTCATATCTCAAACTTGATTTTAAGGTCGTCCCCCCTGTCGGATTGCAAGCTGCGTCTTGTCGCCGAGCTCGGTCAGGAACACGAGGCCGAAGGTGACGGCAAATGCCTTGATGTCCACCCTGCACCTCCGTGCACGTTCGCACGTTGGAGGGCATGCTACGCAGGCATCCTGGCAGACCTCAGGTCAGGACGGCGGGCCAGGGGACCGCGGGGCACAGGGTTGCCGAACGTCCTGCCAAGTATCTGCGGGCAGCGAGGAATCCCAGCACGTAGCCGGTGCGTGGCGGCATGCCCGGGAGCATCGCCGACGTCGGGTTCCGCGAAAAGAGGGCGTCCATGTCGGCGGTGCTTGCCATGCGCGTCCTAATCCTGGTCCACAGTCGGTCTTCGTTCCCGACCGTCCAGCGATACGTGCTTTCGGGGACGAGGCAATGCGTGCAAGCGGAGACATGCGGCTGACGCTCCGCCGAGTACGCGATCGCCAGGCCCTCCGTCACGAGACGCTCCCCGACCGAGCTTTGGAAGATGTCATGGCTGCTGGCGTCCTGCCTGAACCAGTGATGCACCTCGTGTGCGAATAGGCGCTGAAGTCCATCGACTGTTCCGTTCACCGCCTCAAGGCATACCACCGTCGCAGGCTTGTCGCCATCCTGCAGGGAGTAGATGGTGCTGCTGTCCAAACCTATGATCACGTAGACATCGCGTGATCTTGGCTCATGACCAAAGGGATCGATGAGGTCTCGGACCGCCGCTTCCACCGAGGCTTCGTAGAACGGGTCGGCTGCGGTGACCGCGACGGTATCGCCAAAGCGCTCGTACCCGATCCCTGCCATGCGGTCTAGCGCCTGGGCAAAAGAGCCGATGCCTTTGGGTCGAACGTACAGCCTATCGAGCTGCGCGTGATTCGGACGCAGGTAGTGCTCCTCGTATGCGCCCAGCCAAGCCCCAGTGTCCTGGCAGAGTCGATACGCCGCCGCGAAATCTCGGTGCAGCCAGTGCCAGTGCACGATCATTGCTCCTTCTCTGACACGCCGTGGCGACACACGGCACGCACGACAACACGCGAGAGTGGATCGATGTCTCGCGTGCCGCAGTTCAATTCCTACCGTTCGTTCGTCCTGCCTGGCCGGTCCGCTCCGTCCTGGGCACCTGCACCTCTCAGGCCAGCCGGCTGCGCAGCTCGTGCCGCAGGAGCTTGCCGGTCGCGTTGCGCGGCAGGGCTTGGCTGATTTCGAGCCGGCGCGGATGCTTCTGGCTCGAAAGCATGGGCCGCAGGTGGCCGCGCAGCTCCTCGAGCGTCAGGCTCCCGCCCTCCTTCAGCACCACGACCGCCGTCACCGTCTCGCCCCACTCGGGGTGGGGCGTCGCCACGACGGCGACGTCGGCCACCGCAGGGTGCGTCAGGATCGCCTCCTCCACCTCGCGCGGGTAGACGTTGTAGCCGCCGGAGAGGATCAGGTCCTTCTTGCGGTCGAGCATCCAGTAGTAGCCGTCCCGGTCGCGCACCGCCATGTCCCCCGTGTGGATCCAGCCGTCCCGCAGCACCTCGGCCGTGGCCTCGGGATTCTTGAGGTAGCCGCGCATGGCGCTCGGCGTGCGCATCACGAGCTCGCCCGGCACGTCCGCGCCCACATCCTCCCCTGCATTGCCGAGAAGGCGCACCTCCGCGTTCACCGTGGGATGCCAGCCGATCGAACCCGCCTTACGCTCGTGGTCCTCGTCGCCGAGCGCCATGCCGTTCGGCCCGCTCTCCGTCAGGCCGTAGACGCTCATCCACCGCCCGCCGTACGCGCGCCGCGCGGCCCGTACCTGTTCCGCCGACATCGGCGCACCGCCGTAGATCCACGTCTTCATGAAGGACAAGTCGTAGCGGGAGGGATCGGCCTTCAGGCCGAGCAGGTAGGCGACCGGCGCCGCGAAGAGGTACTGCGCACGCTCCGCCGCCAGCAGCGCGAGCATCGACGCGGGCTCCCGCGGGTTGAAGGTGTCCAGCACGACGGTGCTGCCGGTGTACACGGAACCCAGGAAGAAGAGGTTGAGCGGTGCGGAGTGGGTCAGCGGCATCAGGACCGCCACCCGCTCGCGTGGCCGCATGCCGAACTCGTAGGCGGCCATGGCGGCCGTCTCCACCACCGCCGCATGCGTCATGACGACGCCCTTGGGGTTGCCGGTGGTGCCCGATGTGTAGAGGATCTCCGCATCATCCCCGGCGGTCCCGACGACTGTCGCAGCCGGCACCGGGCCGCGCCTGAGGTCTTCCGGCGTGAGGACCGGGCACGCGTCGCCTGCAAGCTCTCGCGTCTCGGGGCTGCAGACGACCGCCGCCGCCTCGGCATGCGCGAGGATGCCCTGCACCTCGCTGGCGGTGAGCCGCGCGTTGACGGGCACGACTACGCCCCCTGCGTAGAGGACGGCAAAGAACGCCACCGGGAACTCGACCACGTTGCCAAGGAGCATGCCGACGCGATCCCCGGGCCCGAGGCCGGCGGCGGCGAGCGCACCCGCCCCCGCCAGACTCATCTGCCTCAGCTCGCGCCAGGTGAGGGACGTCTCCTGCCGGGGACTGCGGATGGCCGTCTCCTCCGGGAAGTTTTGTGCCGAGCGCTCCAGAAGATCGAGCAGCGTCGCCATCAGATGCCCACCTCCACACCGATGCCCGGGAGGTGCACGCCATCGAGAGGCTGCTCCGCCGTCAGCCGGTCGTAGACGGGCGCGAGCCACGAGAGGTCCTCGCCGATGCCGTGCCGGGGCGCCGGCGCCAAGGAAAGCCGCGCCAGCCAGAAGGCCAGCACGAGCCCGCGCTCGTCGCCCGCCGCGAGGCCGACGACGGCCTCCTCGAGCACCAGCGCGAACTCGAGGATCTCGCTGAGCAGGTCCGCGAGGCGCCTGGCATGCTGCGTCGCCGCGTCGGGATGCGCGGCGAGCCAGCCCAGCGCCGCTTCCGCATCGCCCCAGCGCCGTCTCAGGAGGTCCGCCATCTCCCGGCTGCGGGGATCGGCTTCGGCCGCCACCGCAACCGCCTCGAGGCGTCTCGCCATGGCGAGGTCCGATCGCCAGTTGGGCCGCAGGGTGCGCAGCACCTCGAGCGCCTGGATGTTCGCTGGCCCCTCCCAGACCGGCAGCACCTGTGCCTCGCGGTACATGCGCGCCGTGACATACTCCTCGACATAGCCGTTGCCGCCCAGCACCTCGATCGCCCTGCTCGCGTTGCGCACCGCGAGCTCGCCCGTGCGGTACTTCGCGAGCGCCGTCGTCAGCCGGTGCCAGGCGACAAGCGCCGGCTCGGGTGTCCTGTGGGCGTCGTCGAGCGCCCGTGCGGCCTCGAAGGCAAGGGCCGTGCTGGCCCTGAGCTCCGCGAGCATCGTCACGATCGTCTGCTGCACCATGGAGTGGCGCGCGAGCGGCAGGCCGAATGCCCTGCGCCCCTCGGCGTAGAGCTTCGCCTCGAGATAGACGCGGCGGTGGATGCCGGCCGAGGCGGCGGCGTTCGCGATGCGCGAGAACTCGAGTGCCTCGAGCATATGTTTGAAGCCGTCGGGCGGCGGCGTCACCAGTTCCGCGAGTGCGCCGTCGAGTTCGAGTTCACCGGTGGCAAGACCGGTGGTGCCGAGCTTGTCCTTGAGCCTGCGGATGCGGTAGGCGTTCGTGGTCCCGTCCGCGAGCCGCCTCGGCATGAGATAGAGGCCGAGGCCGCGCGTGCCTTCCGGGGAACCCGGCGGCCTTGCGGTCACGAGGGCGAGGTCCGCGTCCGCGTTGCTTGCGAACCACTTCTCGCCGAAGAGTCGCACGAGCTCGCCGTCACCCGGTCCGAAGGCCGCCCGCGCAGCCTCCAGTTCCTCAGGCGGCACGGGTCTCGCCTCGGTCGTGGCCAGCCCCGCATCCGAGCCGCCCTGCTTCTCAGTGACGAAGGTGGCGCCGTCTGCGAACGGCCCGTCGGCGCGGACGGCAAGCAGCGGCAGGTAGCGGGCCCTCTGCTGCGCGCTGCCGTGCCGGGCCAGCACGTAGGCCGTCGACGCCGTGAGCGTGACGGGACAGGCGAGCCCAGGATCCGATTCGCTGAGAAGGTAGAGAAGGCCGAAGTGTACGGCGTACGGTAGGGCGTCCGGCCCGTAGTTGCAGCCAATCGTGCCGAGACCGTAGACCTCACGCACCGACTCCTCGTAGAGCGGGTTGTAGCGCACCTCGTTGACGACGTTGCCCTGGCGGTCGTAGGTCTCGAGCACGGGTCGCGCGAGGCGGTCCGTATACTCGGCCTGGCGGTCGATCGCGCCGCCCGAAAGCTCCCCCATCCGCTCGAGGAGCGGCAGTGCCCGGCGGTACTCCTCCGCCGGCAGGCTCCTGCGCAGAGTGTCCTGCAAGGCCGTGTCCACCAGGAAGAAGTTCAGTCCCCGTCCCTCCGGTTGCCCGTCATGCACGCCCATCCCTCGCGCCTCCCTTCCTGGCGCCCCCATCACCCGCCACCGGGCGGCGAGCCTCCTGCAGGCGCCTCGTCAACAGCTGCTGCCAAGCCTCGAGCTCGGCGATCGCCTCCGATACCTCCCGGCGTCTCTCCTCGAGCTCCGCGATCTTCTGCCGACCGTAGCTGAGCGTGCGCTCGAGTTGCGCCACCGCGCCGCCTTCCTGGCCGTAGAGGTCGAGCATCTCCTTGACCTCCGCGAGCGTGAAGCCGAGCCGCCTGCCTCTGAGAGCCAGGCGCAGCCGCACGCGGTCGCCCTCATGGAAGATGCGCTGCTGGCCGCGCCGCTCGGGCCTGAGGATGCCGCAGCTCTCGTAGTGGCGCACGGTGCGCGCCGTCACGTCGAACTCCCGGCAGAGATCCCCGATCCGGTAGAGCCGCCCCTCCGCTGGCGACGTCCCGCCCACCTCCCTGGTTCCCTCGCCGCCAAGATATATGACGTTTACGTAAACGTCAATGCCTTTGCGCGCAGATCCGAAGGCCGCCCGGGCGCTGCGGCCGGCGGCCAGAGGTCCCTGGCGGTCGGCCCTCTCTGCGTGCGACCAACGGACGCTGTCCCAGCGTCCCGGGCGCCTTACCCTCAAGACAACATCGCGCGGCGTCCGCCTGGAGGTATGGCGATGGCAGTCGGGCTGGCGCGTGAACGGCGCAACTACGTCGGGCTCGCCTGGCACGGCACCTTCCTCGCCGCTGCGACGGCGCTCGGCCAGCCGACGACCATCCTGCCGGCCTATGTCGTCCTGCTCGGCGGTTCGCCGCTCGTCGTCGGCGCCATGCTCAGCGTGCTGCTTGCGGGAAGCGTGGTGCCGGAGCTCCTCTTCGCCCATATCGTCGAGGGAAGCCCGCGCAAGCGTCCTTACCTGCTCCTGGCCGTCTTCAGCCGCGCCGGAGCCTGGCTCCTGCTCGGCGCCCTGACCTGGTTGCTGGCCGGCAAGGGGAGCCTGTGGCCGCTCATCCTGCTGTTCGGCCTCCTGGCCGTCTTCGCGGTGGGCGGCAGCCTGGGCAGCGTCGCGTATACCGACATCTTCGGCCGCAGCATCGCGCCGGGCGTGCGCGGCCGCTTCTACGCGAGCCGCCAGTTCCTCGGCAGCATGGCGGCGCTGGCCGTGACCTACCTCGCGCGCCTCCTGCTTGCGGGAGGCAAGGGAGGCGACACGAACAGCTTCGCCCTGCTCTTTCTCGGCGCGGGCCTCCTGATGCTGCTCGCCGGGATCGGCTTCATGCTGGTGCGCGAGGACCCGGTGCCGCGCGAGGACCGGCCGCCGCTCTCCGTCTACCTCGGCCGGGTACCGGCCCTCTGGCGTCAGGATCCCGCCCTGCGCACGCTGGTGTGGATCGAAAACGTCGCGTCGCTGCACCTCATGCTGCTGCCGTTCTACATGCTGCTCGCCGAGGTGAGCCTCCACGTCTCGGTCGGGGCCGTCGCCATCTACACGATGGCGCAGATCGTCGGCGGTGCCCTGTCGAACGCGATCTGGGGTTACGTCGGTGACCGCTTCGGCAGCGGCGCCGTCCTGCGCATCTGCCTCCTGCTGGGCTCTGCGATGCCCTTGCTGGCGCTGGCGCTCGTCGCGTACTGGCCAGCCGGATACGTTGTCATCTTCGTCGTGCTCGGCGCTGCGATCTCAAGCCGCAATCTCGCCTACAACAACGTCCTCGTCGACCTCGCGCCCGTGCCCCTGCGCGCCACCTACACAGGCATCGTCGGCACCCTGACGGCGCCTAGCCTCCTCCTGCCCATGCTGGGCGGCAGCCTGATCTCGCTGCTCGGGTACCGCGACGTCTTCTTGCTGGTCGCACTCTGCCTCTCCGTGGCAGCCGTGACGCTGGGGCGCAAGGGTCACCTCGGCCTTCCGCCGCAGGGCTGACGGCGCAAGGCGGCGCCCAGTGGACGCGATGCCAAACCGGCGTTACTGCCCGCCGGTCGCGGCGAGCGCCTGCGCGTGGCGCACGAGCTGCGCGTTGTCGTTGCAGCGCTCGCCGCTGGGCAGCAGCAGGGTGTCCTCCATCCCGATGCGGGCCATGTAGCTGCGCGCGAACGCCAGGCGCAGCAGCGGCCACGCCGTCGCGCCGTGACCGTGCACCAGGCGAGGCACCGCGGGGACCGCGTCGTCGAGCACGGCGAGGATTGCCTCGGCGCTGCGCAGAGCCGCTTCGGGATCCTCCTCGCGCGGCCCCACCACCATCACGCGGCACTGTGCCGCCAAAGGGCTTCTCAGCATGCGCCTGGCATCCGACACCGTCGCCAGCACGGCCTGCACCGCGACGCCCTGCAGCACGAGGAGCGAGGCCGTCTCGTCGGCGTCGTGCTCGTACCAGTTGACCGTCGCGAAGTCGGGGCGATCCTCCCAGCTGGCGATTGCCCGCAGGCGGCGCGTCAGGTTCTCCTCGATCGACTCCGCCGTCGACACCCCCACCTGCATCCCGGGCGCGGCGGCGCGCACCGCCCGCACGGCGGCGCCGACATGCCGCGCCTGCAGGGACTCCGCCCCGCGCTCGTCGCGCGGGTGGACGTGCGCCGCAAAGGCTCCCGCCTCACGACAGGAAAGCGCCGAACGCGCAATCTCGGGCGGGTGGATCGGAAGGGCGCGGTGCTCGCCAGCGCGCCTCGTGCCGTTGAGGCACGCCTGGAGCCAGTTGCGCGAGGTCTCAAGGGGCATCCGGGTCACATCCTTGGTCGGCTTCGGTCTGCGCCGAGCGGCCGTCTGACAGGTCGCTGCAAAAAGGCAAGCGGTGGTCCCCCTTGGCGTGCTCGTGACTCTGGGGCGGCGCCTCGCGGCGAGTCTAGGGCGCGGCGGCGTCCTGCATCGGCAGGTAGATCGAACCCGCGAGCGACGTCATGATGCGGCTGATCGTGATGCGGACATCCTCGCCCTGCCCCTTCTGGGCCGGCAGCGTGAGGAACTCGCCCTCGCCGAAGCCGTGGCGGTCGAAGTGGACGATGCCGCGCGCGTCGCCAACCTGGATCGAGCACATGATCTCCTGCGCGCCGGGGTCCTCGCCCTCCAGCACCGCGGTGCCGGCCAGCTGCGAGAGATCCAGGGCGCGCGTCGAGGCGGGCCAGCTATGGTTCAGCGACACGGCGGCGATCCGTGCCTCGAGCCGGTAGGGCTCGGGTCTGAAGACGACGCAGGCGAACGCGCGCGTGCGCTCGAGCACCCAGGGGTCGTCGGGAAAGAGGGCCCGCTCCATGCGCTCCAGGCCACGGGCGATCTGTGAGAGCTCATCGATCTGCTCCTGCACGCGCTCGATGGTGCCCTTCGCGCGTGCCCTCGCCTGACGCTGCGACTGCTCGGCCAGGATCTCCTCCGCCTGGCGCAGAAGGGGTCTGGCGGCGGCGGGGTGATAGGCCCAGAGCAGCAGCTGCGCGCGATCCAGCAGCGCAATGATGTCTGCCATCAGCTCGGGCCTCCCGTCGCCATGTCGTAGACCACGTCAGGCACGAAGAGGTAGAAACGGATCGCGCTGCGCTGGTCTCCGCCGGAACTCAGGTTCACCCTGGCCACCACGCCGTAGCGCAGGCGGTCGCTGAGACCCGAGCGCAGGCAATCGCGCCAGTAGGCCTTGAGCGGCGCCTCGGCGCTGCGAGGGTATTTCTGGTCAAAGCCGATGCGGGCGCGCACCTCGATCGGCACCGCGGGCGGCAAGGCCGGCGCCTGCAAATCGAAGAGACGCCAGAACGCCACAGGCGTGTCGGTGAGGTAATCCGGGCCGCGCCCCTGCCGCGCGTGCAGGCGCACGAACGCCAGCGGTTCCTCCGTCGGCATCGCGGCACACAGTGCCGGCAGGGCCATCGCCTCGCCGATATGACCCGTCACGGCCGGTGAGGCGACTTTCTGCCTGCGCTCGTTGTACTGCGCGACCTTGCCGGGCCCCCGCGACGTGGCGCGCAGGGACCAGAGCGGCCGGCGCCGCGCCCCCGTGTAGGCGGCATAGTGCGCGCCGGTCGCGAGCACAAGCGACTCCCCGTAGATCTTGCCGTACGCCTCGATCTGCCACAGGGAGACGCTGCAGGTTCTCTTGTCGCGCAGGACCAGTCGGTTGCCGTCCGTGAGCAGGAAGGAGCAGTCGAATTCCGGCATCGCCATGGCTCCCCGTCCAGAACCGGATCAGTTGCCCCTGAGCAGTTTGCCAAGTCCCCCCCCGAGTCCTTCATCGGACGGCACCGTTCGACGATGCAGGGCACGCCCTGCGCCCAGGCGCCTTACCGCATTTCCGTTTGTTCGCCTATTATGCTAGGATCCAATCGTGTGGTGATCTGCGATATGGCGATGGCATCCGACCCGATCCGGGATCTCAGGCGCATCACGAGCGCGTTCATGGCGATGCAGCGCAAGGCGTTCACCGCCCAGGGTCCGAGCGCCGACACGCGCGCCCTGATCCTCACCGAACTCCTGCCGGCGTCCGGTCTCTCGATCAGCGATATCGCCGGTCGCATCGGTTCGGACCGTCCCTGGGTGAGTCAGGTGGTGGAGCAGTTGCGCAAAGAGGGCCTCCTCGAGCGCACGCAGGACGAGCAGGACCGCAGGCGCGTACGGGTGAGGCTGACGCCGCAGGGTAGGCGTCTCGCGGCCGATCTCAGGATGGCCCTGACTGCGGAGCTCGAACGCCTCTTCGCTGGCATCTCGGCTGCCCAGCGGCCGGCCGCGCATGCCTTCCTGCGCCTCCTGGCAGAGGCGTTCGACCGCACCCGTTCCCAGCCTCGCTGATCAGCCGGCGGTGCGCTTTCAGGGGCCGCATCAAGGCCTGCGTGCCGCGCCGGCTGTCAGCCCAAGTCGCACATCCCCCCGAAGGCTGCTTTATGCCCAAAGGCTCAAGGCCTTCTTGGGCAAGGCCGCCTGCTCTCTCGTACGGCCAACACCGGTACACGCGCGCGGGCGACCACAGCGTGGCTGACACCGTCGCCAAAGGGCGCCTTGCCGTGCCGCGCGCCCGATGTCCGACGACCACGAGATCGGCAGGTCCGCTCATTCAAGAATCCGTCGCGTGCGCGGGTGCCTTGGACGGGAGACCGGTCTGAGGCGCCGCGTGCGAGCCTTCAGGGAGTGGCAGGAGGCTTTGCCACGATCAGCACATCCGCGTCATGGGTCTCGCGCAGGATGCGATCGATCACGGAGCCGTGCCAGATCTCCTGCAGGCGGGAGCGCCGCGTCTCGCCAAGGACGATCTGGGTGGCCCCGACGTCGTTCGCGATCGCGACGAGCCGCTTGGCAACGTCCGCATCCTCGGCGCGGATGATCTGCGCTCCCAGTTCCGCCGCGAGGCGCAGGTTCAGGTCGAGCAGCTGTGCCTCCCTGTGTCCCGGCATGTGGTGCGGCCGCAGCACGGTCGCGACCAGCAGGTCGCCCTTGAGCCTGCGCGCCATGCGATAGCCGCGGCGGATCAGAGTCTGGCCGAGCTGTGTCGCCGTGACGCAGACCAGCACGCGATCCTTGGTCGGCCAGGGATCGGTGATGTGGTGGAGCCTGCGGTACTCGCCGAGATCGTCGTCGGTCTGGTCCGCCACGGTGCGCAGGGCAAGCTCGCGCAGGGCGGTGAGGTTGCCGAGACGGAAGAACCTGTCGAGAGCGCGCGCGGTCTGCTCGGGCGGGTACACCTTGCCCTGCCGCAGGCGCTCGATCAACGCCTCTGGGGCCAGGTCGATCAGGCGGAGTTCGGTCGCCTCGGCCACGATGGCGTCCGGCACCGTCTCCTGCACGCGGATGCCCGTCACCTGCGTCACGACGTCGTTGAGGCTCTGCAAGTGCTGGACGTTGAGGGTGGAGTGCACGTTGATGCCCGCCGCAAGGATGTCCTGCACGTCCTGCCAGCGCTTGCGGTTGCGCATGTCGGGCGCGTTCTGGTGGGCGAGTTCGTCGATCAGCACGACGTCGGGCGCCCTTGAAAGCACCGCATCGACGTCCAGTTCCCTGCGGACGATCGATCCCTGAGGCACCTCGAGCGGCGGCAGGAGCTCGATGCCAGCGAGCAGGGCCTCGGTCTCGGGCCGCCCATGCGTGTCGATGATGCCGGCCACGACGTCGATGCCCGCCTCCAGCAGCGCATGCGCCTCGCCGAGCATGGCATAGGTCTTGCCGACGCCGGCCGCGGCGCCGATGAAGATCTTGTGACGGGCGCGCTTCAGCCGCTCGATCTGGGCCAGCACCTCCTCGGAGGTGCGGCGGCGGTAGTCGCTCATCGGCCTTCGCGTTGCCTCAGGGCAAGATTCAGCCTGAGGACGTTCACCCGCCATGGACCATAGATGCCCAGCAGGGGACCCTCGGCCCGCTGCTCGACAAGACGCCGCAGCACCGCCTGGCTGAGCCCCGTCTGCCTGGCCACGGCCGGCACCTGCTGCAGAGCCGCCTGCAGGGTGATCTCCGGGTCGAGGCCGGAACCGGAGCTCTCAACGAGGTTGCCGGGGATCGGGCCCGTCACCTGCCCCTTGGCCGCCGCGATGTTCGCCTTGATCTCGCTCAGCAGCGCCGGGTTCGTCGGCCCGAGGTTCGAGCCCGAGGAGTTGTCAGCGTTGTAGGGCTGCGGCCGGCCGGTGACGGCGTTGGCGGTGGCCGACGGGCGGCCGTGGAAGTAACCGGGGCCCGTGAAGCTCTGACCGATCAGGCCCGAGCCGACGACCCGGCCGTTCTGGACGATGATCGATCCGTTCGCCTGGCTCGGGAAGAGGACCTGGCCGATGCCGACGAGCACGAGTGAGTAGCCGAGTCCCAGGAGCACGAGGAGCGTCAGCGCCAGGCGCAGGTTGCGCCAGATGTCCAAGACCACAGGACGGGCCTCCTTCCTAGATGTGCGCGAGACCCATGGTGGTCAGGGCGAGGTCTATGAGCTTGATGCCGACAAACGGCAGGATGACCCCGCCGACGCCATAGACCAGGATGTTGCGCCGCAGCATCTCGGTCGCACCCATCGGCCGGTAGCGCACGCCGCGCAGCGCGAGGGGGATCAGCGCCGGGATGATCAGGGCGTTGAAGATCAGCGCCGAGAGGATTGCGCTCTGCGGGGACGTCAGGTGCATGATGTTCAGTCCCTGCAGGGCGGGCACGGCCACGACGAACATCGCCGGGATGATCGCGAAGTACTTCGCGACGTCGTTGGCGATCGAGAAGGTCGTGATGGCGCCGCGGGTGATCAGCAGCTGCTTGCCGATCGACACCACCTCGATCAGCTTCGTCGGGTCGGAGTCGAGGTCGACCATGTTGCCGGCTTCCTTGGCGGCGCTGGTGCCCGAATTCATCGCGAGCCCGACGTCGGCCTGCGCGAGGGCGGGTGCATCGTTCGTACCATCACCCGTCATGGCGACCAGCTTGCCCTCGGCCTGCTCCTCGCGGATGCGGCGCATCTTGTCCTCGGGCCTGGCCTGGGCGATGAAGTCGTCGACGCCGGCCTCGCGCGCGATCGTCGCGGCGGTCAGGGGATTGTCGCCGGTGACCATGATCGTGTGGATGCCCATGCGCCGCAGTGCCGCGAAGCGGTCCTGCATGCCCGGCTTGATGATGTCCTTGAGCTGGATGACCCCGAGCACCCGGCCGTCCGCGATTACGCCAAGCGGCGTGCCGCCAGCCCGGGCGATCTGCTCCGTGACGGCGTCCAGCTCGGGCGGAACGGCGGACGCCGCGCGCTCGGCCATGTGCCGGATGACGTCCACGGCGCCCTTGGAGATCTCGCGGCCGTCTCCGAGCACGACCCCCGATCGCCTCGTCTCAGCCGAGAAGGCGATCGCCGTGGACCCTGTGAGCTCGCCCGCGGTCGCCTTCTGCCCCTCCCGCTCGGCCAGGACCACGATCGACTTTCCCTCCGGCGTCTCGTCGTGGGCCGAGGCCAGAAGGGCTGCGTGCACGAGCGCCCCGTAGTCCACGCCAGGCATCGGCAGGAAGGCGTCGGCCATCCGGTTGCCGAGCGTGATCGTGCCGGTCTTGTCCAGGATCAGGGTGTCTACGTCGCCTGCCGCCTCTACGGCCTTGCCCGACTTCGCGATGATGTTGAAGCGGATGACGCGATCCATGCCCGCGATGCCGATCGCCGAAAGCAGCGCTCCGATCGTCGTCGGGATGAGGCAGACGAGCAGCGCGATCAGCGTCGCCACGGAGAGGTGCGCCTGCAGGTAGCCGCCCATCGGCGGCAAGGTGTCGATGACGATGAGGAAGATCAATGTCAGGGCGGCGAGCAGCACCGTGAGTGCCAGCTCATTCGGGGACTTCTGGCGCTCCGCGCCCTCGACGAGGGCGATCATGCGGTCCAGGAACGACTTGCCCGGCTCCTGCTCGACGCGCATCTCGATCCAGTCCGAGAGCACCCTCGTGCCGCCCGTGACCGACGAGAAGTCGCCACCGGCCTCGCGGATCACCGGCGCCGACTCGCCCGTGATCGCAGACTCGTCGATGGATGCGACGCCACGCACGATCTCTCCGTCCGCGGGGATCAGCTCTCCCGCGTCGACCCGCGCGCAGTCGCCCTTGCGCAGCTGCGACGCGGGCACGTCGCCCAGCGGCTGGCCGTCCTCGCCGATGCGGTGGGCGACCGTCTCCGTGCGGGTGCGCCTGAGGCTCTCGGCCTGCGCGCGCCCACGCCCCTCCGCCAGGGCCTCGGCGAAGTTCGCGAAGAGCAGCGTGACGAAGAGGACCACGGTGACCACGATGTCGTACGCCCTGGCGCCCGCGGCGATGGGCCCGCCGAAGATGCCCGGGAAGAAGCTCATGATCAGCGTGACGATCGTCCCGACCTCGACGACGAACATCACCGGGTTTCGGTACTGCACCCGCGGGTCCAGCTTGACGAAACTCTCGAGGAGGGCCCGGCGGAAGACGCCCTGATAGGAAATGCCGCGTACCATGATCAGAACACCTTTCCGGCCAGCATGGCCAACTGCTCTGCGATCGGGCCGAGCGCCAGCACCGGGAAGAACGTCAGGGCCCCGACGATCAGGACAACGCCGAGGTAGATCCAGCCGAAGGTCCAGGTGTCGGTGCGCAATGTGCCGGACGACGCCGGCACGGTCTTCTTCGCGAGCAGCGAGCCCGCGATGTAGAGCATCAGTACCATCGAGAGGTAGCGGCCGACCAGGATCACGATGGCCGTCGAGACGGCGTAGAACGGCGTCGCCGCGTTGAGCCCCGCGAAGGCGCTGCCGTTGTTGGCGGCGGACGAGGCGTAGGCGTAGACGACTTCCGATATGCCGTGGAAGCCTGGGTTCAAGATGCTGGCCCGACCTACGGCCGTGGCGAGCGCAAGGGCCGTCGCCCCGAGGATGAGGAACGGGTGGATGAGCATCGCCGCGCCGGCCGCCGCAACCTCTCTGGTCTCGATCTTCTTGCCGAAGAGCTCTGGGGTGCGCCCGACCATGAGACCGGTGACGAAGACGCTGAGGATGACGAACATCAGGATGTTCAGCAGCCCCGCGCCCTTGCCGCCGAAGACGGTGTTGAGCATCATCTGGAAGAGCGCCGCGAACCCGCCGAGCGGCATCAGGCTGTCGTGCATGGTGTTGACGGCGCCTGTGGTGTAGGCGGTCGTCAGGCTGGCGAAGAGCGAGCTGCCGCTCATGCCGAAGCGCGTCTCCTTGCCCTCCCAGTTGGCGCCCGCGATGCCGAGCAGCCGGTGCACGAGCGGGTTGCCCGCGGTCTCGGAGCTGTAGACGAGGACGAGGAGCGCGAGCATGAGCGTCATCGTCACGCCGAAGATGATCCAGGCCTGCCGCCGGTTCTTGATGTACTGGCCGAACGTGAAGATGAGCGCTGTTGGCAGGAGCGCCATGAGGAACTCCTCGATCAGGTTCGAGAGGGGCGTCGGGTTCTCGAACGGGTGGGCGGAATTGACGTTGAAGATGCCGCCGCCGTTCGTGCCGAGCTGCTTGATCGCCTCGAAGGCCGCCGCCGGGGCACGCGCGATGACCTGCGTCGCTCCCGTGATGGTGTGCGCGATGGCCGGTCCCGCGAGCGTGTCCGGCACACCCGTGGCGATCAGGGCGATGGCCGCGACGAAGGCGATCGGCAGGAAGATGCGCGTCACGGCGCGGACGAGGTCGCGGTAGTAGTTGCCGAGGTCCTGGCGGCCGGCGACGAAGCTGCGCACGAAGGCTACGGCCACCACAAGGCCGGCTGCCGGCGTCGCGAATTGCAGGAACTCGAGGGCGAACTCGCTCAGGTAGCTGAGCGTCTGCTCCGGCGAGTAGACCTGCCAGTTGGTGTTGGTGACGAAGCTCGCGACCGTGTTGAAGATCGTCGTCGGCGCGATCGGGCCGAGGTGCGCCGGATTGAACGGCAGGTCCTGCTGGAACATCAGGATGAGGTAGACCGGGACAGCCATGATCATGTTCGAGAGCAGGAAGGCGATGGCGTACTGGCGCCAGGTCATGCCCTTCGTCTCGTCGATGCCGGCCACGCGGAAGATGCCGCGCTCGAGAGGGCCCATCACCTTGTCGAGGAGGGTCGGCTGCAGCTCGAAGACGCGGTACATGTAGCGGCCCACCGGTACGGCCAGCAGCGTCAGGACGAGGAAGAAGAGCGCAAAGCCGATGAAGCCCTGCAATGTCACGAGGCTTCTCCCCCTTTCAGAACTTCTCGGGGTGCAGCATGGCAAAGAAGAGGTACGCCATCAGCGCAAGCGACAGCCCGAGGAGCAGCGCAGTTGCGATCACCGCTCGGCACCTCCAACGCGCGCGACGGCCCAGATCAGAATCCCGAAGAAGAGCATCAGGCCTATAAGACCCGCCAGGTCCTCCATCTCCGCACCTCCACACGGTCTCCAGTCCACCCGCTCTGGCCCGCCGAGCAAAAAATGGCGACGCCAGGGTGCCTAAGCGCCCCGGCGTCGATCTAGTCTCCGGCTGACCTCCGCGTTGCGGCTGTCCTCCGGCTAATCGCTCCTCCGCCGAAGTTCCCGTTCCAGATTGCGGTCGAGCACGTAGATCTCGATCCGCTCGCCCGTCCGCGTCGAGATGTCGGAATGGCTCGAGACCACCCGGCACCCCGTCTCCTGGGCCACGATGTCCTGCAAGTCCCCGCTGCTGCCTTCGCGAAGGACGACGCGCATCTCCTTGATGAGCTTGCGTCCCTCGGACTGCTGCGCCAGGTGCTGTTCCACGCGGGACAGGCTGCCCTTGAAGCGGACGATGACCATGTCCTCCAGGATGTAGGTCCTGGCCTCCGTCGGGCCGTGTCCGGTGAGTCCCGCCTGGTAGTGGATCATCGCACCCGTGATGGCGCTCTCGATCTGCCCCTTGCGGCCTCCCTGCGGCCCTGCTGGCTCTACGCCCACGTGCCGACACATCCCCCCTGAGCCTGCGGGGTTAGCTGACGGGCTAGGTGGGAGATTCCCCGCCGCCGACGCGGCTTCGCCCCAACTTCCTGGTTCCCCCGCCCCGGCAGTACCGGGTTCGGCTGACTACGCATGCCACTATAGGAGTGTGCGGTTGCCACGTAAAGGGTTTCCTAGCTTCGCCTGCCGTTCTGGCGCCCGACAGGCTGCCCGCAGAGCACTGGGCCGCGCAAGGGCGTATCCTGGCGCGTCCGGATGATGTCGCGCGCGGCTCCGCGCGCGTCCGCTGACCACAGGCGGAGGAACGGCATAGGGTGGCGTGTGGACGCCGCCTTCTGCGCGCGGAGCCGGCGGACCGCAGCCAGCCCGAAAGCGAGGTCGACCGAGTGATCCTGGAACCCGACCGCATCGCCGAGATCGCTATGCTCTGGGAGAATCTGACGCCGCAGGAGATCGTCGCCGCCGCGCTCGATCTCTTCGGCAACCGCATCACCGTCGCGTCGAGCTTCGGTCTCGAGGACGTCGCGCTCATCCACATGGCGACCGGAGTCGCGGCGGGACCCGTGGACGTGTTCTGCCTCGACACCGACGTGCTCTTCCCGGAAACCTACGCCCTGATGCACCGCCTGAGGGACACATACCCGATCATGCTGCGCCGCGTCGTGCCGCGACTCACGCTCGCCGAGCAGGCCGCGTCGCACGGCGAGGACCTCTGGACGCGCGACCCGGACCTCTGCTGCAGCCTGCGCAAGGTCGAGCCGCTCAAACGGGCTCTGCTGGGCTACGACGCCTGGGTGACCGGCATTCGCCGCGCACAGGGCGCGACCAGGCGGGGCGCCATGCCCTTGGAGCAGGACATGAGGCACGGTCTTTGCAAGGTGAACCCGCTCGTGCGCTGGTCCGACGAGGAACTCTGGGCGTACGTGCGCAACGAGGGCGTGCCGTACAACCCCCTGCACGAGCGGGGCTACCCGAGCATCGGCTGCATCCACTGCACGCGCGCGATCACGCCGGGCGAGGATCCCCGCGCAGGACGCTGGGCAGGCTTCGCCAAGACCGAATGCGGGCTGCACCAGTGAGTTCCACCGTTGTCCCCGCGCCGTCAGGGGCTCACGCGCTGCACCTTGATCCCGTCCAGGCCGCCGACGCCATGCTGCTCGCAGCAGGTGCCTACTGGCCGCTCGACGGCTTCATGGGCTCCAGGGACTACCGCGGCGTGCTGCGGGACCTGCGGCTGGACGGCGGGCAGCTGTTCCCCTTGCCGATCCTGTTGCCCGTTTCCGAGGATGTGGCGGTAGAGAGCGGCGACGCCGTCACGCTGCACACGCCGGACGGCGGCGAACTGCTGATGGAGGTGCACGAGCGGTTTCGCCGCCAGCGCCGGTGGGAGGCGTTCTCCGTCTATCGCAGCGACGACTCCGGGCACCCGGGCGTGGCCCGTCTCGCCGAGGAAGGCGAGGTCTGCCTCGCCGGCCCTGTACGCGTCGTGTCCTATGGCCAGGGGCCGTACCCGGAGCCCTGGACGCCCGGCGAAACCCGCCGCCTGATCACCGCGCGCGGCTGGCGCAAGGTCGTGGCGTTTCAGACGCGCAATCCTCTCCACCGCGCGCACGAGCACCTGTTGCGCCTTGCCTTGGAGCAGGTCGACGGTCTGCTGCTGCATCCGCTCGTCGGACCGACGAAGGGCGACGACGTGCCGGCGGTGGCGCGCATGGAATGCTATCGCCTGACGCTGACGGCCTTCTTCCCCCCCGAACGCGTCCTGCTCGGCGTCTTCCCTGCGGCGATGCGCTATGCCGGGCCGCGCGAGGCGCTCTTCCACGCCCTCGTGCGCCGCAACTACGGCGCCAGCCACTTTGTCGTCGGCCGCGACGCGGCAGGCGTCGGAGACCTCTACCACCCCGACGAGGCCCGCGAGGTCGTCGAGCGCTACGCGGACGAGCTCGGCATCGTGCCGATCGGCTTCCCGCCTGTCGGCTTCTGCCCGCGCTGCGAGGGCTTCGTCTCGACCCGCACCTGCCCGCACAGGCGGCAGTGGCTCGAGCTCTCGGGCACCACCTTGCGCAGCCTCCTGCAGCGGGGCGAGGACCCGCCCAGGGAACTCGTCCGGCCGGAGATCGCCGCCATCCTGCGCAGGCACTACCGTTCGGACGGCTGACGGCATCGCGCCGATGTGCTTAGCTAGGACAGGAAACACCTGTTCCGGCAAAGGAGCACTCCCCGGTGCAGCTTTCGGCTCCGCGCTGGTTCTCGCCGCTGACCCTGTTCACGCGCGCATTCGGCCAGATCGTCATCATCAGCTACGTTCCCCTGAGCCTCGCGCGCTCCGGCGACCACTTCTACCTGGGCTTCGGGCTCATCTACGCCCTGCCGTTCGTGATGCAGCTCGTCTTCGCGCCGCTGTGGGGCCACCTGCTCGACCGCACCGGGCATGTCACCCGCATCGCTGCGGCAGGTTTCGCAGGGTATGCCCTGATGGAGCTCGGCACGGCCTTCGCTCCCGGCATCGCGGCCATTCTCCTGGCCTTGGCGATGGGCGGCGTATTCGGCGCCGCCCTGTCACCTGCCGCCAAGTGGTATGCGCTCAGCAGAGCGGAGGGGGCGTCACACCTGTCCCGGGCCTTGCAGGGCGAAGCCGGCGGCTGGCTGGCCGGAGCGGTCATCCCTGCCGTGGCCGCCTATCTGGGCTTCGGTCTTTTCCACCTGCTGGCCGTGATCGGCGCCGGGACGGTCGCCCTCGCGCTCTGGAGTCTCATCGCGGCCCGCCATCTGACCCCCGCCCGCGTCGCCAAACCGCCCGCCCAGCATTCCGGAGGGCCCGCCCTGGCCAGAAGCGCCTGGCTGCCGCTCTTTGGTGTGCTGCTGCAATTCCTGTCTGGCGAGGTGTTCTTCTCGTTCTACGGCGTCTACCTCACGACGTACCTTGAGGGACCGCTCTGGCTCTACAGCCTGACCCTCGCCGGCACCACCGCGATCGGGCTCTGGCTCTACACGCCTGCCCTGCGCCTCACGCGCAGGGCAGGTGCCGAACGCGTCCTGCTGGCCACCTCGATCTGGTACCTCGTGAGCTATCTTGCACTCTACCTGGCGCCGAGCGTCACCCTGGCCGCCATCGTGTTCAGCGTGCCGGCCTTCAGCTTCCTCCGCATCGCTGCGAGTCTCGCTTTCGCCGCGGCGGCGCCGGACCGCAGCGGCACGGCCATGGGCGCCTTCGACGCGGCGGAAGGCCTGGCATGCTCCGTGGGCGGACCGATCTCGGGCGCGTTCGTCGGGGCCTTTGGCCTGGTCGCTCTGCCGCTGATGCCGCTCGCAGTCTCCCTGCTCGCGCCATGGCCCCTCATCGTCGCGCGGCGCAAGCGGCAGACGCCCGGCACCGCCGCGCAGATGTAGGTCAGTCGGCGGCCGACGTGATGCCGGCCAGCCGCTCGAGCTCGGCCAGTCCCACGCCCGCCAGGCTCGGCCAGAGGCGCGTTCCCTCGGGAAACGCCATGCGCGCCGTGACAGAGTTCGGCACGACGAGGCAGGGCACGCCGGCGGCGTGCGCCGCTAGCGCCCCGTTCGGCGAGTCCTCGACGGCCACGGCCTCGCCGGCCTCGACGCCCAGCAGCCTGAGCGCCCGCTGGTAGGATGCGGGGTCCGGCTTGCCGCGGCCTGTCTCGTCGTAGCTTGCAATGACCCCAAAGTCATCTAGGAGTCCGAGGCGCCCAAGGTGCCGCACGACCCATGCGCGCGGCGAACTGGTCGCGATGCCGAGACCGAGCTTGCGGCCCTTCGCCTCGCGCACGAGTTCCAGGACGCCGTCGCGGGGCGGCAGGCTGTCGACGATGGCGTCGTCGCGCCGCCGGCGCTCGGCGCGCATCTCCTCGCGCGGCAGGGGCCTTCCGACCAGCTGCTCGAGATAGCTGAGCAGATCGAAGGTGTGTCCGGCCGATCCGACGATCTCGGACCACTGCTTGAGGGGCAGCTCCTGGCCGAAACGCCTGTAGACCTCCTGCCACGTCTCGTACTCCGCGCTCTCGGTGTCGAGGATCGTGCCGTCGAAATCGAAGACGATTGCCTTGATCACTACCCCACCTGCCCCGCCCGCAAGGTGCCGCGCCTGTGCCAGGGCAGTGCGAGCACAAGGCTGGCCAGCACGAAGAGGCCATCGCGCACGAAGTCCCAGGGGCCGATGCCGTTCTGCACGCCGCCGAAGCAGCCGCAGCCATACCTGCCGAAGCCGTTCGTCTTCTCGTAGATGAGGAAGGCGAGCAGTCCCGCGAAGACGACCAGGTTCAAGGCAGCGACGGGGCGCAGGTACCGGCAGGAAAGGCCCGCGGCGAAGCAGAGGACGAACAGCAGCACCTCACCGGCCGGAATGGTCCAGAGCGGCAGCCAGACGGGCAGGTGCAGCGCCGACGCCTCAAGGGAGAAGAGCTGTCCCGCCCTCAGCTTGCTTACGACGGCGAGAAGCCAGATCGCGCCGAGCACCAAGATCCCGAGGCGGCGCCAGAGGTACTCACGGTCGGCCAATGTGGGACCCCCTTAGATCGCGTGCTCGTACGCCTGCTGCCAGAAGGCGAGCTCATGCCGGACGCCCTGCCGGAAGATCGCCTGAAACTCCTCCACGCGCCCCGGGGAGGCCTGCAGCGCCTCTTCGGCCAGCGCCTGCAGTTCCCGGACCGCCTGGCCGTACAGGTCGCCTGCGTAGGTCGCGATCCATGCCTCGTACGCCGGCAACGGCGAGGGGCCGCGAGACGCCAGGTCGAGACCGACCTCGCGATAGATCCAGTAGCACGGCAACACCGCGATCACGCCTGCCGCAAAGTCGCCGTGCGCCGCATGGCGCAACAGGAAATCCACGTAGGCTTCGGTCGCGTCGCCACGCGGCACGCTGCGCAGGCTCCCGGCGTCGCCGCCCAAGGCTGCGGTCAGCTCCCTGTGCAAGGCCTCCTCGACCTCGAAGACCGTGCCGACGTGCCGCCAGAAGGTGCGCAGCGCATCGCCGTCCGGGGCCTTCGCCGCCAGATGCAGCAGGGCGCGGGCGAAATCCTCGAGATAGCGATAGTCCTGCGCGAGAAAGTGGCGGAACGCCGCCTGTTCCAGCGTACCGCCTTGCAAGCCGGCGAGAAAGGGGTGGTTCTGAATCTGGCGCCAGATGTCGTCGATCGACGACCACAAGACGTGAAGATCCGGTTCTCGCGCCTTGGGCACGCTACACCTCCTCCCAGGCCGGCTGGCCCGCATGATGGTCGAGAGGCCCGTGTCCGCCGCCGAGGCCCGGCGCCAGGCGGATGGCCGCCTGCACGAACGCGACGGCCCGCGCGACGGCCGCAGGCAGCTCCAGTCCCTGGCCGAGCCCTGTGGCGATCGCCGCCGAAAGGGTGCAGCCGGTGCCGTGGGTATGCCGCGTCGCGATGCGGCGCGCGCGAAAACGGTAGAAGCGACTGCCGTCGTACAGGATGTCCTCGAGATCGTCGCCATCGCCGTGCCCGCCCTTGATGAGCGCGGCGCCCGCCCCCATCTCGACCAGCTCCTGGGCCGCCCGCTCGCGCTCGCGAGAGGTAGCCACGTCTCGTCCGACCAGTGCGGCGGCCTCCGGCAGATTGGGCGTCACCAGAGTCGCAAGCGGCAGGATGAGGCGCCTCAGAGCCTCTTCGGCCTCCGGCGCAAGCAGCCTCTGTCCGCCCTTTGCGCGCATCACCGGGTCCACCACGAGCAGGAGTCCCGGCATCGCCTGCAGGCCTTCGGCCGCAGCCTCCACGGCGGCGCTGCCGCCGAGCATGCCGCATTTGGCGGCATCGATGCCGATGTCCTCCCGGCACGAGCGGATTTGCGCCTCGATCGCCTCGGGCGGCAGGGGCCAGATGCCCTGCACGCCGAGCGTGTTCTGCGCCGTGACCGCGGTCACGGCCGCCATCGCGTAGCCGCCCAGCCGCTCGATCGTCTTGATGTCCGCCTCGATGCCTGCGCCGCCGCTGCTGTCCGAGCCGGCGACGGTGAGGATGCGCGCCGGTGTCAAAGTCCCTGCTCGAGGGCCTTGCCATAGGCGGCCCAGAAGGGATCGACACCCGGATGCAGGAGCGGCTGGTCACCCGCCGGCGTCGTGCGCACCATGCCGCGCGCCTCGGGCAGGATCTCGCCGATCGCCTGTGCCAGGATGCCCTCCGCCGCGAGCGCCTGCGACACGCCGTCCAAGTGCTCCGGCCGCACCGTCAGAAGCAGGGTGCCCTCGGAGATCGCCGCCAGAGGATCGATGCCGAGATAGGTGCAAAGCGCCGCCGTCTCCTCGCGCACGGGTACCGCCCGCTCGTCGAGGCGCACGCCGACGCCGGACGCCTGCGCGATCTCGAAGACCCCACCCAGGACACCGCACTCGGTGGCATCGTGCATCGCCGTCACACCGCGCTCGCGGACGCCGTAGCCCGCAGCCGCCATCGCGTCGCGCACGACGCTCATCTGGTAGAAGAGATCCTGCGCCGCCTGGGAAAGCTGGCCGCCGATACGGCGCGCAAGCTGGTCGGGGAAGGTGACTCCGAACAGTCCCGTCGCCTCGATGGCCGCCCCCTTGGTGCAGAGCAGCACGTCTCCGGGGCGGGCCATCTCTGGCGTGACGTACTTGTCCTCGTCTCCCACCGCGATCACCGTCGCGCCCCCGACCATCGGGTACGCGCAGCCCTCGTAGCGTGCGGTGTGGCCCGAGATGACGGCCATTCCGAGCTCCTCGCTCGTGCGGTGCATCGCGTCCCAGAGCTCTGTGAGCTCGCCTTCGGTGATCTCGAGCGGCAGGTTCAGGTCGATGGCGAGGTATGCCGGCGGTAGGCCTGAGGTCGCGACATCGGAGGCGAGGATGTGGATGGCGAACCAGGCGGCGCGCTGCATGCCGTATTGGGGCACCACGAACACCGGGTCGCAGGTGGTGGCCATGACGCGTCCCGGTGCCGTGCGGACCACTGCGATGTCGACGCCGGACCGCGGTCCGACGAGCACCTCGCCGCGCCTGGCGCCCAGGCGCGGATAGATGAGGTTCTGGAAGATCTCAGGGGATATCTTGCCTACGGCGGGCAACTCGGGCATCTCCATTCCTCCTGGAGGATAGCTTGGACCGCCACCCGCAGGGTGGCGGTCCGTCTCGCAGACGCTTCCCTACGCTGGTATCACCCAGTTCAGGTTCGAAGGGTCGGCAGCGCGCTGCCTCTCAGCCTCGTCGAGGCTCCCCTAGCGGTCCTGCGTCAATGCTAGCACCGATCGTTGCCCGTTGCACAGCCTGCGCGACAATCAGTAGCCGACCACCTGGTAGCCTTCCTCGGTCAACTGGACGAGCACGTCGCCCGCCCCCTGCAGGTCGACGCCATAGGCCTTCAGGCGGTCGGTCGCACCGAGCTGCTGCGCGTTGAACTGGCAGGCCAGGATCGGCACCGCCGCACCTTTCAAGGAGTCGATCGCCTCGCGCAGTTCGCCCTGTGCCTGGTCGAGAAGCTGTACGCCCGGGCCGAAGAAGACGACCTTGGTGTCCGCCCTGCCGCTCTGCTTGAGACGCGCCGCGATGCGCACGCCGGCGAGCGCCTTGCCTTCCTGTCCCGGCCCTGCGGTGATCCAGCTCACGATCTTCGTCATCTCGTGTCCCTCCTGGTTCTTGCGGATATGCGGTCAGCGCGTGTATACGGGCGGCAGCTCGCGCACCCGTACGCCTTGCAGCATCAGGGTACCGTGTCGCAGGATCTTGAGCTCCAACTCCTCACCAACCGGCGTGCCGCGCACCACACGCCTGAGGGCCGCGAGCGACGGCGTCGGCACGCCGCCGGCCCCCGTGATGACGTCGAACGGCATGAGCCCCGCGCTCGCGGCGGGTCCGCCCTCCTCCACCGTGACCGTCACCACGCCGCGCTGTGCGGGCAGGTCGAGCAGGCGCGCAATCTCAGGTGACACCACCTCGGTCGCGCCGCGGATGCCGATCCAGGGATGCTGGGCGCGACCGAATTGCCGGAACTGGCCGAGCGCCAGTTCGACCTGCCAGGCGGGGATGGCGAAACCGAGGTTCTGGCCGGCTGCCACGATCATGGTCGGGATGCCGACGAGTCTCCCCTCGAGGTCGGCGAGCGCCCCGCCGGAGTTGCCGGGGTTGATCGCCGCGTCGGTCTGCACGAGGCCGTCGAGCGGCCCGACCATGCGCTCGACCGCCGACACGACGCCGAGCGTCACCGTCCAGTCGAAACCGAACGGGTTGCCGACCGCGAGCACAATCTCCCCTGGGCGCAGGTCCTCCTCGGTCGCCAAGGGAAGGTCTCGCTGGACCGGCGGCCGCGTGCGCACGAGCGCCAGGTCGTAGAGCCTATCGTACGCGACCACCTCCCCGCCCCGCGTCACGCCGTCATGGAACGTGACGGCGACTTCGTCCCGCTCGTGCACGACGTGGGCGTTCGTCACCACCTCACCACGGCCTGCGTCCACCAGCACGCCGGATCCCATGCCGACTCCGCTCGGCCCTTCCGCCTCGACGCGCACCACCGCCGGCCCGACCTTCGCGGCGGCCTCCTGGATCTCGCCCGATACCCTGCGTCCGAAGTTCTCGTTCACGTGGTTCCCCTTCCCACGATCGGCCCGACGGCCGATAATGCTTACCTTGCGTAAGTACCTGATGGGAACGGTAGGTAATGTACTTACTTTTGTCAAGTGCATGTGTTACAATGCGCCGCAGGGGGCGTTGAGGACATGGGTTACGATCGGATGTGCCCGCGCTACGAGCGTGCCGCGCTCCTGCTCGGCAAGAAGTGGAGCGGTCTCATCCTGCGCGTGCTCATGGGAGGCGCCCGCCGCTTTCACGAGTTCCGCGAGCAGGTGCCCGAACTCTCGGAGCGCCTGCTCTCAGAACGGCTGCGAGAATTCGAGGAGGAAGGTCTCGTGCGGCGGGAGGTGCAGGCCTGCCGGCCAGTGCTGATCCTCTATGAGCTTACCGAAAAGGGACGTGAGCTCGAGGCGGTCGTCCAATCCATCCAGGCCTGGGCAAACAAGTGGATAGAAGTCGAGACGGTGGAGCAGCCAGCCGGGCGTTGAACGTTTGCACACAGCTTGCGCGCGATGCTACAATACGACTGCGTTTGCGCCCGTAGCTCAGTGGATAGAGCGCTTGCCTCCGGAGCAAGAGGCCGCAGGTTCGAATCCCGCCGGGCGCGCCAAGTTTGAAGCCACGAAACCCGCTCCGCGAGCGGGTTTCGCGCTTTGCTAGGCCAATAGAGGAGCCACTACCTGGAATGGCGATGGTCCGCGTCACCACGAGAGAAGTTGCATGTTTGCAGCGCTACCGCATGTTCGCAAGGGGCAGGGGACCGTGCGGCAATGCCGAAGCCTTGATCGAGGGGACAACCCTCGCGAACTCGCCTCCCGTCGGCCTCCAGCGGCCGGCCCGTCGCAAGACGGAAACGACGGGAGGTGGTACACCTGGCGGCGCACCTGGTCCTGTCCGTGAAGGTTGTGCTCGCAGCTCTCGCGTTCGCAGGTGCCGTGGTTGCCGGAAGGGCCCACAAAAAGGTGAAGTAGCCCGATTACAGCGGGCTACTTCACTGGGGTCCTGAACACCTAGGTGGCTCTGCGACGAGGCGGACCGCTGGCAACCGGGAGCGTTCTTCCTAACCGGGGAGCCTCCCGAGTTGCTATTGATCCGACCTGCTACCACGAAGTGTAGCCACAGCGAAACTTCAAGACGGACGGCCTTTGGTCGCGGAAGGTCAAAGCGCTTTTTGCTCAAGGCGCTTGATACGCTGCTCGTGGTCTTCCGCGACCCGATACAGCGCGTTCTCGTCCTCTTTCCGGCCCTTGATGCTCTCGTCCAGGCGCTCCACCGCGCTTGCCAGATCGACTACCATGCGTCGCCCTAAAGCGTCGAGGTCGGTCTTCGTGGCCATGCGTTCCTCGATGGACGAAAGCTGCGCTTGCAGGCCGTCAAGATAGGTCTTCAGTTCCTGGTCCAAGCAGTCGCTCTCCTCTCCGCTGGGCGACCAGTTCGACGTAGCCGCAGATGATCCCTACCAAAGAAGGGGATTCGGGGAGAGACCTCACCGCACCGTAAGGTCAATCACGCGTTCACCTTCCGAGGTGCTTTTTCGTATCTACGGGAGGTGGTGATGTTTGCGAACACTGTGGTTCCAGACTGAGATCCGCGCCGCTTTCTGGACGTCCATGGTCGCTTTGATCCCTCTCCTGCACGGCGTAGCGATGTTCGTCAATGAGCCGGACACGGACCTGCAACCGCTGGCCTTCGTTGGACCGCCTGGGTGCACACAGGTGGTTATCTGCCTTGGAACGTCATCGGGACGTACGTCAAAGACCGTTGATCGCCAAGGGGTTCCTGCTTCACGGAGGCATGCCCACCGAAGTGGGTCATATCGCCTCTCCGCAGGCGTTTTAGGTCTCCGGGCAACACAACTCTCGGCGACGAGACTTAAGAGGTTGCGAGCAGCGTTGAGGTCGCGGTCCAGTACTGCCCCGCAGCACTCGCAGCGGTAGATCCGCTCGGAGAGCGGGTACTCCTCCTTGAGCGCTCCGCACGTGGAGCAGCGCTTGGACGATGCGAAGAACCTCGGCGCCACATAAAGACGCGACCCGTACCAGGCCGTCTTGTACGCGAGCATGCGGCGGAACTCGCCCCAGCCAGCGTCCGCGATGCGGCGCGAGAGACGGCGGTTTAGGACCATTCCCCGCACGTGGAGATCTTCGACCACGATCAGCGGCTTGGTTTTCGCCAGGACCGTGGTCGTCGTGTGGAGGAAGTCGCGCCGCTGGTTGCGTACGCGCCGGTGCGCGCGCGCCAGGCGCCGTGCGGCCTTGCGGCGGTTGCGGGATCCGGGCTTCTTGCGGTTGTGCGAGCGGGAGAGGCGGCGCAGCCGTCGCAAGGAGCGCTCGAGCGCCTTGGGCGACGCGATGCTTGTCCCGTCGGACAGTACCGCGAAAGGGCGTCCACGACGCCTTTCGCCTCACGGGAAGCATCCACGTGCACCCCAAACGGATCAGCCTGCCGAGACTCGGTGCGGTGCGCGTCAAGGAGGGGACGCAGAAGTTCCAGGGCAGGATCCTCTCCGCCACCGCCTGCCGCGAGGCCGACCGCTGGTTCGTCTCCCTGACGGTGGAGCGGGACCGGCTCGAGCCGGATCCCGTGGTGGGAACCCCGGTCGGCGTCGATCTCGGGCCTAACCCCCTCACTGGGGCACGGCAGCCGGGCTGCCGAGACGACGTAACGGGGGGTCCTGCGCCGATTCGGCGCAGGGCCTCTGTCTATTGGGCGAAGTGGGGGCTGAGCCATTGGTCGCGTTGGTGACACTGGTCTCCGCAAATCTTCGAGGAGACTTGATGGCGGCAGCGAATGAACTCGGTGCGTTCATGAACGAGGTCAACGCACAGACAGGCAAAAGAATCTTATCCGAAGCGGCAGCGGTGCTCCTGCGTGACGCGCAATACGTGCTCAATACCTGGGAGGGATAGACCTCGTGGATATTCAGGCTGAGGGTAGCCCCCACAGGCGATCCGACCGCTGGGCAGTCCGCGCACTCTGGTTCGTCCTGCTGGCGTCGGCCGGGTTCGCCGCATGGAGCTATGCGGAAGGCGGCTTGGTGGTGGCGGCGAGCTTTGCCGCAGGCGTGCTGGTCGTCGGCTGTCGCACGGTGCACGCAGGATGACGACTCCCAGTTGCTTTGCACCGCCGCGTCAGGCAGGGCGCCAAGCCACCGCAGCAACGTCGCCCGCTCGCCGCGGCCGAGCATCCCCGCGGCCTGCTTCTTACGACATGGTAATCGTCCAGCACCAGGGCAAAGTCGAACGGTACGGCCGCCAGGGCGTCGATGAGGAAGGAGATGACCGTCTCCCAGGGAGGGGTGGACGATCGCAGCATCGCGTGCACCGTGTCCCCGAGCTCATATGGAAGCGTCTCGAGGGCACCGATCAGGTAGGTCCAGAAGCGGACCGGGTCGTCGTCGCCTTCATTCAGGAAAGCCAAGCGTACTTCAGAGCGCTCCGGCGGAGCCACTGCGCCACGGCCGTCGTCTTGCCGAAGCCGGCAGGAGCGATCACCAAGGTAAGTTTGCCGGAAAACGCGGCGTCGAGCCTGGCGTCGAGGCGATGCCGCGGTACCAGTCTGAACAGGGTTTGCGGCAGTACCAGCTTGGCTCGATACAGAGCAACGTGTTGGGTCAGCGGCCGCACATGACAACCTCCCTGTCCGTCACCGATTCGCCTCATGTTCGGCGCGCGCTACGCTTTCGTTCGTCTACGCCCGTCAAGGTCCTGCCTATGGGAGCGCCCATGCCCTATCTGGGTCAGTTCGACCGGTGCTGCCACGCCTAGCTGGGCAGTCAGGGGTTCTGACACGACGGCCACATGCACGGCATCCGTCGTCCGGTACCGCGCACTGCAGACGTCTTCGCTCGGCTCCCTAACGCAGAATCGAGTCCTGGCCGCTGGCTACGGCTTGGCGCCGCTCGATGCCTCAGGGGTCAGCTCTGTGGGCGACCGCCCGCGTAGTCCTGGAAGTGCTGCCGGACCCTCTGCCATGTGAGACCGGCGTCTGTCGAGCACCAGAGGGAGCCCTGGGCCAAGGCGATCTTGCTAACGCTCCGCCAACGCCTTTTGAGAGAACCGACGGTACGCTGCGGGAAACGGCGAGAAAGCCTTAATCTGAAACCCGCTTCAAAAGGGCATTACGGCAGGTCATGGGACACTGCGGAAAGCCCTCTCCTTGCCTCCCGAGCAAGAGGCCGCAGGTTTTAATCCCGCCGCGCCCGCCAAGTTTGATGCGTTGAACCCTGCTCTGGGAACGGACTTCAATGAATCGAGGCGCCCTCTTAGGAGGCGCCTCGATCGTACGCATGGCTGGCTGCCGCTCGCTCTGCCGCTTGCGGGCTAAGAGGCGGCACACGCGGCAGAGGCGTACGCATGCCGCCAAAACGCGTCCGCCCCGCGAGCCGCTCCGTCATGTCTTTGGCCGACGCTGCTCAAGGCTGCTCCGCATCTCCTCGGAAGCGAAGGATATCGTCTGGGCCAAAGCTTCGACATCCAGGGCGCGCTCGAGGCCATCCGCCATCCGCCGGCGCAGGATCTCCTTGACGCCGCGCACCGCGCTCGGGCTCTTCGCAGCAATGTCACGTGCCGCCGCGAAGGTGACATCCATGAGTTCCGCCGCCGGAACCGCGCGGTTGACGAGGCCGGCCGAGACAGCCTCCCGGGCGGTGAGCAGACGGCCCGTAAGCAGCATCTCAGCCGCTACGGCGTGGCCCACGTGGTACGGCAGGAGGTGTGTGGCGCCCATGCCTGGATGCAGGCCGATGTTGATGTACGTCGTTCCCATGGTCGCCCCCTCCGCCGCGTAGCGCAGATCGCAGCCCAGCGCCACACCAAGACCTGCTCCGATCGCAGGGCCGTTGATCGCGGCGATCGTGGGCACAGGCAACTCCAGGATCGAGAGGAAGGCTCGGTAGAACACGCCCATGTAGCGCCGGTTGCGCTCAGGGGACCACGCCGTCTGCTCACGCAGCGCGTCGAGGTCGCCGCCGGCGCAGAAGGCGCTCCCTGCCCCGGTGAGTACGACCACCTGAAGATCCGGGTCCTTGCCCAGATCGGCAACCGCTCTTGGAAACTCCTCCGCCATCTCCGACGTCATGGCGTTGCGCCGGTCGGGGAGGTTCATGATCAGGGTCGCGATGTTTCCCTCGGTCTCGATGCGCAGGGTCTTGTACACAGGGACCCTCCTTCCGCCGAAGTTGCCGCAACGCAAGCGGGGGCAGCGAACCGCTACCCCCGCCTGCTCCCGGCAAGGCTGATCAGGCGCCGACCATGCTGTAGCCGCCGTTGCTCACAAGGAACGCTCCGGTGATGTTGCGCGAGTCGTCACTGGCGAGGAAGATCACGGAGCCCACGATCTCCTCGGGCCCCGCCACGTGCTTGAGCAATGTGCGTTCGATGTACGCCTCGCGCCGACCGGACTTCCAGTCCTCCCGGTTCATCGTGCGCTCGGTCTCAAAGAATCCCGGGCCCAGCGTATTCACGCGCACATACGGTCCGAGTGCCGCCGCATACGACTTCGTGAGGCCGATGATGCCGTACTTTGCCGCGGCGTACTGAGGGGCGCGCGGGCTGCCGTTGATCACGACATGCGAGCCGATGTTGACGACGACGCCGGACTTCGCCTCGACCATCCGCAGCCCGACCTCGTGGGTCATGAGCATCGTGCCCTTCACGTCCACCGCGAGGATGTGGTCGATCGACTCCTCGGTGACGTTGCGCCACGACATCTGGTCCGATGCCACGTCGCCGACGTTGTTGATCAGGACGTCGACCCGGCCGAACCGGGAATAGACCTCGTGCACCACCCGCTTGATGTCGTCCCAGCGCGAGATGTCGCCCTGGGCCGTCATCGCCTCGCGGCCCAACGCGCGCACGTGCTCTGCGACCTCCTCCGCGCCCTGCGCGGAGGAGTTGTAGTGGATCGCGACATGCGCGCCTTCCTTTGCGACCGCCTCGGCGATCGTCGCGCCAAAGCCGCGGCCGCCGCCCGTGACGAGCACGACCCGGTCCTCCAGGCGTCCTGCCATTGCGTCATTCCTCCCTGTGTTCGCTGCCGCGCGCCGTCCGTCCGCCAGAGAGCGCATGCCCGCCGGCCTGGCGGAACCTAGCCAAGCTCTCGCACCATCGCACGGAATTCGTCGTCCGTCACCAAGCCGCGCTTGCGCGTCCCGAGCTCCTTCACCCTGTCCATGAGCTCGCCCCAGCGGTCGCTCGGCACGTCCAGCCCGAGATCCGCGCACTTGATGCGGATCGAGTCGCGGCCGCTGCGCTTGCCGAGCACGACGGAGCGCGTTGCGCCTACGATCTCTGACGCGTATGGCTCGATCGCCGGCGGGTCATGGAACTGCCCCACCGCCGTCCCCGTCTCCCGCCGGAAAAGGTTCTCACCCACGAGCGGGGCCCAGGGCGCCATCGCGTAGCCACTGAGCTCGCGCACCCGAGCCGAGACCTGCCGGACGATATCGAGCTTGAGGCCGGTGTCGACGCCATACAAGGCATCGAGTGCCAACGCCACCTCCGCGAGATTGGTGTTGCCCGCCCGCTCGCCCATGCCGTTAACCGTGCCTTGGATGTAGGACGCGCCGGCACGCACCGCAGCGATGGCCGCGGCCGTCGCCAGGCCGAAGTCGTTGTGGCCGTGGAAGTGGACAGGGACTTGCGGCCCGACCCAGCCGATGACCTTCTCGACGAGATGGGCCGCCGCTTCCGGGGACAGGATGCCGATCGTGTCCACGACCACGACCTCTCGGGCCCCTGCGTCGAGCGCGGTCTTGTACACCGTCTCGAGGAACCCGAGCTCGGCGCGTGAGCCGTCGACCGCGAAGTAGGCGACGCGCACGCCGCGCTCCGCGGCGAAGGAGACGGCGCTCTTGATGCGGCGGAGCATCTCCGTCTGCTCGACGCCCAGCGCACGGAGCTTCAAGTCCGAGACCGGTGCCTCGATCACGGTCGCCTTCAGGCCGAGCGTCACGATGGCCTCGACGTCGGCAGGCATGGCGCGAGAGAAGCCCCACAGTTCCGCGCGCAGCCCCGCGTTGCCCATGAGCTCGACCGCCCGCCAGTCCTCCTCGGAGACGCGCGGGAAGCCTGCCTCGATCCGGTCCACGCCAAACGCGTCCAGCAGGCGGGCGATCTCAAGCTTCTGCTGCGGGTCGAGGACGACGCCGACCGTCTGCTCGCCATCGCGAAGCGTCGTGTCGTAGATGCCGACCCGGCGCCTGCCCGAGGGCCCTAGCACCTCCTCGTTCAGTGAGCCGGTCCAGATCAGCTGACGATCGATCACGCTCGATGGTCACTCCTCTCGCCAGTGCAAAGGAACGTAGGGCCGGCCGCCTCCGGGTTCACCACCGCACCTTGGGCGGCGGCGCCTCTCCGTAGGCCTCCCGCCAGGAAATGACGCGGTTTCTCAGGACGCCGAGCCCCTGGATCTCCGCCTCGACCACATCACCGGGCTTGAGGTAGTTCGCCTTGGGGTCGTCGCTGAACGCCGCGACGCCCGATACAGTGCCGGTCGACAGGACGTCGCCCGCCGAGTAGCCGAGCGGCGAGTAGTGCGAGAGGATCTCCGGGATCCGCACGGAGATGCGGCCGGTCCAGGACCTCTGGCGCGGCTGCCCGTTAACCCTCAGTTCCATTTGCAGGTCATGCGGGTCCGGGATCTCGTCCGGTGTCACGATGTACGGCCCGAGCGGCGAGAAGGTGTCGATCGACTTGCAGAAGGTGAACACCTTCGACTCCATCTCCCGGCGCTGGATATCACGCGCAGTGATATCGTTGAAGATCACGTAGCCGCCGACATAGTCTTCGGCCGCCTCAGGGGTGAAGTGCTTGCCGGGCTTCTTGAGGACGACCGCGAGCTCAAGCTCATAGTCAAGCTCCTCGGTGAGGTGCTCGGGGTAGATGATATGGTCGTCCGGCCCGATGATCGCGTCGACATTTTGGAAGAAGATGATCCAAGGCAGGACAGGTGCTACCCAGTTGGCAGCCGCGCCTTCCTTCGCGTGCTCGCGGAAGTTCCCCGCCGTGTGGAAGAACTTCTTCGGGATGATCGGCGCCCGCAGCCGCACATCCGCGAGCGCGAACTCCTCCCCACGCGTCTCGCGCGCCGCGTCCATCCCTGCGTCGCCGCGCTCGAAGAGTGTCCTCATGTCGGGAATGTCCACCGCTGCCACGGCGTCGCCGCGCAGGACGCCCACCCGCTGCACTCCGCGGTGCTCGAACGTCACAAGCTTCAATCCAATACACTCCTTACCCGTTCCTCCGCACCCTCGGACCGCCCAGCAGACCCACTATCATTTATCGATTATACGTTTCTCGCCGTCCGAAGACTTTCCTGCCTTGTGCGTCTCTGGCCGTTGCGCCGCGATACGCCTGAAACCCCTTGCCACATGCCTCAGATAAATTACAAAATGCTGTGAAGGAGGTGGCCGAGGATCGTCATGCGAGAGCGACAGATTTCGCAACCACAGGTCCACAGCCTGGCCGATGTGGCGTGGCTGGAGATCCGTGAGCAGATCATCACCGGACAGCTGCCCCCCGGCGCCCCGGTCGGCCTGAAGGAACAGGCTGACCGTCTCGGCATCAGCATCATGCCCATCCGCGACGCCGTGAAGCGGCTGCAGCACGAGGGCCTCGTCGACCAGATCCCCCAGCGCGAGGCCTATGTCTCCTCCCTCTCGCTCGAGAACATGGAGGACATCTACGGCGTCCGCGCTGCCCTGGAACCGCTGGCGATCGAGCGTGCGTGCGCGCATTTCACACGGGCGCACTACGATGACTTCACCCGCACCCTCGACCTGTTCGTCGTCGCCTACGAGCGCGGCGACGCGCGCCAGGGACGCGAACTGCACCGCCGCTTCCACCTCGACCTCTATGCGTTGGCCGGCTCTCCGTCCCTTGACCGGCTCATCCCGCCGCTGATCGACGCGACGGAGCGCTACCGCGCGCTGTCGCAGGCGTTGCGTGGCTCGGCGAAGCAGCGGCGCGCGGAGCACCAGACGATGCTCGACGCATGCCTGGAGCGGGATGCCGTTCGCGCCCGCAACCTGTTGGGCGAGCACCTTGGCCGCACCGTCCAAGACGTCCGGCTGGCGCTGAGCGCCTTCTCCGGCCAGGCGACCGGGCTGCCGGACCGGTCCGGCACACAAGGTGGTGTGTAGCTGGCGGCAGGCAACGCAAAGGCGCATGGACGAGATGTGCTGCGGCGGAGCCGTCTCCGTCGTTATCATTTATCTCTGAAGCACAGCGGCGTGGCAGGAGAATATAAATTACAATCGTATTATGTCTTAAGTCCCACCGAGGAGGGAAGTCCTCCCGGCGGTCGTACGACGCCTGCCTGTCGCGGGGCGGCACACGTCCGCGCGTTGGGACGGAGAGCGAGTCCGCGCGCTGTGCGCGCATACCACCGACCGTCAGGAGAATTGCATGCACATCGCCGACGCGGAAAGCACCGCAGTACTTGACGTCAAGGGCCTCGTCCACGCGTACGCGACGGCCGACGGCGAGCTTGAAGCCATCTCGGACCTTACGTTCTCGATCTACGAAGGAGAATTCGTCTCGATCGTCGGCCCCTCCGGGAGTGGCAAGACGACCTTGCTCAAGGTGCTCGCAGGGCTGCTGCGCGCGTCGCGCGGAGATGTGCGTGTCGCCGGCCGGCAGCTCACGGGGAATGTCCCGCAGGGCGTCGCGCTCGTGTTTCAGGACTACTCGCGTTCGCTCTTCCCCTGGCTGACGGTGCGCGCGAACGTCGAACTTCCCCTCACCCGCCAGGGCATGGCGAAGGAGGAGGTCGCGCGACGCAGCCGGGAGAGCCTTGCGGCCGTCGGGCTCTTGGATTTTGAGCGGCGCTACCCCTGGGAACTGTCGGGCGGCATGCAACAGCGCGTCGCGATCTCGCGGGCGCTCGCATTCCAGCCGCGCCTTCTGCTGATGGACGAGCCGTTCGCTTCGGTCGACGCGCAGACGCGCGCCGACCTCGAAGACCTCATCGCTGCCGTCCATCGCCGCTACGGGACGACCACGCTGTTCGTCACGCACGACATCGATGAAAGCGTCTACCTCTCTGACCGCGTCCTCGTGCTGTCGGCACATCCGGCGCGTCTGCTCCTCGATCGGAAGGTCACGCTGCCGCGTCCCCGCGACCAGGTGAAGACTCGGGAACTCCCGGAGTTCGTGCACCTGCGCGCTGAGATCGCGGGGCTGATCCTGCGTCCCAAGGCCCTAGCCGCCGGGGAGGACGCGTAGGTGGGCGGCCCTGCCGCAGCGCGCGCGAACAGGCGGCGCGGACGCCTCTCCGAGCCAGTGAAGGGACTCGTGGGTTTCCTGATCGTCGGCCTAGTCTGGCAATTCGCCGCAATCCTCGGATTCATGCCGCCTGCGTACTTCCCGTCCGCCACCGCAGTTCTCGGCTACGCCCTCACGCTCGTCGTGCAGCCCGTCTTCCTCAGCCATGTGGTCGAGACGCTTGCGTCCATGCTGCTCGGACTCCTGATCGCAGCCGCCCTCGCCGTGCCGCTGGGTGTCCTGCTTGGGCGGTTCCCCGTAGCCTACCGCCTGGCCAACACCCTCGTTGAGGCGATGCGGCCGATCCCGGCTCTGGCGCTGACGCCGGTCGCCATCCTGGTCTTCGGCCTGACGAGCGCCACGACGGTCTCGCTCGTCGTCTGGACCGCGTCGTGGCCGATCCTGATCAACAGCGTCTACGGCATGCACAGCGTCGACCGCGTAGCTCTCGAGACGGCGCGTTCGTTCGGCTTCGGCCGCTGGCAGTTGATTTACCGCGTCGCCCTGCCGAGTGCGGCACCGTTCATCGCCACCGGCATTCGCATCGCGATCGGCATCGGGCTCGCCGTCACGGTCGCGACGGAGATGATCACGGGCGCGGGCAACGGCATCGGCGCGTGGGTCGTCGTGGCTTCCTCCGGCGGTTCGCTGCTGCCGGTCTATGCGGCGGCCGTGCTCGTCGGCCTACTCGGCTACCTCCTGAACTACGCCTTCGAGCGCCTGGAGCGGCGGGTGTTCGCCTGGCACCACTCGTTCCGCGGCGAGGGGGTGTAGAGATGGCGACCGAACCGTCGAGAGCGCGCACCCCTTGGCATTCCGTGCGTCGCATCCTCGAGAGCGCGTCCTTGATCGTCGCGCTCGTCGCCGTCTGGCAGATCGCGACAGCAGCGAACCACGCCCTCTACTTCCCGACCCCCGCGCAGATCTGGAGCCAGATGGTCATCTCGTGGTTTACTGCGTCCGGTTTCACCCAGAACATCCTACCGAGCTTCGCACGCGTCACGCTCGGCTGGGTGCTCGCCGCCCTCGCAGGCGTGCCCCTCGGCATGGCCATCGGCCTCTCGCCCAGCTTCGCGGGATACGTGAAGCCCCTCGTGCACTACGGCCGCGCGGTGCCGGCACCAGTCGTGCTGCCGGTCTTCATGATCTTCTTCGGCATCGGCGACGCGATGAAGATTGCGTTCATCGCTGTCGGCGTCGCCTGGCCGATCATCCTCAACGCGATCAAGGGCGTGGAATCGATCGATCGCGTACAGCTCGAAACCGCGACGGTGTACGGCATCCAAGGGCCTCGGCGCTTCCTCCGGGTCGTCCTGCCGGCCGCCCTTCCAGACATCATGGCCGGCCTGCGCATCTCGCTGGCGCTTTCGTTCGTCCTGATGGTCATCTCCGAGATGATCGCTGCGAGCGGCGGCATCGGCTACCAGATCCTGCAGAGCCAGGCGCAGTTCGACATCCTAAACATGTGGGCTGGGATCGTCGTCCTCGCCGTTGGGGGGGTGGTGTTCAACGCAGCCCTGACCGCCGTGGAGCGACGCGTCCTGAGGTGGCATCGGGGACTGCAGGGCGAATCCGCCTGACGGGTGATCGGGTACCGATCGATAGTCCCCAAGACCGAGAGGAGGAAGATCGTTGAGCTTTTTGAGGCGAACCAGGACCTCCGCACTGGCCATCGCACTCGTCGCCTCGCTCGCCGGCGTCGTCTCCGCCGGCGGCGGCGCCGCATCAGCCGCCAAGCCCCTCACCAAGGTCGTCCTCGCAACGCTGCCCGTCACCGACACGGCAGTCGCCGTCGTCGCCCAGAAGGAGGGCTTCTTCCGGCAGCAGGGCCTCGACGTCCAGCTCTCGATCATGCAACTCGGTCCAGCGACGACCCAGGCGGTCCTCACCGGCGCGGCGCAGTTCTCGCAAAGCAACTACGCGACGCTGTTCGCCGCACGCAGCAAGGGCATCCCCGTCGAGATCGTCTGCGAGGCCGCCCGCGCTACGCCCGCGTTCAGCACCGTCGCGGTGATGCCGAACTCGCCGATCAAGAGTTACAAGGACCTTGCGGGCAAGCGCATCGCCACGTCCGTCATCGGCGGCATCGGGCCTCTCGCCATCGACGCCTGGCTCAAGGCGCACGGCGTGAACTACTCCACGATCACCTGGGTGCAGATGCCCTTCCCGTCCATGGGCTCCGCCCTGCAGCAAGGGCAGGTCGACGCCGCATGGCTCGTCGAGCCGTTTGTGACCCTCGACGCGTCCACGCTCCACACGCGCACCGTGTTCCCGGTGTTCTCCGGCCCGACCGCGCGACTGCCGGTGAGCGCCTTCGCCACGTCGGTCGCCTACGCGAAGGCCCACCCGCAGATCGTCGCCGCCTTCCGCCGCGCGATTCAGGAAGCCGCGAACCTGATGCAGAAGAAGCCTGGGCTGCTGCGGCAGATCCTTCCGACATACACCGCGATCAAGCCTGCACTCGCATCGAAGATCGGGCTCGAGGTCTACCCGGCTCAGACGAACCTCGGCCAGATCGAACGGGTCTCGACCATGATGCGGCAGGTTGGGCTGCTGACAGCTCCGCTCAACGTCCAGTCGATGGTGTTCAGCGGCAAGTAGCGGCGTACCGCGTCACGCCACCCAGGCCCCGAAGCCCGAGAAGCTTCGGGGCCCCTCTGTCGCGAGCCCCGCTGCGCGCGGGCCGACGCGCCTCGCAAGGCTTCTCGGGCAGCATCTGGTCCTGGCGCAGGGCGTGGGCAACGGCAGAGTGCCAGTCGCAAGACCCGACGAGATATCGCAGGTGGAGCCGCGGCTCGAGAGTGGCAACGCGGCCTGCAGCGCTAAGACGGGACGGCAGACGTTGGTGCGCGCGGGCGGCTCGCAAGCCGCGGTGTCCCCGCAAGACCACGTATGCCAAGAGGATCGCGGGCACATATGTCGGCCCGCCCGGTTCGGCGTCGTCGGGTCGATACTCAGTCGGTCACTATGCCCTCGAGCATGGCGTCCACGACGTCGCGCAGGTACGCCTCAGCATCCACCGCTTCGTCGATCAGGGCGGCGAAGATGAGGTTATAGAGAAACATGCGGGCGACCGTCGCAGGCTGCGCGGTGTGTAGACAGCCACGGTCAACGGCACCTTCCAGGTACTTGCCGATGATGGCGATCGCCGATTCGCGCATCTGCTGCCACCTCTGCGCTACCCGCGGGTGGTCGGCAGACTCGCGCACGAGAATGCGAGCAATCGCCTCGCGCCGCGTGACGACCGCCAGGAAACGCCAGCCCAGCTCGAAGAGCGCCTCCTTCGGTTGGAGCGGCGGTGCGGCACGCATGATCTGCTCCATCTCGGGCAGGAAACTGCGCTCCTCGACGAGGTCTTCGAGCAGTTTCTGCTTGCTCGAGAAGTAGTAGAAGACGAGACCGGCCGGCACGCCGGCCTCCTCCGCGATGCGCTTCGTCGATGTCGCGTCGAATCCCTGAAGAGCGAAGAGCACCTGTGCAGCATCGAGAATGCGCTGGCGTGTCTGCGCCTGTTCGGCCGCGGCCGTCCCGTCTCGACCGGCTCTCGGCAGAGATGCGCGTGACTTGGCCGACGCATCTGCCTTCGCCAAGGCATCACCTCATCTCGCAGACATCTGGGAACATCCGGTGCGGCATCAGTGTACGTTGCGGACCGCGACAGACACAAGGGAACCGGCGCCTGCGATGCCGCCCGATCCCAGCCGTCCATCCGCACCTCCGCTTTCACAGGATCACGCAGGGTGTCCCAAGCGAGCGAGGCATCCTGCGCCCGCACGCGCCTGCTGGCTACGCCGAACGTCCAGATGCCGATGATCACCGCGGCAGCACGCCCCGGTGCCGCCATATCCCATCTGCCACGGCGCCCCCAGGGATACCCGTGCGTTCCTGGCGCGAGGCGCCCATTGCGTAGCGGCGCGGCCTGACACCCTGGCGGCGCAGCCGGAGCACTGGACAGCGCTAGGCGTTACTCGGTCTTCGTCGCCGGGTGCGGTCGTGAGGGCTTCGGTTGCACCGGTGGCACGAAGAGCCTGCCTGCGACCAGACCGACCAGAGTGCCAATCGCCGCAAAGAACCAGAGCAGGACGAGGAGAACGCTGAGCAGCCCTGCGTACCAGATGATTCCTGGCGCTTGGAGATAGGCGGCGACATGCATCGTGCTCAGGGCATACGCGGCCAGAGGGAACGTGAAGGCCCAGAATGAGAGCGAGAAGGGTATGCCGCCCCGTCGCAAGTGATGGAGCGTCACGGCAGTGGCGATGCCGAGCGCCCAGATGCCGAAGCCCCAAAGCGCCACGGCCAGGACGTCAAGCGCACCCACGGAAGTCACGAGATGCAATGCGTGGCTCGCGTCGGCGAGCCCCATCAGCCCAAGTGTGCCTACCCCGATCGGCCCGAGGCTGATCCAGAACGTCGGCGCGGCGTCGGCGCCGGGCATGGAGTGTTGGAGCAGCCTGCCGATCACGAACGCTGCCATCAGCATGAAGAGCATCAGTCCCATGCCGAAGAACGCAAGGTTCACGAGGTGAACCGTGCCTGCCCACGGGCTGTGCCGGGCGAGCAGCATCGCCGTGAGCGGATTGCCCAGGAGCGGGATCACGATGGCAGCTACCGGCGTGAGCAGCCACGAGAAATTGATGAAGTTCGGCGCAGGTCCATCCTGGCGCATCAACGTGAAGCCGATGTAGATGGCGAGCGCCGTCACTCCTACGACGCCGATCAGCCATCCGACCAGGGTGATCACGTAGAGCGCTGCGGGCCCAAGCCACGTCCTCGAGATGAGATCCGCGTCGAGTGCCACGATCATCGCGGCGACCGGCATGGTGACATAGAAGTTGCCGAGCAGCGGGTGGTCGAGGTCGCGGCGCGCGGCGTCGGCGTGTCCGAGCCAGCGCCACACCCACGGAACGAGCAGTGTCAGGAACAGCACGTACGTGACGACAGCGAACGCGACCCCGACTCCCCGCGCCCAGGGCAATCTCTCGCCCCAGGCGTAGATGACGTCGGCAAGGCCGCCTGTGCCCATCACAACCGCAAACCAGGCGGGGGAAAAATGGCGGACCCATGGCGTGCGCATCGACAGTCCCTCCTCGATCTTGACTGATTGCTCAGTCAAGATCCATTCTAGAACTGCTCCTTGCACCCGCGCAACAACCGGATCGGAAGCGCCGGGAACGATCCCCCGGAAGGGAGTTGTGGACATGGAGAACCAGAGCGACCTGAAGGAACTGCCAGAATGGCTCGTGGAGTTTCACGGGCACCTTTGCCCGTTTCTCGTCGTGGGCTGGCGCATGGGTCAGGAGGCGTTGGTGCGTCTCGGGGAGCATCGCGAACGTGACCAGGGCCTGTTCCTCTTCACCGAACTGGGCGGCGATACGCTCCGGGCCCAGTCCTGCTACGAAGACGGCTTGCAGGCCGCGACCGGATGTACGGTCGGGAAGGGGACCCTGCGTCGCCTCAACTTCGGCAAAGTGGCGGCCGTTCTCGCGCGCCCCGGCGCCACTGCCCTGCGTATCGCGCTGCGAGGGGAAGTCTGCGACGAACTGGCCAAGACAGGCTACGCCACTGAGCGGCGGCAAGGCAAGCCGGCGTCCGCAGTGTCGTCGGCAGCCATCGCCGACGCGGTCGGGCGTGTGACGCGCATGAGCGCAGAGGAGCTCTTTTCCTTTGAGCACTTTGCGGTGGTCCACTTCCGCCCGGTCGTGGCAGACCCGGCCAGGGCACGCTGCGCAATCTGCGGCGAGTATGTCTTCGAGCAGGACGCTGTCACCACGGAAGGCCATGTCCTGTGCCGCCCATGCGCTGGCCACCTCGCAACCGTCTAGGCCCTATGCGTGGCACGCAGCTGAGGGCGACGGGAACCACCCGGCGAGAGGGCGGAGAAACCAACCTCACGCGCGCTCCCAGTATCCCGCGATAGGTACTGCCATGGACACCGTCTGAAAGACGGTGCTGTTCGCTCGCGCGAGTTCCACCATGCGCTCCAGGCGCTCATCGGGAGCATCTGAGCTTATCCGCAGGACATAGCGGATTTGCGTCAGCGCAGGCGGCTTGTCCTGCCTTTCCCCTTCGACCTCGACCGCTGCAGCCGCAATGGGTACGCGGGAGAGTTGCGACACATAATCAAGTGCCGTCAGCAGGCAATCCCCGACCGCCGAGAGCAAGGTCTCCACGGGGTTGAATCCCGCCTCTGCGTCGGCGCGGCGCGCTCCCAGGATGAGCGAGAAGTCGCGCACCGTCGACCGCGCATGCGCTTCGTCGACCCGATCGACGTTGACCTTGTACGTCTGCGTCGGCGTCACACTCCTCGATCTCCAAGGCGCGAAGGGACCGGCAGATCGGTGGGTATCGCCGATCTCATCCGCCGAACGCCTCGCTGGCTACGCGCAGGATGGCATCGAGCCCGATGACATCCGTATCGTGCAGGTGCACACGCTGAACCCGGGCACCAGGGAATCGTTCCGGGATCTCCTTGAGATACCTCTGCTGCATCTCATACCTCTGCCGGAACAGCGGATGCACGCAGACCTCCTGCGCAAGCACCTGATTCGCGATCACGAGCGATGTCTCGAGACCGATCTCCTTCAATTCCTCTGACGCGCGCGCCGCCTCGGCGATCGGTGTCGCCTCGGGATAGACGACGAACGCAAATGTCGTCTGGCCGGCATCGCCCAGCAGCGCAAGCGCCTCCCGCATCCGCCCTGCCTCCGCGTCTTCGGCCGCACCGGCCTTCTGCCCGCCCTGCGCCTTTGCGGCGATCTGCTGGCTGTAGCTGAGCGGCAGCTGCAGCAGGCGCAGCGTGTGCCCAGTGGGCGCCGTGTCGAAGACGACCGTCTCATAGCGGTCCGTCAGAAGGTAGTCGAGGAAGCGCCGGAAAACCGCCACCTCCTCGGTGCAGGGCGAGTTCAGTTCCTCCTCGATGCGTTGCACGGTGTCCACCGCGTAGCGCCGCCGCGCGTCAAAGAGCACCGTGTCCTTGTAGCGCCTTGTCTCGTGGTGCGGCTCGATGCGGGCCGCATCGAGCCCCGCGACGCCGGGAACCGCCTTCGGCTCGTCGTCCACCTCGCACTCGAGCACCCTGCCGATGTGCGCAGCGGGATCTGTCGTGACGAGGAGCGTCCTGCGCCCCTCTCGCGCGTGAAAGGCGGCTGCCGCGACGGCCATCGTCGTCTTGCCGACGCCGCCTTTCCCCGCAGCGAAGAAGCGCCGGGGCGTCTCAGTGGATGGCGTAGACATCGAGATCTACCCACCTTCCGAGCGTACGCAGCATGGCGACGCCCTTCACTTCCCCGTTCAGCAGGGGCACCTGGAGTGCCTCTGCCGGGAAGTGCGCGGCGATCTCGGCGATCTGCGAGAGCTGCATCGCGCGACGCGAGGCGAAAAAGGGATGCTCCGCAGCCTCCGGCGGAATCACGCCGTTGACGATCAGGCGCTGGTTGAGGATGCCGAGTTCCGCCAACTCCGAAGATGCACGCAGGGTCTCCGCAACCGACGTGTGCTCGGGCTGCGCCACGAAGACGAAGTGCGTCGAGGAACCGTCCTTGAGAAGCGCCATTGCCCTGTCGTACTGCTCCTTCGACGTCTGCAGCTGATCGACCGGGCCGATGCAGGTCTGGCCGCTCCCCTGCGCGCTCTCCTCAATGTGCGCGGACCACGCGGACGGCAGCTCCAGAAGGCGCAGCGTATGACCGGTCGGGGCCGTGTCGAAGACGATCACGTCGTACTCCTCACGAAACATCGAGGCGACGAACTCGTCAAAGCCGGCGATCTCCACGGTGCAGGGGCCCCTCATCTGCTCGTCCATCGTGCGCAGCATCTCGTCCGGCAGCAGGCCCCTCAGCGGCCCGAGCGCCTTCTCGCGGTAGATGCGCGCCGCCTCCTCTGCGTCGATCTCCTGCGCATCGAGCATGGGAACGGGCGCGATCGACACAGGCGCCGGCCCGATTGCCTGCTCGAACACGTCCCCGAGGTTCGATGCGGGGTCGGTCGTCACGAGCAGCGTGCGCAGGCCGCTGTCCGCGAGCCGCACCGCCGTCGCGGAAGCGAGGGACGTCTTGCCGACGCCCCCCTTGCCGGAAAAGAACAGGTACCGCATGCGACCGACTTCCTCATCTGGTGATCTGCAGGGCTTCGCGCAGTTCCTCGTAGGTCGGGTAGCGCCCTGCGAACTGGAGATCGCCTTCCACGGCGACCATCGGCAGTGCCCCCGTGCCCTGGGAGAGGATCCTCCGATAGACCGTGTCGTTGCCGAGGAACGCCTCAGGATCACGGCTCAGCTGGTGGCGCGAAACCTCGACGCCCTTTTCGCGCAACCGCTCCAGCGCCTCCTCGATGCGGATCAGCGCCTCGTCCGGCGCAGGCCCGCAGAGGCCCGTCGAGCAGCACATCTCCGGGTCGAACACGTCCAATCTCATCACAGCCATCTCCTCAGCAGTTGCAGCCTTCGCCACAGCCGCAGCCCGCGCCCTCACCGCCGACCGCAACGAGCTTGATGGCTTCGCCACGTTCGAGCTTCGATGCGAGATCGTCGATCTTCGTCACGGCCTGCAGGCGCACGGCGCGCGCGATCTGGACGGCCGTCTGGATTTCGCGGCTCTCCGCGCCTGCCTTGCGCGCGGCCTCCACGTGGTACTCGAGGCAGCTGTCGCACCCCGCCGCCACCGATGCCGCAATCCCAATCAGTTCCTTTACCTTAGCGTCCATCGACCATCGCTCCTCCATCAATCGTGTGCGCCCGCACCGCCGCGTCGGCCTCTGGAGGCTGCACGACGGCGCAGGTGGTGTCGACGTGGTTTGCCCTAAGCCACGCCTCGTCTTCCTCGTCCCGCGGGAGTGTCATGACGATCTCCGCGAGAACCGGCGCGAGATCGCCGCGGATGGCGTAGTAGGTCCAGTACTTCTGCCGCCGCTCGCTGATCAGACCTGCCTGCCGCAGCTTTCGAAGGTGCTGTGAGACTGCCGGCTGGCTCACCGGCAGCCGCGCGACGAGTTCGCAGACGCAGGCCTCGCGCACGCGCAGAAGGGCTAGGATGCGCAGGCGGATCGGATCGCCGAGCGCCCGATAGACCTCCGTCTCGTACTCGTACACGTTCATCACCTCATTGTGATTCACTTATATTCCTCGGCCTGCCATGGTGTCAAGTGAACTCCTTGGTCGGCGTCATCTCCTTCGAGAAGCTCCGCCTGCATGTCCCACGACGCTCCTGGCCCTCACGGAGGTCATCGCACTGCACGCCACGCCATTGGCCAATCTTCACGTGCATGAGCTGACGCAAGACATTGGCGTTAGCCTTGAGAAAGCAGGTGAGCATTTGCGGTCAGCTGGACCCAAGGCGGCGGCGCGGTGGTCCCGCCGCGCGGTCAACCCGCGGCATCCGGAGACCGAGCGCGGTCCGTCACGCTGCAAGCTCCTAGACAGGCTCAGGTGGTATACTATATCAAGTACAGGATCCGGGACTTTCGTCTATGCGCTCGCGCTGCGTTTTCTGGACGGCCTCGGCATGATTCCAGGAGAGCCAAGGCTCCAAGAGTAGATCGGTAGGAAAGGGGCATCGGCAGTGTCTACGGTCCCGTCCGACCTTTCGTTGCTCGTCGATCCCACGCGTGTGCGCGTGGTGCGGCTCCTGGCAGAGCGTTCTCTCACCGTCAGCCAGTTGGCGGATCTGCTTGAACTGCGTCAGCCAACGATTTCGCAGCACATGCAGCGTCTTGCGGCGGCGGGGATCGTACGGCGCATCCGCCAGGGCCGCGAAGTCCTGTACCAGTTGCGGCCGACAGCCGTCGGAGATGCCATCGGCAACTTCACGAAGATGTTCACGACCCCGATGGCCGACCTGCCGTTCATGGCCAAGCAGAGTGCGCGCTGGCCGAGTGTCGTGGGCGCGCCGCTCGACGTCGCGGTAGGCGAACCGCAAGGCGTCGTGCCGGAGCCTGCCGATCTGCACAGCGTGCTCTTCGTGTGCGTGGGCAACTCCGCGCGCAGCCAGATCGCCGAGGGATTCGCACGCACGATGGGAGATCCTGGCCTTTGTGTCATGAGCGCGGGGCTCGAGCCTCTCGGCGTTAACCCGCTGGCCCGGGAAGTCATGGCGGAGGTCGGCATTGATCTGTCAGGGCAGACGTCCAAGGCCATAACCCCGCACCACCTGCGGCGCGCGGACCTGGTGATCACCCTGTGCGGTGCCGAGGGCGGCTGGCGTCCGGCGGCGGATCACCCTTATGCGTGGCGGTACTGGCCGGTGCCCGATCCCGCGCAAGGCGAAGGATCTCCTGAGCACCGCCTTGCCCGCTTCCGCTCGGCGCGCGAGCACGTGCGTGCGCGCGTCGAGGACCTGCTGGCCGAGTTCTCCCTCGCGACCTGAAGGCCTCTGCCGCGACCGGTCGCCGTCCTCCAACACGGACCAGCGGGATGCTCCCCGAAGAGGGAGCATCCCGCTGGCTCTACGCATCCCGCTGCCGCCTGGCGGGCTATTGCGCCCGTAGGCCGAGCTCGTCGTCCAACCGCAGGTAGCTGAGCAGCAGGTCGAGGACCGCAGGGTAGAATACAGCCTCGCCCTGCGCGTGCACCTTTTGCGCGAGCTCGGGCAGCCACTCCATCAGGTCGGCGCGCAGCCAGCGCTCCCACTCGGCCGGCGACTGCTCGGCGAGAGGATCTTCCTTCCCCAGTGCCCGACGCTCGATCACTTCGGCGAGCAGCGCAAGCAGGAGCCCGAGGTGATCCGGGTCCACGAGGTACGCCTGGTCCGGCGAGAACGACTCGGGTTGCCACCCTACGCCGCAGGCCGCCGCCAGGCTCGCCACGCGGAAGCTCAGGTCGCCCCAGGCCTCGGAGCCGCCGCCGCGATAGGCGCCGCCGTAGAGCGACACGTCCCGGCCCGGCAGGGGGACGAGGAACAGCTCGCCGAACTCCGTGCGGACATCCGCCTTGGCCAGCAGGTCAAGGTCCAGGTCCTGCCCGACCGCCTCCGCTACGTGGCCCAGCATCTCGACGACCTTGGGCTGCTCCTCTTCGCGCACGGCCCTCAGCATGAGCGTCGCGAAGATGCCGTAGACGCCGGCGCGCATCGCGTCCTCTGTTACTCGGGTCTCAGCCGCCTTTGCCATGCCTTCCTCTCCCCCGCCGTCCACGTCAGACCTTCTCGACCTTGACCCGGGTGTCGTAGTAGTTGCAGCCGCCGCCCACCTGGTCGATGAGGCAGGTGCCCCAGCCATCGCTGTCGGTGAGAGAAGGGTCGAGGCGCATGAGCGCATTGAGGCGTACAGGGGCGTTGCGGGAGGAGTCGCCTGCGTAGGTGACGCCGTTGATCGTCCACTTGCCGGAGCCGTACTGCCAGTGGCCGAAGGAGTTCGGGAAGGTGACGACGCCCGGGCGCACCGCGGGCATCAGCCGCACCTTGGTGACGATCCCCTGCGGGTAGGTGGCGGAGCTCACCCGGACGCGGTCGCCATCGGCGACATGCAGCCGCGCGGCATCCACCGGATTGATGTCGAGGAACGCCTCGGGCATCAGTTCGCGCAACCAGGCATTCGCGAACGTGCGGGCATGCGTGTGGATCGGCTGCTTGTAGGTCGAGAGATGGAACGGGTACTCCGCCTTGGCATCGACGGAAGCCATCGCGACGCCGTTGTGGAAGGCCACCGGCTCGTAGCGCGCCGTGCCGTGGAACAGTTCGCCGGTGATCGCGTTGTGCGTCGTGGCCACGATGGGGTTGTAGACCTGCAGCGGCATGTCCTTGGCTCCGAACTGATGCGTCATCTCCGTCGGGCGGTTCCCCGGCAGATAGCCGAGGTCGTAGTCCTCGAAGCGGCCGCCACGCGCCATGACGTACGCCGCCTTGCGCCACTGGGCTTGCGTCAGCGCCTCGGGCGCCACCTTGTACCAGCGCGCGGCCGGCAGCCACTCCTGGTCGTTCGCGTCCGGCACGGGGCCGAGTTTCGTCTGCTGGCCGCCGGAGAGGCCGAGGAAGCTGCCGTCATAGGCGATGTTCGCGACCATCTTGAGGTAGTAATCCTCGCGCCGGTGCAGGCTGCCGCCCTCGAGGAACGCGTTCGGGCCGAAGCCGGGCAGACCCAGGCGCTCCGCTACATCGATCAGGAATGTCTCCACCGACATCGCGCGTCCGTCGGACGTTCGCGCAGTGAGCGGCTCCACCACCGGCTGCCTCACGCCGGTAACGCTGGTCGGGGTGGTCGGGAACCCAGGGAGAGCGCCCCACGTCTCGAGGTACGTCGTGTCGGGCACGATGTAGTCCGCGTAGGACGAGCTCTCGGCGATGATGATGTCGCTCGCGATGAAGAGCGGCACCTTCTTGAAGTCCTTGATCAGCCTGAACCAGGGCAGGCTCTCGTCATGCAGTCCACCCATCCCCGGCGGGGCCGAATAGCCTGGGTTGCCCTCGTGCATCATCATGATCTTGACCGGATACGGGTACTGGTACCAGGCTCCGGCGAAGATCTCCTCCCAGATGCCGAACCCGAAGGGAAACCACGGGCGCGGGGCGGGGAACGGCGACTTGCCTGCCGCCACGGCGTCCTGATAGAGGGAGGACTGCTCGTAGAAGCTGCCCTCGCGCGAGATGTGCACCCCGCCAGGCACGCCCTTCGGCTGGCCAGGCCACTTGCTGAGGTTGTAGGGCACTTTCCCGCCGGAGCCGACGAAGTCCGCGGCGCCGCCGCCGGTGATGTAGCCGCCCGCCCAATCGATGTTACCGATCAGGAAGTTGAGGGTGAGGATGCCGCGGCCCGCGTAGACGCCGTTGCTGTGCATGGCTGGGCCTCTGTAGAAGTCCGCCACGGCCTTCTTGCCATGCGCAGTGAACTCGCTCGCGAGCTCCTCGATCACGCTGCGCGAGAGGCCGGCCTCGCGGGCGTACTGGTCGAGTGTATAACGCGTGGCCTCCTCATAGAGGATCTGCATGCCGGTCTGCACGGGAATACCGTTGACCGTACTCGGCTGCACGGACATGTCGCCCAGGGGCCAGAGCTGACCCTGCGTCACGGCCGTGGCCAGCTGAGGCCTGCCCGCGGCGTCGAGCACGACCGGCGTCTGGGCGTCGCTGCTGCTCGCCGAGGCGAGCCCCGCGCGCTCCGCCGTGAGGAAACTTTGGTAGTCCGGAGCCTTGGGATCCTTGACCACGAGGTACGTGGCGTTCGTGAAGTCGGGCTCCCCGGCCTGGTTCGCCGCCGCCTGCGTGGTGTTCGAGAGGAACTGTGCGTCGTAGCGGTGGTGCTCGATGATCCAGCGGATCATGCCCAGGACGAGCGCCCCGTCGCCGCCGGGCACGATCGGTACGTAGCGGCTCGCCTGCAGGACGGAGTTCGGGGCCGTGACGTCCACGATCACGAACTTGAGCGTGCCGTTCGCTGCGGCCTGGGCGGTCTTGCGCGCCAGGGTCTGCATCGGGAAGTTCGCGCCGTAGACGTTGGCGCCGAACCAGATGATGAACTCCGCGTTCTCGATGTCCGGCTTGAGCATGGCCACCTTGCCGTCCAGCGACTGCTGCGTCGCGACATGGTGGTTGAGCTCGCAGACCGCGACGTGCGGCATCGCGTTGACCGAGCCGAAGGCGTTCGCAAAGCGTGTCAGGAACGTGTTCTGACCAGGCTCAGACCTGCCCCAGAACAGGGTGAACTGGTTGGTGAGAGGGCCGAGGTCCGGATGCTTGGGATCCACCGGCTTGAGCGGGCCCTGACCGCCCTGCCAGAGGTCCTTGAACCCCTCGACGTAGCGGGTCTCCTCGCCCGGCACGTTCTTGAAGAGGTATCCCCCTTCCGTGACCTCGGAGACCAGCTGATCCCAGCTGATGACCTGCCACTGGTTGCTGCCGCGCGGTCCCTTCCGCTTCAGCGGGTAGAAGACGCGATAGCGGTCGTAGAGCGTCTGCTTGCCCGCCTGACCGCGGGCGCAGACGGAGTGCGGCTGAGTCCAGCGCAGCGCGTCCGAGACTGCGGTCGCGTAAGGGGCCTGGGGTTCCGTGGCGTTCGGGTGGTAGGGGTTCCCGTCGATCTTCATCAGGATGCCGTTGAAGACCCTGGCCTCGATGCCGCAGTCGCTGCGGCACTGCCTGCAGACGCTGTAGCGCAGATCGACGTTCTTCCACAGCTCGGTGCGCATGGGGAAGACGTACTGCCCACGCTGGCGGAACACGCCGCCGAGCCACGGCGACGACCCCCAGACTCCCGCGACCAGCGATGCGGCCGCCGCGCTGCCTGTCACGAACTGCTTGCGCGATACCTTCTTGTCAATGAGCGACATTTCCCTACCCCTTCACGGGCGTGCTTGCCCCGGACTCGACACCGCGCGTCGGCGCACCTGAGGACAGCAGGCTGTCAAGCGGCTCCCAGGGCAGGAACTCCACCAGCAGGGAGAAGATGAACAGCACGATCGCAAAGAGCCCGATCACGACCTGCACCGACGCCCTGCCGAAGGCAGGCGGCGTGTAGAGGATGAGGCCCTGCGAAACCTTAGGCTGCAGCTGTCCGCCGATGACCGTGTTGTAGCGCATCGCGTAGACGCTGATGACGGTCAGAAGGGCCGCCAGCGAAGCCCACAGGGCCGAACGGCGGACAAAGCGGAAGAAGGTGAGCACAAGCGCGAGCACCAGGAACCCGAGCTGCAGGCCCCAGTACATGAACGTCAGCGGTCCGCCCATGAAGATCTGGCTGAAGCCCTGGAACACAGGGCCGGACGCGTACGCCGAGACCCCGGAGTTCAGGAGGTCGACCGCGTCCAGGAAGAGGTCGATGAAGATCGTCCACATGAGCAGCGACACGAGACCCTCGATGATCCGCGGATCGGTGCGGCGCTCGGGGGAGAGGTACCGCCACACGACGCTGTACACCAGGATCATCAGCGCCACGCCGGAAACGATCGCAGATACGATGAACAGCACGGGCATGAGGGGATTGCTCCAAAGCGGCCGCGCCTTGATCGCCCCGAAGACGAAGCCGATGTAGCCGTGGAAGGCGAACGCGAGCAGGATGCCGGCACTCGCGAGGAACACCAGAAGCGCGTGGTCACGACGCTGCGCGCGCTCGGAGAGATCATGGCTGCCCAGGGCGAAGAAGCGGTAGAGGGCGCCGCGCCACCCGGGCACGACCTGCCCGAGGCGGATGTTGTCCTGGCGGAAGGCGAAGTAGACCTCGACCAGCACGAGCAGGACATACGTCGTCCAGATCATCGTGAAGAGGCCCAGCGGAGAGTATGGCAAGTGCGCCCGCGTGTACAGCTCGAGGAGCCGTGATGGCTGGCGCGCATCGGACAGCGGGGCCAGCGGCGCCACCAGCAGGAATGCGAGCGTGACGAGCAGGGACAGCTTCGCGATCGGTTCGAAGATCTTCTGCCCGAACACCTTGGAGAGCGAGCCGACGATGAACGACCCCGCCACCAGCCCCGAGATGTAGGGGTAGATGACGATCGGCAGACCCCAGTAGACGTGCTCGAGACCCATGACCGGCACGTTCATGCTACTTCACCCCCACAGTGCTGTTGGAGTTCTCGGTATACGTGAACACCATGTGCTGCACGGTGGGATCGTCCGAGCTCAGGATCTCGCCGCTCATGCCAATGTAGAAGACCTGCGGCTCTGTGCCGAACTCCGGATGAAGGACGCTGTTCGCAGAGGAGCCCAGCAGTTGGCTCACCTCGCTGGAAGGATCGTTGAGGTCGCCGAAGATGCGCGCCCTGCCGACGCAGGATGTCACGCAGGCAGGCAGCAGCCCCACGTCGATGCGCTCCACGCACAAGTTGCACTTGTCGGCCACGTGAGAGACGGGGTTCAGGTAGCGGGCGCCGTACGGGCAGGCGTTGACGCAGGTGCCGCAGCCGATGCAGAGCTCAGGATCCACGAGCACCGGCCCATCCTCCCGCTTGTAGGTCGCCTTGACAGGACAGACCTCGACGCAGGGCGGGTTGTCGCAGTGGTTGCACATCTTCGGAACCGACACCATGTGCACATCCGGTGCATAGTTGCCGTTGTCGGTGACGACGCTGCCCTGCGGGTCCGGCCGCATGCCGCCGGTCTGATACGTGTCGACCCAGGTGCGGAACACGCCCACCGGTATGTTGTTCTCCGCCTTGCAGGACACGGTGCAGGTCTGGCAGCCCGTGCACTTGCGCAGGTCCATGACCATGACGTAGTGGTGCTTCGGCTTGAGCTTGGCGATCTGCCCGAAGTTGTCGTGGAACCGGCGCAGGTTCCCCGGGTCGTTGATCCGGTCCCAGTCCTGCCAGCCGTCCCGCTTCTGCAGCTGGACCTGGCTCCACCCCTCCCAGGAGAGGTTGTCCTGGGGGTCCAGGCTAGGGTCGCCGGCGGGCGTCGCAGCCTTCAGCTTCTCTGGAAAGTCGGAGAGGGCAAGACCCAGCACGCCGACGGCCACGGCCGCCTTGGCCATGTCCTGCACGAAGTGCTCGCGCGAGACTTCCTCGTTCTTGTGGTTCGCTTCATCGGCCATCAGCGTCACTCCACCTCAAGCGTCTCTCGAAGTGCGGGGCCATCCAGATCGTGATTTCGTACAGCAGGTAGATCGGTACCATCACGAGCCCGATCGAGAAGGGATCCTGCGAAGGCACGACAAACGCGGCGATCAGCCCCGCGGCGAACACGGCGACGCGCCGCCAGCGGCGCAGGCGCCGCGTGCTGACGACGCCCAGGGCCAGCAGCGTGAGCAGCACGGGCGGGATGTCGAACACACCGCCGACGGCCAGCAGGAAGCTCGACACGAAGCCAAGGTAATACGAGGCGCGGAACTGCACGTCGAACACGCCGCTGCCGAACGTGGTCAAAAAGCGCAGCGCCGCCGGCAGGACGATCGCGTAGGCGAAGGTCGCACCGACGATGAACAGCGCGATGGCCATGAAGACCAGCTGGCGCACGACCTTGCGCCTTCGGGGCTCGAAGACCGGCGAGAGGAACGCCCACGCCTGGTAGAACCAGAGCGGAGACGTGATGATCAGGCTGCTCGCTGCGATCACGTTGATCACGGTGAAAAACGGCTCGACGGGAGAGAGCGCCAGCAGGCGATGAGCTCCGACGCCGATGGGCGGCAGCGCCCAGTCCCAGCGCAGGTACGGGAAGCTGTGCGTCAGCGAGAGGAAGGACGTCGGCGCGTAGACGGGCAGCAGAACGATCTGCATCAACAGCCGCCAGCGCAGGACAAGCAAAATGCCTGCCACGATCGTGACAGCGGCCCCGAAGAAGACGCGCCGACGCAGCTCTTCGATATGGTCTGCCACGGACATGACGCGACGTTCACGCTCGACGACCCTCAAGCCCCGGTTCGGGCTGCTGATTCTTGCCGCCACGCTTTTACTCCCCTAGCGTCCCATGGACTAGTTGCCCTCTGGACCCCGGCTCTGCTCCTTGTCTGTCGAGGTGTCAAGATTGTTCATGGCCTGCCGGAAATCCCGGATGCCCCTTCCCACAGCGCTTCCGATTTCGGGTATCCGCTTGGGTCCGAAGATGAGCAGCGCGAGCCCGAGCAGGAACAGGAGATGCGTCGGAGTGATCAGGTTGTCGAACATTGCGGACCATTCCACCTTTCCGATTCTTAGGTCTTGAACTATACGTTAATATAAGGCAGTGACCTATATGAGGGGGCAGGCCCAAGTCGCCTAGACCGCAAGTCCACGCGACCCGCTCCACCAGAGCACATGGATGCGGCCATTCCGCCGGTGGGATGGGGCCAACCGGTCTGCGCACTGCGCCACCCGACCCCTGCTTTGGCAGCCCCAGCACGCCATCCGCATCCTGTCCGAGCCACAGCCCAGCGCATGGGAGTGAGCCTAGATGTTCTTGGAACGATCGGAGCAGCCTGAAGTGCAGAGTTGCCGAGCCGCCTTCTCGCCCGCGCTGGACACGCTTGTGCGTCCTCTCCGGGATCTGCGCATCTCCGTCACGGACCGTTGCAATTTCCGCTGCGTCTACTGCATGCCAAGGTCCGCCTTCGGCGAACCGTACCGGTTCCTCGATCAGCAGGAGCAGCTGCGCATCGACGAGATCGGTCGCCTAGCCCGCATCTTCGCAGAGCTCGGCGTGGAGAAGGTCCGCCTCACCGGCGGCGAGCCGCTGATACGGCCAAACCTCGAGGATCTCATCGCGGCGATCAGCGAAGTTCCGGGCATCGACGATGTCGCCCTGACAACGAACGGCTCCCTGCTGAGGCGCGGCAGGGCTGCAGCGCTGCGGCAGGCGGGTCTGCGCCGCGTGACGATCAGCCTCGACTCCCTGCGCGACGACGTGTTCAGGTTCATCAGCGACGCGGGGGTCCCCGTCGCGAACGTGCTGTCCGCCATCGATGCGGCGGCGGACGCAGGCCTGCCCGTCAAGATCAACACGGTCGTGCGCCGCGGCCTCAACGAGGACGACATACTGCCCTTGGCCGAGCGCTTCCGCGGTAGCGGCCACGTTCTACGCTTCATCGAGTACATGGATGCGGGAAACCTGAACGGCTGGCGAGAGGAGCACGTCGTGCCCGCCAGGGAGATCCTGACGCGCATCGCCGAACGCTGGCCGCTCGAACCTGCAGCTCCGACGCGGTTCGGCGAGGTGGCCAGGCGCTATCGCTACGTGGACGGCCAAGGTGAGGTCGGCATCATCGCGTCGATCACCCAGCCCTTTTGCGACAGCTGCACCAGGGCGCGCCTATCGGCGGACGGCCGGTTCTTCACCTGTCTCTTCGGCACGACGGGGCACGACCTGCGTTCGCTGCTGCGCGCGGGCGTGGACGATGATTCCATCCGCTCTCTCTTGCGCGCCGTCTGGGCAGCCCGCGGGGACCGGTACTCCATGCTCCGTGCAACACACCACCGGCCAGGCGCTATTCAGAAAGTCGAGATGTATCAAATTGGCGGATAGCACGTATCGCCCGCGCGGAGCCGGCTATGGCATCACTTCGCGCGAGCGCATCGCTACGCTGTACCCTGCACCGGGCCTGGCTCGCCGAGAAGGTGGGCACTCCTGCGTACGAGGCGGCCAGGGCGCAGGTGAGCGCGGCCGAGGAGATCCGCACGACTCTGCTCGCAGAACGAACGGATCCCGGACTCCAGCCGCAGGCACGCAAGGCGCTCTCGCTGATGGCCAGGGGTTGGCCGAGGCTGACACGCTTCCTCCAGGACCCGGGCATCCGCTCGACACCGCCCGGTGCTGCGCGAGACCTTCGTCGATCTTCGCCTCTACCCCGGAACCTGTTAGAAGGCCGCCACTGGATCTACGTCGGCGACACCCAGGGCAGGAGCACTTCCTGACCAACATCATCTCAGGGACAAGCGGATGAAGGCCATCTTCCTCTACCCAATCACCAAGGACCTCCGCGCCCAGTTCACCCCGCCCCAAGCCTGACCCCGCCGAACGGGGTTAGCCGAATGTGTACCCACGATCTCTCCCTTGCCTTATACTGACTTGGGAGTGATCTCCATGCGACGGCGCAGCTTGGCTCTGATCTCGCTCGTGCTGGTCGGTCTCGCCGGCTGCGGCTCCGCCGCGCAGCCGACGTCCGTGGCCGTGCCGATCCCGCTGTACGACACGACGACGCACGGGAAGCTCGCAAAGCTGCCGGCTGCCCTCGGACTCCTGCTGCCGCGGGTCTCAGGTTACAGCTGCGGCGGCTACATCACGCTGGCGCAGGCCAAGAAGTACAAGCCGGGGACGCTCGTGACGGCGCCGGCCTTCTGGCAGCTCCAGCTCATCTGCGTCGACCCGCGGCTCAAGTTCCACCTGCCCAAGGGCCGCATCCGGGCCGGCGCTGTGTGGATCGACGAGCAGCCCGGCGACCGCGCGATGACGCTCATGCAGGAGATGCAGTTCGGCGGCGCCGGAGACCTGAAGACCACGACGGTCCACAGACTCGAGGTTGGCGAAGGCAGCATAGATTTCGGCGGCTACACAAGCCAGTTCCTCTGGCTGCGCAAGGGCTCCACCACCTACATCGGCTGGGGCAGGAAGTATACGCGGCCCGTACTCATCCATCTCTACGGCCGCGCCGTGCCGATGCAGGTGCTCCTGAGGTTCGCGGAGAGCCTGCAGCCGATCTCCGCCACGGCGCGCTAGAGGGTGCGGCCGGCAAGGAGCACGATGCGCCTCCCTGGACGCCTGGGCGCTCAGGGAGGCGCGTCCCCCGCTGCCGCGACTCAGGGCCAGAAGAGGCCGCCCCCGGAAAGGGGAGCCTGGACGTGGAACGCTCCCATGAGGATGCCTGCGATCAAGAGCAGACGGAAGGCGGGCCAGTACGTGAGCTGCTTTAGTCCGAACAGCTCCGGCATGGTGATGTTCCAAAGCCACATCAGCACCGCGGCCGACACCAGGACCACGACGATCCCGAACAGGACAACGTTGATCACGCTACGCCCTCCCCTGCTGCGGCTCTGGCAGGTACGCACCACACAAAAGGGCCAGCGCGGCACCACGTCGCGCGAGCACCTGAGCGAGCGCCGCCCCGATCTTGGACGAGGCCGCTGTGATGACAACGACACGATCCTTGACCTGCATGACGGACCTCCCGCGAAGCCGGCGGCTCCCCTGCCGGCTCCCGCCAGGGAATTCGCCCGCCTGTTCCCGGCACCTTCGCCGTGGCCTGGAAGCGACCTGTCCCGGCTGGTGGGGCGCGGCCCGACGGTGAGGCGTCAGTCGCCCTAGCCGTTGAGACGGCGATAGATGGGCCGGTTCCTGCGGTAGATCTCCCGGAACGCGGCGAAGGCCCTGTCGTAGGCGGCGCGCGTCTCGGACCGCGGCGTGTACGAGCGGCTTACGCGCACCCGCGACGCCATGTCCTCGAACGTGGCGCGGCCCAGGGCCACGAGCGCGATCGCCCCGGCACCGCGCACGTTGGCCTGCAGCGGTCGTTCGGTCTGCTCGATGCGACGCCCGAGCACATCGGCCATGATCTGGCACCACACGTCCGAGCGCGCACCGCCGCCGATGAAGCGGATCGGGTCCAGGGTGCGCCCTGTGAAGCCGTCCATGGCCTCTAGGAGCCAGCGGCTGTTGAGCGCCACCCCTTCCAGCACGGCGCGCACCAGCTCCGGGCGCCGCGTCGCGAGCGAGATGTTGTAGAAGCCGCCGCGCACCCGATGATCCTCGATCGGCGTGCGCTCGCCGTAGAGCCACGGCGTGAAGAGCACGCCGCCGGATCCGGGCCGTGCGGTCGCCGCGACCTCATCGAGGCGCCGAAGGGCGTCGTCCGGCGCTTTGCCCGTCGCGAGGGCGTCGTCGTGGTAGAGGAGGTTGTCCCGCAGGAACGTGAGGCAGGCGCCGGCCGTCTCCTGCTCGTTGGCGACGAGATAGCGGCCGGGGATCGCCGACGGCAAGGTCGCCATGTTGTGCGCGATGTCCGTCTTCTTGCGCGGCACGTGGCAGGTGAGCCACGACGACGTGCCGAGGTAGAGGTGCGGTTCGTAGTCGCGCGTCGCCCCGGAACCGATCGCCGCAGACTGTACGTCCGGCGATCCGCCGGCAACCGGCAGACCGGGCGGCAGGCCCAGATCGCGCGCCGCATCCTCCCTGAGGGTGCCCACGACGTCGGTCGAGCGCAGGAGCCAGGGCAGCTTCGCGCGTTCCACGCCGAGGGCGCCGAGCAGTGCGGCGTCGTAGCGGACGTCCAGCGGATCGCGGTTGTCCGTGACCCAGTGCAGGGCGATCGAGTCGAAGGTGGCCGCGATCCGTCCCGTGAGGCGCGCGTTCAGGTAGTCCTTGGGCTCCAGGAAATAGGCGGCCTCCTGGTAGGTGGCGTGCTCTTCGGACTGCAGGTACAGGATGTGCGCGATGGAGTCCTTGCCCGAGGCCGCCGGGATGCCGCCCGTGCGGCCGATCCAGCGCAGGAGCTTGCCCGCGCCGTAGCCTGCGACACTCGGCCAGCCGCCCGTCACCTCCTGCACGCGACGGGCCCCTCGCGCATCCATCCAGATGATGGCGGGCCGCAGGGCCTGCCCAGAGGCATTGACCGCAACCGTCCCGCTCCACTGCGCGGTGCAGCCGATGCCGAGGACGTCCTCGGGCGATGCCGCACCCTGCGAGAGGAGCTGTCTTGTGGCGGAGCGGATCGCCGACCACCACTGCTCGGGATCCTGTTCGGCCCCCCCGCCCGGCAGGAGCGCGAGGGGATACTCCCCCGACGCGATGTCCAGCACCGTTCCGTCCAGCGCGACGAGCGCCACCTTGCAGGCCGACGTGCCAAGGTCGATCGCCAGGACACACGACTTGCCCACGGCTACACCTCGTAGAGAACGTCGATGTAGGCTTCGAGCAGCCCCTGCACGAGATCGCCCGGTGCGACGGACGCCAGTCCGTAGAGCGGCGCCATGCCGCCGGCCTGCGGCGGGCTCTGCCGCACCTCGCGGACCGACGCTTCGAGATCCTCGAGGAAGCGGTCGGCGACGCCCGGCTCGGCGTGGCGCCGCGTCACGGCGATGTGGAAGGCGGCCGGGTGGTGCAGGCCGTTCAGGCTCCAGCCGCGTGCCGCCATGTGGTCCATGACCCTGTAGACGTCGAGGCTGTCCGAGGCGACGGCGACGACGAAGAGCGGATCGCCAAGCACCTTGAGGTCCGCGATCGCGCCCACACCCTGCTTGATGCGGTCGGCGGCCTTGAGGACATCCCTGGCGGCCGCGATGTAGCCCTCCTCGCCCGTCGCAAGGAGCGATGCCCACGCGGCTGCGATCAGCCCGCCTGGCCGGCTGCCGAGCAGCGTGGAGGAGGCGTAGAGTCCCCCGGGCCAGTCGGTGGCCGCATAGCACTGGTGGTGGAAGAGCTCCTCGGAGCGGTAGAGGATGACGGATGTGCCCTTCGCCGCATAGCCGTACTTGTGCGTGTCGACCGAGATCGAGGTGACACCCTTCAGGCGGAAGTCAAAGGGCGCGACGGGATAGCCGAGGCGCTCGGCCCACGGGAGCAGGAAGCCACCGAGGCACGCGTCGACGTGGCAGCCGACGCCGCGCTCCTCCGCGAGCGCCGCGATCTGTGGGATGGGGTCCAGGGCGCCGTGCGGAAACGACGGCGCGGAGCCCACCAGCGCCACGGTGGCGTCCGTCACCGCATCGCGCATCGCGCCGACGTCGGCGCGGAACACCTCGTCCACCGGCACGTCCACGAGACGGATGCCGAAGTAGTGCGCGGCCTTGCGGAACGCGGCATGCGCCGTGACCGGCGCGACCACCTCCGGCTGGGCGATGCCACGCGCCCTGCCCCAGTCGCGGTAGGCGAGCATCGCGAGCAGGATGCTCTCCGTACCGCCCGTCGAGACGGCGCCGACCACCTTGGCGCCGCGCCGGTGCCTGCCCACCTCCGCCCCGGAGAGCATGCCGGCGGTCATCGCCACGACCTCTGCCTCGAACTTGGTCGCGCTCGGCCAGAGGTCGGGGTGCAGCGGGTTGCTGTGGGCGTGCAGGGCGTAGGCGGCGGCGAGGAGTTCGGCGTGTTCCTCGCCGCCGTGGTAGACGGCACCGGACGCGTACCCGGCGCGCCAGCGCGGCTCCTCACGTTGCCTGAGCGCGTCGAGCAACGCTAGGATCTCCTGGCGATCGCGGCCCCGCGCCGGGATGCGGTCGAAGGTCTCCACCTGCCCGCGATAGGGTTTGAGCTGTCGCTCCAGGTCTCCCAGGATGTCCTCTCCGCTCACGATATGCCTCCTCCAGGTGCGTCGGGAAGTGCTGCCTGCAAGGCGGCCTCGTGCCGCCGCGGCAGGAGCCGGGCCACTCCCAGCCCGAGCAGGGCGACGATCGCGACAAAGCCGAGCGCAAGGTGCGGCGCAGCCACGAGCGGAGTCATCGCGACGACGAGCACGAAGCCGCCGAGGTTGCCCGCCAGCATCAGGAAGCCCACCGCCCTGCCCTGCTGGCCCGCGCCGACGTGCACCTCGGCCCAGTCGAGCACCACGGGCAGGCTCGCGAGCAGCAGCAGGCCCTCGAGCCCGAGCCAGACGAACATCCAGAGGTACGTCTGCCGCCAGTCGACGGCGAGGGCCGTGAGAAGCGTCCAGGCGACGGCCGCGGTCAGCATCGGCCGGCGCCAACCCCGGCTCGCGACGATGGGCGGCAGCACGCCGGCCCCGACGATGCCGGCGAGGGTCATGACCGCGAGGAGGTTGCCGGCCTGCGATCCTGCGCCGAAGTGCGCGAGGATGGGCTGCAGCCAGGTGGCGAAGGCGTTGTAGATGCCCATGCCGACGAAGAGCAGAGCACCGAGCTTCCAAAGCAGCGGCTCCTTGGGCAGCCAGACGCCTTTGCCCTCCGATGGCGGGTCCGCGAACGCAGGCGGCCTCGCGATTGCGAGGGACAGGGCGATCGCGCCGGCGGCGGCCACGAGGCCCTCCACCATGAGGACCGCCTCGAGCCCGCCGGCCGCGAACAGGAGAGGTCCGAGAGCCATGGCGATCATGATGCCGACGAACAGGGAGACGGTGCCCAGGCCGATCGCCACCGCCCGCTCCTCGGGCGGGAAGTAGCGGGCGGCGAGCTTCGTGATCGCATTGAGCACCAGCGGCTGTCCCGCAGCGATCACCACCTGCGCCAGGAGCTGCCAGAGGAAGGAGTGCGGCAAGATGAGCCGCATCAGGCCGCCTGCGCCTGTCAGCACCGCCCCGACGCGCAGGGCGGTGCTGAAGCTGAGGTCGAGCCAGCGGCCGGTGGGCAGGGCGAGCACCACGTAGATCAGGGGGAAGATCGCGGCAAGGTTGCCGACGGCGGCCACGCTGGCGTGGAGCGCCGGGGCGACCTGCGTCGTGATGGGAGCGAACGTGATCCAAAGCATCTGGGTGGCTGCCGCGAGAAGTCCGTAGGCCGTGAGAATCGCCCAGCGACCGCGCATAGCATACCTCCTTGCCGACCGCGGGCAGGCGAAGGCCTGTCCTGCTGTCCCGATCCCTCACCGGCGGCGACGGGCGCCTCGCGCCCAGGCGGCCGACAGGCGTCGGGGCCTGGCACGCGGAACTTGGTTCGCGGCAGCGCCGCCCTATACCTCGTTGTCATGCGGGGAAAAGGCGGCGATTGCGGGAGAGGGTAGCCCCGCCCCATGCCACTACGCCCGCAGAGGGACCGGGCGACTTGCCGCCTGAGGCAGGTCCGAAGGCCCAGGGCACCAAATCCTCCGGTACAGAATCGTGCCTTGGAAGGAGACGGGCCGTGACGATCAGTGAAGAAGACTTCAGGCCCCTGGCGGAAGTGGCCGTGCAAGTCGGTGTGCGTCTGCAGCCGGATCAAACCCTGGTGGTGATGGCTCCCGCCACGCAGGTCGCCGCGGCCAGAGCGGTGGCGAGGGCAGCGTACGCCGCCGGTGCCCATACGGTCCGCACCCTGTTCAACGACGAGATCATGGACCGCATCCATTTCGAGATGGCGCCCGAGGAGGGCATCTCGGACTTCCCCAGGTGGCTCGCCGACGGGCTCTTGCAGGAGGCGGAAGGCAACGCCGCCTTCCTCTCGATCATCGGCGGGGATCCCGACAACCTCCAGGGGATACCGCCCCAGCGCATCTCCCTCGCCCGACGGGCGGCACAGCAGGCCACGATGCCGTTCCAGCGCCTGCAGATGGCGCACCGCGTCGCCTGGACCATCGTGGCGGCGCCGTCGCCGCGCTGGGCCGGCAAGGTGTTCCCGGACCTGCCGCAGGAAGAGGCGGAGGCCGCACTTTGGCGCGCCATCCGGCGCACGAGCCGCGTCGACGGCCCGGACCCGGTCGGCGCCTGGCACGAGCACATCCGCGACCTGCAGGCGCGCAGGCGCTGGCTCAACGGCCTGCAGATCCAGAGCCTGCGCTACGAGGCGCCCGGCACCGACCTCAGGATCGACCTGCCGCTGACCCACCAGTGGGTCGCGTCCGGGCAGGAGCGGGCCGTCGGCTACCCGACCTCGCCGAACATCCCCACCGAAGAGGTGTTCACGCTGCCCCTGCGCACCGGTGTCGAGGGGAAGGTGCGCAGCACCCGCACCCTCTCCTACGGCGGCCAGCGCATCGACGACATGGAGCTCACCTTCCACGAAGGACGCATCGTCGACTTCCGGGCCGATGCCGGCGAGGAAGCACTGAGGCAAGTGATCGAGACCGACGAGGGGTCCCACTACCTGGGCGAGGTCGCGCTGGTGCCGGTGGACTCGCCGATCGCGCGCTCCGGCATCCTCTTCCACAACACGCTCTTCGACGAGAACGCCTCCTGCCACCTCGCGATCGGCGCCGCCTACCCCACCTGCCTGACGGACGCCGACGAGGTCAAATCGGACGAGGATCTCCTCGCCAAGGGCGGCAACGCAAGCCTCACCCACATGGACTTCATGATCGGCTCGGACGCGCTCGCCATCACCGCCACGACGCGCTCCGGGCAGGAGCTGCCCATCTTCCGGCAGGGGCTGTGGGCGGCGCCGGCCGAGGTCTAGGCGCGACCGGGGCCCGGTCCGCCGATGGTGCAGCAGGCCCGCCGCCCAAGGGGACGGCGGGCCTGCTGCACGGTCGGGTGGGCCCGCGCCGATGTCCGCCCCCGGGACGTCGGGACCAGGGCGGCACTTGGATCTCAGCCGCCGCGTGAAGGCCTTCAGAAGAACGCGAAGGGCTCGTCGCCGAGATCTGCGATCACGGTCTTGGTCTCGAGGTAGCCGTCCAGGGCGTGCGGCCCCAGTTCGCGGCCGATGCCGCTCTGCTTGAAGCCGCCGAACGGCAGGGTCGGCGACAGGAGCTGGTAGGTGTTGAGCCAGACGGTGCCCGCTTCGAGTCCCTTGGCCATGCGCAGGGCGCGCCTCAAATCCCGCGTCCAGACGCCCGCCGCAAGGCCGTAGGCGCTGCGGTTCGCGATCGCCAGCGCATCGTCCTCGTCCCGGAAGGGGATCACCGCGGCCACCGGTCCGAAGATCTCCTCCTGGGCGATGCGCATGTCCGGCCGCACGTCGGCGAACACGGTCGGCTGCACGAAGTAGCCCGCGCCGAGCTCGGACAGCCGGGCGCCTCCGGTGACGAGGCGCGCTCCCTCCGCCGTGCCCGCCGCCACGTAGCCGAGCACCCGCTGCATCTGCCGTTCGGAGATGAGCGGGCCGATGTCCGAGGCGTAGTCGCTGCCCGGCCCGACGCGCAGTCCCTGCACCCTGGCCTCGAGGGCTTCCAGGAAGCGCGGCAGCACGGTCTCCTGCACCAGGATGCGGCTGCCCGCCTGGCAGACCTGACCGGAATTCAGGTAGACGCCGAACAGGGCGCCCGAGACGGCGTGCTCGATCTCGACGTCGTCGAACACGATGTTCGGCGACTTGCCGCCGAGCTCGAGGGTCACCCGCTTGATACCCTGGGCGCTCGCCGCCAGCACCTTCGCACCGGTTGCCGTCTCACCGGTGAGGGCGATCTTCGGAACGAGCGGATGGGCCACGAGCGCCTGACCGGCCGCATCGCCGCCCGGCAGCACGGCAAGCTCCCCGTCGGGCAGCCCCGCCTCCTGGGCGATGGCCGCGAGCACCAGGGCGGTGCGCGGCGTCTCGGGGGCCGGCTTGAGGATCGCGGCGCAGCCCGCCGCGAAGGCCGGAGCAAGCTTCCACGCCGGCATGAGGAGAGGGAAGTTCCAGGGGGTGATCAGTCCCGCGACCCCCACCGGCTGGCGCAGGGTAAAGGCGAGGTAGTCCCCCTGCGGTCCTGGGATGGAGAAGGGCAGCGTCTCGCCGTGCACCGACGGGACGAGTCCCGCGAAGTAGTCGAAGACGTCGGCCGCCATCGGGATCTCGAGCCATTGCGCCATGGAGCGGGGCATGCCGTTCTCCCGCACCATCTCCTCGGCGAGCTCGTCGGCATGCGCGCGAATCCCGTCCGCGACGCGATGCAGCACACGTCCCCGCTCGAGAGGGTCCATGCCGAGCCAGCGCCGTTCGCGCATCGCCCTCTGGCCCGCCTCCACCGCCCGATCCACGTCCTGCGCCGACGATTCGGCCGCCTGTGCGAACGCCTCGGCCGTCGCCGGATCCCGCTGCAGGTAGCCGCCGCCCGCCGCCGGCGAGAAGCTGCCATCGATGAACAGGATGCCTTCCCCGACCGCGAGTCTCTCAGCCATCCGACCCGGCCTCCCCCGTCCCGTCGAACATCACGACGCCTCGCGCAAGCTCGCCTCTGCCCATGTCGGCGAAGGCCTCGTTGATCTCCTCGAGCCGGTAGCGCCTGCTGATGAGGGCGTCCAGATCGAGGCGGCCCGGCATGTAGAGGTCCAGGATGGCCGGGATGTCCTCGTCCGGCCGGGAGCGGCCGTACCAGCTGCCGGTGAGGATGCGCGAGGCCGAGGGGATCGCGAAGGCGTTCAGCGAGATCTCCTCGTCGGGCGCCGCGATCCCCACCACCACCGTCATGCCGGCCTTGCGCGTCATGGCATAGGCCGCCTCGATGGTCGCGGGCCTGCCTACCGCCTCGAAGGCGTAGTCGCTGCCGCGACCTCCGGTACACTCCAGCACAGGCGACACGATGTCGTCGGTGTCACGCGCGTCGACGACATCGGTCGCGCCGAACCGCCGTGCGAGCAGGAGCTTCTCCGGCACGCGGTCGATCGCGATGATCCGTGCGGCGCCGCGCAGCTTGGCCGCCTGGATCAGGCTGAGGCCGACGCCGCCGAGCCCGACGACCGCCACGCTGGTGCCGGGCATGACGTCGGCCGTGTGCACGACGGCGCCGTAGCCGGTCGTCACGGCACAGCCGACGAGCGCGGCGCGATCGAGCGGGACGTCCTTGCGGATCGGCACCACGGCCTGCTCCGCCACGACCGACAGCTCGGCGAAGCACGAGGTGCCGAGAAAGTGGTAGACCGGCGAGCCATGGTCCGAAAGCCGCATGCCGCCGCCGGGCAGCGAGCCCAGCAGCTGGATCTGAAACGCCTCCTCGCACATGTCGGGCCGCCCGATGCCGCAGTAGTAGCAACGGCCGCAGCTCGGCACCCACGACAGCACGACATGGTCGCCGGGCCGGACCCGTGTCACGCCCTCCCCCACCGCCTCGATGACGCCTGCGCCCTCGTGGCCGAGCACGGCCGGCAGGGGGACCGGCAGGACCCCTTCGATGACGTGGAGGTCGCTATGGCAGACGCCGCTGGCCGCAAGGCGCACCAGCACCTCGTGCGGCCCTGGCGGCGAGAGCGTGAGATCCCTGATCTCGAGGCGCTCGGCGTCCTCCGCCAGCACGGCCGCCTTCATGCCCCGGCGGTCCCCGCCTGCCGCTCCGCCATGAGCTCGGTGTAGGCCGCGTAGAGCGGCGGCATCATCGGCAGCAGCTTGAGCGCCTTGGCGATCGAGCCGCGCGCCTTGACGATGCCGCGGCCCAGGGCCTGCGGCACGTCGAGCTTGCCGCTCCAGAACTGGTGTCCGACGTCGGCGGAGCACTCGAACGTGACGTCGGGAGAGGGCTCGGACGCGTCGAAGCGCATCGCCATCGGGTTCTCGCCCTCGCCTGGCGTGAGTCCGTCCATCGTCAGCACGAGATCGGGGTTGTGGTAGACGAACGAGACCACCATGCCCGCGTCGTGCAACGCCTTGGCTGCCTGGCTCGAGGCGGCACGCTCCGCGAGGATGCCGAAGATCTCCACCATCTCGTCCCTGTCCCGATACGCCGCCATCTCCATCCCTCCGTGCCATCCGCATCCGAAGTCTACCGGCGGAACTTCGCGGCAGTCCCTGCGATTCCTATTTACCGTGGCGGGTGTGGCTCATCCTCGCCGGGACGCACCTCTGGCGACCCTGTCAGATGGCCATGCGGCGCAGCTCCTCGAGTCGATCGAGATGGGCCTGCCGCGCACAGGACGCGACCTGCCGCGCGATCTCGTCCTGCGACCAGCCGAGCAGCGGCGCGAGGCGCTCAGCTACCGGCCGCAGGACGGCGAGGGGCTCCGGGAAGCCGCCGAACCAGAGGAGTCCCGTACGCCGGACCAGGAGGTCCGCGAGGTCGAACACCTCCTCGCGCTCCGCCGCCCAGTCCACCTCGCCCCAGACGAGCCCAAGCCCCTCCCGGACCGGTGCAAGGCCGTCAGGCCGGCCCGAGGCGTAGCGCAGCACCTCTCTCGCCGACGGTCCGTGCCGCTCCACGAGTTCCGCGGCCTGCAGCTGCATGAGGTGGTAGTCGGCCGTGAGTTCCCGCACGCAGGTCTCAGGGTCGAACGGCGGCCCGGTTGTCGCGTGCGGCACTGCCTGCAGGCCGATGCCCGCCTGCGCAAGCAGCCGCAGGGTGTCGGCGGCCACGCTGCGAAAGCCGGTGAGCTTGCCGCCGCGCACGCTGATCAGCCCGTCAGGGCGCACCTCGATCGACCTGCGCCGGGAGAGCTCGCGCGTGTTCGCCTGTCCCAGGCGTGCGACGAGGGGACGCACGCCCGCCCAGACGGCCAGGAGGTCCCTGGCCGAGAGATCCGCGCCGGGAAAGGCTGACCGCACCACGGAGAACAGGTAGCGCACGTCCTCTTCGGGCACGTCGGGCTGGGCGGGATCGCCCTGGCACAGGCGGTCCGTGGTGCCCACGTAGGTCACGCGGCCGCGCGGGACCGCGAAGGTGTTGCCGCCGTCCGGCGCGCTGAGGGCCACCGCCTGCCGCAGCGGCAGGCGCTCGCGCGCGAAGACGAGATGGCAGCCGCGCCCGAACGCGACCGGCATGCCGCCAGGGTCGACCTCGCCCGCCCAAGGGCCGGCCGCGTTCACCGCGGCCTGCACGCGCACCGTCTGGCGCCGGCCGCTCTCGCCGTCCTCGAGCTCCACCGTCCCGCCCTGCCGCGTCAGGTCAAGGGCCGTGGCCCGGACGCGGCTCAGCGCGACGGCCCCCGCGTCGCGCGCCGCCTGCACCACCGTATAGACAAGCCGGGCGTCGTCCGTGCGGGCTTCGAAGTAGGCGACGCCGCCCGCGAGGTCCGGGCGCGCGAGGCCGCCCTCCAGCGTCAGCACGCCGTCCGGTCCCAGCAGCCGCCTGCGGTGTCTCGGCTCGACCCCCGTGAGCCGGTCGTAGAGCCAGACGCCTGCGCCGAGCGCCCATAGCGGCATGCCGCGCCGGCGATAGACGGGGATGAGGAACGGCAGCGGCTGCACGAGGTGCGGCCACAGCCGCTCCAGCACCTCGCGCTCGCGTCCCACCTCCCGCACCAGGCCCACTTCCCCGCGCGGCAGGTAGCGCAGGCCGCCGTGGACCAGCTTGGACGACCGCGACGAGGTGCCGCCCGCCCAGTCGCGGGCCTCGACGAGCAGCGTTCTTACGCCGTGCAGCGCTGCCTGCCAGGCGATGCCGGCGCCCGTGATGCCGCCGCCGATCACGATCAGGTCGATGCCGGCGCTCCCGATTGCCGCCCAGTCCTGACGCCGCCGCGTGCGCCAGAGGGCCTCCGCCGCCGGCATCAGTCGGGCCAGAGGACCCCGGGGTTCAGGAGGTGCCCGGGATCCATGACCGACCGCAGCGCCTGCAGTAGCCCGATCTCTTCCCTGCGCTCGTGCCAGGTCCAGTCCTTGCGCATCCTCCCGACGCCGTGATGGTGGCCGACGCTGGCTCCAGCCGCCGCAGCGGCGCCCAGCAGCCTATCCCAGATGCGGCGCTGCAGTTCGCCCGCATCGCCGTCCGGCCGCGGCACAGCGCCCACCGTGAAGTAGAGGCTCGCGCCGCTCGCCTCGGCGTGGGCCGCGTGGCCGAACGCCGCCACCACCTCCGGTACGCTGCGCATCGCCTCGATGCCCGCCTCGTAGACAGCCGCGAGGTCAGGCCAGACAGCGCCGCACTCGATCGTGTCGACCAGCACGCCCGCAGAGAGGTAGCGGTCCCACGCCGAGACGTCGTTGCGGGCGGCGAGCCAGTGGCGCCCGATCTCCTCGCCGAGCGGCGTCGCGCCGCACTCGGTGGCGATGCGGTCTGCGGCAGCCGCACCGCCGGCCGCCACCTCCGCCGCGCCGAGGCAGGAACAGAGCAGCAGGGCGCCTGCCCCTGCCTGCGGCAGGAGCTGCGGAAAGCTGTGCAGGGCATCATCCCGGTCGTAGAGCCGGATGACCCCGAGCGGCAGTCCCGTCCGCGTCAGCCGGCGCATGGCCTCGATGCCGGCAAAGACTCCTGCGAAGGCGTAGCTGCGCAGCACCTCCGCCTCGGGCAGGGGCCACGCGCTGAGCGTGACCGACGTGATGACGCCCAGGGTGCCCTCAGCTCCAACGAGCAGCGGCCAGGCCTCGGGACCCAGCGAGCGGCGCGGCGCGCGCCCGAGGCGCAGGCGCTCGCCGCCGGCTGTGACCATCTCGACGCTCGCGATCATCTGCTCGATGTTGCCGTAGCGGGTCGAGTACTGGCCGCTGCTGCGCGTCGCGACGAGTCCGCCGAGGCTTGCGAGGGCGATCGACTGCGGGTAGTGGCCCAAGGTCAGCCCCTCGGCCGCCAGCCGCTCCTCGAGTTTGCCGAGCAGGCAGCCCGCCTGCGCGGTGACGAGGCCGCTCTCGCGGTCCACAGGGCCGATCGCGTCAAGCCCGCGCACGTCGAGGACGATGTCGGTAGGCGCCGCCTCGATCCCGCCGACCACCCCCGAGCCGCCGCCGCGCACCACGACGTGCAGAGCGCGCGCTCCCGCAAAGCGCATCAGCGCCGCAACGTCCTCGGGCGTCTCGGCCCGCAGCACGGCGGCCGGCAGCGCGAGCGACTCGCCACGCAAGGACCGCATCTGGCGCACGGGGCTCAGGTCTCCCGCGACCTCGGCCCGTGCCTGCCGCCCCAGTGCCGCACGCCGGCCAAAGAGGTCCACCAGTTCCTGCGTCCACTCCACGGCACTACCGCCTCCTTGTGTACAGAATATTGTACACTCTGGGCGGCGTATACCTGCCGGGTGGGCTGATCGCGACGGGAGGGGCCCACGCCGACCGGCGCCGGCGCAAGCATCCTTTGGTCCGCTACTCGCTCGGCTCGCGGGCTCCGGACAAGACCTCGCCCTGGACGGCCGCGATCGCCTCGGCCGAGAGGGCGTGACGCAGCAGGGCGCGTGCGGCCCTGTCGCCGCGGCGCAGCAGCAGCACGGCCCGGTCGGCGCCTGCGGGAAGCTCAGATCCAAGCGGCAGCAGGTGCAGGCCCTCGTGTGCGGGCAGTACGTCCTGTGGCCAGACGACCGCATCCACCTCGCCGTTCGCCACCGCCGCCTGCATGCGCAGATAGGGGAGTTCGACGAACTCCACCTCCACACCCGACGGCGTCAGCAGCCGGGGAAGGCGGGACTGGTCGGTCGACGCCGGGTCGGTACCGATGCGCAGGCGCGCCGGCCACGTCTGGAAGTCGTGCCGCACGAGCCAGCCCTGGCCTGCGGCGTAGCTCTCCGGGCCGAGCCGCAGCAGCGCCTCGCACTCGCACCCTGCCGCGTCGGCCTCCTCCGCGGCCAGAGCCGAGACGACGGCCATGTCCGCCCGGCCGGCCCTGAGCGCCTCGATGCGGCTGCGGGCGCCGCGCATGTACGCGAGGCTGTGATCGACGGGACTTTGGCGCAGGAGCTCCGCGATGGCCGTGGCCAGGCCCATCACGCGGCGGGAGTAGGGGAAGGGCAGGAGCAGCATCAGGCCCCGCCGGCCAGCCGCGGCCCACAGTCCCGCAGGGTCGCACGCCACGAGCCGGCTCGCCGACGCTCCGCGCGCGTCGGTGAGGAGACCTGCCTCGGCACGCAGCAGATCGAGGGCCGCCTGGACCGTTCCGCGGCCGACGCCGAACCGCGCGGACAGCTGCGCGATGCTCGGGATCTCCTCTCCAGGAGCTATCTCCAGCAGCAGGGTCGCAAGCTCCTGCGTCACTTGGCCGCGCTTGAGCAGGTAGCCCAGGTCGTGATGCCTCCTTCCGGCAGGGCATTCGGCCAAGGCGGCCGGCACTCCTGTCGTCCCGCCGGCCGCGCAAACCGCGGCGATCTTGCCGCACCGCAAGGAAACGGAGACCCGTGTGGCCAATCCTCTTCCAGGAATCTGCCAAGACGGAACTGCGAAGGAGTTCCTGCGGTTGTCGTTCAGCGTCATCGTGCCGACGACCCGTCCCGACCTTCTGCCGCGGGCCCTGCGCTCCATCGCCGACCAGCGCGTGCCGCCCGGCGAGGTGCTGGTGCTGCATGACGGCGGGCCGCCCCTCGACCTGGGTGCCTGGCCCTTTCCGCTGCGCAGCTACGGCATCATGCCCCGTCTGGGCCCCGCGCTGGCGCGCAACGTGCTGGCTGCGACGGCCAGGGAGGACCGGCTCGCCTTCCTGGACGACGACGACGTCTGGCTGCCAGACCATCTTGCCCGCCTGGGCGGGGCCGACGCGGCGGGCCTCGCGTTCACCGATGCCTGGCTCCACCACGACGTCGAGGGCTGGACGCGCCTCTTTGCCTTCAGCTTCACGCCGGAGCTCCTGCGCAGGACGAACCCCATCATCCTGTCGACGGTCGGCCTCGGCCGCGCCGCCTTCTGGCAGGTCGGCGGATTCGACGCGTCGCTCGCCCGCTACGAGGCCTGGGACCTCTTCCTCCGCCTGCAGGCGGCCGGCACCCGTCTGCAGCGGATCGCGGGCCCGGACGTCCACTACCACTATTCCCGCCGTTCGCTCACGGCGGACGACGCGGCCATGGCGCAGGCGTTCTCGGCCTTCTGTCAGAGGCACGGCCTACTCCTTGGGCGCAAGAGCTTTGCGAGCATGCTCGACGATCCCGAGCTCCAGACTGTCCGCCTGGAAGACGCGGGCGGCGCAGCCACGGAAACGGAGTGATCTCCTTGAGCTCGCGGTCCCTGCGGAGGATCGCACCGCTGGCGCTCGTGACGGCCCCGCGGCAGCTTGCGTTTCCGACCATCGGCCGGGTCAGGCCCTGCGGCTGGCCCGGCGTCACGCGTATCCTTCGCCGCACGGCCGCCTCGCCGGGCGGTCGGCCGTCACGGGCCAAGCCGCGGGCCAGGCGGAACGGGGGGCGCATATGCCTGAGTCGCTGAGCGCGGTGCCGGGCACCTTGCGCACGCGCGAGATCCTCTACCCATGTCTCAAGGGCTCGGTGCAGGAGACCTACGACCTTCTCCTCGCGGCCGGCTCGCAGCGCCCCGTCCTCGAGAACCTGCGCAGAAGGTACTTCCGGCGCTTCTTCGCCCCGCGGGAGTACTGGCGCTTCCCGACCTCAGACCCCTGGATCCGCCAGGTCCTCACCGCGTACTACCGCTACCTGAGGTGGGTGCTCACCGGCGGCGCCCAGGCCATGGCGGAGGATCGCCTCTACCGGGAGCTGCTCGGTGTGCTCCCCGTCCCGGGAGCGTCCTACCCCACGCTCGACGACCTCGAGGACGTCGCGGCAGTCGCGTTCGAGGCCAGGGGATACCGCTTCGTCGGGGGCTACACGCCGCCCTACCGCGGCCCCTACATCTGGCGTCAGACGCGGGAAGCGGTCTACGACATCGAGATACCCGAGGGGCATGAGCGGGTCACGGCATACCTCTGCAGCGGCTTTCTGCTCTGCGGCTGGCTCGATTTCGCCACCTTCGGCCGCATCGGCACCGGCGGCTGGGCGAAGCCCGAGGGCATCTACCTCGTGCGCCACCGCTTCCGCAGCCTTCACTCGAAGCAGTTCACGGTCGGCTTCCTCCGGCACGAAGCCCAGCACGTGCGCGACCTGCGCCGATTCCCTGCGCTGCCGGCGGAAGACCTCGAGTACCGCGCCAAACTCGTGGAGCTGATCTACGCGCCGTCGCGCCGGCAGGTGGAGCTCTGGCGGCTGGGCGCGCTTCCCGATCGCGAGAATGCGCACGCCTACTCCGCCTACCGTCTGCTCCAGGACCTCGACGCGGCGGCTCCTTCCCACAGTTGGCGTCCGGCGCGCATGTCCGCCACCGCGCGCGACCTGCTCGTCCGCGACACGCGGCGCCTGCTCGAGGACGCCGAAGACCTCTGAGCCGTCAAGCAGGCCATTCCTCAGCACCTGTGACTGAGGATCCGAGCCTCGCCGGGGCGCACGCACCCTGACCACCCCTGTCGAAGGTGGCCGATGCCCGATCCATACCGCGTCCTCGGCGTGCGCCGGGGAGCCAGCGATGATGAGATACGCAGGGCCTACCGGCGGCGGGCGAGGGCCTGCCACCCGGACACCGCCCCCTCGGGCCCGCGAGGCGATGCACGAGCGCTTTCTGCAGCTCCGGGAGGCGTGCCTCGTGCTGTCAGACCCCGTGCGGCGCAAGGCGCTCGACCTGCAGCTGCAGGCGGGGGGGCGGCCATGGCGCCGCCGCCGGCAGGACGAGGCGGAGTTCCTCGACGCCTTCTTCATGCACCTGCTGCGCGGCATGATGCGCTGAGCGGTTCAGATCTGACGCCTCGCGAGCCCCCAGATGCCGAGTGCCAGCACGAGGGCCGTCCAGATCGCCGCCCAGACGAACACCGCAGGCGGCTGGGGCGCGAGGGCGACGAACGGGCCACCGGAGAACATGCCGAAGCTGCGGGCCAAGACGAGCAGGCCCGGCGGCTCCAGGCAGTACTCCGCGGCCTGCCAGAGCGCGTTCGTCGGCAGCAGGACCTTGCCGATCTCCCCCACCGTCATGAGCGAAGGGTACTTGAGCGCCACGCCCATCAGGTCGACGGTGCCGAGCATCCACGCGAGGAAGAAACCGACCGTCGCGATGACGGCGGAGGTGACCGCCGACAGCCGCGTCGCGAGGGATAGGCTTAAGGTCATGAGGAGGAGCGCCTGGCCCGTGATCAGCGCGAGCGCGGCCACAGGATCGGGCGGGGCGTAGCCGGACACGCGGCTCACGACGAGGATCTCGCCGCTGCCGGCCAGGAGCGCGAAGGTCCCCACCACGACCGCGAGGCCGAGCCACTTGCCCAAGATGTAGCTCGCGCGGCGCAGCGGCCGCGCGAGGATGGCGGCCACCACGCCGGACTCGATCTCGCCCGCCACGGCGGCGGCCGCGTTGAACACGGCCGTGAGAGCCAGCATGCCGGTGAACAGCAGCATCAGGAAGAGCATCAGCACGGAGAACTGCGCGAGGCGCTCCACGCCCTGCAACGCACTGAGTCGGCTGATCTCCGCGAACGCCCAGCCGGTGAAGCCCACGAGCAGCAGGGTGGCGCCGAAGAGGGCGAGCGTCAGGCGCCGGCGCAGGCTCTCGACGATGGTGAGGCGGCAGATTTCGAGCATCAGCGCACCTCCAGCCAGTCGAGGAACCGCTGCTCGAGGCTCGTGCGCAGAGCCCGCACCGCGTGGATGCGGCCGCCGCCGCGCACGATCGCGGCCACGAGCTCGGGCACGTCCCCTTCCGCCATGTCCCTGAAGCGCACCGTGCGGCCCTCTGCGGGGCTGCCACCGAGGAGTGCGATCTCGTCGGCGGTCATCCCCTCCATCTCCACCTCGACGCCCTTCGCCTGCAGGAGTTCCTCCAGCCGTCCCTGGGCGATCACCCGGCCGCGGTCGAGCACCGCCACCTCGTCGCACACCGCCTCGATCTCCGTCAGCAGGTGCGAGTTGAGAAACACCGTGACGCCGCTGGCCTTGAGCCCCTGGATGATCTGGCGCACCTCATGCCGCCCCACGGGGTCGAGCGCCGACGTCGGCTCGTCGAGCACGACCAGGTCCGGCGTGCCGAGAAGCGCCACCGCGAGGCCGAGGCGCTGCTGCATGCCCTTCGAGAACGTGCCGACGCGCCGCAGGCCATCGGCTGCCAGACCCACCGTCTCCAGCGCGCGATCGACCGCCTCAGCCCGCATGGTCCTGCCGATGCCCGCGAGCGCCGCGTGCGAGCACAGCACCTCGCGACCGCTCAGCCAGTCCTGATAGCGAAACAGCTCCGGCAGGTACCCGATGCGCCGCCGCGCGACCGGATCTCCGACCGGCCGCCCGAGCACCATGGCTTCCCCGGCCGTCGGCCGGACGAGCCCGAGCAGCAGCTTCACGGCGGTCGTCTTGCCCGCGCCGTTCGGGCCGAGAAAGCCGAAGACGCTGCCAGCCGGCACGGTGAGGCTGAGCCCGTGCAGCGCGAGGCGCGCGCCGTAGCGCCGCTCGAGCAGTTCGGTGCGGATCACGGGGCCCGCCGATGCGGCGGTTGCGCTCTCTTGTGCCGCCACGCCAATCCTCCCAGGGCTCGTATGCCATCCATCTTGTGGGTGGACGCCGTATTGCGCAAGCAGGCGGGAGACCTCGAGCGTCTCCCGCCTGCACGCCCCGGACGCTAGTGGGACAGGTGCATCGCGAGGCCGTTGCCGCTCTCTTTCGGCACGGCCGCCGACGCGGCGAGCCCATGGCCGGTCCAGCGGTAGGTGACATCCTCACTGGGCAGCGACGGTGCAACCATCGGGTCCTGCGGCCGGTAGCGCCAGAACCGCACGGTGACGTAGTCCGTGCCGGAGCCGACGATCTGGAGCTGCGCCGCCTCCTCGCCAAGGTTCGGCAGCGTTGCGAGGCGCATCGAACCGATGAGGGTCCTGTCGTGCCAGAAGAGCACCATCTGACCGTAGCCGTCGGCGGTGGGCCAGCGGACGGCCGGCACCGCCGTCAGGGTGCCGCCGAAACCGTCCGGAACCGTCACGATCTTGCCGAACGGCTGCAGGTGCTCGCCCGTGGGCCCCTTCGCGCTGCCCTCGACGGCCGCCTGCATCACCGTAAGGACGTCGGAACGCGTGAGGCCCAGGCCGGCCAGGCGCATGCCGAGGCCGTCGCCGCTGTCCTGCGGCACCGCGGCGGACGCCTGCAGCCCACTCCCGTTCCAGCGGTAGGTAACGTCGGCAGGCGGCAGCGACGGCTTGTACATCGGATCCTGCGGCCGGTAACGCCAGAACCGCACGGTGACGTAGTCCGTTCCCCAGGCGACGATCTGGAGCTGCGAGGACTCCTCCCCGAGGTTCGGCAACGCCGCGAGGCGGTCCGATCCGATCAGCGTCCGGTCGTGCCAGAAGAGCACGAGCTGGCCATAGCCGTCGGCGCTCGGAAAGCGGGCGACCGGCACTGCGGTCAAGGTGCCTCCAGATCCGTCGGAAACCGTGACGATCCTGCCGTCGAGCGCGAGGTGTTCGCCGGTCGCCGCAGCGCGGCTCGTCTCCTGCGCCGCTCCGAGCACGCGCAGCACCTCGGAGCGCGCGAGCGCATGCGCGGGCGCGGCGGCCGCCACGGCGGCCGGAAGCGACACCAGGCCCAGCAGCATGGCACAAGCGCTCAGCAGACCCGCAAGCTTCAGGCGGCTATGCACTCTTGCCACCGGGACACTCCTTCTTTGTCACGCCCGCATCCGTCAGTTGAGGGACTCAGCGATCGCCAGGAGCTCCTGGCGCCCGAGCGTGCCGGCCACGCCGTACACGTAGCCGCCGGACGTCCAGACGACGACGCCGGCCTTCCCGCCGGCCTCCTGCACCCAGAGCCCCTGCGCCGAGCCGATCGTCACCGGCGCCGACGTGGCCTGTCCCATGGGGACGGGAATCGGCATCGTGCGGGCGGGATCGGCGATGGCGCGGATCTCGGTGGAGAGCTCAGGGGAGACGCCAGGCAGCGAGAGGACGTAGTCCTCGATCTCCGTGACCGTCGCGCCGGTGGAGAATACCTGGGGCACCGGCGCCTCGGCCACCACCAGCAGCGGGAAGCTGCGCGCCTGCCCGAGCTGCGCGGCAGGGCTGCCATAGCTGAACACCGCGGCAGGGCCGGTCGTGACGCTGAGGACGCTCCCCGACAGGTCGCCCGGCATCGGCGGCAGCTGCAGGTGATGCTGCGCCGCGTATGCGGCAAGCTTGCGCTGGCTCAGGGTGAGGCTCTCTGTCCCGCGGGCGAGGACGGCGTAGGTCGGGTCAGGCAGGCCTCTCGGCAGCGAGCCGGGCACGGCGGCCTGGAACCCCACAGCCGCCCGCAGCGCCGCGAGGGTGGGCTCCGCCGTCAGGCGGCTGCTGCCGCTCTGCTGAAGGCTGCCGAGGCTGCTGAGGTGCAGGATGCTCTTGGCCTGCCCCGGCGCCACCGGGACTGCCGTGAAGTGCTCCGGTTCGAAGATGAGCAGGAGGCTGCGCGCATAGCCGCCGGCCGGCGTCGCGCTCAGCAGGGCGACCAGCGCCGCGACGCCCGCCACGCCTGCCGCCCAGCGCGTGCCGCCCTGGGACCTGGGCCGACGCAGGCCGATGCCCGCCGGGCGCCCTAGGGACTGAAGCTGGCGCTGCCGGGCAAGAGCCGCATCGGCGGCGTCCGGCGCGTCCGGCGAGGCGAGAAGCCGCCGGGTGGTCTCGCGCAGGTCCTGCATCGCAGAAAGGCGCTGCTGGCAGTGGTCGCAACCGGCGACATGCCGGCGCAACGGTTCACGGACCGCCCAATCCTCGTCGAGCAGCCGCCGCAGGCTGCCGTCACTCGCGTGACGCATGGTCCATCTCCTTTCGCAGGCGCAGCTCGGCGCGCCTGAGGCGCGTGCCGATCTGTCCGACCCTGACGCCCATCGCTTGCGCGATCTCGTTGTAGCTGAGGCCGCTGTAGCGCAGCGCAAGCAGCGTGGCCTGGGCCTCGCCGAGGCGGCCCAGCGCGGAGCGCACCGCCCGGATCTCCTCGCGGGCCGCGGCGAGCTCGCCCGGATCCGGCGCGCTCGCCACGGTCAGCCGCGCCTCGCGCTCCTCTCTCTGCCGTCGCCGCCCTTCGCCGCGCACCGCGTTGAGCGCCCCGTGCGCGGCGGCCCGGTAGAGCCAGGAGGCCGGCCGCTCAGGCAGTGCGTCGCCGAAGCGGCGGTAGAAGGCGAGGAAGACTTCCTGCGCCACTTCCTCGCTGCGCGACGCGCTGTGCGTGATCTGCTGCGCGATGCGCGCCACGCGTGGCCATTCGCTGACGAACAGGTCGTCGAACGCCTCGGGCTGCCGCGCGGGCGGCGAGCCGGTCTCGTCCAGCGCCATGGACACCTCCGCTGTCGCCCCCTTCGCTCGTTAAGCACCGGCGAAGGCAGATTTGTGACGGTATGCGGCTTGAGAAGAAGGCGCGGTCAGTCCGAGCCGCCGCGGCTGGCGGCGGCTGGCTTGTGCAGGTGGGCCTGTGCCCAGGCGAGGAGCTGAAAGCCGTGCTTCTCCACGATCGGACGGCTCATCGCACTGGCGTCGATCGTGAGGTAGCGCATACGGCGCGCGATGGCCTCCTGCACCCGCACCGCGAGCAGTGCCGTATAAAAGCCCCGTCCGCGGCTGCCGGGCAGCGTGGCACCGCCCCAGAGGCTCGCGAAGCTGCTTCGTTGCGGAAAATGGATGCGCCCTGCGCACACCGGCTCGTCGCCGTCGTAGACGGCATACACGCTGAGCCGCTGCGGATCGGTGCGCAGCATGTGACCGAGCCGCGCCTCGAGTTCCAGGTGCTCGCCGGGCCAGACGGCCTCGCGCACCTGCGTGACGTCGCCGAGGTCCTCGGGTGCCGTGATCCGGCGCACCGCCGCGGGTACCGGCCCGAGCAGGGCCGGCGGTGCCTCGCCGAGATCGAGCACCATGATCGCCTCGCGCTCGTCGGCCGTGAAGCCGTGGTCCAGGAGGCGCCGGGACAGGTCTGCGGGCAGGTCGTGGTCGTAGAGTTTCCATTCGAACGTGTGGCCGAGCGCATCGAAGTATGCGATCTCGCGCCGGATCACCGCGTCGGCCTGCGCGGCGTCGAGCTGCGCGTAGATGACCGCGCTCGACGTGCCGCGCAGATCGACGAGGCGCACGACACCTGGCGCCTCCTCGCGCCGCATGCCGAGCTCCTCGGTCTCGCGGCGCTCGTCCCGGTCGTAGAGCCTGAGTACCTCCGGGATGTCCATCTCCGCACCTCACAATGATTGACGCCAGAGTTCGTGGCGCAGACTCGTGCATGGTCGGTCGGCGGCCCGCCGGTCCCGTGCATCCATCCTACCATGCGCCGCATGGGGCCTCGCGCGGCGGGGCGGCAGGGGAGCACCGCCGCGGCGTGGAAGGGACAGGCCCGGATCCGCCGCCGCTCGATCCAGGATGCGTGAAGGCAGGTAGCATCGATGCCAGGTCCAAGCAGCCGTTTCGTGCACACGGGCTTCGAGCGCGATCCCGCGACCGGGGCGCTGACACCCGCCGTCTATCGGGCCGTGAGCTTCCACCACGAGGATCCCGAGAGGCCCCTCCGCTGGGACTACTCGCGATCTGGCAACCCCACCCGCGACGCCCTGGAAGGCGCCATCGCCGCCCTCGAAGGCGGCGTGCGCGGCTTCGCGTTCGCTTCAGGCAACCAGGCGATCACTGCGGCGTTCCTGCTGTTCGCAGCGGGAGACCACCTGATCGTGACGGCGGACTGCCAGGGCGGGACCCAGAGGCTCGTGCGCGCGGTCCTGAGCCGCTTCGGCCTCACGGTCAGCTACGTCAACACCGACGATCTCGACGCGGTGCGCCAGGCGGTGCGGCCCGAGACCAAGGCGGTGCTCGTCGAGAACTTCTCGAACCCCTTCCTGCGCGTAAGCGATATCGCGGCACTCGCCGAACTCGCGCACCACCAGGGCATCCGGCTGATCGTCGACAACACCTTCCTGACCCCCTACCTGCAGGCACCGCTCGAACTCGGCGCCGATCTCGTCCTGCACAGCGCCACGAAGATGATCGCGGGCCACGGCGACGTCACGGCCGGCCTCGCCGCGACGGCCGACCAGGAACTCGCCCGGTCCCTCTACACCGTGCAGAACGCCACCGGCGGCATGCTCTCACCGGATGACAGCTACCAGGTCCTGCGCGGCCTGCACACCTTGCCGCTGCGGATGGAGCGGGCGCAGGCGACCGCTCTCGGCCTGGCCGAGTGGCTCCTCGCGCAGCCTGAGGTGATGGAGATCCACTATCCGGGTCTCGAGGAGGACCCCGGTCACCGCACGGCGGCAGGCACCGCGCGCGGCTTCGGCAACATGGTCACCGTGCGTCTCGAGGATGCGCGGCTCGTGGCGCCCATGGCCCGCCAGCTGGGCATGATCAGGGTCGGCGCGGGATTCGGCGGACCCGAGACCGCCATCTCGCTGCCCGAGCTGCACTGCCACGCGGCTTTGACCGCGTCGGAACGGCAGGAAAGGCGCCTGACGGGCGAGATCCTGCGCTTCTCCGTCGGTCTCGAGGATCTCGCCGACATCGAAGGAGATCTGCGTCAGGCGCTCGATCGGGCCGCCGCACAGATTCAGTAGATGTTGCAGCTCAGGTAGCGCTCCGAGCTGTCGACGAAGATCGTCGCGACGTTGCCAAAGGCAAGCCGGCTCGCCTGGCGCAGCGCCGCGACGTACGCGGCACCCGAGGACGACCCGACCAGCAGTCCGCACTCGCGCCCAAGCCGCCCGACGGCCGCGAAGGCGTCCTCGTCGGCCACCGTCTCGATCTCGTCGACGAGGGACAGGTCGAGCGTCTTCGGCACGAAGTCGTTGCCGATGCCCTCGACGCGATGGCGCCCTGCGGGACCGCCAGCGAACACGGACCCTTCCGGCTGCACCAGGACCACCTTGACGCCTGGCCTCTGCTCCTTGAGATAGCGGGCGACGCCGGTCAGGGTGCCGCCCGTGCCCGCGCCCGCCACCAGCACGTCGATGCGACCGTCCAGCTGTTCATAGAGTTCCGGGCCGGTCGAGCGGTAATGCGCGTCGGGGTTGTCCTGGTTCTCGAACTGCTGCGGCACGTAGCCGCCGCACTCTCTCGCCAGGCGGTGCGCTTCATCGATCGCCGCGGCCATGCCGCCGTCGCGCGGCGTGTTCACGATCTCGCCGCCCAGGGCGCGCATCAGGGCCTGCTTCTCCTTGGAGAAGTGCTCCGGAACCACCAGGACGACCCGGATGCCGCGCCCGATCGCGGCGAGCGCGAGCCCGATGCCGGTGTTGCCGGCGGTCGGCTCGACCACCGTGCCGCCCGGCTTCAGCCGGCCATCCTTGAGGGCGGTCTCGATCAGGTACCGCCCGAGCCTGTCCTTGACGCTGCCGCCGGGGTTGAACATCTCGAGCTTGGCGTATAGGTGTACCTTTGGGCTCAGTTCCTGCGGATGGAGTTCCATGACGGGTGTCCGGCCGATCAAATCGAGGACGCTCTGTGCGACGTCCAAAGAGCCACCTCCAGCTTGCTCCAGGAAGGTTTGGGCCTGTCCATGCAACGCCCGGAGGCTGCGCGCCTCCCGTGCCTATGATAGCCTCTTGCTCGAGCATGCGGCACGACCGCGAAAGGAGATTTCCATATGCAGGTGACTTGGTACGGCCAGGCGGCCTTCCTCCTGGAGGCCCTGGAGGGCAGCGTCCTGGTGGATCCGTTCGCAGCCGTGTCGCCACGCGCGGGCATGGTCTTCGACTACCCGCCGCTGCCGCGTCTCGCGCCGGACCTCGTCCTGATCACGCACGAGCACTTCGACCACAACGGTCTGCAGGCGCTCGGGGAGCCCACGATGACGATCCGCTCCACGGCCGGCCGCTTCGAGACGCCGGTCGGGGAGGTTCTGGCGGTGGCCGGCGAGCACGACGACGTGGCAGGCACCCGGCGCGGACCGAACAGCATCTTCCGTCTGACGCTGGACGGTCTCAGGATCGCCCACTTCGGCGACTTCGGCCAGACGGCTCTCAGGGCGGAGCAGCTCGGGCAGATCGGCCCCGTGGACCTAGTGTTCCTGCCGGTCGGCGCAGGGCCGACGATCGGTCCCGCGGCCGCCTTCGCGATCGCCAGGGCCCTCGAGGCCCGCTACGTCGTGCCGATGCACTACCGCACGCCCGCCGTCAACTTCCTTGAGCCGGTCGAGCCGTTCCTGGCCCTCTGGCAGGACGTCCTCACGCTCGAGGGCCCGAGCTTCGACAGCCGGGCCCTGCCGGCGACATCTCCGCTCTGCGTCGTGCCGAAGCCGCCCCTCAGATCCTAGCGCAACACAATCTTCGCGAACTTTTCGCGGAATCTTCAGCGGACACTCCTACGCTTGGACCGACTCCAATGTCTGAAAGGAGTGTCCGCATGTTAGAGCGCCGGAGCATCCTGGCCAGCGCCGCACTGTCCCTCGTGGCCATCATCGGGCTGGCAGGCTCCGCGGCCGCAGGCTCCGTCCAGATCACCGAGACCGGCTCGTCGCTGCTATACCCGCTGTTCCAGGAGTGGGCACCCGCCTACCAGCAGAAGACGGGCGTGCAGATCACACCGCAGTCCACGGGATCCGGCACGGGGATCTCGGACGCGGAGAACGCCACGGTGAACATCGGCGCATCCGACGCCTACGTCTCGACCGCCCTCGAGGCCCAGCACCCGAACCTCCTGAACATTCCCCTGGCCGTTTCTGCGCAGCAGGTCATGTACAACCTGCCCGGCCTCAACAAGCGCCACCTCAAGCTGAACGGCCCGGTGCTGGCCGGCATCTACGACGGCCAGATCAAGAACTGGAACGACGCCGCCATCCGCAAGCTCAACCCAGGCGTCAAGCTGCCGAACCTGCCCGTGGTGCCGATCCACCGCGCGGACGGCTCGGGCGACACCTTCCTCTTCACGCAGTACCTCAGCTTCACGACACCGAGCTGGAACCACGGTCCGAGCTTCGGCACCTCGATCAGCTGGCCTTCGGTACCCGGCAGCATCAGCGCGACGGGCAACCAGGGCATGGTGCAGCAGCTCACCGCATACCAGGGCGGCGTCGCCTACGTCGGCGTCTCGTGGCTGACCCCTGCCCTCAAGGACGGTCTCGGCGAGGCGATGGTGGAGAACCGCGCCGGCCAGTTCCTGCTGCCGACGAACCAGACGATCGGCGCGGCGGTTGCCGGCATGGCGAAGCACACGCCGAAGACCGAGCGCATCTCGCTGATCTTCTCGGGTGGCAAGAACTCCTACCCGATCATCAACTACGAGTACGCGATCGTGCCGAAGACCCAGCCGAACGCGCAGGTCGCCGCCGCCGTCAAGGCGTTCCTGCTCTGGGCGGCCGACCCCAAGAACGGCAACTCGCCACAGTACCTCACGCCTGTGCACTTCCTGCCGCTGCCCTCCAACGTCCTGCCGCTGAGCCGCGCGCAGATCAACGAGATCAACTAGACCCCGGTACATTCGCACAGGCAGGACCCGGGCCGCAGGAGGCCCGGGTCCTGCCCCGTCTTGGCCTGCCGCTGTGTTGCTTCGTTTGCGGCTATGTGTATAATTGATACCATGCTAAACAAGAGCGGTGCCCTGCCAACCGAAGTCCATGCCGTGCTGCGTGCCTACATGGACGCCATCCTGCTGGCGGAGCCGGTGCAGCTCAAGGTGTGGAAGACGGCCGGTGTGACGCTGACGCAGCTGCGCATTTTGCGCGTGCTGCGCGAGGGCCCCTGCTCGGCGAGCGAGTTGGCCGGCTTTGCGGGGCTCTCCGCCCCGTCCCTGACGCGCGTGCTGGACCGTCTCGAGGAGCTCGAACTGGTCGCGCGCGTCGCAGACCAGTCCGACCGGCGCCGCATCTCGGTGCAGATCCTGCCCAAGGGGGAGAGCCTCCTGGGCGACCAGAGCATCTGGCAGGGCACGGCGTTCGTCGATGTGGCGCGGTCCATGTCGGCGGAGGAGCGCCTCGAGTTTGTACGCGTCGTGCGCGGCTTCGTCGTCAAGGTGTTGGACGCGCAGCACGACAAGGCGGAAGGTTAGATCTTGGGGGGACGTTCCGTGACTCAGGATCCGAAGGCACGCGGTCTCGCCTACAAGTGGATCGCGCTCTCGAACACGACGCTCGGCGTCCTGATGGCGGCGATGAACGGCACGATCGTCATGATCTCGCTGCCGGTCATCTTCCGCGGCCTGCACGTCAATCCCCTCGGCGCCGGGCAGACGGGTCTCCTCCTCTGGGTGCTGATGGGATACAACGCCGCGACGACCGTGCTGCTCGTGACGTTCGGGCGGATTTCGGACACGTACGGCAAAGTGCGGTTCTACAACCTCGGCTTCATCATCTTCACGCTCGGGTCGATCCTCTCGGCCCTCACGCCGGGCGTCGGCACGGCGGGCGAGGTGGAGCTCATCCTCTTCCGCATCGTGCAGGGCATCGGCGGCGCCTTCCTCTTCGCCAACAGCGCGGCCATCATCACCGATGCCTTCCCCGCCAACCAGCGCGGGCTGGCGCTCGGCGTGAACCAGATCGCCGCCATCGGCGGCAGCGTGGTCGGACTCGTGCTCGGCGGCATCGTCGCGACCTACGACTGGCGCTACGTCTTCCTCGTCTCGGTGCCGGTCGGCCTGGCGGGCACGATCTGGGCCTACCTGCGCCTGAAGGAGATCGGCGTCCGCACGCCCCGTCGCCTGGACGGCTGGGGCAACCTCACCTTCGGTCTCGGCCTGACGTCCTTGATGGTCGGTCTCACCTACGTGCTGATGCCGTACAAGAACGCGTCGATGGGCTGGGGCGACCCCTGGAACCAGGCGGCGATCGCGCTCGGCGTCGTGCTGCTGGTGGCGTTCGTCTTCATCGAACAGCACGTCCCGGACCCGATGTTCGAGTTGAAGCTGTTCCGCATCCGCCCGTTCTGGGCCGGCAACCTGAGCGGTTTCCTCGGCTCCCTGGGCCGCGGTGGCCTTCAGTTCATGCTCATCATCTGGCTGCAGGGCATCTGGCTGCCGCTGCACGGCGTGAGCTTCGCCCAGACGCCGATGCAGGCCGGCCTCGACACCCTGCCGATGATGGTCGGGTTCGTCATCGCGGGTCCGATCAGCGGCTGGCTCTCGGACCGCTACGGTGCACGCATCTTCTCGACCATCGGCATGCTCGTCACGGCAGCCGGCTTCTACCTGCTCACGACCCTGCCCGCCGACTTCACGTTCTGGGTCTTCGCCGTGTACCTCGTCTTCATGGGCATCGGCATGGGCCTCTTCGCCTCCCCGAACACCTCCTCCATCATGTCGGCGGTGCCCGCCGAGCACCGCGGCGTCGCGTCCGGCATGCGGGCCACCTTCCAGAACGCGGGCATGGTGATGAGCATGGCGATCTTCTTCACCATCGTCATCTCCGGACTCTCGGTCCACCTGCCGCCCGCGCTTAGGAGCGGCCTCGCCGCCGCCGGCATACCGGAGCCGCTCGCGACGGGCATCTCGCACCTGCCGCCGGTCGCGGCGCTGTTCTCGGCGCTGCTCGGCTACAACCCGCTCGGCAACCTGCTGCCGGCGAAGGTGCTGCACATGCTGCCCGGAACCGTGACGGCGCAGCTCCTGGCACCGCACTTCTTCGCGCGGCTCATCTCGCAGCCGTTCAGCGAGAGCCTGCGCACCGTGTTCTTCATGTCGATCGGCCTGTCGCTGGTCGCCGCGATCGCATCGCTCTTGCGCGGTCAGCACTACATCGCCGAGATCCACGGCCCGCAGGGCGCCGGCGACCCGGGCGAACGCGAGGGCCTGGCCCGTGGCGAGTCCGGGGCGAGGGCCGCAGCACTGGAGTCGAGCGACTGACAGCGTTCGGGCAGCAGGGGAGCGGGACCGCCCGGACAGCGGCCCCGCTCCCCTTTTCATGCCCGCCCCGGCCTCAGATCTTCAGCCGGCCGTGCACGCTGCGTCCACCTGGTGATCGCCCATGAAGACCATCGCCGCGACCGTACGGGCGAGCCATGCGTCACATGGCCCATCGACTGCCGCTCCCACGGCCGGGCTGGGCATGGGTCCGCCGTACCGGATCAGGCCGAGCGGCTGTACGGGCCGACCGGCAGGACGACCTTGCCGGAGACGCCGTTGAGGATGCCCGCCGCGGAGGTGTACCAGGCCGCGAGCGCCGTCAGGATGCCGATGTAGCCGCCGATCGTGGTCATCGAGGTGCTTCCGAACGCACCGATCGTGAGGAACAGGAAGGCGAGGAACAGCAGGACGAACACGGTCGTCAGAGCGCCGTTGATGCGGAAGCTGCCCAGCATCATGTAGAACGTGAAGATCGTCCACGCCAGGAGGAAGAGCGGAACGGAGTTGGGTCCGAGCGCGCTGGCCACCCCAGGGAAAAGGAAGATGCCGGCAAACGCCATCCAGAACGCGCCGTACGATGTGAATGCGGTCGCGCCGAAGGTGTTGCGGTTGAAGAACTCGAAGATGCCCGCGATCACCTGCGCCGCGCCGCCGTAGAGCAGCGCCACCGGGATGACGATGTTCGGCCCGGTGCCCTTCATGATGCCCGCGTTCGCGAGGCTCAGGAGGAAGGTCGTCAGGGCGAAGGCGGCGAGCCCCAGCGGGCCTGGGTCCGCAACGGAAAGCGAGCGGTTCTCGGGCATCTTGGCAACATCCCTTCTCGCGGAACGTCATGGAAACCGGATTGCCTCACTGCGTCCGACCGGCCCTCCGCATCGGCAAGAGGGCCACCAGACCGCCGAAGGCCGGCTCGGTCACGTGCCACGCGGGACCCGACTGGCATTACCCCTCCACTTCGTCTCGATTTGGCAGGTAGGTTCGCCATAGCTGGCGAAACTCCTTTGTACCATATGTCGAGGATGGTGGATTTTGTGGAGGTCATCCATCCGTCGGTCAAGCGCAAGCTGCTCGAAGCCCGGTCGGACCCGGACGGATACTGGGCCTCCCAGGCCGAGGAGTTGCCGTGGTTCCGCAAGTGGGATCGCGTCTTCTCCTGGACCCCACCGACGTTCCGCTGGTTCGAAGGCGCCCGTACGAACCTCTCGTACAACGCCGTCGATCACCACGTGCTGCATGGTCGCGCCGGCCACGCCGCGCTCATCGGCCTGAACGAGTGGGGCGAGCGCAGGACCTACACCTACGCGCAGCTCCAGGACGAGGTGAAGCGCGTCGCGAGGGGCCTACGCGCCGCAGGCGTGCAGCGGGGCGACCGCGTCGCCATCTACATGCCCACCATGCCCGAGGCGATCGTCGCCATGCTCGCCTGCACGCGCATCGGCGCGATTCATATCGTGATCTTCGCGGGCTTCGGCGGGTCCGCCCTGGCCGAGCGGATCCGCCTTGCCGGCGCGAAGCTCCTGCTGACGGCCGACAGGACGCAGCGCAAGGGCAAGACGGTCTGGCTGATGCCGATCGTCGAGAAGGCCCTGGAGCAGGTGCGGGTCGAGCGGGTGGTCGTGCTGCGCCGCGGTGACGGCCAGCCGGACCTCCTGCCAGGCCGCGACCTCGACTGGCAGGACTTCCTCGCCGCCGGCGAGGGACAGTCCGCCGCCTACGAGGAGATGGAGGCGAACGAGCCCGCGTACATCCTCGCCACCTCCGGCACGACGGCGAGCCCGAAGCTCGCGGTGCACGTACACGGCGGCTACGCCGTCGGCATCCACTCTGCGGCACGCGTCGTCTTCGGCCTGCGGCCCGACGACGTCTGGTGGTCCACGTCGGATATCGGCTGGGTGGTCGGGCACAGCTACATCGTCTACGCGCCCCTGCTCGTGGGGGCGACGACCATCGCGTACGAAGGCGCCATCGACTACCCCTCGCCGAGCAGCTTCTACCGCATCGTCGAACGGGAGAAGGTGAGCGGCATCTTCACGGCTCCGACCGCCGTCCGCATGCTCATGGCGCATGGCACGGCGGCCGCGGCCGGCTGCGATTTCTCCGCGCTCGAACGCGTGTTCTCCGCTGGCGAGGTGCTGAACCCGCCGGCCTGGGAGTGGATGCAGAAGGATCTCTTCGAGGACCGCATCCCCGTCATCGACCACTGGTGGCAGACCGAGACAGGCGGTCCGGTGATGGCCAACCCCTGGGGTCTCGGGCTCTCGGCGATCAAGCCCGGTGCGGCCGGCATCCCGATCCCGGGATGCTTCGCGGAGGTGCGCACGCCGGAGGGCGATCCCGTGCCGCAGGGCGAGAAGGGCATCCTCATCCTGACGCGCCCGTTCCCCTCCCTCACGCCGACCATCTGGGGGGACCCGGAGCGCTACGCGCAGGAGTACTGGCAGCGCATCCCCGGCAGCTACTTCACCGGCGACGCGGTGCATCTCGACGAGGACGGCTACATCTGGTTCAGCGGCCGCGCCGACGAGATCATCAAGATCGCCGGCCACCGCATCGGCACGATCGAGGTGGAGACCGCGTTCCTGCGGCACCCGGCCGTGGCGGAGGCCGGCGTCACCGGCAGGCCGGACGAGCTGCGGGGCGAGGTGGTGTCGGCGTTCATCGTGCTGCGGAGCGGCCGCGAACCCTCGGAAGAGCTGAGGCGCGAGCTCCTCCAGACGGTACGCGACGAACTCGGAGCCTTGGTGGTCGTCGGCGAGATCAACTTCGTCCACTCGCTGCCCAAGACGCGCAGCGGCAAGATCATGCGGCGCGTCTTCAAGGCGGTCATCCTCAAGAAGGATCCTGGCGACATCTCGACGATCGAGGACGAGGGATCGGTGGAGGACGCCCGCGACGCATGGCGCCAGATTCAGGCCGAGATCGGCAGCTGAGAGGGACGTTTCGACCTCGAAGCCCTGTGGCGGGTCGCCTGCGGCGGCCCGCCACAGCTCTGCTGCCACAGCCGCCGGCCTGGCCGCATACCCCCGCCCGTCTGCGGCAGACTCACCATATGGGCATCTTGTGGGCCGTCCTGTCCGGTGCGCTGATGGCCGTGCAGGGGGCCATGAACGCCACCCTCGGGCGCCTCCTTGGCCTTCTCTGGATGCTGCTCGGAGCCTATGCCGTCGGTACCGCCGCAGCGCTCGCGCTGGTGCTGACCCTATCGCCGCACCCGCCGCAGTTCGCCCGCGCCGGGCCGTACCTCTGGCTGACAGGCCCGATCGGTCTCGGCATCACGCTGCTCGTCGCCGCAGCGGTGCCGCGCCTCGGCATGGTCCGCACCACGACCTTCATCGTCGTCGCCCAGATCCTCGCCGCGGCCGCGATCGACGAGCTTGGGCTGCTCGGCGTGCGCCCGCAGCCGTTCTCGCTCTGGCGGCTGCTCGGCGTCGCTGCTCTGGGCATCGGCGCCTACCTGCTTCTGCGCCCGATGGCGCGGGCCTAGTGGCCTGGCTGCTGCCCTACGGCCAGGGCGGCGCGGGCCCTGGCCATCTGCGCGGCCACCTGCTGCGGCGCGGTGCCCATCGGCACCGCGCGGCGATGGAGGGCGCCACGGGCGTCGAGGAGCTGCCAAAGGGCGTCCTGGGTGAAATGCGGCGAGAGCGCCTGCCATGCCGCCCTGTCGAGGCAGGTGAAGTTCCCGCCAGCCTGGACGGCCGCCCGCACCGCCCGGCCGACGACGTGATGCGCCTCCCGGAACGGCACGCCGCAGCGCACCAGGTGGTCTGCCAGGTCGGTGGCGAGGCTGAGATCGCCGCGAGGGATCTCCACGCCTCGCACGCCGAGCTTCGGCACCATGGCTGCCGCCAGGCGCAGCCCGGCGAGCGTCGTGTCGACGATGCCGAAGAGCGCCTCCTTGTCCTCCTGCAGGTCGCGGACGTAGGCAAGCGGCAGCCCCTTCAGCATGGTCATCAGACCGAACTGCGCGCCGAGCACCCGCCCGGCGCGCCCGCGCAGCAGCTCCGCACCGTCCGGGTTCTTCTTCTGCGGCATCATCGAGGAACCGCTCGCGAAGTCGTCGGGCAGCTCGAGCAGGCCGAAGGCCGGTGAGGCGAACAGGACGATCTCCTCGCCGAGGCGCGACAGGTGCAAGGCGGCGGTCGCGGCGGCGTGTCCGAGGTCGAGGGCGAAGTCGCGGTCCGAGACGGCATCCATGCTGTTCTCGTACACGCCCTGCAAGCCGAGCTCCGCAGCCGCCAGGGAGGGGTCGAGCGGCAGCCCTGCCCCCGCCAGCGCCCCGGCGCCGAGCGGCGAGCGGTCGGCCTGGTCGCGCGCCCAGGCAAAGCGCCCGCGATCGCGCTCGAACATCCAGAAGTAGCTGAGGAGGTGATGCGCCACGAGCACCGGCTGCGCCGGCTGCAGGTGCGTCATCCCCCACCAGACCTTCTCCCCCTGCGCCTCGGCCAGGGTGAGCAGCGCCGACTGCAGTTCCCCGGTCGCCGACGCGAGCTCCTCGGCCGCCTCCTTGCAGAACAGGTGGACGTCCAGGGCGACCTGGTCGTTGCGTGAGCGTCCGGCATGGAGATAGCCACCGATGGGTCCGAGCAGGCGTTCGACGGCGCCGTGCACGTCCTCGTCCGCCGCCAGCGTCGGCAATTGCTCGCCGGCCGCGAGGCGGCCTGACAGCCTAAGCAAGGCGCTCTCGAGCTGCGCGGAGACCTCCTGGTCGAGCACGCCCCCGGCCAGGAGGGCGTGCAGGTGGGCCAGGGACCCCCGCACATCCTCGGGGGCCAGTCGCCGATCCCACCCGACGGAGCGCCCGTAGGCGAAGAAGAGCGGGTGGGGCCCTTGCGTGAAGCGGCTGCCCCAGATCGGCGACGTCTCGCCGGCGTCAGGCATGGGCCTTCTCTTTCTGCGCCTTGGCGTATGCCTGGGACTGCAGACCGTAGAGCGAGATGAAGCCCACGGCGGCCTTGTGGTCGAAGAGATCGCCGGCACCGTACGTGGCGAGGTCGTGGCTGTACACCGCCCGGGGCGACTTCCGGCCGAGCACGGTCACCTTGCCGTGCGCGAGCCTGAGGCGCACCTCGCCCGTGACCGACTGCTGCGTCGAGGCGATATAGGCCCCCAGAGCCTCGCGTAGCGGCGTGAACCAGAGCCCGTTGTAGACCGTCTGCGCAAACGTCTGCTCGATGCCGGTCTTGTGCTGCAGGAGCTCGCGCGGCAGCGTCAGGAACTCGAGCTCCTGATGCGCGGCGATGAGCAGTTGGGCGGCCGGGGCCTCGTAGATCTCGCGGGACTTGATGCCCACCAGCCGGTCCTCCATCAGGTCGATGCGCCCGACGCCCGCGGCGCCCGCCACCGCCTGCGCCTGCGCGATGAGCTCTACGGGGCCGAGGCCGACACCGTCGATCGCCACGGGCTCGCCCGCCTCGAACGCGACCGAAACCTCCTGCGGCTCGGCGTCATCAGGGTTGCGGGTCCACTCGTAGCACGCCTCCGGCGGGGCAGTCCAGGGATCCTCGAGCACCCCGCCCTCGACGCTGCGCCCCCAGAGGTTCGCGTCGACGCTGAAGGGGGCGTCGAGCGTTGCCTGGACCGGGATGCCATGCTCCGCCGCGTACGCGATCTCGTCGGCCCGGGTCAGCCCCCACTCCCGGGCTGGCGCCACGATCTCCGTGCCCGGCCGCAGCGTCGCGATGGCGACATCGAAGCGCACCTGGTCGTTGCCCTTGCCCGTCGATCCGTGGGCGATCGCCGCCGCCCCGGTCTCGTCGGCCACCTGGCAGAGCGCCTTCGCGAGCAGGGGCCGGGCCAGGGCCGTCGCCAGCGGATAGCGGCCCTGGTAGAGCGCGTTCGCCTTGAGCGCCGGCCAGAGGAACTCCTGCGCGAACGCCTCCTTGAGATCGATCACGCGCGCGTCCACGGCGCCCGCCGCGAGCGCGCGCTGCTTCAGCGTGTCCGTGTCCTTCGCCTCGCCGACATCGATCGTCGTGGCGATCACGTCGTAGCCCCTGGCCGTCAGCCAGTGGATCGCCACCGACGTGTCGAGTCCGCCCGAGTACGCGAGCACCAGTCTCTTCGTCATCGTCCCATCCTCCTAGGCGGCCAGTACGGCCCAAAGCACGGCCTTCTGCACGTGCAGGCGGTTCTCTGCCTCGTCGAACACCCGGGACTGCGGTCCCATCAGGACCTCGTCCGTGACCTCCTCGCCGCGGTGGGCGGGCAGGCAGTGCAGGAAGATCGCATCCCGGTGCGCCTTCGCCATCAGCGCGTGGTCCACCGTGAAGCCGTGAAAGGCTTCGCGCTTGGCCTCGGAGTCCTGCTGGCCCATCGACAGCCAGGTGTCGGTGATCACGACGTCGGCGCCCGAGACCGCCTCCACCGGGTTCGTGAGGAGCTGCGGCGGGTGCGCCTTGACGTGCGGCAGCTCGAGCACCTCCTGCGCCGGGCCGTAGCCGTCGGGCGTGGCCGCCCGCAGCGACAGCCCCAGCCGGGCCGCTGCCTGGATCCATTCCTGCAGCATGTTGTTGCCGTCGCCCACGTAGGCGATCTCGATGCCCGTCAGGGTCCCCTTCACCTCGCGGATCGTCTTGAGGTCGGCGAGCACCTGGCAGGGGTGGTAATGGTCCGTCAGGGCGTTCAGCACAGGGACGTCGGCGGCGGCCGCGAGCTCCTCGATCTCGGCATGCGCGCCCGTGCGCACCACGAGCGCCTGCAGGTAGCGCGAGAGCACCCGTGCCGTGTCCCCGACCGTCTCACCGCGCGAGAGCTGCATCTGGTCCTCCGTCATGTAGATCGTGCCCGCGCCGAGGTGCAGCGCGGCCACCTCGAAGCTGACGCGCGTGCGGGTCGAAGGCTTGCGGAACAGAAGCCCGACCGTTTGGCCGCGCAGCACGTCGGCCTGCCGTCCCTCGAGGCTCGTCGCGGCTTCGAGCAGGGCCAAGATCTGTGCGGCGGAAAGGTCCCCGAGCGTCAGTAGGTCCTGACCCTGCAGGCTGGTGGAGGTCATGGTCACGGAGATCCTCTCCCTTCATACTTCATGCATAAAACGACATACGGGTCCACCCTGCCGCACCCCCGAAGAGGTCGGCGGCAACGGGCGAACCCGCCTATCGTCGCATCAAGATGTCCAGGGATGCAGAAGAGGTTGCCCGCCGCCGTCCCATCAGCAACGACAACCCCTCCCCATCCACTGTGCGCTCAGTATACGGGGTTTTCGCATTTCATGCAAGAACTATTCAGTCTTGTCTCCGGCCTCTCCCGTCGTGAACATCGTCGTGATCTCGAAGGGATGCCAGCCGGCGGCGTCGCGGTAGCGGCCCGACACCCTGGCCTGGTAGGAGGTGCGTGCCTGGAGGGGCCGCGTCGGCAGCAACGCCGCGCTCATGCCGAGCTCGGCGGGGCTCTTCTCCACCTGCGGCGTCAGCAGGTGGCACGGCACCCGCCTGCCGCCTTGGGTCAGGCTGGCCGCCCGCACATCGAGGCCGCGCACGCCGAGGCCGAAGAAGGAGACGGTGACGGGATAGCCTGCGGGGTAGCTCGCTCCGGGAAAGTTCGCGAGGGGATCCGGGATCTCGCCCGCCTCGAAACTCAAGGGCACATCCGTCTGACCCGGGACGGGCCAGACGACCGCCCGCCCGTTCGGCACCTCGGCCCTGCTCTCGAAGCCGGCGTTCAGGGTTGTCACCGGCAGGTCGTCGCTCGACGAGGCCCGTCCCGCGATGCCGAACCCCATGCTGGTGAGGCCCGGGTCGAGCAGGCCGAAGCGGTGGTAGACCGAATCCAGCCAGAGCTCGACCGCCTCGCCGGTGCCGACACCGAAGGCCATCACCTCGCTATCGCCATCGCCGTTGTAGCCGAACGCGACGTCCCTGGCCCAGGGCGTGCGCCCGACGTAGAGAGGCCAGCCTGGCTGCTCGGAGTGCACCGAGTCCGTGAGGGTGCCGTAGCGCCTGAGGTTCTCCAGGAAGAAGCGGCTGTGGGCTTCGGATGCACCCTCGAGCGGCAGCGAGAGACGCCAGGGAGCGATGCCGGCCGCCGTGCGGATGCGGTTGACGGCGGCGAGTGCGATGTAGGTGTCGCGGTCGTACGGACCGACCGACGCCTGTGCGCCCTTGGCGACGTTGACGTGCCAGGTGTAGCTGAAGGTGCGGCCGGGCATCAGGACGTCGACGCGCAGCCCGTGACGCCCGGTGGCGAGCGGTTTTGCCGGCAGGTAGCTGATGTATGGCGCAGGCAGGCCGGAGGCGACCTGTCGGCCGTCCACGAAGAGCTGCGCGTAGCCGCTGTAGGCCATCGTCAGCTGCGCCTCGATCGGCGGCCGGCGCAGCATCAGGGTCGCGCCTGGTTCGGGCGCGATCTGCCAGAGCACAGGGCCCTGCGAGGCGAGGCCGCCCCACACCGCGGCAAGGGCCGCGGCAAGGACGATGCCCGCCGCGGTCCAGACCGGGCCCCGGCTCAAAGGATGCGCTGGCCGAGGGCGGAAAGCGCCAGTTCGGCTGCGAGCCGACCTGTGCGGTTCTGGATGTCCAGGATCGGATTCACCTCGACGATCTCCATGGACCTCAGGATGCCCGCTTCGTAGAGCATTTCCATCGCGAGATGCGCCTCGCGGTAGGTGATGCCTCCCTGGTGCGGCGTGCCGACGCCGGGGGCGATGTGGGGATCCATCACGTCCATGTCGAAGCTGACGTGCACGCCTGCCGCTCCCTCGACGTGGCGCAGCGCCTGCCGCATCACCTCGCGCATGCCCAGCTTGTCGATGTCGCTCATGGTGAAGACCTGGATGCGGGAGTTGCGCAAGGCCTCGCGCTCCAGCGGGTCGAGCTCGCGGATGCCGATCGCCACGACGCGCTCCTCGCGGATCGCCGGCGCACCGCCGCGCGCCGCCAGCAGCGCGGGATTGCCGCGCCCGACCGACGCGGCCAGCGGCATGCCGTGGATGTTGCCCGAGGGGCTCGTCGCATCCGTGTTGAAGTCGCCGTGGGTGTCGAACCAGAGCACCGCCGCGTCCGATTCGGCGCGCGCGACGCCGGCGATCGTGCCGATGGCGATCGCGTGGTCTCCGCCCAGGACGAGCGGGAACTCCTGGCGCTCGATGATGCCGTCCACGATCTCGCCGAGCTGGCGGCATGTCTCGACGATCTCCTGCATGTACTTGAGCTTCGGGTCGCCGATGTGGCTCTCCTCGGGCAGCGGCACCTTCATGTCGCCAAGGTCCCGGACCGTGCGGCCCAGCTGCTCCAGGCGCCGCTTGAGACCTGCGTAACGAATGGCGGAGGGGCCCATGTCGACGCCGCGCCGGCCTGCACCGAGGTCCATCGGCACGCCGATGACGGCAACGGGACGGTCCAAAGGGCATGATCCTTCCTGGGCTGGTTTTATGCAATCACAGTATAGACGCCGTCGCGATGCCGTCCAAGCGCCTACTGGCCATGCCTTCAGCCTGCGCGACCGTCAGCTCTTCCAGCCGAACGGGCCTACGCCCTGCGGCAGCGCACGTCCCCGGGGCCGCCGCATCCGCTGTCTCCGGCGCCCCCTGGCGCCAGGCGGCATGGGCCCGCAAGGCGAGGCGCCCCGCGTCGCCTAGCGGGGAGCTCCGGCTCAGGTGTCCCCCGGGTCGCGCGATCCGTGCGGCGAGGGCTTCAGGAACGCCGCCGCGGCTGCAGATCCAAACCGATACCCCCGTAGCTGCCGATGCGGGCATCCTCCGGATAGCCGCGCTCCTCCCAGTAGCCCATGACGACATCCTGGCCAAGAGCGATGCCGGTGAGCCACTTGACCGACTTGTAGCCATACATGCCCGGGACCACGAGCCGCACCGGCGCACCCTGCGCGCGCGGCAGGGGGAGGCCGTCGATCTCCCACGCGACCAGCGGGCGGTAGCGGACGATCTGCCCGGCGTCGAGGCCGTCCCAGTAGACGCGGTCGCCCGACCGGAAGGTGACCCAGGGCTGGCGCGCCGGCTGCCAGCCGAGGCCGAGCAGCATCTCCTGAAGATCGACGCCGCGAAAGCGCACGCCGTCCACCGCCCAGCCGGTGACGCAGGTGAAGTCGAGGCGGCGCACTTCGGGCCGCATGGCTGTAAGCGAGTCGAAGTCGAACTCCCTCATGCCGCCAGGCAGGCCGTCCACGCGCAGGCGGTACGCACCGCGGGAGATGGCGGGATAACCGGAGGTCACCGTGTAAGGCACGAATCCCGGCAGGGTGCCGGAACTCTCCGAGAGGATGCCGGAGGGCGCGCCTCCGACGGCTGCGCCGAGGCCGAGTCGCAGCATGCCAGGCAGGTAGTAGGCGGCCGGCAGGGCAAGCAGGCTCCCCACCCCCCAGCGCAGGAACGCCCGGCGGCCGAGACCGGGTCTTTGCGGCGGGCCGGCGGCCCGAAGCAGCCGTGAGAGCCGCTTGGGCCGCTCGTCGAGCAGGTGCACGACCAGCCAGGTGACGAGTCCTGCCGCCGCGAGGGCGTGCACCCATGTGGCGATGGCCGGGATCGCGCCGCGCCCGAGCAGCAACCCAAGCCCGCTCAGCACCAGCAGGGCCAGCAGCGCGAAGGCGATGCGGTGCTGGAGCCTGGCGCCCCGCGTAGGCCAGGGGAAGAGGCGCAGGGAGGCCACGGCCAGGCCTGCCCCGTAGAGCAGGCCGCCGTAGGTGTGCAGGGCCTGCACGAAGGGCAGGGCAGGCCCGAGGGCGCTGCGCAGCGGCGCCGCGAAGATGCCCAGACCCGTAAGGATGAACGCGATCAGAAGCGCCGCGTGGCGCCAGTGACGCGCCAGGAAGCTTTGCGCCAAGTCCAGGCTCCCCCAAGGGCTCGGTTGGCCCCATTGTAGCGCATGCGGCGACGCCCAAGACCGGTCTCCCGGGAGGAGCGGGCCACGCCCCGGGTCGTCACACGATCGTAACACCATATTTGCCCCGCCCTAACCTGGCCGTGGCAGTTTGGGCAGCAAAGGTGGTGGCCCGCCCGGCATGGCGTATCTGGAATGCTCGGGCATCCGCAGGTCGTTCGGACATCTGCACGCGGTGGACGGCGCCAGCGTCGCGGTGGAACGCGGCGAGTTCATCGGTCTTTTGGGTCCAAGCGGCAGCGGCAAGACGACCCTCCTGCGCATCGTGGCCGGCTTCGAACATCCGGACAGCGGCACGGTGCGCCTCGACGGCAGGGACATCACGCGCCTGCCGCCACAGAAGCGCGACATGGGCATGGTCTTCCAATCCTACGCGCTCTTTCCCAACATGACGGCGTATCAGAACGTCGCGTTCGGTCTGAGCGTGCGGCGGCAGGGCAAGGCCCACGTCAAGGAGCGCGTCGACGAGCTGCTGGCGCTCGTCGGCCTCACCGACAAGGCAAGGCACCTGCCGCATCAGCTGTCGGGCGGCGAGCAGCAGCGGGTGGCCCTGGCGCGGGCCCTCGCTCCAAGTCCCCGCGTGCTGCTCCTCGACGAGCCCCTCTCGGCCCTGGACGCACGCATCCGCCTGACCCTGCGCCATGAGATCCGACGCATCCAGCGCAGGCTGCAGATCACGACGCTCTACGTCACCCATGACCAGGAGGAAGCCCTGGCCATGTCCGACCGCGTCGTGGTGTTCCACGCCGGGCGCATCGAGCAGTTCGGCCGTCCCGAGGAGATCTACGACCGGCCGGCCAGCCCCTTTGTCGCGGGGTTCGTCGGCACGACGAATCTCCTGCAAGCCGAGGTCCTGTCCCGCGGCGGCACGTGCAGACTCGACGGGCAGCCCCTCGAACTGGACGGCGTGCCGCTCGGGGTCCGCGAGGGGGAACACCTCGAGATCCGCGTCCGGCCCGAGCACATCCGCCTGAACCCGCAGCCGGGCGGCAGCCGGCTGCGGGCCAAGGTCGAGGATGTGATGTTCCTGGGCGGCAGGCTTTCGCTGCGCGCGAGCCTCGGTCGGCAGGCGGTCTGGGTGGACCTGCCGCGGGAGCCTGGCGGCGGCGGGCCGTCGCCAGGCGACCAGGTCGACCTGTACCTGCCCAGAGAGGTGCTCGTGGCGCACGCCGCGCCGCGCGGCTCCGCCCTGCCTGTTTGGGCCGAAGAGGGGGGTGAGCGCGGCGAGCAGGGGTGAGCCGTGACATGCCGCACCATCGGAGCACCTTTGGGATGCCGGGTATCGTCGGGGATTCAACGCATGCCTGGGGAGGACAGATCTCGACATGGGCGCAAACGATCGGTGGAACGGGGAAGATCGCCAGTTGTCCCGGCGTGACGCTCTCAAGATGGGCGCCGCAGCCACGGCCGGAATCCTCGCTGCGGGCCCTCTGCTCACCTTGCTGGGCGGACCTGCGGCAACGGCGCAGGCCGCAGGGAATCCCTTCGCGAAGGGCAACGCGCTACCGCTCAGCGAACTCGAGCACGGCGCCAAGCTCGAAGGCCGCTTGAACACGATCGCTCTGCCGCCCAACTGGGCCAACTACGGCGCCATCATCGCGGCGTTCAAGCACCGTTACGGCATCCCGATCGACAACGAGGCACCGGACGACTCCTCTGGGCAGGAGATCCAGGCGATCACCGCCTACAAGCACAATGCCGGCCTCGAGCCGGACGGCGTCGACGTCGGGCCGTCCTTCGCGCAAACCGGCAAGCAGCAGGGACTGTTCGCCCCCTACCGCGTCTCGACCTGGTCCACCATACCCGCCAACCTCAAGGACCCGCACGGCTACTGGGTCGGCGACTACTACGGCGTGATCGCGTTCGGCGCCAACCGCAGCATCGTCAAGACGATGCCTGAAGACTGGTCGGATCTGCTGAGGCCCGAGTACAAGAACATGGTCTCGATCGACGGCGATCCCCGCAGCGCGAACGACGCGTTCATGGCGGTGTGGGCCGCTGCCCTGGCAATGGGCGGCTCGCTGGACGATATCACGCCAGGCATCGAGTTCTTCGCCAAGTTGAAGAAGGCGGGCAACTTCGTGCCTGTGGACAACCTGCCGGCCAACATCTCGCGCGGCACCACCCCGATCGCCCTGAAGTGGGACTACCTGCTCCTCGGCTACGCTCAGCAGTTCAAGGGCAACCCCGAGCTCACGGTCGTCGTGCCCAAGGCCGGCGTCATCGGTGGCTACTACTGCCAGGCCATCCCTGTCTACAGCCACCACCCCTACGCCGCACGCCTCTGGCAGGAGTTCCTGTACTCCGACGAGGGCCAGCTGCTGTTCCTCGAGGGCTTCGCCCACCCCATCCGCTATCAGGATCTCGCGCGGCGCGGCAAGATCCCTGCCGCCGTCGCCAAGCAGATGCCCCCGGCCAGCGCCTACGCGCACGCGCAGTTCCCGACGATCGCCCAGACCAACAAGGCGGCCGCCGTCGTGCAGGCGCAGTGGGGAACCAAGGTGGTCGGCGGCTGATGCAGCAGGGCATGGAACGGGTCGAAACCGTCCTCGCCACCCCCCGCGGGGCACCGCTCGGCGGTCGCGTGGGACCACTGGCGGAGAGTGCCGTCTGGTTCGTCCCGTTCCTGGCCTTCTCTCTGAGCTTCCTCGTGCTGCCCGCCGCGGGGCTCATCGCGGGCAGCCTGAGCGGCGCGCACGGTCCGACCCTGCGCTACCTCCTACAGGTGCTGCAGCCCCAGTACCTCATAGCCTACGAGTCCAGCATCGAGCTCAGCGCGGTGACGGCCGCGCTTGGCGGCATCTTCGGCGTGCTGCTCTCCTGGGCGGTCGTGGCCGGGGGCCTGCCACGCCTCCTCCGCTCGACCCTGCTCACGTTTTCTGGGGTCGCATCGAACTTCGCCGGTGTGCCGCTCGCCTTCGCGTTCACCTCGACGCTCGGCCCGGTAGGCATGATCACGCTGCTGCTCGACCGATTCGGCTTGAACCTCTACCAGCGCGGGTTCACGCTCTTCGGCTTCACGGGTCTCGTCCTGACCTACCTCTACTTCCAGATCCCGCTGATGGTCCTGCTCATCACGCCGGCGCTCGAGCACGCCGCCCGCTGGTCCGAGGCGGCGGCGAACCTTGGCGCGAGCACCGCCGTCTACTGGTGGCGCATCGGCCTGCCCATCCTGCGCCTGCCACTCCTAGGCGCCGCCCTGCTGCTGTTCGGCAGCGGCTTCGGAGCCTACGCGACGGCCTACGCCCTGACCTCGGGCATGATCAACCTGGTGCCGATCCTGATCGGCCAGGAGATGAGCGGCAACGTGGTGTACAGTCCCGCCCTCGGCGATGCCCTCGCGGTCGGCATGATCGTCGTGATGGCGGTGGTCTTCCTCGGTCTGCGGCTCGTGCAGAGGGGGACGCGCACGTGAGCGCCGTCCGTCGGCACCGTCTGGCGCCTTGGCTGATCGTCGCCCTCGCCGCGCTCTATTTCGTCGTCCCGCTCGTCGCGACGGCGCAGTTCAGCCTGGCGGGCCTGCGCGGCGGCGTCTCCTTCCAGGCGTTCGCCGCCGTGCTCGAGGATCCGAACCTCTGGTTGAGCCTGCGCTTCTCGGTGCTCGTGGCCCTGGCTGCTGTGCTGATCGGCTTCGCGCTCGTGGTGCCGGCGGCCTACTGGGCGCATCTGCGCGTGCCGAGGATGCGCCAGTGGGTCGAGCTCATCAGCATCCTGCCGTTCGTGGTGCCTCCGATCGTGCTGGTGTTCGGCATCGTCCGGCTGTACGGCGGCGGCGTCGGACCTCTCGCCTCGCCCCTCGTCATGCTGCTTGCGTCCTACGGGGTGATCGCCCTGCCCTACCTCTTCCGCTCGGTCGACAACGGGCTGCGCTCCATGGACGTGCCCCGCCTCACGGAGGCCGCCCTGAGCCTCGGCGCCGGCTGGGGGCTGGTGCTGTGGCGCGTGATCCTGCCGAATCTGCGCGGTGCCCTGCTCGGCGGCAGCTTCCTCGTGCTCGCGCTGGTCATGGGAGAGTACGCGATCGCGAGCATGCTGGGTTTCAACAGCTTCGGCGTCTACATGCTGCTCACCGGCGAGAACGAGGCACAGCAGGCGGCCGCGCTCGCCATGATCGCTCTCGGGCTTGTCTGGCTGCTCATCGGCCTGCTGCAGCTTCTCGGTCGCGGCGACATCGCGGCCAACTCCGGCGCGCGTTAGAAGGTCCAGAGAAGGGACGGATCGCTATGGATCTCCTGAGCCCCGTGCATCTCGCGATCATCCTCGTCATCGCGCTGCTCATCTTCGGACCGAAGCGTCTGCCGGAGCTCGGCCACGGTCTCGGCAAGACGATCCGGGACTTCCGCAAGGCGATGCAGGACAACGTTGAGGGCCTTCCGGGCGGGGCACCGCCGCAGAGCGAAGAGCACGACTGACGGAGGAAGGACGAGCCGGTCCCGTCCAGGACGGGGCCGGCTCGTCCTTTGCAGCAGCCGCAGGCAGGTCAGCCGTGGAGGAGCTGGCTCAGCGTCACCGGCCGGAGCTTCAGCCTTCCGGCGATGTCGAGGGCCTGAGCGAGGCGTCTGAGGCCTTCGGGATCGTCGCGCAGGGCGATGATGTCGCCCGGGTGCAGCGTGCGCGGCCAGACGTGGACCGTCTCGTCCGTCCCGCCGACATTCCACAGGGCGAGACGTTCACCTTCCTGCTTGGCCACGCGTTGCAGCGTACGGTCGGCGCGGCCGAAGGGCGGGCGCAGGAAGCGCGGGCCGCTGCCGAGGGCGTCCGCGATCAGCCGGTCCGTGCGGGATACCTCGCCCGACACCCGTCCGCGCGGTAGGCCCTGCAAGGAGAGGTGGTGATAGCCGTGGTTGCCGACCTCGCAGCGGGCGGCCTGGATCTCGAGCAGCATCTGCGGATCATCCGCGATGGCCGTGCCGCTGACGAAGAACGTTGCCTGGGCGCCGCGGCTGCGCAGGAGCCGCAGCATCCGCGGCACCACCTGGCCGTCGGGGCCGTCGTTGATGGTGATGGCGATGACGGGCCGTTTGGTCGCGACGTGGGTCAGGACGTCCGCGGGCCGCGCTCCCTGCGGCAGCAGCATGGACCAGAGCGCGAGCGGCCAGAGAAGATGCATGGCGGTTCCCTCCCCGGCTAGCCTCTCCCGGATCGGCCGACCAGACGGCGCGACAGGTTCGCTGGAGTGCCGGACCGGACGCGCATGCGGCCGATCACCGGGCAAGATGCGGCCGGCGCCTCCGGTGCCACTGGACCGGCCCGCATCGCGCGAGCCGCGAGCCGCACACGCTAATGGCAAGCACCGCGACGTCCGCCAGATCCGGGATGGCGGGCACGGCTTAGGGACCTCCCCGACGCACACGCTACCGGCGATCATGTACGTCAGGAGGATCTGCCGTGCTGCCCTGCCTCGCATTTGTCCCTTTGCCCGCCGTGACCCACGCCGTGCCCATGGAGGGGCGTCCGAAGGAGCCGATACGTCTCGTCATCGACACGGACCGCCGCACCCTCAGCGTCTACTCGGGCCAGAGCCTCTTCCGGAGGTTCCCCGTCGCTGTCGGCAAGCCGTCCACCCCGACGCCGCTCGGCAGCTGGCAGATCTCCGAGAAGGCCATCTGGGGCGGCGCCTTCGGCACGCGCTGGATGCGCCTCTCGATCCCCTACGGCATCTACGGCGTGCACGGCACGCAGAATCCCGCCTCGATCGGCCACCTCGCATCGCACGGCTGCGTGCGCATGTACAACCGCGACGTCGAGCAGGTCTACGCCTGGGTGCAGGAAAGCACGCCCGTCGACGTCGTCGGCATCCCGCCGCGCCGCACCATCGTGGAGGGATCCCGCGGCAGCGAGGTGACCGACGTCCAGCGAGAGCTCAAGGCGCGCGGCCTGTACGACGGCCCCGTCTCCGGGGTCTTCACCGCCCCCCTCACAGCGGCGGTGGTGACTTTCCAGGAGCGTCACGGCCTCAGGTCGGACGGCGTCGTCCGCCGCTCCACCTACGAGGCGCTAGGGCTCTATCCGCCAAGACGCGTCGACCCGCCTTGGCTCGAGAAGGCGTCGCGCGTCCCACAGAAGGAGACCGCCATGAAGGCTGCGCCCGGCGCCCCGAAGGCGTCCGTCCCGCAACGCGCACCTTGCGCAAGCCTCTAGGCACCTCTGGGCCCTCCCGCCCGCGACCGGCCAGGATCGCGCCAGAGCTCCTGCAGGAGCTCCGCCTCCCGCCGGCCGATCTCCCTGTCTCTCAAGTTCTCGGCTGCGGCGAGCTGCAGGCCGCACAGTGGCAGGCGGGTGCGGTCCAGCACACCCTCGCGGCCGTAGAGGCCGGCAAACGCCGCGAGGCGCCTGCCGCCGCCCGCGAGCACCAGGACGTCCGCAGCGTCCGGTCCGTACCGCGCCAGGGCCGCGCGCCACACCGGTCGGGCCGGGCTGGCCGAGACCTCCTCCCGCAGCCTGAGCGCCGCCTCGGCGATCCTGCGCTGCTCGCGCGGCCACGCGAACTTGGCCCAGGCGCGCACAGCTTCTGCGGCGTCGCCGCGGGTCCAGCCGACGAGGCGCGGCAGGAAACCCGCGATCGGCCGCGTCGGCCTGAGCGACGGCAGTACCGTGCCAAGCACGCCATCCTCCGCGGCCCAGCGCAGCGGCAGGTAACCGCGCGGCGCGCGGATCAGGCGCCAGAGCTCCCCGCCCACCCGTTCGACCGATACCTCGACGAGAGCGGGCGCGAGCTGCCGCGCCGCCGCTCTCAGGCCGGGGTCGAGGCGCCAGCCAAGTTCCGCGGCCAGCCGGTAGGCGCGCAGGATGCGCAAGAGGTCCTCCCCCAGCCGATCTTGGGCGGGTCCCACCGTGCGCAGGAGACCGCGGCGGAGATCGCGGAGACCTGCCGAAGGATCGTGGACGTGTCCCGCGAGGTCGAGCGCGATGGCATTCGCCGTGAAGTCGCGGCGCAGCAGGTCGTCCTCGAGCGACGCACCGAAGCGGAGGACGTCCGGATGGCGCTGGTCGCGGTAGCTGCCCTCGCTGCGCAGCGCGACCACCTCCAGGTCGCCACCCGGCCCGTGCAGCACGCCGAAGGCGTCCAGGGCGCCTGCCGGCCAGCCGAGGATCTCCCCCGCCCGCTCTGCTCCGAGGGCTGTCGCCAGGTCGTAATCGTGCGGCGTGCGGCCGAGCAGCAAGTCGCGCAAGGCGCCTCCGACGAGGTACGTGTCTCCTTCGCGCGCAAGGGCCCGCCAGGCCACGCGTACCGCATCGGGCAGCTGGCCGAGAAGGTCCTGCTTCAGGCGCCGCGCAACCATCGCAAAAGCTCCGACGCGGAAGGCGCGACCGCCTCGACGCCCAGGTCTTGGAATACATCAGCGGCCAGCTCGCCGAGCGCGCCGCCCTCGATGCCGCAGAAGTCGTAGCGGCGCGAGGAGTCGATCCTGCGCGCGTTCTCCACGGCGCGAAAGTCGTCGACGTTGTCGCCGACCATCAGCACGTGCGCGGCGCCCGCCACCTCTCCAAGGTACCGCAGCCCGCGCCCGTCGGGCTTGCGGTAAGGGCCGTCGCCCGTCAGGCAGAAGTTCTCAGGGAAATGCACGCCGAAGCCGAAACGCGCGAAGGTCGGCCGGAGCTCACCCAGCGTTCGTCCCGTATAGACGGCCTTGGGCGCCCGCAGCAGCAGCAGCTCGGCCGCTTCGACGAGTCGCCTCTCCTGCCGCCAGAGTCCCTCCTGGGGCTCCGCGAGCGACGGCCCGAAGCCGTACATCTCCTCGACCTGCGCGGTGCCGGCATAGATCTCGCAGAACGCCTTCAGCACCACCTCGCGCGGCGGGTCCTGCACGAGGGCTCCCGCTTCGACGGCGCCGGCCACGCCACCGCCGCGGCTCTTCGCAGAGCGCGCAAGCTGCCTGAGATCCTGCCGACGCCCGCCAGCCTGTGCCCAGATCGCCACCGCGGCGAGGTCCCACTCGTCGTTGAAGCCGCCCGCGACGCGCAGCGCGGCCATCTCGTCGTCGCTCAGCCAGCCGCCGTCGCGGGGTCCGAGGACGTGTTCGACGGTGCGGCGGGCGGCTGCGTTGTACGAATCCCTTGCGTCGACGAGCACGCCGTCGACGTCGAAGACGACGAGATCGATCGCGTCCACGCCATTCGCCTCCGACAGAAAGGCCCCGCCTGCGGCGGGGCCCCTCATTAGCGCTTCGAGAACTGCGGCCGCTTGCGCGCAGCCTTGAGACCGTACTTCTTGCGCTCCTTCATGCGCGGGTCGCGACGCAGGAAGCCCATCCGCTTCAGCGGCACCCGGTACTCCGGGTCCACCGTCAGAAGGGCCCGCGCGAGCCCGTGACGCACGGCGCCGGCCTGCCCGGCCACACCGCCGCCCTCGACGCGGCAGATCACGTCGTAACGGCCTTCCGCCGAGACGGTGCGCAGCGGTGCCATGACGAGCATCTGCAGAGTGCTGACCGGGAAGTACTCCTCGACTGGCCGGCCGTTGACGATGAACTTGCCGCTGCCTGCCACGAGGCGCACGCGCGCTGTGGCGCTCTTGCGCCGGCCTGTGCCGTAAAGCTGTACCGCCATCAGGACTTCGTACCTCCCAGCTTGAGCTCGGTGGGCTGCTGCGCCTCGTGCGGGTGCGTCGCTCCGCTGTACACCTTGAGCTTGCGGAAGAGATCGCGCCCGAGGCGGTTCTTGGGCAGCATGCCACGCACCGCCTTCTCGATCACGCGCTCCGGGTGACGCTCCTGCATGTGGCGCAGACTCGTCTCGCGGATGCCGCCGGGATAGCCGGTGTGGTGGTAGTACGTCTTGTCCTCGTACTTGTTGCCGGTGACGCGCACCTTCTCGGCGTTGATCACGATCACGTAGTCGCCGTTGTCGATCGACGGCGTGTAGGTCGGCAGGTGCTTGCCGCGGAGCACCGCGGCCACCTCCGTCGCCAGGCGGCCCAGAACCATTCCATCCGCGTCCACGATGTGCCAGCGCGGGATGACATCCTCGCGCCTCGTCATTAGCGTGCGCTGCAAAGCGGGCAAGCCTCCCCGAAACGTACCATCCCCAGGATGGCGCATAATGTAATGGTAGTCATCGCACGTAGCGGCTGTCAAGCGGATTCGGCGGTCCATAGGCGATGCCGACGAGACTGAGTCCGTGCGCAGGGGCCAGGGGGAGTCCCTGCTTGGGCGGCCCGGCCACGAGCACCCGCACGAGATGTTCGACGCCCGCGCGTCCCTGTCCCACCTCGAGCAAGGCGCCGGCGATGTGGCGAGCCATGTGGTAGAGGAAGCCGTCCGCCGTAAGTCGCATCTCGATGCCCCTCTCCACCTCGGCCACCTCCGCCGCGCGCAGGCAGCGCACCGTGCTGCGCCGCGGGCTGCCCGCCCCCCCGAACGCCGCGAAGTCGTGGCGCCCGAGGATCATGGAGAGCGCGAGACGCATCGCCTGGGCGTCGAGCGGTCCCGGACGGTGCAGCGCGATACGCCGCAGGCGCGGGTCCGGCACGTCGCCAAGGTCCAGCCGGTAGGCGTAGGTCTTTTCGATCACGCCCTGGAGCGGCCAAAACTCCGCCCCCGGCAGATCGCACAGGCGCACCCGCACGTCCTCCGGCAGGAAGTGGTTCAGGGCCGCCCGGTAGCGCTCCGGGGCGAGGTCGCGTTCCGTGCGGGCCCATGCGACCTGACCCAGCGCGTGCACCCCCTGGTCGGTGCGCGAGGCCCCCAGCACGCGTACGGCATGGCCCTCAAGCGCCGCCACGGCGGCCTCCATCACGGACTGCACCGTGGGCTGCGCGGCCTGGAGCTGCCAGCCGCAGTAGCGTGTGCCCTCGTAGGCGACCACGAACCTCATCTGAGCCACCACGGCAGGGCCAGGACGGCCGTCGCGAGCGGCAGCCAGCCAAGGGCCAGTCCCCGCCAGTCGATGCGCGGCGGCGCGTGAGGCGGCCCGAATCCTCGCATCACGAGCGCCTCGCCGAGCGCCCCCGCCGTGCGCATGCTCTGTGCGACCCATGCGCCGGCGAGGGCGGTCCACTGCCCGAGGCCAGGGCGAACCGCGAGGAAGCGGCGGCCGAGCCAGACTCTGCGGGCGCTGACGGCCGTTTCCGGGATCATGCGCAGCGTGATGAACGTCATCACCTCGAGATCGCGGCCAGCGATGCCGAAGGGCCGCAGCAGCCGGCCGAGCCGGCCGAAGGTGCGAGCGATCCCGATCGGCCCGACGATCCCGAGCACGACCTGCCCTTCACAGAGCACCGCCCACAGCCTGAGGACCGTGGACGCGGCTGTCTCCAGGCGGAGCGGCAGGCCGCCCGGGGCAAAGAGGTGCCCGAGCAGCACGAGCACGCCGAGTCCGGCCATCGCCGCCCACGGCACGCGCCGCAGTCCCTCGCGCCGCACGAGGTAGGCGAAGGCCAGCGACAACGCGAGCAGGGAGGGCCAGATCGCCGGATCGAGCCAGGTCACGAGGACCCAGGCGACCAGCACGATCACCTGTGCCTCCGCCTCGCGCGCCATGCCGCCACCTCCCTCGCGAGTGTCCCTGGCCCGGCCGCCAGCCCGAGCGTCCAGGCGATGTCCGAGGCCCCGTCGGGAGGCCAGCGCACCTGCCTCTGCCGATCGGCGCCGAGCGTGCCGCCCGGCCATGGCCGGCCCTCACCCGGCACCGCCAGGAGGGCCGTGCAGTACCTCGCCTCGGCCGGCGAGCCCAGGCTCAGCACCACGGCGCCGGGATGGGCCGCTGCCGCCTGCCAGAACATCGCCTGACCGTCGGGATCGAGGCCTGCCGTCGGACGGTCGAACAGCAGCAGCGGCCGTCCGCTGCCGAAGACGGCCGCAAGGGCCAGACGCCGTCGCTCGCCGCTCGAGAGCTCCTGCGGCGGGCGGCCGAGGAGATGGGCCGCGCCGAGGCGCCTGGCGAACGCCTCGCCGCCAGGCCCGACCGCCTCGGCCGCCGTGCGGCCGAACAGGACCTGCTCGACCTCCTCCGGCGCGTAGGCGACGTCCGACGCCTTGGCGTCCCGCCCTGCGATGCGGATCCGCCCCTTGTGGCGGCGCGCCCCCGCGAGGGCCTCGAGTAGCCTGGTCGCGGCGGCGCCGTGCACGCCGAGCAGCCCCAGCACGGATCTCCCCTGCAGCGAGACGCGGTACGGCCCCGCGTCGCCGACCGCGAACTCCCGGAGCTCGATCACGGTGGCCAGATCTCCCGCAGGGCCTCGTCGACGCCCAAAGGGCCAAACGCGGACCAGATCGACGGCTCTCCGAGCACCCGATCGCGGATCGCCTGCCCGAGGCTGTCGGCCCGAATCTCGCCGTCCTGCGCGCGGTAGGTGCGGTCCGCCATGCGGGCGAGCTCCGGATCGTGGGTCGCGACGACGACGATGCGCCCCGCGGCCCGCAGCCGCATCAAGGACCGGCGCAGCACGGCCTGCGCGCGCGGCGCGAGCCTTGCCGTCGGTTCGTCGAGCACGAAGCAGAGGGCTTTGGTCGCCGCGAGACCGCACAGCGCCCTGTACGTCCCCTCCGCCGCATCGGCCAAGTCCTCGCGCGGCAGGTCGAGGAGGGCCTCGATCTCATGCAGGGCCTGGGCGGGATCCTCGGGCCGACCCTGCAGGCTGAGCGTCAGGGACACCTCAAGCAGGCGACGCGCCCCGAGGACGGCATCCTCGGCGCGCGCCGGCAGATAGGCGACCTGGGGCGGCAGGCAGGGTCCTCCGGCAAGGCGGATCTCGCCGGCCTCCGGGCGCAGGATCCCCGCCAACGCCAGGAGGAGCGTGGACTTGCCGGAGCCGTTCTGGCCTGCGACCGCGACCATCTCGCCCGGGGCGGCACGAAAGTGCCGTACGGCCAGGCGGAAGGCGCCGCGGCGCAGGGCAACGGCCTCGGCCTCGAGCATCAGACGAGCTCGAGCACCGCCATGGGGGCTGCGTCGCCGCGGCGGGGACCGATCCGCACGACGCGCGTGTAGCCGCCCTGGCGCTCCTTGTACTTGGGTGCGATGTTCGTGAACAGCTTGCGCACCACGTCCTCGTCGAGGATGTAGGCGGCGGCGGCGCGACGGTTCGGAACCGTGTCCTCAGCGGCCATGGTGATGAGCTGCTCCACGAGGGCCGAGACCTCCTTGGCCTTGGCCTCCGTGGTGACGAACCGCTCGTCGTGCAGGAACGAGGTGACCTGGTTGCGGAGCAGCATCTTGCGCACGTCCGAGCGGCGGCCTAGCTTGCGCATGGGCACGGGTATCCCTCCCTTCGTGTCTGTCTCAGTCTTCCGACTTGGCCAGGCTGAGGCCGGCGTCCGCCAGCTTCTGCTTGACTTCCTCGAGCGACTTCTTGCCGAGGTTCCTGACCTTCATCATCTCTTCGTCGGTGCGGGAGACGAGCTCCGCGACGGTGTTGATGCCGGCGCGCTTGAGGCAGTTGAAGGAGCGCACCGAGAGCTCGAGCTCCTCGATCGGCATCTCGCGCAGCCGGTCGCGCTTGTCGCCGGGCACGTCCTGGGCCACTGCGGGCCGGTGCGCGTCGACGGACAGTCCGGTGAAGAGCGAGAGGTGGTCTTCGAGGATGCGCGCCGACTCGACGAGCGCCTCGTCGGGGCGGATGCCGCCGTTGGTCCAGATCTCGAGCGTCAGCTTGTCGTAGTCGGTGATCTGACCGACGCGGGTGTCCTCGATCGTGTAGTTGACGCGGCGGATCGGCGAGAACATCGCGTCCATCGCGATCACGCCGATCGGCTGGTCCGGGCGCTTGTTGCGGTCGGCCGATACGTAGCCGCGGTTCTTCTCGATCGTCAGGTCCATCACGAACTCTGCGCCCTTGTCCAGGGTGCAGAGCACGAGGTCGGGGTTCAGGACCTCGATCTCGGGATCCTGGATGGCCTCACCGGCCGTCAGCGGCCCTTCCTTGCGCATCTCGACGCGTAGGCCCTTAGGACCGTCGCCATGCATCTTGAGGGCCAGGGTCTTGAGGTTGAGGACGATGTCCGTGACATCCTCGCGCACACCGGGGACGGTCGAGAACTCGTGCAGCACTCCCTGGATACGCACCGACGTGACCGCCGCTCCCGTGAGCGAGGAGAGCAGGATGCGCCGAAGGCCATTCGCCAGCGTGATGCCGAAGCCGCGCTCCAGCGGCTCGACGACGAATCGGCCATAGCCCACGCCTTCCTGCAGCTCGAGGCACTCGATCTGAGGCGTCTGAAACTCGTTCACGTACTGTCCTCCCCTGCTCAGCGGGAGTAGAGCTCGACGATGAGGTGCTCCTCCACTGGCACGTCCACGTCCTGCCGCTCGGGCAGGCGGACGACACGTCCCTTGTACTGGTCGCGCTGCACCTCGACCCACTCCGGCACCATACGGCCGTGGCCGCGCTCGACGATCTCCTTGACCGAGGCCATCTCGCGCGAGCGCGCCCGCACCTCGATCTCATCGCCCTGACGGACGATGAACGATGGTACCGAGACCTTGCGCCCGTTGACGCTGAAGTGGCCGTGCCGCACCAGCTGGCGGGCCTGTGGCCGCGAAAGGGCGAAGCCCATGCGGTAGACGACGTTGTCGAGGCGGCGCTCGAGGAGCGACAGCATGACGTCGCCGGTCGGCTGCTGGCTGCGCTGCGCGCGGTCCACGTAGCGGCGGAACTGCGTCTCCATGACGCCGTAGAAGCGGCGCACCTTCTGCTTCTCGCGCAGCTGCAGGCCGTACTCGGACGCCTTGCGGCGTCCCAGGCCGTGCTGGCCGGGCGGCTGGTTGCGCTGCTTCTTCACGATCGGGCACTTGTCGGAGAAGCAGCGGTCACCCTTGAGGAACAGCTTCATGCCCTCGCGCCGGCACAGCCGGCAGGTGGGACCAGTGTTACGGGCCATCTTTGCTGCGATCCCTCCCCTTCTATACGGTCTCTAGACGCGCCGGCGCTTGGGCGGCCGGCAGCCGTTGTGCGGAATCGGCGTGACGTCCTTGATCGCCGAGACTTCGAGGCCTGCCGTCTGCAGGCTGCGGATGGCCGCCTCGCGTCCCGAACCCGGGCCCTTGACGAACACCTCGACCTCGCGCACGCCGTGCTCCATGGCGGCCTTGGCCGCGGTCTCGGCCGCCATCTGCGCCGCGAACGGCGTGGACTTGCGCGAGCCCTTGAAGCCCTGGGTGCCGGCGGTCGCCCAGGAGAGCGTGCCCCCCTGGGGGTCCGTGATCGTGACGATCGTGTTGTTGAAGGTGCTGCGGATATGGGCGACGGCACGCTCGACGTGCTTGCGCTCGCGCCGGCGCGGCCGGGCCGCGGAGCTCGACTTCTTGGTGGGCAAGATCCTGCCTCCTTACTTCTTGCGCCGCACGCCGACGGTGCGGGCCGGTCCCTTGCGCGTGCGCGCGTTGGTCTGTGTGCGCTGGCCGCGCACAGGCAGGCCCCTGCGGTGCCTGAGGCCGCGGTAGGAGCCGATCTCGATCAGGCGCTTGATGTTCAGCTGCACCTCACGCTGCAGCTCGCCCTCGACGCGGTACTGCTTCTCGATCACGTCGCGCAGGCGCGACACCTCGTCCTCGGAGAGGTCGCGAACGCGCGTGTCGGGATTGACGCCGGTCTCCTTGAGGATGCGGCGCCCGAGACTCCACCCGATGCCGTAGATATACGGCAGGGCAGCTTCGACGCGCTTGTCGCGCGGCAGGTCTACGCCAGCGATTCTCGCCAAGTGTGCTCCCTCCTAGCCTTGCCTCTGCTTGTGCTTCGGGTTCTCGCAGATCACCATCACGACGCCGTGCCGTCTAATGATCTTACACTTCTCGCACATGACTTTCACGGAAGGTCGCACCTTCATGGGATCCCTCCTACTTCAGCCGGTAGGTGATCCGGCCACGGGTTAGGTCGTAGGGCGACAACTCGATCGTCACGCGGTCTCCCGGCAGGATGCGTATGAAGTGCATGCGCAGCTTGCCGGAAACGTGCGCCAAAACTTTGTGTCCGTTCTCGAGCTCCACCCGGAACATCGCGTTCGGCAGGGGCTCGATCACCTTGCCCTCCACTTCGATGGCATCATCCCTCGGCATCCGCATCGCCTCCTTCCTGCACGTCTTTGAGCCACTTGCGCACCTCGTCGTCACCCGGGATCGGGCCCCGCCTCAGCCGCTCGCGCTCCGGCTCCTTGAGCCGGCCGGCCGCTGCGACATGCCGTGGATTCTTGGCCTTCGGTCTCGCGACGGGCCTCAGGTCGCCGTCGGCCACGAGCAAGCGGCCCAGGCTCTCTCCGACCACCAGGAAGCACCGTCCCTGGTCCCGCCCTCGCAGGCTGCGCACCACGTCACCGATCTCCATGGTCCTCTTGCCTCATGGTGCCGTCAGGATCTCTGGCGGTTCGCCGACAGCCACCGTGTGCTCGAAGTGGGCGGACGGCAGCCCGTCCGTCGTCTCGACCGTCCAGCCGTCGTCACGCACCGCGACGTCGGCTCCGCCCTGGTTGATCATCGGCTCGATCGCCAGGACCATGCCCCGCCGCAGCAGCACGCCGCGGCCCGCGGGCCCGTGGTTCGGGATCTGCGGGTCCTCGTGCATCTCCCGCCCGATGCCGTGCCCGACATAGTCCACGACGACGGAGAAGCCATGACCCTCGGCCACCTCCTGCACGGCGTGCGAGACGTCGCTCAGGTGCCGGCCGGGCCTCGCCTGCTCGATGCCGGCGAGGAGCGCCTGCTTCGTGACCTCGAGGAGCTCCCTGGTCCGCTCGGGGATCCTGCCGACCGCCACCGTCACGGCCGTGTCGCCGTGGTAGCCGTCGAGCAGAGCCCCGAGGTCGAGGGAGATGATGTCGCCCTCGCGCAGCGTCTGCTTGCCCGGGATGCCGTGCACGACGACGCCGTTCACGGAGGTGCAGATGCTGGCGGGATAGCCCTGGTAGCCGAGGAAGGAGGGGATGCCGCCGCGCTCCTCGATGAAGCGCCGCGCGGCGTGATCGAGCTCGCGCGTCGTGACGCCCGGCCGCACGAGCCCTGCGACGTAGTCGCGGGCCTGTGCCGTGAGCGCCCCGGCCTTGCGCATCTTCTCGATCTCCTGCTCCGACTTGAGAATGATCAATCGCGCAGCGCCGCCCGCAGGCGCGCTGTCACCTCCTCGACCTTGCCGACGCCGTCGACGGAGCGCAGGATGCCGCACTCCTGGTAGTAGGCCCTGAGGGGCTCGGTGCTGCGCCGGTAGACCTCGAGCCGCGAGAGCACCGTCTCGGGCCGGTCGTCCGTGCGCGTCACGAGTTCGGCGCCGCAGTTCCCGCAGCGCCCGTCCGCCGGCGGCGGATCGTTCTCCATGTGGTAGCTGCGGCCGCAGTTCGGGCAGGTGCGCCGGCCGGAGAGCCGCCGCACGATCGAGTCCTCGGGCACCTCCAGCAGCAGCACCGCCTCGAGCGGGATGCCGAGCGCCTGCAGTAGGCGGTCCAAGGCCTCCGCCTGCGGCACCGTGCGGGGGAAGCCGTCGAGGAGGAAGCCCGGCTTCGCGTCCTCCTGGCGAAGCCGCTCCTCGATGATGCCGATCATGACCTCGTCCGGCACGAGCTCGCCCTTGTCCATGTAGGACTGGGCCGCCCGGCCGAGCGCCGTGCCTTCCTCGCGCGCGCGGCGGAGGATGTCGCCTGTGGCGACCTGCGGCACCCTGGCGCCCTGTGCCAGCACCTGCGCCTGGGTTCCCTTGCCCGCACCCGGCGGGCCCATCAGGACAGCGCGCATCCGCATCCCCTCCCCTACGACTTGAGGAAGCCCTGGTAGTTGCGCATCACGAGCTGCGCCTGGATCTGCTTCATGGTGTCGAGAGCGACGCCGACGACGATCAGGAGGGCGGTGCCGCCGAAGTAGACCTGGATGTTCGTCACCTTGACGACCAGGAACGGCAGGATGGCGATGAGCCCGAGGAAGATGGCGCCGAGCACCGTGATTCTGGTCGAGACGCGCTCGAGGTACTGCGCCGTCGGGTGGCCGGGCCGGATGCCCGGGATGAAGCCGCCGAGCTTGCGGATGTTGTCCGCCACGTCATGCGGCTTGAACACGACGCCGGTGTAGAAGAACGTGAACGCCACGACCAGCAGGAACTCCACGACGACCATCGGCCAGTTGTTCATCGACAGGATCTGGGCGACCGTCGACAGCTTGGGGAAGAACGATGCCAGGGTCTGCGGCAGGAACAGGAGCGACACCGCGAAGATCAGCGGGATGACGCCGGATGCGTTGACCTTGATGGGGATGTGCGAGGTGGCTCCCTGGTACATGCGCCGGCCGACGAGTCGCTTGGCGTACTGCACCGGAATCCGCCGCTCTGCCTCCTGCATCACGACGACCACCGCGATCACGAGGGCCGCCAGCACCAGCAGCACGAGCATCTCCACGGGCGAGATGGTGCCGGCCTGCAGATACTGGATGCCGGCCGAGATGCCGGACGGCATCCGCGACACGATGCCGATGAAGATGATGAGCGATGCGCCGTTGCCGATGCCGAACTCGGTGATCATCTCGCCGATCCACATCAGGAAGACGGATCCCGCGGCGAGGATCAGCGTGATGAGCAGGATCGAGCCGATACCCGGGTTTGCGACGACCCCTGCCAGGCGGTTCAGCGTCACCGTCGTGCCGAACGCCTGGATGACGGCCAGGATCACCGTAAGGTAGCGCGTCCACTCGTTGATCTTCTTCTGGCCGTCCGCGCCCTCTTTCTGCAGCTCCTCGACGCGCGGGATCACGACCGTGAGGAGCTGCATGATGATCGACGCATTGATGTACGGCACGATGCTCATCGCGAAGATCGAGAACGTGAAGAACGCGCCGCCCGAGAACAGGTTCAAGAGGCCGAAGAGCGTGACCTCGTTCGACTTGACGAACGTCTGCAGCGCGGCCGCGTCCACGCCGGGCACGGGGATGTACACGCCCAGGCGGAACACCGCGAACATCAGGAGCGTGAAGAGGATCCTGCGACGAAGATCTCCCGCCCGTGCGATGTTCTCCATGTTCTGGAACATCAGAGTACCTCAGCCTTGCCGCCCAAAGCTTCGATCTTCTCCTTGGCCGCCTGGCTGAACGCGTGTGCCTGCACGGTGATGGCCTGCGTGAGCTCGCCGCGCCCGAGCACCTTGACCCGGCCGTCGATGCGCCGGAGGATGCCCTCGCGCAGCAGGTACTCCGGGTTCACGACGGTACCGGCCGGAACGTCCTCGAGACGCTCCAGGTTCAGGAGCGTGTATACGGTCCGCTCCGGATTGCGAAAGCCCCGCTTCGGCAGCCTGCGCTGCAAGGGCAGCTGACCGCCCTCGAAGCCGGGACGCACGCCGCCGCCGGCCCGTGCGTTCTGTCCCTTGTGGCCCTTGCCGGAGGTCTTGCCGAGACCTGAGCCGATGCCACGGCCGAGCCGCTTGGGCGCTGTGCGTGCCCCGGGATTCGGCTTCAGATCATCGAGCCGCATCGCCGGATCCCTCCTCGACTTCCTCGACCGTTACCAGGTGCCTGATCTTGTGGAGCATGCCGCGTACGGCCGGGGTGTCCTGCTGCATCACGCTGTGATGCAGCTTGCGGAGCCCCAGGGCCTCTGCGGTCGCCCGCTGGTCGCCGGCGTAGCCGATCGGCGAGCGCGTGAGCGTGATCTTGAGCATCATGTCCTCCTGCTAGAGCGCCTGCGCGGGCTCTTGGGGCTCGTCCTCGGCTCCCGCCTCGGGCTCGGGCGCCGCCACCGGTGCCGCAGCGATCTTGCCGCGAAGACGCATCACGTCCTCGGCCGAGCGCAACTGCCGCAGCCCCTCCATGGTGGCGTAGACGACGTTGTTGGGGTTCGATGTGCCGAGCGACTTCGTGGTGATGTCGCGCACACCGGCAAGCTCCATGATCGCGCGCACCGCGCCGCCGGCGATGACGCCCGTGCCCGCGCGGGCGGGCTTCAGCAGCACCGATCCCGCTCCGAACTGTCCGAGCACCTCATGCGGGATCGTGGTACCCACGCGCGGCACCTTGACGAGGTGCTTCTTGGCGGTCTCGATGCCCTTCTTGATCGCGTCCGGGATCTCTTGCGCCTTGCCTAGGCCCGCCCCGACGCGCCCGTTCTGGTCGCCGACGATCACGACGACGGAGAAGCTGAAGCGGCGGCCGCCCTTGACGACCTTCGCCACGCGGTTGATCGACACGACCTTCTCCTGGAACTCCTGGTCCCGCTCCTGCCGGCGTTCCCTTCCTCTGGCCATACGACGCCTCCCTAGAACCGGAGTCCGGCTTCGCGCGCGCCCTCTGCGAGCGCCGCGACCCGGCCATGGTAGAGATAACCGCCGCGGTCGAAGACGCAAGCCTCGATGCCCTGCGCCTTGGCCCGTTCGGCAAGCAACCGGCCGACCCGCCGCGCCATGTCGACCTTGCCCTCGGCTTCCTGCGCGCGCAGTGCGGCGTCAAGCGACGAGACCTGCACCAGGGTGCGCCCCTCGCCGTCGATGATCAGCTGCGCGTAGATGTGCTGCAGCGAGCGGTAGACCGCGAGACGCGGCCGCTCGACCGTTCCGGAGATCCGCTTGCGCACCCGGCGGTGACGCCGTTCGCGCGCGCTGAGTTCCTTAACCATGGGGCCCTCCTACTTCTTGCCGGTCTTGCCGACCTTGCGCCGCACGTGCTCGCCCTGGTAGCGGATTCCCTTGCCCTGGTAGGGCTCGGGGGGACGCACCCTGTGGATGCGCGCCGCGATCTCGCCGACCTGCTCGCGGTCGGCACCCTGGACGATGACGGCGTTCTGGGCCGGGACCTGGAACTCGATGCCCTGGGGCGGCACGATCTCCACCGGGTGGGAGAAGCCGACGGTCAGGACGAGCTTTTCGCCCTGCCGCGATGCGCGGTAGCCGACGCCGACGAGCTCGAGTCTCTTCTCGAAGCCCTTCGTCACGCCCTCGACCATGTTGGCGACGAGCGTGCGCGTCAGGCCGTGCAGCGCTCTGTGCCTCGGGGCGTCGGACGGGCGGGTGACGACGAGCGTCTGGCCTTCGAGGCGAACCGAGATCTCGGCGCTAAGCTCGCGCGAGAGCTCGCCCTTCGGCCCCTTGACGCGCACGGCGTTCCCGTCGATGTCCACCGTCACGCCTGGCGGGACGGGGATGGGCACCTTGCCAATGCGGGACACGTCATCACCTCCCTACCAGATGTAGCAGAGCACCTCGCCGCCGAGTCCGAGGCGCCGGGCCTCCGCGTCGGTGACGATGCCCTTGGACGTCGAGACGACGGCGATGCCGAGACCGCCGAGGACGCGCGGCAGCTGGTCCTTGCGGGCGTAGACCCTGAGACCGGGCCGCGAGATGCGCCGCAGACCCATGAGAACGCGCTTGCGTTCCGGCCCGTACTTGAGGTGCACCCGCAGGATGCCCTGCGGCCCCTCGTCGATGCGCTCGTAACCCTGGATGAAGCCCTCCTCGCGCAGGATGCGGGCGACCGCCTCCTTGACGCGGGAGGCCGGGATGTCGACCTGCTCGTGGCGCGCGTGCGACGCGTTGCGCACGCGGGTCAGCATGTCGGCGATGGGATCGGTCATGACCATGCTCCGGTCCTCCTTACCAGCTGGCCTTGCGCACGCCGGGGATCTCCCCGCGCAGCGCGTGTTGGCGGAAGCAGTGACGGCAGAGGCCGAAGTGGCGCAGGTAAGCCCTGGGCCGCCCGCACTCGCGGCAGCGGTGGTAGCCGCGTACCTTGAACTTCTGCGGGCCCTGGGACTTTTCGATCAGCGACTTCTTGGCCAATCCTCTTCCCTCCTAGTCGCGGAAAGGCATCCCGAGCAGGCGCAGAAGCTCCTTGGCTTCCTCGTCGCTGCGGGCGCTCGTTACGATCACGATGTCCATGCCCCGGATCTTCTCTACCTTGTCGTAGTCGATTTCCGGGAAGATAAGCTGTTCCTTGAGGCCCAGGGCGAAGTTGCCCCGGCCGTCGAATCCTTTGCCCGAGATGCCGCGGAAGTCGCGGACGCGCGGCAGCGCGACATTCACCAGGCGGTCGAGGAAGTCGTACATGCGCTGTCCGCGCAAGGTCACCTTGGCCCCGATCGACATCCCCTCGCGGATCTTGAACGTGGAGATGGAACGCTTGGCCTTGGTGACCACGGGGCGCTGCCCCGCAATCTGACCCATCTCGGCGACGGCGGACTCCAGGAGCTTCGGGTTCTGCACTGCGTCGCCGACGCCCATGTTGATCACGATCTTCTCCAGCTTGGGCACCTGCATCGGATTGCGGTAGCTGAAGCGCTTCGTCAGCGCCGGAACCGCCTCCTCGAGGTACCGCTCCTTCATCGTCGGCATGGTCTCCTCCTAGCGTGCGAACGGCTCGCCGCAGCTGCGGCAGACGCGCTCGCGGACGTCGCCGTCCATGCGTGTGCCGACGCGGCTCGGCTTGCCGCAGCGGCTGCAGTAGAGCATGACGTTCGAAAGGTCGATCGCCCCTTCTTTCGTCACGATGCCGGCCTGCATCACGGTGCGGCTCGCCTTCTGGTGGCGCTTCTGCTTGTTCACGCCCTCCACGATGACCCGCCCCGTCTTCGGCAGCACCTGCAGCACCTTGCCGCGGTGCCCCTTGTCCTTGCCCGCAATGACTGCCACCTGGTCGCCCTTGCGAATGCGCCCTGGCATCTATAGCACCTCCGGGGCGAGCGAGATGATCTTCATGAACTCACGCTCGCGCAGTTCGCGCGCCACCGGTCCGAAGATGCGGGTGCCGCGCGGCTCGCGCTCGTCGCGCAGGATGACCGCCGCGTTGTCGTCGAACCGGATGTGCGAGCCGTCCGGGCGCTGCAGGCCGTCCCGCGTCCGCACCACGACCGCCTTCACGACGTCGCCCTTCTTGACGACCCCACCCGGGGCAGCCTGCTTCACCGCGCAGACGATGACATCACCGATGTTGGCGTAGCGCCGCAGCGATCCGCCGAGCACCTTGATGCACTGCAGCTCCTTGGCTCCTGTGTTGTCCGCCACCGTCAGACGGGTCTGTACCTGGATCACCTCTGCAGACCCTCCTACCGCGCCCGCTCGAGGATCTCCACCACGCGCCAGCGCTTCTCGCGCGAGAGCGGCCGCGTCTCCATGACGCGCACGGTGTCGCCCTCTCTGGCCTGGTTCTCCTCGTCGTGGGCCTTGAGCTTCTTGGTTCGCCGGATACGCCGCCCGTACACCGGGTGGGCTGTGATCTCCTCGATGGCCACGACAACCGTCTTGTCCATCTTGTCCGACACCACCCTGCCGACGCGGGTCTTGCGGTCTGAGCGCTCCTCCACCACTTCGTCCCTCCTAGGCGTCGAGCCCTAGCTCGCGCAGGCGCTGCACGGTCTTGAGCTGCGCGATCGACCGCCGCACCTCGCGGATGCGCATGGGGTTCTCGAGCTGGCCCGTCGCCGCCTGGAAGCGCAGGTTGAAGAGCTCGCCCTTCAGGTCCTTGACCTTCTTGTCGATCTCATCGCTCGAGAGCCGGCTGAGTTCATTCGGCTTCATCCGCCACACCCTCCCCCGGCTGCTGCCGCACCTCGAACCTGGTGCGGATCGGGAGCTTGTGCCCTGCGAGGCGCATCGCCTCGCGCGCCACTTCCTCAGGCACGCCGCTCAACTCGAAGAGCACGCGGCCGGGCTTCACCACCGCGACCCAGTACTCCGGGGATCCCTTGCCGGAACCCATGCGCGTCTCGGCCGGCTTCTTCGTGTACGGGTGGTCCGGGAAGATCTTGATCCAGACCTTGCCGCCGCGGCGGATGTAGCGCGTCAGCGCGACACGTGCGGCCTCGATCTGCCGGTCGGTGATCCACGCGGACTCCAGCGCCACAAGGCCGTATTCGCCCTCGATGATGCGGTTGCCGCGCGTGGCCTGCCCGGCCCTGCGGCCGCGGTGCAGCTTGCGGAACTTGGTGCGCTTGGGCTGCAGCATCTCACTGCCCTCCCTGCGCGGTACGCGATCCGAAGATCTCGCCCTTGTAGATCCAGACCTTGACGCCGATCTGGCCGTACGTGGTGTGCGCCTCGGCAAAGCCGTAGTCGATGTCGGCCCGCAGCGTGTGCAGAGGGACGGAGCCTTCCCAGTACCACTCGCGTCGGTGCATCTCGGCGCCGCCAAGGCGGCCGGAGGTCATCACCTTGATGCCCTTCGCGTTCTGGCGCATCGCCCGCTGCACGGCCTGCTTCATCGCCCGCTTGAAGGCGACGCGCTTCTCGAGCTGCGAGGCGATCGACTCCGCCACCAGCTGGGCGTCGGTGTCGGGATTCTTGATCTCGATGATGTTGATGTGCACCTGCTTGCCCGTACGCTGCTCGAGCATGCGCCGCAGCCCGTCCACGCCCGCGCCGCCCTTGCCGATCACGATGCCCGGCTTGGCGGTGTGGATGAAGACCTTCAGGCGGTTCGCGGCCCGCTCGATCTCGATGCGGGCGATGCCGGCCTGGAAGTGGGCCTGCTTGATGTGGCGGCGCAGCCAGAGGTCCTCGGCGAGCTGATCGGGGAAGTTCTTCGCGCTCGCGTACCAGCGCGAGTCCCAGTCCTTGATCACGCCGATGCGCATGCCCTTCGGGTGTACCTTCTGACCCACCGTTACACCCCTCTCTCGCGCACGACCACGGTGATGTGGGAGGTGCGCTTCAGGATCGGATACGACTGGCCGCGGTAGCGCGGGTGCGCGCGCTTGAACGTCGGTCCCTGGTCGACGTACGCCTCCGCGACGTAGAGGTCCTCGCGCCGCATCTCGTGGTTCTCCGTGGCGTTGGCGGCCGCGGAGCGCACGAGCTTCTCGATCAGGGGCGCGGCGCGCTTCGGCGTGTACTGCAGGATGGCGATCGCCTCCTCCAGGTCTTTGCCGCGGATGGCGTCGACGACGATGCGGCACTTGCGCGGCGCGATGCGCACGTAGCGCAGGACGGCGCGGGCACCGATCTGCTTCTCCATGGTCGCCACCTTACTTGAGCGCCGACGAGCGCTCGGTGTGGTTGCCGTGGCCACGGAAGGTGCGGGTCGGGGCGAACTCCCCGAGCCGGTGTCCGACCATGTCCTCGGTGACGTAGACAGGGATGTGCTTGCGGCCGTCGTGGACGGCGATGGTGTGGCCGATCATCTCTGGCGTGATCTGCGCCGCGCGGGCCCAGACCTTGATGATGCGCTTCTGGCCGCTCTCGTTCATGTCCCGGATCTTCTTCACGAGGTGATCCGGCACGTACGGCCCCTTCTTGAGCGAGCGTCCCATCTGGATCGCCTCCTTACTTCTTGCGCCTGGACACGATGTAGCGGTCGGAGTGCTTCTTCTTCTTGCGCGTCTTCTGGCCCATCTTGAGGCCCCACGGCGACACCGGCGCCTTGCGGCCGATCGGGCTCTTGCCCTCGCCGCCGCCGTGCGGGTGGTCGACAGGGTTCATGACGACGCCGCGGTTGTGCGGCTTGTGGCCCAGCCACCGCTTGCGGCCGGCCTTGCCGATCTGCCGGTTCTCGTGGTCGACGTTGCCGACCTGGCCGATCGTCGCGCGGCAGTTCTCGCGCACGTAGCGCTGCTCACCGGATGGCAGGCGCAGGAGCGCCATGCCGCTCTCGCGCGCCATCACCTGCGCCGACGTGCCGGCGGAGCGCACCATCTGCGCGCCGCGGCCGGGCGTCAGCTCGATGCAGTGGACCTGCGTGCCGACGGGCATGTGGCGGATCTCCATCGCGTTGCCGGGGCGGATGTCGGAGCCCTCGCCGGACTGCAGCACGTCCCCGACCGCGATCCCTGCCGGGGCCAGGATGTACGTCTTCTCGCCGTCGGCGTAGTGCAGGAGCGCGATGTTGGCGGATCGGTTCGGATCGTACTCGATCGCGACGACCTTGGCCGGCACGCCGTCCTTGCGCCGCAGGAAGTCGATCCGGCGCTGCAGGCGCTTGTGTCCCCCGCCGCGGAAGCGCACCGTCATGCGCCCCTGGGCGTTGCGCCCGCCCTTGGTGCCGTGCCCCCGCACGAGCGCCTTCTCGGGCCGGTCCTTGGTGATCTCCGCGAAGCCGGGCAGTGCCACGGCGCGGACGCCGGGGGATGTCGGCTTGAGCTTGCGCACAGCCATGTCTACACCCCCTCGAAGATCTGGATGCTCTGGCCGGGCTTGAGTTGCACGATGGCCTTCTTCCAGTCGCTGCGGTAACCGTGGGTGCTGCCCTGGCGGCGCAGCTTGCCGCGCACGCGCATCGTCTGCACGCTCACGACCTGCACCTTGAAGATCTCCTCCACGGCCCGCTTGATCTCGGGCTTGGTGGCGTGGAGCGCCACGCGGAAGGTGTACTTGCCGAGGGCCATCTGGTCGTTCGACTTCTCGGTGACGATGGGGCGCTCGAGCACCTCGTGCACGTCCATCAGCCGAGCACCTCCTCGAGGCGCGCCAGGGCGTCCCTGGTGCAGATGAGCTTCGGGTACCGCAGCACCTGGTAGGCGCTGAGGTCCTGGGCCACCACGGCCTCCGCCGTGGCGGCGTTGCGCGCGGAAAGCTGGAGCTCAGGGCGGTGCGCCTCGCTGACGAACAGCGCCTGCGGGGCGCCCAGGGCCTTCAGCACGCCGACGAAGACCTTCGTCTTCGGCCCCTCGAGATCCAGGCGGTCCAGCACGACGATGTCTCCCGAGAGCGCACGCGCCGACAGTGCGGCGCGCAGCGCCGCGCGGCGCATCTTGCGCGGCAGCTCCTGACGGTAGCTGCGCGGGTGGGGTCCGAACACGATGCCGCCCTTGCGCCAGAGCGGGCTCCGGATCGAGCCCTGACGGGCGCGGCCCGTTCCCTTCTGCCGCCACGGCTTGCGGCCGCCGCCTGCGACGACCGCGCGCGTCTTGGTCTCGGACGTGCCCTGCCGCCGGTTCGCAAGCCGGGCGACGACCGCCTGATGGATGAGTCCCTGGTTCACAGGGGCGCCGAAGACGCGCTCAGAGAGCTCGACTTCGCCGACCGCCTCGCCCTGCTGGTTGTAGACGGTGGCCTTCATGCCTTGCGCCCCCCTGACTTGCAGCTCTCGCGGATCTCGACGATCGCGCCGCGCACGCCGGGAACGGCACCCCGCACCAGCAGGATGTTGCGCTCGAGGTCCACGCGCACGACCTCGAGGGCCTGCACGGTGACGCGCGCGTCGCCGAGGTGACCCGGCAGGCGCCGTCCCTTGAAGACCCTGCCGCCGCCGCCCGACATGCGGGACGAGAGCGAACCGGGGCCGCGGTGATACTTCGAGCCGTGCGCCATCGGTCCGCGGTGGAAATTCCAGCGCTTGATGCCGCCGGCGAAGCCGCGCCCCTTGGAGCGGCCGCGCACGTCGACGAGGTCGCCGCTCTGGAAGATGTCGACCCGCACCTCACCTGCAGGTGCCTCGTCGCCTTCCGCGAGCCGCATCTCGCGCAGCACCTTGAGTGGTGCCGCCGTCCTGTCCTTGAACTGGCCCTTATATGGGCGCGTCGCACGGCGCGCCCGGTCGAAGCCGAGCACGGCGGCGCGGTAGCCGTCCGTCTCCTGCTCCTTGACGCGCACGACCGGGCAGGGGCCAGCCTCGATCGCCGTAACGGACACGGCGCGGCCGCTTGCGTCGAAGATGCGCGTCATGCCGAGCTTGCGCCCGATGATCCCCTTCACCTCTGCTACCCCCCGGCTAGAGCTTGATTTCGATGTCCACTCCAGCCGGCAGGTCC
>JAJZVM010000118.1 GCA_021845645.1 Bacillota bacterium
GCAGCGCGTCCGACATCACCCACGCCATGCTGGGCACCACCCAGGTGACCAACGCCATCATCGAGCGGCGCAATCTCAACCGGGTCGGTGTCGTACGCATCGGCGCTCCCGCCACGCTGGCGATTCCGCCCCTCACCAGCTGGCCCGATGATCTCCGGCGGGCGGTCGACCAGGAGTCCCTCGTGGTGCGCGGCGGCTTCGAGTTCGATGGCCGGGAGATCGCGGCCTTGGATCTCCACGCGGTGGCGGATTTCGTCGACCGCGTGCGCGCCGACATCTCGGTGCTTGCAGTCTCGTCGGTCTTCTCGCCGGTGAATGCCGACCACGAGCTCGCGGTGCTAGATCTCGTCGGCACGCGCTGGCCCGACCTGCCGGTCTCCCTCTCGAGCGAGATCGGCTCGATCGGCCTACTCGAGCGCGAGAACGCCACGGTCCTCAATGCCGCGGTGACGAACGTGGCACGGCGGGCCGCAAGCGCCTTCCGAGATGCTGTAGAGCAGGCCGGCGTCCACGCCGAACTGTTCCTGACCCAGAACGACGGCACCCTTATGACGCTCGACTACGCCATGCGTTACCCGATCCTCACCGTCGCGTGCGGACTTACCAACTCCATGCGCGGCGCCGCCTACCTGTCGGGCGTGACCGAAGCGGTGGTGATCGACGTCGGTGGCACCTCGACCGACGTTGGCGTGATCCGCAACGGCTTCCCGCGCGAGTCGTCGATGGCGGTCGAGGTGGGCGGGGTACGCACCAACTTCCGCATGCCCGACCTCATCTCGCTCGGGCTGGGAGGTGGCTCGCTTGTCAAGGGCGACCCATCCTCGGTGTCCGTGGGGCCGCGCAGCCTCGGCCACCGTCTGGTGCTGGAGGGACGTTCGTTCGGCGGAGGTACCCTCACCTTCACCGACGTCGCCAACGCGGTCGGAGCCGCTCGTATCGGCACGCATCGTCCCGAGGTGGACACCGATCTGGCACAGCGCGCCTACGCCCGCGGCATCGCCATGGTGGAGGAGAGCATCGACCGCATCAAGACGAGCGCCCAGGACGTTCCTCTCGTGGCGGTGGGTGGCGGCAGTGCGCTTCTTCCCGACCGCCTCGAAGGGGTAACTCAGGTGCGCCGGCCCGAGCACTACGATGTCGCCAACGCGATCGGCGCCGCGATCGCCAAGGTGTCCGGCCGCACCGACCGCGTGTACGCCCTCGAGGGCAGGCAGCGCGAGGACGTGCTGGCCGAGGCGCAAACCCTCGCCGAGGCCGAGGCGGTACGCGCGGGTGCCGATCCCGACCGCCTGGAGGTCGTCCAGGTCGAAGAGATACCCCTCGCCTACATGCCCGGCAACGCCACCCGGGTGCGGGTGGTGGTCGTCGGCCCGCTCGCCGCACCCAAGCCCACGCTGGGATGATAGGGGCTTGCCCGCCAGCCCGACCGATGCCGCCGTGCCCCGCACGGCAAGAAGACCGGCCATACGTTCGCGACTACGAATCCGGGAGGTAAACGCAGATGCTGAAGAAAGCGCTCCGCGGGACAGTCGGCAGCCTCGCAGCCGTGGCGGCCCTGCTGCTCGGCAGCGTGTCCGCTCCGGCCGCCACGCAGGCGGCCAGTACCCCGCTCGTCATCGCCTATCCCGGCAGCCCCCGCACACTCGACACGTGGCTGGCGTACGACCTCACGTCGGACGCGATGATCCTCAATGTCTACGACCAGCTGATCACCTACGCGCAGGTCAAGGTGGGCAAGCAGACCCAGGGGACCCTCAACGCGTACGCGCCGATGCTTGCGACCCATTGGACGAGCAACGCGGACCACACCGTGTACACGTTCTACCTACGGCACAACGCCAAGTTCTCGAACGGCGACCCCGTTACGGCCGCCGACGTCGTCTGGACCTACCAGAAGGGCATGAAGGCCACCGGGAACCTGAGCTTCCTCGCGACAGAGGGCGCCATCAAGAGCGTCGCTGCGGTGAACCCCTACGAGGTCAAGATCACCCTGTCCCATCCCGACTCCATGTTCCTCTCGATCATCGCCATGTACCCGTTCTCGATTCTCGACGCGAAGGTAGCGGCCAAGGCGTCCGGCACCTACTGGAACAGCCACGAACTGGGCAGCGGACCGTACGAACTGCAGTCGCTCGATCCCGCCAGCCAGGCCGTGTTCGTGCGCAACCCGCACTATTGGGGACCGAAGCCCCACTACGCGAAGGTCATCCTGAAGTTCATCACCGACGCCTCGGTGCGCCAGCAGCTCGTGGAGAGCGGCGGCGTCCAGGTCGCGCTCGCCCTGTCGCCGCTTGCCCTGCAGACGCTTGCTAGGAGCCCTCTCGTCACCGAGCACACCAACCTCAGCGAGGACATCGTCTTCTTCGGCATGAACGAGCAGGACCCGCCGTTCAACAACGAACTCGTGCGCCAGGCGCTGTCGTACGCCGTCCCGTACTCGACCCTGATCCACCAGGTGGAGCTCAACCAGGCTTCGGCAATGGACTCGTCGGTACCGATCGGCATGCCGGACCACACCGGCGCCGGCTGGAACTACTCCTATAACCTGACCAAGGCCAAGGCGCTGCTGGCGCAGGCCGGTCACGCGAAGGGATTCACGTTCACGTTCACGCTCGATGCGAGCCAGCCGGACTGGGTGCAGGACGCCACCCTCCTCCAGGCCTCGTTCGCCAAGCTCGGCGTGACCATGAAGATCGCGCAGGTGTCCGACTCCGAGTACCAAACCCTCCTGAACGCCCACAAGATGCAGGCCTACATCGAGCAATGGGACTCGTTCGTCAATGACCCCGGCTATCACCTCGGCTTCCTGCTCGCCGGCGGCATGGCGACGAACGCAGCGAACTACAGCAACCCGACCGTGAACAAGCTCCTGACGCAGGCGGAGTTCGACCCGAACACCGCGCAGCGCACGCGCCTCTACCAACGCATCCAGACGATCATCAACCAGCAGGCGCCCTTCCTGGATCTCTACCAATACAAGTGGACCGTCGTCACGTACCAGGGCGTATCGGGATACGTCTTCTACCCCGACCAGCTACTGCGGTTCTGGGCATTCAAGTAAGGCGCGGGTAGACGGCCAGGCCGGCATTGGATGCCGGCCTGGCGCGCCTTCGATCACGGCTCGGCCTGAAGGGAGGGGCTCTCCAATCCTCACTTACATCCTGCGTCGCATCCTGATGATGGTGCCGGTGATCCTGGGCGTGTTCGTCGTAGCCTTTCTGCTCGCCCGGGTCATTCCCGCCAATCCGGCGCTCATGGTCGTCGGCCTGCAGTCGACGGCGGCGGAGGTGCATGCCGAGGAGTTGGCCCTCGGCCTCAACCTGCCACTCTGGCTGCAAATGTGGCATTTCCTCCTGGCCGCCTTGCACGGCAACTTCGGCCTGTCGATCGTCACCGGCCAGCCGGTGCTCACCGACCTTGCGCAGCGTTTCCCCGCCACGGTCGAGCTCACGGTGGCGAGCGTTGTCATCGCCGTGGCCGTGGCCCTGCCGCTCGGCATCCTGAGCGCTCTGTACAAAGATAGCTGGATCGACTGGCTGGCTCACGTGATCTCCCTCACGGGCGTGTCGATGCCCTTGTTCTGGCTGGGCCTCCTCCTCATCATGGTGTTCTACAGCGCGCTTCACCTCGTTCCCGCGCCGCTCGGCGACCTGGGTGTCCTCTACGCACAGCCGCCGCCGATCACCCACATCCTCGTTCTCGACGCCCTGCTCGAGGGCCGATGGGCGGTCTTCTGGTCATCTCTGCGCCACCTGATCCTGCCAGCTCTCGCGCTCAGCACGGGTACCATCTCCGTCCTCATGCGCATGCTCCGCGCCAGCATGCTCGACGTGCTGCGGCACGACTACATCCGCACCGCTCGCGCCAAGGGCGCGAGCGCGTGGCACGTCTACATGGTGCACACGCTGCGCAACGCGCTTGTCCCGGTGGTGACCATCTTCGGCCTGCAGCTCGGCTACCTTCTGGGTGGCGCCGTCCTGGTCGAAACTGTGTTCAATTGGCCTGGGGTCGGCTCGTACGTGACAAGTGCCATCCTCGCCAGCGATTACGCGCCCGTCGAGGTGTTCGCCCTCCTTAGCGCGGTGCTCTACTCAGTCATCAATCTGTGCGTGGACGTGGTCAACGCTGCCATCGACCCACGCATCACGTATTTCTAGGAGGTGGTGGACATGGTCCGCCTGACCCTGCCACCGCCGCGGCGGCAGAAATTCTGGAGCAGGTACCGGATGCTCGCCGTGGGGCTCGGTATCGTGGGGTTCTGGGTCCTCGTGGCCCTCTTCGCGCCGTTGCTAAGCCCCTACGCTCCGAACGTGCCGGACATGAGCGCGCGTCTGGCCATGCCAAGCCTGCAGCATCTTCTTGGCACGGACGAGTACGGCCGGGACCTCCTCACGCGCATTTTCTTCGGCGCCCGCCTTTCCGTGTTCATCGCCGTGGCCTCAACCCTGGCGGCCATCGCCGTCGGCGTACCGATCGGAATCTACGCCGGCTACCGAGCCGGGCTCGCGGGCGAGGCACTGATGCGCGTCATGGACGTGTTTCTCGCCTTCCCGTCCCTCGTGCTGGCCCTCGCCATCGGCGCCGCGATCGGTCCCGGCCTGACCGGCGAACTCCTTGCGATCACACTCGTAAGTGTTCCGACCTTCGCGCGCCAAGCCTATGCCGGAACGGTCGCAACGAAGCATCTGCCGTTCGTGGAGAGCGCACGGGCTACCGGTGCGGGCGTGGGACGCCTCATCGGGCGCCACCTCCTCCCGAACATGTTCGGTCCATTGCTCGTCATCTCCACCCTGAACCTCGGGTTCGCCGTCCTGACGGGCGCGAGCCTCAGCTTCATCGGTCTCGGCGTACCGCTTCCCACAGCGGAGTGGGGCAGCATGGTTTCCGACGGCAGCCAGTACCTCGTGTCCGGCCAATGGTGGATGTCCCTCTTCCCGGGCCTTGCCATCATGACGATCGTCTTCGCCTTCAACCTGGTCGGCGACGGGCTGCGCGACCTCGCAGATCCGCGTATGCGCCGCTCCCGGAGCCTCTCCGACGCAGTTTAGGAGGAATCGCGGTGAACGTGGGACTGGACGTCGGCGGAACCAACACGGATGCCGTGCTCATGAACGGGCAGACGGTTGTTGCGTGGGTCAAGGTACCCACCACGGGCGATGTCGGGGACGGCATCGAGCAGGCGCTGAGCGAACTTCTCCGCACGAGCGGCGTCGACAAGGCCCGCATCGAGACGGTGATGCTGGGCACTACCCAGTTTGCGAACGCCATCGTGCAGAGACGTGACCTCGCACGCATCGGCGTCATCCGGATGTCTCTGCCGGTTGGGACCGCTATCCCGCCCCTCGAGGACTGGCCGGAGGCACTCGTCCAGGCCGTCTCGCCGGTCGTGCGGGAGGTACACGGCGGGTTTGAAGTCATCGGCGTGCCCGTGGCCGAGGTCAACCCGCGAGAAATACGTGCGGCTGCGCGCAACTTTCAGGCGGAGGGTATCCGCGACGTAGCGATCACTGGCGTCTTCTCTCCCATGGACGACAGCCAGGAGTATCTGGCGGCGACGTGCGTGCGGGAGGTCATCCCGGACGCACGCATCTCCCTCGGCCACGACATCGGCTCCCTCGGGCTCCTCCAGCGGGAGAACGCCTGCGTACTGAACGCGGCCCTGGGCGACGTGGCGGATCGGGTCGTGGACGGCTTCTTGGGCGCTCTGCGCAACCTTGGCCTGCAATCGCGTCTCTTTCTCACCCAGAACGACGGTACCCTGATGTCCGCAGATCTGGCTCGGCGCTACCCCGTGCGGACCGTAGGCAGCGGCCCAACCAATTCGATGCGCGGAGCGGCAGCGATCACCGGGATCAAGGATTGCATCGTGGTGGACGTGGGCGGCACCACTAGCGACGTCGGCGTTCTCGTGCACGGCTTTCCGCGGACCGCGGCGTCCAATGTCTCGCTCGCCGGGGTCCTGACAAACTTTCGCATGCCGGACGTGTACTCTCTCGGTCTCGGTGGCGGCAGCCTGGTCCGCGAAGGGCCCGACGGGCTTTGCTTGGGTCCGGACAGCGTGGGTTTTCGCCTCGGCACCGAGGCGCTCGTCTTCGGTGGGAGCGAGGTCACCCTGACCGACGCCGGCGTGGCCGCAGGCCGTCTGGCGATCGGGAACCGGCCGCTGCCAGCCCAACGCGACGGCGCCTGGGGGGAGCGCGTGCTGGCGGAGGCAGCCCACACGGTGGCCGACGCGATCGACCGCATGAAGACCCAAGCGGGCAACGTGACGGTGGTGCTCGTGGGAGGCGGCGGCGTGCTGCTCCCTGATGCGCTGGAGGGAGCGATCGAGGTCATCCGCCCGCCCCACTCCCAGGTCGCCAACGCCGTGGGCGCTGCCCTGGCGCAGGTGGGTGCAGAGATCGAGCGTGTCGCCGACCTCGATCCCGCCAAGCGCCAGGAGCGGCTCACCGAACTGCGGCGCGAGACGGTGGAACGGGCCCACCAAGCCGGCGCCAGCGCACCCACCATCGAAGTCGTGGAGATCGAGGAGACCCCCCTCGCATATATGCCTGGCCACCAGGTGCGCGTGCGCATGCGGGCCGTAGGCGACCTTGAGACGCACATTCCGCTGGAGGCGAGGTAGCCATGCGCGAGATCACGCTCGAACACCTGCCCTGGCTCGCCGAAGGCGCCGCGGTCCTCGGCGCCGGCGGTGGCGGCAGCACGTACCTGTCGCGCCTCGTGCTCCATCGCCTCCTGCAACAGGGGGCACGGGTCCGGATCGCCGATGCGGAGGAGTTGGGTGAAGAGGACCTCGGACCCGTCCTGGGCGGGATGGGGGCTCCCACCGTAGGCATCGAGCGCCTGCCGACGGCGGGTCGCTTCGGTCTTCTCATCAAGACGCTGGCCGAGGCGACCGGCAGTTCAGCGGCGTTCATCGCCATCGGCGAGATCGGTGGGGGTAACGCCCTGACGCCGCTCATCGGCGCAGCCGAGAGCGGGTTGCCGGTGGTCGATGCCGATCCCATGGGCCGCGCCTTTCCCGAACTGCAGATGAACACGTACATGATCGACGGACTCTTGCCGGACCCCCTGCTGCTGGAGGACGCAAAACAGGTGACGGCGGTCCTGCGCCATCTGCCGGACGCTCAGACGGCCGAACGCTACGCCCGCGCCCTCACATGGGCGATGGGCGGCAGCGCCGGTCTCATCCTGTCCACGGTCACGGGTGCTCAGGTTCGACGGCACGGCATCCCGGGCACCCTCTCGCTCGCGGAGAAGCTCGGCCGCGCCATGATCGGTGCGCGCGGCGCACACCGCAGCACGGTGGAAGGCATCGCCGAGGTCGTGGCAGGCGCCCGTCACCTCTTCGAGGGAAAGATCGTCGATCTCGAGCGCCGGACCTTTGCAGGTTTTGCCCGCGGTGTGATCACCATCGAGGGTCTGGGCAGCTACCGTGGCGAGACCCTGAAGATCGACTTCCAGAACGAGTATTTGATCGCCCGCCGCGGCGACCAGCCGGAGGACGTCCTTCTCACGGTGCCCGACCTGCTTGTGCTCCTGGAGCAGGAGTCGGGACTCGCCCTCGGCTCCGAGGCTTTGCGCTACGGGCTGCGGCTCCATGTCCTCGGACTGCCGGCCGCGCGCGAGCTCAAGACGGACAATGCCCTGGCCGTAGTGGGCCCGTCTGCGTTCGGCTACGACGTGCCCTTCCTGCCGCTTCCCGGCGACCTCCTGGGCCGGAGCGCGCCAAAGCCGCCTTCTGTCACCGCTCAGTAACGGTAGGCTAGGCGTACTCCGTGTACGCGCGAACCAGAGCGGGGTCGGTTGCGGCCATCGCCAGCCGTTGCCGCACCTCGCCCGCAGCACGTTGCTGAAGACGCAGTCCGGTAGTACCTCGCGGCGACCATGGCGCGCGAGTAGGCATCGAGCCAGGCGTAGATCTGCAGGCGCTGGCCATGTAGCCAGGGGGCTGGGGAGGTGTCGCCCTGCCAGAGCGCACCGACTGGGTTGACCGCAGGTAGCTTGCCTCCAATCGCGACGCGTACTATGATTTCATTGGGAACATTAGGCAGGTGAGGGTAAGCCATGGATCCCTATTCCGGAGAGCGTCGTGGCGATCTCCTTCGGCTCAACCTCAGTCCGCTACGGGATCACATCCGAGCCGTCCTCGCCGCCTTCCCGGACGTCGCAGGGGCCTACCTGTTCGGCTCCGCTCTTGACTTCGTGCGGTCGAGGTCGGATATCGACGTGGGGCTCATTCTCACCGCTGGCCTCCCCTGGAGCGAGGCGGAGCTCCTCACTGGCCGCATTGAGCAGCGACTCGGGCGATACGGGCCCCACCCCTTCCAGGTCGTGGCGCTGCGGCCGGAGCAGAACAGCTTCACGTTCCGTGTTCTGCGTGACGGCGAACTGGTTTACGTAGCCAACGAGGAGCGCGTCACGGACGTAATTGAAGCCGTCGGGCGGCAGCATGACGACTTGGCGCCGTTCCGACGCACATTCTTCCGAGCGCTTGGTATGGAGGACCAGCCATGGACGTGAATGCCGACAGGATCAGGGATCGGCTCGTTTTCATCCGCGAGCAGGTCGGTGTGCTGGAGCCTCTCGCCCGTAGCCAGGAGCTGAGACAAAATCGCCTTCAGGACCCGCTGAGCTATGGTGGGATAGTGCGGAGCCTGCAAACCAGCATCGAGGCGATGATCGACATCGCATTCCATCTCTGCGCCAAACTCCACGCCAGAGAACCGCAGAGTGCCGCAGATGCCTTCGAAATTCTCGTCGAGTACGGTGATCTACCGCGCGCGTTCCTGCCAAAGGCACTGAAAATGGTGCGCTTCCGCAACCTTGTGGTACACGGCTACTTGCGCGTCGACTCTGGTATGGTCGAGGCAATCGTAACCGAGGATCTCGGAGACTTCGCGGAATGGGAAACGATCGTCCGCGGACTCGCGCGTTGAACGGCTCGCAGCTCATCTGCGTCGCTTCATCCGCCACGTTAAGCGCCAGAGGGGAATAGTCTGGGTGGCTAACAGGAGTTTAGGAGTTAGCCGAGCGCATGGGACGCGAAGTCAGCGACAGCGAGGCTGGGCAGCAAGGGGCGAAAGGTTCGAGGGCTTGGGGCTTCGGCTCGGGGCTGCCCGCCCCCCAGGGGTACGCCGTCGGGAAGCGCCTTCGCGGCACTCGCCAACGGCGTCCGATGCGAGCCTCCGCCGGGGTCAGGTACTACGTAACTCTTGAACTCCCGCTAGGGCGAAGCATCTGGCCATGTCCGTCAAGTCGCCGAAAGGCGCCGCCACACCGATAATGCATCGACCGAAGGACATCGCCTACCGCAGGTCTTCCCTCGCCAGTCTCGTCACGGCCCTCTTCTCGATGCGGGAGACGTAGCTCCGGGAGATCCCGAGCATCCGCGCGATCTCCCGCTGGGTCTTCCTTTCCTGTCTGAGCCCGAACCTTAGCTCCAATACCTTGCGCTCCTTGGGCGGCAGCACGCGGAGCTCCTTGTGCAGGATCTCCACCTCTTCCCTTGCCACCACCTGGTCCGGGATGACGTTCGGCTCGCTCCCGAGCACATCCATGAGCGTGATCTCGTTGCCTTCGCGGTCGTAGCCGATGGGGTCGTAGATGGACACTTCGCTCCTGCGCCGCTTGATCACCCGAAGGTGCATGAGGATTTCGTTTTCGATACACCTAGCCGCGTAGGTAGCGAGTCTCGTGCCGCGCTCCGGATTGAACGTGTCGATGCCTTTGATCAGTCCCACAGTGCCGATCGAGATGAGGTCGTCCGTATCCTCGCCCGTGTTGTCGAACTTCTTGACGATTTGATCATAACTGCAAGTCCCGGACTCCTCCAGGAGGGGGGGGCATCACCTTCTTATCCCCGTTCGGTTCTCACCCCCAGGGCACTCGAGCCAGAAACGAGAACGTCTCGCGAGCGACCCCGTCTGGATCCTCATCCAGGATCTCGTGCGATGCCCTCGGAAGCACCCGTACGCTCAGCCCTGAGATCCTCTCCTGGAGCGCCTTGGTCCCTTCGAGCCGCACCTTCTCCATGTCCAATGGTTGTCCGGCTCGCAGCAAGAGTGCCATGTTGAGTTCCACGCGCGGCAGAAGTGCTGGTGCGTTACCCGCCATGAGGTCCATCGCCTCAGCGCATTGGGCCACGCTGAGCCGCGAACGGATGCGCCCCTCGCGTTCAATCATGCTGGCCCGTGCGGCCACCTCCATGTCGTGATCCCAGCGGGGCGCCTCCTTACGTTGAGAAGCAAGGAAATCATCCCAGCTTGCGAAAGTGTACTCCGTCAGGAAACGTTCGCACTCTGCGTGGAGTTCCTCCGCCGACTCGTCAAACGGCATGTAGCCGCCGTCGTACAGAACGACCCCGCACGTCTGCTGTCTCAGCCTTGGAGAGCCGACGAGCGCTGCCAGCGCCGCGCCAGCCCCGTAGGAGTGACCCCCGATAACCGCACTCTTCACGCCGAGCGCATCGAGACCTGCTAGAAAGATCGCCGCTGCATCAGAGCGTCCTCGGAGAGGGATGCGCTCTGATCTGCCCTGACCTGGCGGGTCGATCGCGGCCATCAAGTAACCGCGGGTGGCACCTTCCCGGAGCAGCCTCGAAAAGGATTCCGCAGTGCTGCCGAGCCCAGGCCACAGCACGACCGCGCGGGCACCGTCTCCCGCTACAACAAGACGAATCCTCTTCCCGCCGATGGCTCCCCAAACCTCGTTCAGCTCGTTCACCTTCATTCGCTCGCGTCTGCTTGGGGATCTTCCGCAAGCGAACCGCACCTCCTGGCAGGAGTGAGGTGAACCCCTACCCGCGGCAACGATGGCGGACGTGACGGGTAGCAGTTGCAGCCCGGAGCTGGCGTCACCTGGGGGTAATGCCAGTTAGATGAACCTCGCCAGGAATTGGCCGGGCGGCTCGATGGAGCACACATCCGACAGGAACGCCAGGTCGGCCACGTTGCTGGTAACCACGACGTCCGCTGCATGTTCCAGGGCTGCGACAGCCAAGTGCAGGTCCTTGGGATCCACCGATGCTACGGCAACCTGCAGGGCAGCCCGCTCCACACCTCCTGGCCAACGCGCGACCAGGCGTTGCAGGAGTCCCCGCACGGGCACGCTGGGCGTCTGCAGCGCGGCAGGGTAGATCGCGCGCAACCCGACGGGAACCGCTATGTCCAGCAGGGGGCCCAGGGCACCGAGGAACTCATCGACTTCCTCCGGCGTGTACTTGCGGCGGCTACTGCCAAGGCCCGTCACGACGGCCTTGGAAACGAACTCAGCCAGGACCGCCTGGGAGACGATCGGGGTGAAGAGTAGCCCGGAGTTGGCAAGCAGCAGGCACTGCATGTTGCCACCACCGGGCTTGACTAGAGCGCCGCAGAACACAGTCGTGTCGAAGATGACACGTAGCTTGTCACTCGTAGTCGTCGATCTCCTCGCCCTCGAAGCGCCTGTTGATCCGCGCAGCCGTCTCGAGAAGCTTACGGACCTCGACAGGCCCCGCACTGAATTGCGAGCGCAGAATGCGCCATTCACCGCGCGGTCCTACGCGCTCGGCCTGGAGGTGGCCCGCCTCACACCACTTGCGCACCACGCGGTCCGTGACCCTGTACATCTGCGCGACTTCTGCGGTGGTCAGGAATCTGCCCTCCGCCGTGGGTCGCAGGAGGATCTCACCGCCTGCTTCGCCGATGCCCTGGACGATCGCGACCACAAGGCCAGCCGTTTCAGGCATCAGCTTGGCGGCCGAGCTCTCAAGTTCGCGGGCCAGCGTCTTGACCTTTGCCGGCTGCAATGCGATCACGCTCGTCACCCCCTTGTGCACCCCCATACTACCTCATCTTCCGTGATTTCCGCAAGTTCCGAACGTTCCGACAGGGATGATATGCAGATGTTAGCCCGAATATGCGCGCGGAAGTGCCGCGGGGGTGATCAGCGGTAGAAGGCTAAGGATCCAGGGGGCTGGCTGACGATGCCTGTTCGGGTGTTGCTCATGGCTATGGTCCCTACGTCTAGCCGGCGCTTTCGGACCCGCTCACATTCTCCGACGCTACGACCCAACGATGCAGTTGCCCTGCGCCGCCCCATTGACACATCTCACGAACGGCGAACGGCCGCCGCGCCCGTGGCACGACGGCCGTCGTCTACCCCTTCCTACCGTAGCTCCTCTCGCGCGAGCCTCGTCACCGCCCTCTTCTCGATGTCTGCAACCAAAGGCATAAAGTCTGTCGGCTGTTCCGTGACGCTATCGAAGGCCCCGCGGATTTCCACGACGTCGTTTGTCACCAGGAT
>JAJZVM010000119.1 GCA_021845645.1 Bacillota bacterium
CTCCTCGCTCCAGCCTTCGTTCAGGCGAGGACCGCGCCGCAGGTAGGTGAGAGCGTTGCCGAGTGCGTTCACGCGTTTGGTCATGCGCCTTGTGCCCCCTCGGTAGGTTGCGTCGCGCCCCTGAGGGCGCCTGAAAGCTGTGGCAGGAAGGTCTCCTCCTCGAAGAGGGAGTGCAGGCGCTGAATCTGGAGAAGCGCCTGGAGGCGCTCCAGTACGCCCTGCGTCACCCTGCCCTCACGATCGAGCTCCTGCTCCACCTCGCCCAGGAGAAGGCGCATTAGCTCGTGGTCCCGCATGGCGGCGACCACCTGGTCGCTCAGGCCCGGCAGGAGCTTTTGGACCTGCGGAAAGAGGTCCTGCTCCTCCGCGTCGGCGTGCGCGAGCACCCGCAGGCGCCACCCGAGCGCGAGCTCGCGGGCGAGCCGCAAGGCCGTGGCAGCATCCTCTCCGCCCGCGGACTCGAAGAGGATCTGCGTGCCCAGTTCCATTTCTGCACGTGCGGCATCATGGATGTCGTGATGCGCATGCCGGTCCAGCAAAGACGGCCCCATAGGCACCCCCCTCACCGCTGCTTAAATTTTTGCCTCTCCAGAAAGGTCCGTAAGTGTTCCACGTCACCTAGGCCAGGGGGCAATGGCCCACCACTACATGGTCCGATTGGACGGTGTGCATGCCTAGCATAAGACGACGCAGCAGCAGGCGGATAGGAGGTGCCGTTGCGAGGAGCAATGGTCATGAGTGCGCGCTGCGCGAGGAGGGACCCTAGGCGCCGTGTGCTGGCACACGATCGCCATGGGACCGCAGTCCGGTTTGCCATCTGTGCCTTGGTCCATCAAGGCAAAACCTGCGCTGGACGCGCGAAACTATGCAGTCACCGACCGGCCCCAATGGCGATCGGTGGCTGCGTTATGGTCAAGGCTACCAACTTGATGCGCACGAGCGGATATCTGCGGCTTCAGGCTTTCGGCGCTCGGGGACCCGGCCAGCGCGAGCGCATCGTACGCCGGTGTGCGGCCGACTCGCGTCGCGCGTGCTGCAGTTCCCCCGTCGATCTTGCAACCGGGGTCACCCTCAGCCGCTGCCGAGCAGCGCAGCGATCAGCTGGAGCAGAAAGTCATCGGACGTGGTCGCGTTGTCGACAATGGTCGTCATGAGGAGTGTGTAGAGGAAGGCGCGGGCAATGACAGTCGCCCGGGAGCGCGCCATAGCGTGCGCTTCGAGAAAGGCCGCTATGATCGCGATGGCCGTCTCGCGCATCTCCGCGAAGCGCTCGGCCACACTGGGATGCCCCAGCGATTCGCGCATCAGGATGCGGGCGATCGCCTCGCGCCGGCCCACGACGGCCCGAAAGCGCTGCGCCAGATCCCAGAGGTCTTGCGCGGGATCCTGATGCTTCGTGCCCTTGAGTTCCCGCTCAAGTTCCGACAGGAAGTTGCGCTCCGCGACCAGCGCCTCGAGCAGCCCCTCCTTCGTACGAAAGTAATAGAAGAGCAAGCCCTGCGGTACGCCCGCGTCTTCAGCGATCCTCTTGGTGGGTGTTGCATCGTAGCCGAGTTCTGCAAAGAGCGACTGCGCAGCGTCGAGGATGCGGCGCCGGGCTTCCTGTGAGGGTTCTGGGGCTGCAAGAAGACGTCCGCGCGTCTTGGCCATACCGCCCGTGGTCGCCTCCGATCGTGAAGAGAAACGCCCGCATCAAAACTGTGCGGTCAATCAACTTCAGTATCTCCAGGCCGTGTCCGTTCGTCAAGCAGACACCCACTTCAGCCCTGCATTGGGTGTTGACAGATACGGCCGCCGGCACTAAGATGCGGAACTAGATTGAGTGGTCACTCTAATTCACGGAGGCGTTGCTTCATGCAGGCAGAGATCGATTTGCAGACGTTGACGATGGCGCAGGAGTTCCATGGGCACAAGTGCCCGGCCATGCCCCAGGGGCTGAGGGCGGGGCGACTAGCGCTCGAACTTCTCGGGGTCGAGAAGGCGCAAGGCGGAGAACTCGTCGCGATCGTGGAGACCGGGGACCACCACTTCTCGGGGTGTTTCGCGGACGGCGTGATGTTCGCGACCGGCTGCACGATGGGCAAGGGCAACATCGTCAAGAAGCCGCTCGGCAAGTTTGCCCTGACGCTCGTCGACAGGCGGAGCGGCAGGGCGGTGCGCATCAGTGCCAAGGCGGGTCGCATGATGCAGTGCCTCAACATGGAGTTCTTCCGCCTGCGCGCTGGGGGACTGCCGCCGCAGAAGCTCGACCCGGCCATGGTGCAGCCCTTGATCGAGGATGTCCTCACGCGCGACCCCTCTGAGATGTTCGACGTGCAGCTGATCGAGCAGTACCCGCTCGAAGCGCACAAGGAGGACTTCACCGCCGTGGTCTGCGATGGCTGCGGCGAACTCGTCGTGCAGAGCTACGCGCACAAGATCGGCGACAAGGCATACTGCGGCGCATGCCTTGATGCCATGCTGCACTGCGGCGCCTAGCGCAGTAGTCGTCGGCCCCGTGACGAGCCTCATGCGCCACGGGGCCTGCTCGCGATGGGACCTGATCAGGCGGCCATATAAGAGAGGGCTGACGCCAGGGAGGCGCATCGTTCGTGATTGTCTGGGCTACCGTTCTGATCTTCCTCGTCTCGGCCGTCTTCGCCATGCTCGGCCTCGGCGGCGGCATGCTCTACGTGCCGATCTTCCACTGGCTCGGCTTCGGACTCAAGAACGTCGTGATCCCGCTGGGCCTTCTGCTCAACGGACTCAACACCCTGATCGCCCTCATCCCGTATGGACGGAAGCGTCTCGTGGACTGGACGGGCGGCTTGCCGATGGCGGTCGCCGCGCTCGTGTTCGCACCGATCGGCGCGATCGTGGCCCCCTACGTACCGGACAAGGTGCTGCTCTGGCTCTTTGCCGCGGCCGTGATCGTGGCAGCGGCACGCACCCTGCTGGTGGCCGGCAAGGCGGATCCGACAGAGCTCATGCCGCTCGGGCGGCGGATGCTGATCGGGAGCCTCGTGGCGGCGGCAGCCGGGTTCATCGGCGGCATGCTCGGCATCGGCGGCGGCTTCATCATCGGCCCGCTCCTGATGTGGATCGGCTATGACACCAAGCGCGCGGCGGCGACGACAGCCTACATCGTCACCTTCTCGAGCTTCTCCGGCTTCCTGGGCCATGTCGGGCACATGGCGATCGACTGGCCGCTCTTCATCGCGCTCGTCCTCGCCGTGATCGTTGCATCGCTGCTCGGTTCCTCGTTCATGGCGAACCGCGCCAAGCCGACCTGGGTCAAGTGGTTCTATGGCATCCTGCTCGTCGGGGTTGCGATCAAGCTCGTCGTCTGAAACCAGGGTCTTGAAGGGATGGCGGTCCTCATGGAGAGGTACAACCTCGTAACGATCGGCGGTGGACCCGGCGCGACCCCCGGGGCGCAGCTGGTAGCCAAGGCCGGGCTGCGCGTGGCGGTGGTGGAAGCTGGCGCCGGGCTCGGCGGCGCGTGCCTCTTCGAGGGCTGCATTCCCTCCAAGATCTATCTCGAATCGGCCGGGCGCATCACGGCGATGTACGAGGCCGAGGCATTCGGCATCGAGGGTACCGCACCCGGGCGGCCGCACACGGCTCAGATCAACCGGCGGAAGATGGAGATGCTCAGGGTGCGGGCCGAGGGCGCCCGCCGCCGCTCGGAGAGCCTCGGCATCGAGCTTGTGCAAGGGACGGCCCGCCTGCTCTCGCCCAGGGAGGTGCAGGTGACATTGCCCGATGGCGCCCGGCGCCTCCTCACGGCCGACCACGTCTTCGTGGCACCGGGCGCGGCGCCTGTACCGCTCGATGTACCTGGCGCGGACAACCAGGACATCTGGACGAGCCGCGAAGCCCTGATGCTGCCGCGCATCCCGCCGTCGCTCGCGATCATCGGCGGCGGTTACATCGGCTGCGAGCTTGCGACCATCTACAGCCGCTTCGGCAGTCAGGTCCATATCCTCGAAACCATGCCGCGTATCCTCTCGAGCGAGGACCCCGCCATGTCGGAGGCCGTGACCCAGGGCTTCAAGCGGGCGCCCTTCACCGTCGCGGTGGAAACCGGGGTGCGCGTGCGCAGCATCGACCGTGCGCGTCCGCAGGCCTATGAGGTGGTCTACGAGACGGCGACGGGAGATCTGGCCGTCCTGCACGCGGCACAGGTCCTGATCGCGGTCGGGCGGCGGCCGAACACTGCCGGCCTCGGACTCGAGGAAATTGGCCTGCGTACAGGCCAGCGCGGCGAGATTCCGGTGGACCCCTTCTTCCAGACGGCTGTGCCGGGAGTCTACGCGCCCGGTGACGTCAACGGCCAGGCCATGCTGGCACATGCCGCGACCAGGCAGTCAGTCATCGCCGCTCGGCACCTCGTGCACGGTCCCTTCGCCTATGAGCCGCTCGTGATCCCGCACGTGGTCTTCACGGAGCCGGAGGTGGCTGCGGTCGGGGCGGACAGTCGGGACCTTGAGAGGCATCCGGAATGGCGACAGGTGCGGCTCTCATTCGCGCAGGACGCGAAGGCCCGCATCCTGGGCGATATCGAGGGCCTGGCGCAACTGATCTGGGATCCCGGCACGGGCCTTCTGCACGGCCTGCAGGTGGCGGGGCGCGGCGCGGGCGAGCTTGTCGCCGAGGCGACGCAGGTGCTGACGCACCATGGCACGGTCCAGGCGCTGGCAGACACGATCCACGTACATCCGACCCTGAACGAAGTGGTGATGGCACTGGCGCAGGCGGCACTCGCCTGAGAGACGGTCTCCGAGATCGCAGGGCCCAGGAAGCCCTGTGGAGGATGATGGTATGAGCGGTATGCCAAGCCGCCGAGCGCAGGGGCGTGGCCAGACAGGCTCGCGCGGGCGATCGCGCCGACCTGGTCCGAGTGGGACGCAGGACGGTGCACAGGGGCCTGCCGAGCCATCTGCCTTGGGAAGCAGGTCCGAGCGTGAGCGCGAGGCCATGGCGCGCCTCGTGCGGCAGGGCGCTCGCGCGATCACGATCCAGCACGGCATCCACGAGACACGGATCGTCGGCTACTTCGGCGACCATCAGGAGCGGCAGCTGACGGTGAGGGACAGCCGTGTCATCCCGTTCCCGAGGCGGGAGTCGCCCGAGTTGCGCAACGGGCTCCGCCGTCTTTGGCACTTGCTTCAGTGGCTTTCTGGCAAGGTTCAGGGTCTCTGTGTGCGCAAGGTGTGAGCCGGCTCGGCGAAGCGCGTTGCGCAGGCGGCAGCACACGGGCTGCGCGCTGCACGTACGCTGCCGGCGCTCCGGATCTGGCTAAGGCAGCCTGTCCGGTTTCCCCGGGCCGCGGCGGGTCTGGACGGGGCTCGACCGGACCGCGGCAGACGCTCCCGGCCGCAAGCATCTCCAAGGGGTGATGGTGTTGGGTCTGGCCTCAGGCTCGTCGGGTTTGGCGCACGAAGAAGCCGGGACCCAGGCAACGGGTCACGGCGCTGACCGTCCCTCCCCGATGCCAAGTGAGTCCTCGGATGACGACGGGACATTGCGCGCGACGGCAAAGGCCCTCCATGCCCTCGCGCGCCACCTGACGGCCATTCACGGCGATCGCACCACGATCGCGCGGCTGCTCGAGAGGGTGGTGGCCTCCTCAGCGGAGACGGCCGTCACCACGGAGGAGTTGAGCGCCAGTGCCACGCAGATGGCGGCGTCAGCCCAGCGGGTGGCCCAGACGGCAAGCGAGGTGGCCGTGCAGAGTGAAAGTGGGCGCGACCTGATGAGCCGCGCCGCACAGGACATGGACGAGCTTGTGACCGCGAGCGTGCGGACTGCCGCGCAGAGCGAGCATCTCCGGCAGGGCTCCGAACACATTTCGCAGGTCGTCGCGCTGATCAACGAGGTCGCGGGTCAGACGAACCTCCTTGCGCTGAACGCGGCCATCGAGGCTGCGCGGGCTGGAGAGTACGGCCGAGGCTTTTCTGTGGTTGCCGACGAGGTCCGCCGCCTGTCCGATCGCACCAAAGCGGCCGTCAAGGAGATTACGGCAACCATCACCGAACTGCGACGCACGGTCGAGGAGACTGCGCGCGATGCGGAACAGTCCGCAAAGAGAGCTCGTGCATCCGCGGATGCCGTGTTCCGGGCGGGTGGAGCCTTCGACCGGATCGCCGATTCCGCCTCGACAACACGGGACGACATGGCGGACATAGCTCAGGTGACCGACCAGCAGGCACACGTGGTCACCGACATCGCCGAGCGCGTGCATGCGGTCAAGTCTGTCATCGGCGAGGGAATGCAGGCTCTTGGCCAGTCGGGTGACGCACTGTATGCCATGGGCTCGGAGCTGAACGCATTGCACCGTGCTCTTGACACGCGACCCCGGGACCTCGAGGATCGCGAGGTCCCGGCAGAGGCGATCACCGAACACCTGCTCTGGCGCAATGGCCTGCATGCCATGCTGCAGGACAAGAAGGCGTTCGCCGCGGACGCGATGGATGCGTTCGCGACCTGCCCGCTCACGCTCTGGTGCAATGGGGTACGGCAGAAGTATGGAACCTTGGACGCATTCCTGGCGATCGCAAAGCCGCACCGTGATGCGCACGAACTGGCTCAGCGGGTAGCCCAGGCCCACGGAACCCACGAGCCTGCGGAGATGCGTCCGCTTCTTGCGCTTCTGGACGAATCCGTGGACGCGCTCGTGCGCGCGCTGGATGCGTTAAGCCATAGCCTCTGACTTCTGCGGTCCAGGAATCCAGTCTGGACTTGCGATTCCGGGCGCGGCGGCACCCTGCGCTCGAATCGCGGTGCCGGGTTGCGCCGACAGCGATCGACCCAGAAATCGGGAGTCCCGCCGTCAGGCGGGGCTCCCTCGTTGTTGTCCGCACGGAGTTCGCGCGACCGATGGAACGTGCAATGGGCCGGTTGTTGGCGGCGAAGGCCCCTCTGTTCACTTGCACAGCGTGCAGATGGACGTGGTGGGACAAAACGGTACCGCCCTACACTTCAAATATGATTAGTACAAAAGATCTTGAACTGATGCGGACCGCCCAGTTCCAGGCGTTGGCCGATCCCGTGCGCCTTCAGATCGTGGCCGTTCTGCAACGAGCACCACGGTGCGTCTGTGAGATCCAATCAGCCGTCGGACCGATCGCGGGGAATCTCCTCTCCTACCACCTCGGCATCCTGCGCAACGCAGGGCTCGTCAGTTCCCAGCGGCGGGGCCGCTGGCTGGACTACCAGCTGGAGTACGAGGCGTTCGCCACGCTTCGAGCCAGCCTGCCGCAGCGGGGCCCCGATGCGCAAGCCGACGAAAAGGGAGATGGGGCGCCTCCCCGGACAGGCAGTATGACGAGGTGCGCGCGGCGCGGCGCGGCTGACCCGAAGACTTCCGCACGCCCTGGTCGGTGCGGCTGAGGAGGACGGAGTACACATGCCCCAGGAGTCACCTTCTTCGCCCCTGTCCGCACCGTCGGGCTTGAGGCGTCCCCACGGCCGGCCGCTTTCCGTCGATGGGCCCCTGCTCGCGGGGATCGCCTGCGCGGCAGCCCTCTGGATCTGGCTCTACATGAACCTGCAGGTGTTCGCCAACTGGCTCACATACGGCGTCTTGCACCTCGTGCCGACGGCACGCATCGGTATGGCCGTCGACTTCTTCGCGACCGACGTGCCGAAGATCTTCCTGCTGCTCGTCGGCATCATCACCGCAGTCAGCGTCATCCGCAGCTACTTCCCGCCGCAGCGGGTGAAGGCTGCGCTCGTCGGCAAGGGCGAGTTCGCAGGCACCGTGTTCGCCGCACTTCTCGGCATCGTGACGCCGTTCTGCTCGTGCTCCGCGGTGCCGCTCTTCATAGGCTTCGTCGAGTCGGGACTGCCGCTTGCGGTGACGTTCGCCTTCCTCATCTCGTCGCCCGTCGTGAACGAGGTCGCGCTGGTGCTCCTGGCCGGTCTCTTCGGCTGGTGGGTGGGACTGCTCTATGTGGGCCTCGGTCTCATCGTGGCCATCACGGCCGGCAATGTCATCGGCAGGTTCCATCTGGAGGACCAGGTGGAGGACTACGTCTACAAGGTCAAGGTCGGGGCGGTCGCAGAGGTCCAGCCCACCTTCCGCCAGCGGATCCGCGACGCCGCCGCGTACACCCTGGATCTCCTGCGCCGCATCTTCCCGTGGGTGCTCGGAGGTATCGCGCTCGGCGCGCTGATCCACGGCTATGCTCCGACGAGCCTGGTGGTACGATACGCCGGCCGCGGCAACCCATTTGCCGTGCTGATCGCCGTGCTGATCGCCATTCCGCTCTACTCGAACGCGGCGGGGACGATTCCGATCGTGCAGGCCCTGATCAGCAAGGGGCTCCCCATCGGCACGGCGCTCGCGTTCATGATGGCGATCACCGCCATCTCGACGCCGGAGATGATCATTCTGCGCAAGGTGATCAAGCCGAAGCTGATCGGGATCTTCGTCGCTGTCGTCACCGTGGCGATCATCATCATCGGTTACGTCTTCAACGCTGTCGTCTAGCCGCAGGCAGGCAAGGAGGAGTAGAACGTGGAGATCAGAATCCTGGGCACCGGATGCCCCAACTGCAGACGACTCGAAGCCTTGGTGCGCAGCGTGGCGGCGACTGTACAGCCGGATGCCGCATTCATCGATGTCACGGACATTCCCGAGATCCTCAGTTACGGCGTCATGCACACCCCGGCTCTGGTCGTCGACGGCGCCCTGCTCTGCAGCGGCCGCATCCCCTCCAGGCAGGAGGTCGCTGCGTGGCTCAAGGGATCTGCTGCGGATCGCGAGCAGAGCACCTCCCCGGCGAACGCCGCGAGCCAGCCGGTCCGGTTCCACCGGAGCTAGCCGCGGCCCGACGCGCCGCATGGAACGAGTGATCCGTTCGTGGCGAGCCCGTCACGAGCGGGCCATGGCTCCTCGCCGACACTCGTCAGGAGAGGCAAGCCAGGGCCGCATCCGGCGGTTCTCCTGACGTCCGCCCTGCGGCCACGATCCCCCGCCCCATCGTCATGCTCGCGTTCCCGCCGGTCTCCCCGCACGCGTGGCCAGCGCCGCCGTATTCCACCACCACAGCAGGGGCATATCCAGTTCCGGTACAGTCCCCGCAATCTCCCCGCATCATAGCTGAAGGGGCGTCCCAGATTGCCCCTGGCGGCAGCGTCGCCCTGGCGCCGCCTGCGCGATCAGTCCCTGTACGAGGCGATAGCCGTGAGGAGAAGCCGCCAAGGAGGTGACCGCCTGCCGTACAGCTGCGGCCCACGTCGCGAAGGCGCCGGGTATGCCTAGCCTCTCACCCGCGTCGGGCCGGAAGAGCTCTCAGTCTCTTGGGCGCGAGAGGGCTCCGCTGCCGAACAATCAGATTTTGACTCATCACCGGGAGGACAACGCCGATGGACATCGCTGAATACCGCTACGCACCGCCCGAGTGGGCCTTTGAGTTCCACGGCCACCGCTGCCCGTTCATGCCGCTCGGCTACCGCATGGGCGCCCTGGCCCTCGAACATCTTCAGGTGAGCCGCGAGATGGACCATACGCTGCACGTGATCTGCGAGCTCGGCGAGGGGCATCCGCAGACCTGCCTGATGGACGGCATCCAGGCCGTCACGGGCGCGACATTCGGCAAGACGTTGATCGAGAAGACCTACTGGGGCAAGCTGGCGGCTACTTTCTGGTATCCCGGCAAGACGGCGGTGCGCTACGCGCTGCGCCGCGACTTCCTGGACGCCTTCGGCGAGCAGGAGTTCTTTGCCTGGCGCAAGCGCGGCATCGAGCCGTCCGGGATTCCGGCCGACGTCACGGACGCCGCGATCCTGTGGACGCTCGCGCAGCCGGACGAGGCGCTGTTCGACGTCCGCGAGGTCCAGGATTTCGCCTATCAGCCGCCCAAGGGCTCCTTCAACCGCACTGCCTGCTCGGTCTGCGGCGAGTACGTGTTCGAGCGCTACGTACGCATCAAGGACGGAAAGCCTGTCTGCATCCCCTGCTCGGGCTACAAGGGCTGATCCGGGTCCAGGCGCCCTCCCGCCGCCCCCAGCCGGGAGCGATGGCGGGAGGGCGCCCCTGTGGGCATCGCGGGCACGACTCGCATGCAAGGAGGCAATCCCGATGCTCGTCTGGGCTACGATTCTGATCTTCCTCGTGTCCGCTGTCTTCGCGATGCTCGGTCTCGGCGGCGGCATGCTCTACGTGCCGATCTTCCACTGGCTCGGCTTCGGACTCAAGAACGTCGTGATCCCGCTAGCCCTTCTGCTCAACGGACTCAACACCCTGATCGCACTCATCCCCTACGGGCGCAAGCGCCTCGTCGACTGGACGGGCGGTCTGCCAATGGCCTTGGCGGCGCTCGTCTTCGCGCCGATCGGCGCGATCGTGGCTCCCTTCGTACCGGACAAGGTGCTGCTGTGGCTCTTCGCCGCGGCCGTGATCGTGGCGGCGGCGCGCACCCTGCTCGTGGCCGGCAAGGCGGATCCGACAGAGCTCATGCCGCTCGGGCGCCGGATGCTGATCGGGAGTCTCGTAGCGGCGGCGGCCGGCTTCATCGGCGGCATGCTCGGCATCGGCGGCGGCTTCATCATCGGTCCGCTCCTGATGTGGATCGGCTATGACACCAAGCACGCCGCGGCGACGACGGCCTACATCGTCACCTTCTCGAGCTTCTCCGGCTTCCTCGGCCACATCGGGCACATGGCGATCGACTGGCCGCTCTTCATCGCGCTCATCCTCGCCGTGATCGTCGCTTCCCTCATCGGTTCCTCCTTCATGGCGAACCGCGCCAAGCCCTCCTGGGTCAAGTGGTTCTACGGCATCCTGCTCGTCGGAGTCGCCATCAAACTCGTGGTGTAGCTAGAACGGCCACGCAGGCTGCCGGGATGCGGCGACCTGGATCGCCGCGACCTCGCAGCGGTCGGCGGGAGACCCAAAACGGCGACATCCGGACAGGTCACGCGAGCTTCTGGTATCCCACCGTCGCTCCTGAGCATCGGCGAGAAATGCACCGGCTGAGAACCTGCGACACTCTACAGCCGCTTCGGCAGGCCGGTGCCCAATCGGATGTCGTGAGCGAGCCTGGGCAGGCGACACCGGGCTACACGGCAGACGCCGGTGTCGTGCCGGAGCAGCGAAGGTCGTGCTGGAGATGGAGAGGTCGCCTGCAGCTGCGGGCGGCCTCCCCTTTTCTGCCTGCGCCTGCTTCCGCGTTCTCCTCCAGCTGCCAAGGTGCTCGGCCTGGAAGGCCAGGTACAGGCCCCTTGTGATGCTGGTGGAGTAGGCGAGGATGGGACGGACGATGCTCAATCAGGCAGCGGTCCTCTCGAGCCACGGCACCTACCAAACTCCGTTTCCGTCCGGCATGCTGAAGGCATGGCGCCGACCCTCTGCCGAAGGAGGCCTCGAGCCCGTGCACAAACGCCCTTGGCTCCTGGGCCTGATCGCCCTGCTGCTTCTCGGTGTGTCAGGCTGCGGACGTCCCGCGGCCGCCAAGCCCCATGGTGTGCTCCCTTCCGCCAGGAAGACCACTCCCGGCGGGTCCTGGGAGCTCGCCATTGTGCGCCAGGGCAACCTCTACCTCGTGACGAAGGCGGGCGGCCCAGAGATCAGGCTGACGCAGGGCCTCTCGGCATCCCATCCGCTCTTCTCGCCCGACGGGCGCTACATCGCCTTCATGAGCGGTGCGGCCACAGCTCCCTCGACGCAATACCGGCTCGGCATCGTAGGCACGAATGGCAAGGGCCTTGAACTCCTCAACCCCGGCACCGGGATCCTGCCGGGGGACTACGCCTGGAGTCCCACGCAGGACACGCTCGCCGTCTGCGGCCAAGACCTCACCCTGCTGCATCCGGACGGCTCTCCCACGATCGCGGTAGGCACGAAGGGCAGCATCGGCACGTTCGCGTGGGCACCTGGGGGCCAGGGCTACGCCTACACGGTGATGCCGCCGGCGAAGGACTTCCCCGGCGCCTCGGACACCCTCTGGGCCGTCAGCAGCGGGAAACCCCCGCATCTCCTCGCCACCGCCCCGACAGCCTCGGGCCTCGAGCTTCAGGGCTACTGGCCAGGTGGGCAGGGTCTCCTCTACTGGATCGACCCGCTCCACTCGGCATCACTCGCCGCGGACGGCCTCGCGCTCGAGAGCATGCCGCTCGGCGGCGGCGCGAAGCGGAGCCTCGCGACGACGCTGCCGTATCCTTCCTGGGTGCAGCCGGACGGCAGGGAGAGCATTCTTCTCGTAGCCGGGCCGGGCCGCCAGACCTGGACCGAGAAGGCGCTCGAGCGCTGCGATCCCGCGAGCGGAGCCTGCAGTGTCCTCCAGACGGGAGCGGGCC
>JAJZVM010000120.1 GCA_021845645.1 Bacillota bacterium
TCTCCAGGCCGGCATCCTGTTCAAGGCCGCAGGCCATCTGGAGCGCGCCGGTCGGGTCAAGGCGGTCGTGCTCGACAAGACCGGCACCATCACGCAGGGCAAGCCAGAGGTCACGGACATGGTGTTGTTCGGCGAGATGAGCGAGCAGCGCGCGCTCGAGATTTCGCTGGCGCTCGAGCGCAGCTCCGAGCATCCCCTCGCGCAGGCGGTCGTCGACCACGCCCTGGCCCAGCGCCTGGGCCCTCTGGAGACACAAGACTTCGCCGCGATCCCGGGCCAGGGCGTGCGCGCGAAGGTGGACGGCAAGCAGTACTTCATGGGCAACCGCGCGCTGATGGCGGCGGTACAGCTGGGCATCGGGCACGTGGAGGAGCGCATGCAGACCCTGGAGGCCGAAGGCAAGACGGTCATGCTGCTCGCGGATGAACAGGCGGTACTGGCGGCCGTCGCGGTGGCGGACACCGTCAAGGAAGGCAGCCTGGAGGCGATTGCCGCACTGCACGACATGGGCATTCGCGTACTCATGATCACCGGTGACAACCGCCGCACGGCAGAGGCGATCGCGCGGCAGGTCGGCATCCCGCCGGAGGACATCAGGGCAGAGGTCTTGCCGGCGCACAAGGCGCAGGAGGTGCAGCGCCTGCGCGACCAGGGTCTCGTCACCGCCATGGTCGGCGACGGCATCAACGACGCGCCGGCACTGGCGACCGCCGACGTCGGCATGGCGATCGGCACCGGTACCGACGTCGCGATGGAGGCGGCGGACGTCACGCTGATGTCCGGCGACTTGCGCGGCGTCGTGGCTGCCATCGACCTCAGCCGCGCGACCGTCCGCAAGATCTACCAGAACCTCTTCTGGGCGCTTGTCTACAACACCGTGGGCATCCCTGTGGCGGCCTCGGGCCTCCTGAGCCCCGTGGTCGCCGGTGCGGCCATGGCCCTGAGTTCTGTCTCCGTCACGACCAACTCGACGCTGCTGAAGCGCTATGACCCGATGCGCCGCTTCCGGGGTGTCAAATCGGTCTAGCAGACCTTTTGGCGAGGTGTACACGCATGAGTAGGGAGTCGAGAGCCCCCGCCGCGGCCCCGCCTATCCGGGTGCTGACGGTGGCGGACAGGGCCGTGATGCGCCTTGGCCTGCAAGCGGTGCTGCGGGATCAGCAGGGCATCCAGGTGGTCGGGGAGGCGGGGTCGGTAGGGGATGCGGCTAGGGTTGCGGCGTCGAGCAAGGCGGACGTCGCGCTCGTCGCGCTGTGCAACCCCATCGGCATCGATCTGAGTGCGTTCTGCAGGGCCCAGGCCAGCGAGGGCGGCTGCCGCGTCATCCTCATCGCCCCGCATTCGGACCCTGAGACCATGGTGCACCTGGTCATGGGCAGCCGGGGAGCTGTCGGCTACCTGATCGAGGACGTGGAACCCGAGGCGCTCGTCGACGCCGTGCGGAGCGTGCACGAAGGCGGCAGCCCGATGGACTCCCAGGTGGCGAGCTTTGTCGCGGGGTACCTGCGCGATCGCGCGGTCGTAGCGGAGGACTTCTGGCCTCCCTTGACCATTGACGAGCTCGAGATTCTGAAGCGGATTGTGCGCGGGCAGACCAACCGACAGATCGGACAGTTCCTCGACCTGGATGACAGCACCGTCAAGGCGCGCGTCTCGCGCATCCTGCGCAAGGTGGGCGCGAAGAACCGCGCCGCGGCCGCCGCGTGGTGGGTGAGGTACGCGCAACTGGTGGAGACCGGATCCTAGGATGCCTTGCGCCCGGGACCGGTCCGCCAAGCCCCGCGCGCATCAAGGGGGTGCGACCGAGTGGCAGCCGCCCATGTCCCTGAGCCCGCCGGGAGCGGCGTTCACCATCACGGCGTGAGGCTGCGCGACAAGCCCGATCTCCTGCTGAGGATGAGCCGCATTCAAGGTCAGGTGCGGGGCATTCACCGCATGATCCAGGAGGACCGGTACTGTCCGGAGGTTCTGACACAGATCGCAGCGGTACGCGCAGCCCTTGACCGCGTCGGACTCATCATGCTGGAGCACCACACGCGCGGCTGCATCGTGGATACGGTTCGGGAGGGGCGGTCGGACGAGGCCGTGACCGAACTCATGACCGTGCTGCACAAGTTCCTCCCGTAGGCACTGAGCGGCGCCGGGCATATAGCCGGATGAGCGTGGAGGGCTCCGACGCGGGCGGCATGCGATCGTCGCGGCGAGGGCCGACACCTATGTCAGGGTCTCGCGGGATTGGCCTTCGGACAGCAGCACAGTTCCTCGCCGCAAAGGCGGCGGCTGCCATGGGTGCCTGTCGTCAATAGACGTCCTGGACGCAACCGTGGGAGACGACGCACGTGGGTGCATCACCAGTGCGCGGCGACAGGCGGGGTGTAGGAGGAGACACGCACTTGCCGGTCCGCGCATGTCCGGATGCAAGGCATGTATGGCACAACGCGTGCGCAGGGGTCACGCAAAGCGTTCCCCAGTCCTATGGCCTTCGTCGTCAACTTGCCGGCAACGTGACATGAAGCGAGCCCGGCGGCCGAGTGCGGCGCAGGCGAACACGCTGGGTTCGGATCCCGGCCGGCGCTCGAGACCAGGCCTGTAAACTGCATAGCCGGTGGAAGTAATGGAGGAAGAGCGTGGGCGCGACATCCAGATTCGCGTTGGAGTTCGAGGAGTGGGCTGCTACCTACGACGCGACCGTCGCGGCAGGAAGCGACGTGTTTCAGGGGTATGAAGGCGTCCTCGATGCCGTGGCCGCCGAGGTGGCGGCCGCGGATGGCTCTCGTGTCGCGGATATCGGAGCCGGTACCGGCAATCTGGCCGCCCGACTGCGCATGCGCCGCCTGCACGTGACGGCGGTTGATCCCAGCGCCGCCATGCGCGCCAACCTGACGCGAAAAGTCCCGGGGATCGGAGTGCTCGCCGGCGACTTCCAGAACCTACCCAAGGACATGCCTTTGCAGGACGCCATCGTCGCATCCTTCTCCTTTCACCATGTCGCTCCAGCCAAGCGGCGGCAGGTCCTTCGGGCGCTCGGTGACCTCCTCGCGCCCTCCGGGCAGATCGTCATCGCGGATGTGGCCTTCGCCGGCCGCATGGTCCGCCAGCGCATCTTCGACGAGCTGGCGACCACCAATCGCCAGGATCTGCTGAGCAATATGAGATCGGAGTTCTACCCTACCGTCGACGTGATGCTGGCGGCCCTGCATGATGCCGGGTTCATGGCACTTGCGCGCCAGCTGACGCCCTGGGTCTGGCTGTTCACCGCGCGGCGCGGCCGTCTGGAGCTGGGGTTGGACGATCGCGTGGCGCGACCCATCCATGGTCTGCGTGCGGAGGAGGATGACAGTCGTGCGCGCTGAGACGCGGATGGTGCATTGCGGCCCAAGCGTGGACCCTGCGACCGGGGCGATCGGCCTGCCGATCCATCTCAGCTCGACGTTCCGCCAGGATGCGCCGGGCAGACATCGCGGCTACGATTACGCCCGCACGGCCAATCCGACGCGGAGTGCGGTGGAGGCGGCCGTGGCCGAACTCGAGGGGGGTGCCCGGGGCCTTCTCTTCGGTTCAGGCATGGCCGCTCTAACGGCGCTCTTCTCCCTGCTGGAGAAGGGCGAACGCGTGGTGGTCGGAGAGGACGTCTACGGCGGCACGTTCCGCGTGCTCGACCAAGTGTTTCAACGCTTCGGCGTGTCCGCGACGTACGTCGACACGACCGACCAGTTCGCGCTGCAGGCCGAACTTGAAGGAGCCCGACTCATGCTCTTGGAGTCGCCAAGCAATCCCCTGCTGCGCGTCACGGACATCCGTCGCGCCGCCGACCTTGCCCATGCCCACGGGTGCCTGCTGGCTGTAGACAACACCTTCATGACGCCGTATCTGCAGCAGCCGCTCGCACTCGGTGCGGACATCGTCGTCCACAGCGCGACCAAGTACCTCGGGGGCCACAGTGATCTCGTCGCGGGAGCGCTTGTGGCTGCGGACACGGAGATCGGTGCGCGTCTGCACGCGATCGAGAACGCCACTGGAGGGATCCTCGACCCGTTCTCTTCCTGGCTCCTGCTCCGAGGAATCCGCACTCTGGCGGTGCGCATGGAGCGCCAGCAGGCGAATGCCGCGCGCATCGCGCAGTGGCTCGCGCGCCAGGTGTGGGTGTCCAGGGTCTACTATCCTGGCCTCGGGGATCACCCTGGCCATGACCTGCAGCTTGCGCAGGCGGAAGGGGCCGGCGCCATCGTTACATTCGAGATGGCGAACGTCGGAGACCTCAATGGCTTCCTTGCCAGTCTGCGCATCTTTCAGCTCGCGGAGAGCCTCGGCGCGGTCGAGAGCCTGATCAATGTTCCCGCCCTGATGACGCACGCATCGGTGCCCGCCGCGCGGCGCCATACGCTCGGCATCAGTGACGGGCTCATCCGCCTTTCAGTGGGCATCGAGGACGCGGACGACCTCGTGGAGGACCTCGAGTCCGCCGCAGGGGGCAAGATGGCCGCGCGGACGGGTCCGCGATGAACATACCGTGGCTCAGTCCGTACGCCTTCCATGTCTTCGGGTTTGGCGTCCACTGGTACGGCATCGCGATGGCCGTCTCCATCTTCGCGGGTGCCGCGTACGTCATTCGTACCGGCAGTCGCATCGGCCTCGACGAGGACGCCCTTGGCGACGTGTTGATGTGGGCCATCGTCGGCGGTCTCGTCGGTGCGCGCCTCGTCTTCGTCGCCACGAGCGACCCCAGTTGGTTCTGGCGGGATCCGGTCCAGCTCATTAGGGTATGGCAAGGCGGGCTCGCATGGGACGGCGGTCTCTTGGGAGGAGTGACTGCGGGCTATTTGGCCGCCCGCAGTCGCAGACTGCCCGCGCAGCGGCTGCTGGACCTCGCCGTGCCGGGACTGGCTTTCGGCTATGTGCTGGTGCGGATCGCCGACATCTTCAATCATGACGAACTGGGCCGCTTCAGTGTGCTGCTCGGCACGCTCTGGCCAGCCCAACTGGTGAGCGTCGCGATCGGCGCCTTCCTCCTCTGGCGCTATGTTGCCGTCGGCCGACGGTATCCGCACGCGCCTGCCGGGTACCAGTTCTGGACGTTCAACCTCTGGTATCAGGCGGCGCGCGCCTTGTTGGAGGAGAGCATCCGGCATAACCCGCTCTATCTCCTGCACTACCAGAACCCATACCTTGGCATCGGCTTCGGCACGTTGGAGCAGTGGTTCTCACCACTCATCTTCCTGTTCGCCTTCTGGATGCTCAGGCGCGTCCAGGCACAGCCTGCGCGGCAGCAGCAAGCAAGACGCCAGGCGACATCCGTCTGACGTGTCGTCCGGGGTCCAAGCACAAACCCAAGGAGCGATCCGCATGGACGAGCGCGCGACCGCATCTGTTCGACGCAAGTACGACCGCAACGCACGCTTCTTCGACCGCATGGACCGGATGGTCCGGGACGAGTGGAGAGCTGGCGTGAGTGCGCGCGCCGCTGGCGCGGTGCTTGAGGTGGGCGTCGGCACAGGCAACAACCTGCCGTTCTACCATCCGGACGTCACGACACAGCTGGTGGGTATCGACCTCTCCCCGCAGATGCTCGCAGGCAGCCGGTACAAGGTCTGCCGCGTGCCTGTGCGTCTGATGGAGATGGATGCGCAGCGCATGGCGTTCGCCGACGGCACATTCGATACGGTGGTGGCCACATGCGTCTTCTGCACTGTGCCCGATCCCGTCCAGGGTCTGCGAGAAGTCCGGCGGGTTTGCAAGCCGGGTGGGCGCGTCATCCTGCTCGAGCACGTGCGCCTCGACCGACCCATCGCAGGCAGGCTGATGGATGCGCTTGATCCGCTGGTGGCCGGGCTGATCGGCACGCACATCAACCGGAGGACCGTGGACAACGCGCGGACTGCGGGACTGACGGTCGGGAGCGTCGAGAGGCTTCGGGGAGACCTGGTGCTGCTGATCGAGGCGACGCCATAAGCTCTGGGCTGGTCCTGCCGCCGCGGTGTCTGGTGGATGGGTGGCGCACTGGGCGCTGCAGCTCGCGCACGCCGTGCAGACCCGCTGGAAGACGGTATACGGATTGTGACCGGCGGGGCGGACCATGCCGGCAGGTCCAGCTGCAGGCCGTGCGACTGCTTCGAGCAGCCCGAGCCGAGCACGAATCCGCCCGCCCCGACGAGCAGGTTGCGGCGCACCGGGTCGCCTCGCCCCGGAGCAAGCGTGGATGAGGTCGGTGCGGGTGGCGTTCGGGATCGGAGACGGAACGAGTCCGGGCGGCTGCGCGCCGCCTGAGGCGCCAGCGTGCAGTGAGGTCCGCAGGGCCGCCGCGCCGTCGGTGGCTGATGACGAGGATTTGTGAGACGCGGGTCAGCGGGCGGCGATGAGGGTGCCGATGCCGAGGACGAGGACGCCGGCGATCCAGTGCAGGGGCTGGCGGACGCGGATGAAGAGGCGGCTCAGGGCCTGGAGCACGCTGCGGCGGGTGGCGACGACGGCGACGATGACGATGGGTGTGAGATAGAGGAGGTTGTAGAGCAGCAGGAGGCCGATGCCGGCCGGGCGGCTGAGACGGGTGACGACGGCGAGCACGGCGAGGTAGATGGCGCCGCTGCAGGGGATGGCGCAGAGGCCGACGAGGCCGCCCGATGCGACGCCCGCGGAGACGGTGGCGGTTCTGCCGAAGCGGTGGAGGAGGCCGGCCATCGCCTGCGGCATCGAGGGGGTCAGGCGGCGGCCCGGGAAGAACGCCTCGGCGAGGATCAGGAGGCCCCAGATGGCCAGTCCTGCGCCCATCACCTTGATCACCAGCGTCGCGATGCCGGGCGGCACCGCGTGGCCGAGCAAGGTGAGGTCGGCACCGAAGGCGAAGTAGACGAGGAACAGCATCGCGATGTAGGGCACGATGAAGCGCAGCAGGCTGCGCCGCACCGCGAGGGGATCGGGTGCTGTCGCGGCCCGCTCGACGAGACCGAGCACGGTGCCCGCGTAGAAGAGCAGGGTGGAGAAGGCGCAGGGGTTGAGACCGTCCAGCAGCCCCGCCGCGGTGACCAGCAGGATCAGGACGACGGGACTTGGGCCCCGCAGGGCAAGGGCGTGGGTGAGGGAGCCCTGGGACAGCAGGATCCCCGCCAGCGCGGCCAGGAGGGCGAGCGGCAGGAGCCAGAGCGGCGTGCGGGCGGGACGCTGCGTCATCCCTTCACGACCAGTTCGCCGTTCATGGCGGGATCGGCCGAGCCGCCGCATCAGGCGTCGCAGAAGAAGCGGTAGGTGCCGGGCTTCGCGACGCTCAGGATGAAGGTCTTGGTGGAGAGCGGCGCGACGCGCTCGACGATGTGCAGAGCCGGCACCTTGAAGTCATGCCAGCCGCCGCCGTCGGTGTGGTCGGAGTCGTCGAGGTCGACGAGCGCGATCCTGGCCGGCTGCCCGGCCTTGATCGTGATGACGTCAGGGCTGAAGCCCATCATGGACACCTGGACCTGCTTCGTGCCGGCGGCGGGCTGCTCCACGAGTGGCCGCAGGCCCTGCCAGATGCCCGCTCCCAGCACGAGCACCACGATGACGGCGACGGTGATGAAGGCGGCGATCAGCGGTCTGTCGCCCTTGCGACCACGGTTCTTCTGTGCCACGTCCGTCTGCTCCCTCCAATGCCGAGAGCCGGCCCTTCGGCCGACCTCGGCGCCTGTTGCCGTACGAATGGCAGGTTGCCGATTCCTTCCCGCGGTGGTTATGGGCAATGGTGCGCAGCACCTCGCGCGACAGAGACTGGGCCTGGTGGAGCGTTCGCGGCTCACGAAAGGCAGCTGTCACCACAAACCGGGTCTGCGGCCGCCTAGGCCTCAGCGGCCAGCTCGCGTGGCATGGACTCCTCGGTCCGTGCCTTGCGCCATGACCAGCCGGTAAGGCCGAACTTTCCGTCGACGCCGCAGCAGTAGCCGGCCTGCGTGAGCGCCAGAAGGCCGAAGCCGCCGATGTACATGATCGCGGCGCCCACGTCGGTGGCGCCTTGGCCGTACGGCCCGCCGAATCCCTCCGCGGTCGTCCAGATCACGAGGGCGAGGAGGCCGCCGGCGACGGCGGTCAGGCGGGTGGCGACCCCGAAGATCAGCGCGAGTGCGATCACCGTCTCGCCTAGCGCGACGAGGTAGGCCCAGAAGTGGGGATCCAGTTTGATGATGCTGACCCACAGGCGGACCCACGCGTTGACGAACGCAGGCTGCTGCGGGCTGATCGAACCAGACAGATAGCCCACGAAATTGTTGACGAAACTCGGCTGCCACTTGAACCATGCGTCCACGAGCCAGATGAGTCCGAATCCGACACGCCAGAATGCCAGCCAGCGCGTTGGCATCTCCACGTGCACACGGTCGTTCGTGACGTTGGGGACCATTGCGATGCCTCCCTTTCGCGGCGGTCCAGCTGTCATTGTCCGCAACGACGACCGGGCAACTTTGTCGCCGAAGTACCCACCAGGGGTACCTGACCTGCGCCCATAACATCGCATGGCCGGGCAATGAGGAACTAGGTCCATAGGGCGCCGCGTCAGGTGACTCAACGAGGTCCTGGGCAACGGTGCGTTAGGAGTACAAGTGGGACAAAGGGACGCCCGGGAATGAAGAGGCACGGACCATGCAGTGGCCAAAAGACGCAGCTGCCGCGTGGAGAATGGTCCAGCCGGGACCACGCGCGGCAGCCGACGTATGCGCTATGGCAACGTACTCAGCCGAATGCCTGCCGCGGCGATCACGGCGTTACGAGGAACTTGCCTTGCATGCCGTTCTGGGCGTGGCCCGGGACGGTGCACTGGTAGATGAAGCTGCCGGCGGTCGAGGCGGTGAAGGCGACGCTGGCGGAGGGCATCGCGGTGCCCTGCGCGGTGGCGAGCACGGCACTCGCCGCGCCCGCGAAGGCGGGGGAGCCGTCGACCGCGCGTGAGACGACGAAGTCGTGGGGAGCGGCCGTGTCGCCGTTGATCACCTGCACCGTGACCCTGGCCCCGTGCGGCACCACGATCTGCGGGTTGACCATGCCGGCGATCTCGAAGCTCAGCTCGGGGCCGCTCGGCGGCCCCGCCACGGCGGTGAACCGGACGCTCGCGCCCTGGAAGATGATCGTCTTCGCGGTGCGGTCGACGGTCGCACCGGGCGGGACCGCCGCTGCGGCGGCGGCCGCGGCGCTCTGCGAGATGCTGCCCCCGGCGGAACCCGAGGGACCGGTCGCGCCGCCGAAATAGCCGCCCATCATGCCGTAGTAAGGGACACTGCCACCTTGCCCGGACCGTTGGCCCCAGAGCGCGCCCATCATGCCCCACGGCCCGGCCCATGCCGTGCCTCTGCCGCTGCCGCCAAGGTAGTAGGACATCATGCCGTACGGGCGCGCAGTGCCCGCCGCGCCGCTGGCCACCCCCGACCCGAACAGCAGACCCAACACGCCGACCGCGACCGCCCCGCCTGCGAGCACTCCCTTGCCGATGCGCATCTACAAAGCCCCTTTCATAGGTTCTTGCGCGGAATCACGATCTCTTCAGCACCCATGCATTGTCGAGAGGTAGCGCGTTGCGCTCCATCATCGCCGCCGCACGCTTCGTCCATCACCATCCATTGCGGAGAGCCTGCGCGGAAAGAGCTGTGCGCGTGGGCCGGCGGCGTGCGGGCGCGTGCCCGGCATTGCTCGTTCGTGTTCCAGCAGATGCCTGGTCCGGCTGAGCGAATGGAGCTCCGTTTGTGCCAGCAGCACCATACTTCCCTGCATGCCGACTGCGATGCCGGCGCGCGACACCTGTGAAAACGCTCTTCTGTTCGTCCGGCTCGTTACTCGGCGTCGAGGCCGCGCTGCAACTCCACGAGCTCCTCGCGGCTGATCTCGCTACGTGCGAATCGCTCGCGCAGGATCGCGTGTGCCGCGTCCGGCACTGCCTGTGGCCGCGCGAAGAAGTGCACGAGCGCCACGAGGCCGCCGATCACCAGCAGCCAGAAGACCAGCATCAGGATTGGATCAAGCCAACTCCCTGCACCGCCCCAATATCCCCACATCATCACTGCCACCACCCTTCGCGACAGAGTGTAGGGCGCGATCATGCGCGTTACGTTCGCGGCGTCTGCAGCGAACGGGCAAGATTCGTGCAAGAAGTCGTCAAGCTGCCTCGGCATGGTGAAGAACGCCGCGCGTACAGGCCACGGCCACGCGGGCAAATCGTGGCGCCCGCGTGGATGGCGGCGCGTGGACTGCCTCGCGAGGGGTTTGGCGTGGGCTTCCAGCGGCAGCTTGCGGTGTGCGAGACCTGGTGACTGCACCGCAGGCGGCGCGGGCCGCGCCGGCAAAGGCGAAAGGGGTCTTGCGTCAGATACCATACGGGGGTATAGTAGGTGCGGAGACCGTCTGGCGGTGCCGGAGGGAACCGAACTACCGACGAGCGGAGGAAGCGGCATGGTCAAGGATCCCGTGTGCGGCATGGAAGTCGACGAGTCCGAGGCAGTGGCGACCAGCCAATTCGAGGGCACCGCATACTACTTCTGTGCGGCGGGCTGCAAGCGCGCCTTCGATCAGGACCCAGGCAAGTTCCTCGCGCCCCACGAGGGGCACCAGCACCATCACGGCGGCCACTGCTGCTGATTCAGACCAATCCTGGCCGGCCGGCTGCCATTCTGTCTGGGTTCTTGGCGGCCGGCCGACACGACCCGGCGATCCTACCAGAACCGAGGGAAGTGACCTGAGATGAGCCGGATGGCGCAAGGCGAAGCGGCAGACAACCATGGGGCTCGAGCCGTACTGGATATCGAGGGCATGACGTGCGCCATGTGCGTGGCGACCATCACCGAGGGCCTTGAGGAGCTACCCGGCACGGGAGAGGTCCATGTCAACCTCGCGACGGCAAAGGCCAGCGTCCACTATGACCCGGAGAAGGTGGATCTCGCGCAGATGGTCGCCGCGGTCAAGGACCGCGGCTACGACGTGCGCACTGAGCGCCAGCGCCTGGAGATCGACGGCATGACCTGCGCGAGCTGCGTGCAGACTGTCGAAGGTGCCTTGCGCAGCCTTCCCGGCGTCCTCATGGCCAACGTCAACCTTGCGACCAATGTGGCCAGCGTGGAGTTTAGCCCCGGGTCGGTGACGCCGCAGGAGCTGATGCGGGCCGTCAAGGATGTCGGCTACGGGGCGGCCATCCCCCAGGAGGCGCAGGGGGAGCGGCCCAAGGAGGACGTGTCGGCGCGCGAGATCCGCCGTTGGCGGACGCTGCTCACCATCGGCGTCGTCTTCTCGCTGCCGCTGCTCGTTGCGATGATCTTCAACGGCGCGGGCGCGCAAGGGACCTGGCTGAGAGACCTCTCCAACTATTGGCTGCAGCTCGCTCTCGGTACGGTGGTGCAGTTCTGGCCAGGCTGGACCTTCTACGTCGATTCCTACTACAACCTCAAGCACCGCAACGCCAACATGTCGGTGCTGGTGGCGCTCGGTACGACAGCCGCCTACGGCTTCAGCCTTTCGGCCGCATTCAGCGGCGGCCGTTCCGCCCACGGCACCTACTTCGAGGTGAGCGCGGTCCTGATCACGCTGGTGATCACCGGCAAGCTGCTCGAAGCGGTCGCCAAGGGTCGCGCGTCCGCTGCGATCAAGGCGCTGATGGGCCTTCAAGCCAAGACGGCGCGTATCGTGCGCGGCGAGGAGGAGCTCGATGTGCCGGTCGCGGAGGTCGCGGTCGGTGACGTCGTGGTCGTCCGCCCAGGCGAGAAGATCCCGGTGGACGGCGTCGTCATGGACGGCTATTCGTCGGTGGACGAGTCGATGCTCACCGGGGAGTCGCTGCCACAGGAGAAGCAGGAGGGTTCTGAGGTCGTCGGGGCGACGATCAACAAGACGGGCAGTTTTCGTTTCCGCGCGACCAAGGTGGGCCGCGACACGGCGTTGGCCCAGATCGTGCGCGTCGTCGAGGATGCCCAGGGATCGAAGGCGCCGATCCAGCGCTTGGCGGACGTGATCTCGAACTACTTTGTGCCGACCGTGATCGGCATCGCTGCCGTCACGTTCGTAGGGTGGATGCTCAGCACCCACGATCTCACCCTCGCGATCCTGGCCGGCATCTCGACCATCGTCATCGCCTGCCCGTGCGCGCTTGGTCTTGCCACGCCGACGGCGGTCATGGTCGGGTCCGGGCGCGGCGCCCAGGCCGGCATCCTGTTCAAGGCCGCAGGCCATCTGGAGCGCGCCGGTCGGGTCAAGGCGGTCGTGCTCGACAAGACCGGCACCATCACGCAGGGCAAGCCAGAGGTCACGGACATGGTGTTGTT
>JAJZVM010000121.1 GCA_021845645.1 Bacillota bacterium
GATCTCCTCGTGCGTCGCGCTGTACAGGCGGTTCTTGTCCACCTGGAAGGCGGCGACGTCCTTCATCGACCGCAGCAACCTATTCACCTGTCCCCTCAAGGCTTGCTTTGAGCACATCCCGCAACTGGCCGAGGGCGAAGCGGTGCGCCTCGGGATCGAACGAGGCCACGGCGTCGACCGGGATCCGCACGTCGTAGCCGCGCATGCGCGCATCGGCGCTCGTGTAGAGGACGCAGATGTTGGTGCAGACGCCCGCGATGCGCAGTGTGCCGACGCCCCTCTCGCGCAGGGCGAGGTCGAGGTCGGTGCCGAAGAACGCCGAGAATCGCCGCTTCGCAATGACGCGGTCGCCGCTCTGCGGCCTGAGCTCCGGCACGATCTCGGCGCCCCAGCTGCCTGCCAGGCAGTGCGGCGGGAACAGGTCGAACTCGGCGTCGTCGGGACGGTGCGCGTCGCACGCGTAAAGGACGTCCATGCCCTCCGCGCGGGCCCGCGCGATTTCCCTCGCCACGGCCGGGATCACATCCCGCCCGGCTCCGCCGCAGTTCAGGGCTCCCCTGAGATCGAGGAAGTCGTTGAGGCAGTCGACGACAAGCAGCGCGGCCTTCACGGCTCGCCCTTCCCGGGATCCATCAGGGCCTTGAGCAGCACCTTGGCCGAGTCGCTGCCGATCACGATCAGCAGGTCCCCGGCTTCGAGCACCATGCGGGGGTCCGGCGAGAACATCTCCTCGCCCTTGCGCGCGACACCGATCACCGTGATGCCGGTGCGCGTCCTGAGGTCCGCGGAGCTCAAGGTCTGGCCGATCAGCGGCGAGACGTCGGGGATCACGATCTCCTCCACGTGACGCATCGTGCTGAGGGCGCCCGAGGTCCGATGCACCAGCCTGTCGATGGCCTGGGAGAGGCGATCGTCGATCTGGCGACGGTCCGCGAGGAGCCCTTGCACCTCGTGGGCGAGGCCGTGCAGTTCCGCGTCCAGCCTCACCTCGCCCAGGTACTGCTCCGCCGCGGCACGCGAACGGACGAGCACACCGGAACCGGCGATCGCGGAGACGACGCCATGGCTGTGCAGCAGCGCGACGGCGCGGCGGATCGTTTCGGGCGATACCTTGTAGAGTCCCGCGAGCGAGGAGCGGCCGAACAGGCGCTGCCCCTCCTGCCACTCCTTCTGGATGATGCGCGTAGCGACGTCGGCTGCGATCTCCTCGTAGCGCGAGAGTCCTTGCGATCGCCTCGGTGTCAACTGTTGTGCGCCGCCTTGTGCGGCACTCCCTCCCCCTGTCGTGCTGCGGGACCGGTGGCCTGGGCTGCGGCGTCGGCCGCTGCGCGGATCGCGGAGCGGAGCGCCGTCTCTTCCTCGGCGGTGAGCCTGCGCATCTTTCCCGGCGGCAGGTCGCCGAGTTCGAGCGGACCGATGGCGATGCGCTCGAGTCTGAGGGTGCGGCGCCCCAGGGCGGCCAGCGCGCGACGCACGACACGTTTGCGACCTTCGGCGATCGTCAGTTCAACCTGTTCCGTGGCCGCCCGCCCGCTGTCCCGCCGGCAGGCCGAAAGGCAGTGCAGTGTGCCGTCCGGCAGCGAAACCCCCGTCCTGAGGCCCGCCAGAACCGCCTCGTCCACCGGACCGTCGACGGTCGCGACGTAGGTCTTGGGCACGTGGTAGCGCGGGTGCATCAGCTGGTTCGCGAGGAGGCCGTCGTTCGTCAGCAGCAGGAGCCCCTCGCTGTCGCGGTCCAGCCGCCCCACGGGAAACAGCCGCCAGGGCAGTCCCTCGACGAAAAGGCGAACGCTCGGCCGTCCCTGCGGGTCGTCGAGCGTCGTGACCACACCGGCAGGCTTATTCAAGAGATAGGAAACCCTCTCCTGCCCTTGACCGACGGCTCGGCCGTCGACCAAGATGGCGTCCGCTCCCGCCACGGCCTTCTGGCCAAGAGCGGCCGTGGCGCCGTTTACGCTGACCCGCCCCTGGCGGATCAGGTCCTCCCCCTCGCGGCGGGAGCAGATCCCGGCTTCGGCGAGGAGAACCTGCAGGCGGCGCGGGACTAGCCCTTCAATCGCACCCAGACCTCCACCTCCACCGGAGCGCCGAGCGGCAGCTCGGCAACGCCGACGGCGCTGCGCGTGTGCTGGCCCAGGTCGCCGAAGGCGGTGCCCAAGAGCTCGGACGCGCCGTTCGCGACCTGCGGTTGCGACGTGAAACCCGGCGCGCTGTTGACGAACACGGTGACCCGCAGGACTTGCGCCACGCTGTCGAGATCCCCGGCCACGGAGCGGATCGCCCCCAGGGCGTTCAGGGCGCAGCGACGCGCCGCGGCCTGGCCCTGGGCGACGTCGAGCTCCGCACCGAGATGGCCCTCAAACTCCAGCTTCCCTGCGACGAGGGGCAACTGGCCGCTCGTGAACACGTCCCTGCCTTCGCGCAGGGCGGGAACATAGGCTGCCAGCGGCTTTGCGACCTCCGGTACCTCGAAGCCCGCAGCGCGCAGCCTTTCCTCGACCTTGCCCATCCTTCAGCGGCCTCTGAGGGCCTTCCGCCCCTTTCCGATCGGCTTCCCTAGGCATGATCCGCACTAGTGCGCCCCCATGTCAAGGCGCGGGCCGCTAGCCGCGCGCCTCGGGCGGAAACATCCGCTCGAAGTCGAACTGGTTCAGACGCACCTCGCGCGGGCGCGAGCCGTCGGCGGGGCCGACGATGCCTCGCTGTTCCATCTGCTCGATCAGCCGCCGCGCGCGGCTGTAGCCCACGCGCATCCTGCTCTGCAGGAGCGAGGCGGACGCACTCTTGGCCTGCACCACCACCTCGACCGCCTTGGCGAACAGTGCGTCGACCTCCGGCTCGTCCTCGGCCTGGTCGTCGATGGGCGCCTCGAGATCGTCGCGGTAGTCCGGCTCGTCCTGGCGCACGAACTCGAGCAGGCGCTGCATCTCCTGCTCCGAGACGTAGGCCCCCTGCGTGCGCAGGGGTTTGGCGAGACCGAGCGGCGCGAACAGCATGTCGCCCTTGCCCAGGAGCCGCTCGGCGCCGCCCTGGTCGAGGATGGTGCGCGAGTCGACCTGGCTCGATACGGCGAAGGCGATGCGGGAGGGGATATTGGCCTTGATCAGGCCGGTGATGACGTCCACCGACGGGCGCTGCGTCGCGACGACAAGGTGGATGCCCGCCGCGCGCGCCATCTGCGCTAGCCGCGCAATGGTCTCCTCCACCTCGTTCGGCGCGACCATCATCAGGTCCGCGAGCTCGTCGATCACGACGACGTAATAGGGCATGCGCTCTGGCGCCACCTCGTTGTAGCGCTGGATGTCGCGGCAACCCGCACGCGCGAACTGGAGGTAGCGCTCCTCCATCTCGCGCAGGACGCCGCGCAGGACGCCGGCGGCGCGCTTGGGGTCGGTCACGACCGGATAAAGAAGGTGCGGGATGCCGTCGAACTGCTGCAGTTCCACAACCTTGGGATCGATCAGGATCAGTCGCACCTCGGCCGGCGACGCGCGGAAGAGCAGGCTCGCGATCAGGGCGTTGAGGCAGACGCTCTTGCCGGAGCCGGTTGCCCCGGCGATCAGCAGGTGGGGCATGCGGTCCAGCTCGGCGACGACCGGATTGCCGGCGATGTCCTTGCCGAGGCCGACGGTGAGCAGCGAGGACGACGAGCGGAAGGCCGGCGTCTCCAGGACCTCGCGCAGGCGGACCGGGGCGACCTCGCTGTTGGGCACTTCGATGCCGATCGCCGACTTGCCGGGGATCGGCGCCTCCATGCGCACATCGGTCGCCGCCATCGCCAGGGCGATGTCGTCGGCGAGCGCGACGATGCGCGAGACCTTGACGCCGGGACCCGGCTGCACTTCGAACCTGGTCACCGCGGGCCCCTGCTGGTATTCGAGCACCCGCGCCTGGACACCGAAGCTGCGCAGGGTCTCCTCGAGCAGGTGGGCGCGGGCCGGCGCATCGCGCTCCAGCCGCCTGCCGCCGCTGGCGCCGTGGAGCAGGCTCAGCGGCGGCAGGCGATAGTCGCCGGCTGCGCTGCCATGGGCGCTGGCGAACAAGGCTGGCGGTTCGGCCGGCGGCGGCGTGGGGCTTTGCCGCGCGGCGTCGGCCAGCGGACGCGATTCGGGCTGGGCATCCCAGGGTGCCGGCCCCGGCAAGTCCGGCGGCGGCACAGGGTGAGCGTTGACCTCGGCGGGCACGGCTGCGGGCGAGGGCGGCGCATCGGCCCCGGCGGGGCCCGCTGCCGCGGTCTGCAGGGGCACATCCACGAGCACGAAGTCCGTCACTTTGCGGTACGCCGTACGGGCTCCCTGCTTGGCCACCCGTTCGGAGCCGCGCAGGAACTGGCCGAGGAACGGCCGGAACACGAGGCTCAAGGTCAGGATGGGCCAGAGCACCAGGAGGATGTCGCGGCCGTCGCTGCCGAGCAGCGCGTCGCTGCCGAGCAGCGCGTAGTGGCCAGCGAGATCGCTGCCGTGGCCTGTCCAGCCGACGGCCGCGATGAGCACGGTCCACCAGAGCAGGAGCACAGCGAGGCCCCAGCGCAGAGCGGGGCGCAGATCGCTGCCACGCACCATGAGGATCGCGATCAGGAGCAGGAAGAGCAGCCAGGGCAAGGAGGCGCCCCCTGCGACGAGGCTCGCCGCTCTTGCCCAGAGATTGCCGAGCGCCCCCGCAGGGTGCGCGTCCCAAACCAGACCGAAGAGCGCCGCCGCGAGCAGGAGCAGTCCCCAGAGCTCGCGGCGGCGCCCGCTCCGGGCCTGCGCCAGGCGTTGGCCCCTGGGTTTCGTCTGACGGGACCGCTTCACCCGAGCCAAAGGCCCACCCCCGCCAATATCAGCGTGTAGAACGCGAACCATGAGAGACGCCCCCGGCGCAGCAGGCCGATCAGCCAGCGCAGACCCACGATGCCGACCACGGCGGCCGCGCAGCCGGCGACGAGCAGGTCCGGCAGGGACGTTCCGCCGAGCCCCCCGCCGTAGAGTTCGCGGCCGAGCGCGGCGAGCACGGTGGGAATCGAGAGGAGAAAGGTGAATTCGGCCGCGGCGTCCGGGGCGATGCCGAGCAGGCGCGCGGTGGCGATCGTCGCGCCGGACCGGCTCAGGCCCGGCCAGACCGCGATGCCCTGTGCCGCCCCGATCAGCAGGCCGTCGACCGCCGCCGGGCGGTCGCGGCCGGTCAGTGGCAGGCGCGCGAGAAGGAGGAGAAGAAGACTTGTCAGGACGAACCCGACCGCCACGAGCAGCGGCTGTCCGAAGGCGCTCTCCGCCGGATCGGCCAGGATCAGCGCCGGCGGCGCGGTGGCGAGCAGCGCCCAGGCGAATGTGCCAAGACGCCTGCCCCGGTCGGGAGATGCTGAAATCACGTCGGCGATGGTCCGGCGATAGAACCAGACGACTGCGACGAGCGTGCCGACGTGGGCCGCAACGGCCAGCCCCAGGCTGCCTGTCTCAAGGTGCAGCAGGCGGGCGGCGTAGGCGAGATGCCCCGAACTCGACACGGGAAGGAACTCGGTGAGGCCCTGCAGGGCGCCGTAAAGGAGGGCAGCGAGCAGTCCCACGGTCGCATCCCTCCGGCCGACCTGGATCGGCACAGATTATAGCATAGCGAAGCCGCGCAGAACCGGCAGCATCTGGAACGTGGAGATGGAGGGTGGAAATGCGTGAACCGTCTGGCAGCTAGCCTCAGCCCCTATCTGCTCGCACACAGCGCCGATCCGGTGGACTGGTACCCGTGGGGCATCGAGGCGTTCGCGAAGGCCAAGGGCGACGATCGGCCCATTCTGCTCAGCATCGGCTATTCGGCGTGCCACTGGTGCCACGTCATGCAGCACGAGTCTTTCCAGGACGACGAGATCGCCCGGACGATCAACAGGGATTTCGTAGCCATCAAGGTGGACCGCGAGGAACTGCCGGACGTCGACCAGATCTACCAGGCGGTCTGCCAGGCGGTGACGGGCCAGGGCGGCTGGCCCCTGACCGTCTTCCTGACGCCCGAGCTGGGCCCGTTTGCGATCGGCACCTACCACCCGCCCAAGCGGCGGTACGGGCGCCCGGGACTGGACGAGGTCCTCAGTGCGGTGCGTGGTGCCTACAGGACGCGTCGCGACGAAGTCGAGCAGGTCGCGGCGAGTTGGTCGACGGCCGCCGAGACGCGCCTGCCGCCCCCGGTTGCACCGCTTGGCACGCTGGACGCCGACCGTCTGCTCGCCGAGGCGTGGCAGGCTGTCATGCGCAGCTACGACGCGGCACACGGGGGCTTCGGTGGCGCGCCGAAGTTCCCGCAGGCGCCGAACCTGTCGCTGCTCTTGCGCCGCGCGATGCTCGGCGGTGGTGCCCAGGCTCTGGTACCGCTGCGCACGACGCTTCTCGGGATGGCGAAAGGTGGCGTCTACGACCAACTTGGCGGGGGCTTCCATCGCTATGCCGTGGACGAAGCGTGGCGCGTGCCGCACTTCGAGAAGATGCTTGAGGACCAGGCACTGCTGGCCCAGGTCTACACCGCGTTCTGGCGCCTGAGCGGCGAGGACTGGGCCCGCAAGGTGGCCGAGCGAACGCTGGGCTATGTCGACGCGGTGCTCTCCGCCCCCGCCGGCGGCTTCTACATCGCCCAGGACGCCGACAGTCCAGGCGGCGAGGGGGCCTACTACCGCTTCCCCGCCGATGAGCTGGAGCGCATCCTCGGCAGGGACAGCCAGACGGCTGTGCTTCGCTACGGCCTCGACGATCCGGAGCTCGCGGCGGCAGGGGTGCTGCAGGACGCCCGCGACCCGGGGGAGATCGCGGGGTTGCTCGCCCGCCCAGAGCAGGAGGTGGAACTGGAGCTCGGGCGCATCGCTCAGGCCCTGCGCAGGGAGCGCGGGCGGCGATCGCCACCTGACTGCGACCGCAAGGTCCTCGCCGGTGCCACGGGACTCGCGATCTCCGCCTTCGCGACGCTGGGCGCCGCGAGCGGCGACGGTCGCTGGCTGGCGCGCGCCGCCCGAGCAGCAGACTTCTGCCTCGCAGCGTTGCGCGAGACGGACGGCACGCTCTTGCGCAGGTACTATGAAGGCCAAGCGGGTATCCCCGCATATCTCGAGGACTACGCGGGACTCGGCCAGGGACTGCTGGACCTCTACCTGGCCGATGGCGACCTCAAATGGCTCGATGCGGCGCTCGCACTCGCGCGCCAGGCGCTCGCCCAGTTCTGGGACGCGGGCGCCGGGGTGCTCTACAGCGCGCCGCTGGCGGCGGCGACGCCGATCCTGCGACCGACCGACAGGTTCGATGGCGCCAAGGGGGCCGCGCAGAGCCGCATGCTGCGCCTCATGCTGCTGCTCGACGGCTTTGCCGGAGACCTCGGCATGGGACAGATCGCGGAACGGATCTTCGCAAGCCAGGAGGCCCTTTGGTCGGACCATCCTGCGGCGAGCCCGTCGCTCGTGGAGGCTCACGATCTCTTCCTGCGCGGGGCAGCCGAGCTGACGATCGCCGCGCCCGCCCACGACAGCGAGGCCGCAGCCTGGCTCCGGGATCTGCGGGCTGTGCCCTTGCCCGACCTGCTTGCGACATGGCGCGACAGCGGCCGCGATCTGCCGATCTGGCACGGCAAGACGCCGACCGACGGGCGGGCGACGCTCTATGCCTGCCGCCTGGGCCGCTGCAGCCCGCCCCTGCACGACCTCGCGACAGCACTCGCCTTCGTCCGACAGGCCAAGGCGTAGCCTCCGCGCAGGGCAGGTCGGGTTTGAGGCCTGACGCGAATGCACCATGGCAGGTAGGAGCGAAGGTCACCTGGGTCGAAGAGAAGGGTGGAAATCACCTTGTGCCCGTCCGAAGGGCATCGACGGAGGTTTGCGCATTGGGCCTTCTGTCCGGGAAGCGTGCCCTTGTGGTCGGGGTCGCGAACAAACGTTCGATCGCTTGGGGAATCGCCCGCAGTCTCGCCGAGGAGGGTGCCGAACTCGCCCTCACCTACCAGCACGACCGGTTTCGCGACAACCTCGAGAAGCTGTTGCCTGAACTGCCTTCGGGCGCGATCACGACGCATCTCGACGTCGGCGACGACCGGTCTCTCGCCGCGCTCCGGGAAACGCTCGGCGTCCACTGGCCACACGTGGACATCGTCGTGCACTCGGTGGCTTTCGCGCGAACCGAGGATCTTCAGGCGCGGTTCAGCGAGATTCCCCGCGAAGGCTACTCCATCGCCCTGGACGTCAGCGCCTACTCCCTGATCTCCCTGACGCGCGCCGTGCTGCCGATGCTGCAGGCGGCCGGCGGCGGCTCGGTCTTGACGATGACGTATCTCGGCGGCGAGCGGGTGGTGCCGCACTACAACCTGATGGGCGTCGCGAAGGCTTCCCTCGAATCCGCGATGCGCTACCTCGCATGGGACCTCGGCGGCGACAACATCCGCGTGAACGCCATCTCGGCGGGTCCCCTGCGTACGCTGGCGGCCTCGGCCGTCCAGGGCGGCACCGCGCTGCGCGAGGTTCCCGAGCGGACGCCGCTGCGGCGCAACATCGCGCTCGAGGACGTCGGCCATGCGGCCAGCTTCCTCTGCTCCGACTGGGCGAAGAACATCACGGGGCAGGTGCTGTTCGTCGACGCGGGCTTCCACATCATGGGCGTGTAGCATCCCACGCTTTGTAGGGCATCGAGCTATCATACGTATTCAGCCGGCGCCATGGACCATCTGGGCGCCGGCCTTTTTCTAGGTTGGCGCAGCCAAACCGACCGCCTACGCGAGGAGAGGTGTCTAAATCCCGCAACCCCCCAGGTGTCTTTGTGGCCGGCGTGGCCGGAAAATAGCCTGCCGTGTGGCATGAACACCCGATTGCGATCGGGCATAGCGGGTTTCCCCTTCCCCCGTAGCGGCATTTTCGCCTGCAATTGCCTCCGATGTGGCGACAAGGAGACCTTGTCCCGGGTGTCGTAATTGGGATGGGTCGGAATAGTCTTTTTTGCATCGCCCCCAGGGGCATCGCGCCCCATGGCGGCTGGCTGCAGAGAAGGCGCGGTGGTGCGGTACGGCGCAGTCTGCGAGCGGGCTCGCATGTGGGGGGATGGCGGACGTCGCTCTTGTTGACGGAACCTCGCACGCGCCGCTCCGAGCGCGAAGGCTTTCCTTCGGCGGCCGCACCCCAGGAGTTTCGCCGCGACATCCAGGGCCTGCGGGCCCTTGCGGTACTTCTGGTGATCGGCAACCACGCGGGCATACCCGGTTTCGCCGGGGGGTATGTCGGCGTCGACGTATTTTTCGTCATCAGCGGCTACGTGATCACCCAGCTGCTCCTGCGCGAGGCGCCGAAGGGACTGGGCCGCGGTCTCGCCGACTTTTACGCACGCCGCATCCGCCGCATCGTCCCCGCGGCGACGGCGACGCTCGTCGCGACTCTGCTGGTCGCCCTGGTCGTGCTGGGGCCGAACGTCAACCCCGAACTGCCCGCCGACGTGCGCTGGGCATCCCTCTTCGCCGCGAACTGGCGACTGATCGTCACCGGCAGCAACTACTTCGTGCCTGGCATCTACCCGTCGCTGATCACCCAGTTCTGGTCCCTCGCGGTTGAGGAGCAGTTCTACCTGTTCTTCCCGTTGCTCGTGTTCCTCGTCGCAGGCCTGGTTGCCCCGCGGTCCCGCCTGCGCGTGCTCGCCATCGCCCTCGGCGTCGCAGTGGGCCTCTCCGCGCTCTGGTCGCTGCACATCTCCGCCAGCGACCCGACCAGCGCCTACTACTCGCCCTTCACGCGGTTTTGGGAGTTGGGCCTGGGCTGCCTACTCGCGACGCTGACGTCCCGCGCGCGCCCGCCCGCGGCATGGAGCGCCCGCGTCGCCGTGCTCGCGGGCCTCGCCCTGCTCGCCCTCGCCCTGGTCAAGCTGAACGCGACGAGCACCTACCCCGGCTGGCTGGCGTGGCTGCCTACCGGAGCGACCGCGCTCTTCATCTGGGCCGGGGCCGGCGGCACGCGCACCTGGCTGACCAGACTCCTGTCGACGCGCCCGCTGGTCTACCTTGGGGCCATCTCCTATTCGCTCTACCTCACGCACTACGTCTGGGTGACTGTGCCGAGGCAGCTACCCTCGCCCTTGGTGGGCTGGGGCTGGACACTGCTCGAACTCGCGGGCACGCTCATCACGGCGATGATCTCGTACCACCTGCTGGAGGACCCGATCCGCCGCTCAAGGCGCCTGGCTGGCGACCGCGTAGCCATCGTGCTTGTGCTTTTGGTCTGCGTCGCGGCCGCGTGGACGGCCAGCATCGTCGTCCAGCGCATCGCCCATCTCGGCTGAGGGCCGGCCGGGCCGGCGGGATCTCTAACGTCGAGCCCCTACTACTGCCAAGCGGTGATCACCGCCGGGTCGCGCGGCGCGATTTGCACATGGTAGATCTGCGCCAGCTCGCGCAGCACGTACGTCGCCACGACGTTCTCGCCGATGTAGGAGTAGTGGATGCCGTCCTGCTCGCGGAGCACCGCACTCTGGCCGTTGACCATGGCGTCGGCTTGGAACGCACCCTGGGGATTCGCGAACAGCGTCCAGGTGGAGACGAACGTCGCGTTCGGCAGTGTGGGCACGACCGTCCGGCAGATCGAATCGAGCAGCTCAACGCCCTGACTGTAGTTGGGGGGCTGCATGACCGGCATGCCCACCCAGAGGAGATATGCGCCGCTTGCGGTGGCCTCGCGCGCCAGCTGGCGCACCCTGTCCCGGTACGCGCTCTGCCAGGCTGGCGTCGGGAACTGCACCGCGGACCCGTTCACCCACATGCCCTGCTCGTCGTCGCCGCCCAGGCTGATCAGCACGAGCTGCGGGTGGTACTGCCGCAGGTAGGCGGCCAGCTGGACCGGCCAGTCGTAGAAGGACGTGTTCGCCAGACCCGATGCGGACTTGTCCATCTGGATGAGGCGCAGACCGGAACCTGGCGACACCTCGCGCTGGAGGCCCCAGCCGAGGTCGTTGCCGAGGGAGTCGCCGATCTCGAGAACGGTGCATTGGCCCACTGGCGCCGAGACGGCTGTGGCTGCGAGAGAGAGGCCGCACGGGTCATGGGCGTGCGGCTCGGTGACGGCGCCCGTCACCGAGCCCGGCACGACGGGGGCCGTGGCAGCCGTCGGGGCAGGCTTTTTCCCTTTGCGCAGATGGACCTTGTGACGATGTGCCTTGTGGGTGGCTGCGCTGACGGGCCTGGTCGCAACCGGCATCGAGTTCACCACCAGCGCCGTGGTGCCAAGTACCACGAGCGCGGCCAGAAGGGGCGCGCGCAGTGCCCAGTCCGCTGCCATCACATCGGCCCCTTACGTTGCTTGCCAGAACTTTTCGAGCCACTGCGGACATGCCCGTTGCACATGGCTCGACCGCAAGGCTGACCTGCCAAGCCGCGGCGTTTTGCGGATGACTCATTCGCGCAGGCGAGGGATCATCTCCTGCGCACCCGAGGCAATTGGTATCAAAACGTCTGCAATGGAAGTCTCGCTCAGGCAACTTCCGGCCGCAAAATTGAGCGCGTTGCAGTGAAGTTGCCGAGCCGTTTATGGCCCCTCGCTGCCTCGGAATCCAGGGCGCGCGGGATGCTCTGTTTGACTGGGCAAGGTTACGGCCACCGGGCGACAGTGGTAAACGCCGTGAGCCACTCGAGAGCGGCTTCTAGGCATTCCGAAAGATGAGAGCGCCTAGAGCTCAAGGCGCTCGATCCGTCGCTCGTGGTCTTCCGCGATCCGATATAGCGCGTTCTCGTCCTCTTTCCGGCTCTTGATGCTCTCCTCCAGGCGCCCCACTGCGCTAACCAACTCGGCCGCCATGTGCCGCCTTAAAGCGTCGAGGCTGGCGGCCATCCTCTGTTCTACGCCTTCAAGGTCGGTCTTGGTGGCCATCCGCTGCTCGATGCCTTCAAGGTCGGTCTTGGTGGCCATCCGCTGCTCGATGGACACAAGCTGGGCTTGCAGGCGATCGAGAAGGGTCTTCAGTTCATGGTCCACGTCGCCACCCCTACCTCTCTGCCAACGCCAGTTCGGCATGGCCGCTGTCCATCCCTTTCGACGGTTCCAAGAAAAGGCTCCAGCGAGCCGTAAAAGGCCTCTCAGGGACCGGCCAGGAAGAAAGTGCCGCTCATCAGCGCTTGACAGTCAGCAGAAATGGTGCTGGTCCCATGCGAGTGCGCAAGCGGCTCGCCGCGAGAGGCATGGGGCGACTCCCAGTGGTTTGCCGGCCACGGCTCGTGCGTGAGGATGGTTGGCACCTGCGCAAACGGGTTCCGCGAACAACCGGCG
>JAJZVM010000122.1 GCA_021845645.1 Bacillota bacterium
CACCTGCCGATCCTGGCCCAGGCCCTCGAGGTCTACGCCAGCCGCCTCGATGAAGCTACAGCCCGTGCGAGCTAGATAATCCGCGAAATCGGGCGTCCCCAAGTTCCACTACGTTCAGGACACCACCCCAACCTTTCCAAGCCGGTAAGGTTAGAGTAGATTCGCGCTGGTTTCAAGTGAACTGTTCAAACCCCGACGAACCGCTCCGTTGTGCCTGGCCTGCGCTATGATCTGAATCAGGGTACACCTGGGAGCCGCCTGACGCGCGCTTCCCGCACGTGACCGGACGAAAGGGCGGCAGCCATGGAGTACGTTCGCTTGGGTCACACCGGCCTCGAAGTTTCCCGCATCTGTCTCGGCTGCATGAGTTACGGCCAGCCCGAACGCGGCAACCACTCCTGGTCCCTTAACGAGGAGGAGAGCCGTCCCTTCATCCGCAAGGCTCTCGAGCTCGGCATCAACTTCTTCGACACCGCCAACGTGTACTCGGACGGGACAAGCGAGGAGATCGTCGGACGCGCCCTTCGGGACTTCGCCCGCCGCGACGAGATCGTGCTCGCGACCAAGGTGAACGGACGCATGCATCCGGGTCCGAACGGCCAGGGCCTCTCGCGCAAGGCCATCCTGACCGAGCTCGACCACAGCCTGAGGCGCCTCGGCGTCGATTACGTGGACCTCTACCAGATCCACCGCTGGGACTACCAGACGCCGATCGAGGAGACGCTCGAGGCCCTGAACGACGTTGTGCGGGCGGGCAAGGCCCGCTACATCGGCGCCTCGTCGATGTACGCCTGGCAGTTCATGCAGGCGCTCGCCATCCAGGAGCGGCGCGGCTGGGCGAAGTTCGTCTCGATGCAGGACTACTTGAACCTGCTCTACCGGGAGGAGGAACGGGAGATGCTGCCGCTCTGCCTGTCGCAGGGCATCGGTGTCATCCCCTGGAGCCCCTTGGCGCGCGGTCGCCTCGCCCGCCCCTGGGACGAGACGTCGAAGCGCCAGGAGCGGGACCCCTTCGGCCAGTCGCTTTACGAGGCAATGGCGGAGGCGGACCGTCAGGTGGTGCGGCGCGTTGCCGACGTGGCGGCCGAGCGCGGCGTGCCGATGGCTCAGGTCGCCCTCGCCTGGGTGCTGCAGAAGGCCCCGGTGACGGCGCCGATCGTCGGCGCCACGAAGCTGGGGCACCTGGACGATGCCGTCGCGGCCCTCGGTATCCATCTCAGCCCGGAAGAGATCGCGCGGCTCGAGGAGCCGTATGTCCCGCACCCCGTGCTGGGATTCCGCTGACCGCTGGAGAAGGTGCCGCCCGCGTCCCGCGGGGCGCCCGCGCGGCTGCCTTCCACCCAAGGAGTGGCTGGGCCGGCGGCGCACGAACCCGAGGCGCTGCGCGGGTCCGGGAATCTCGCCGTTTGGCGCAACCTGCCGTTCGCAGCAGACGTTCTCCTTTGCGACCGCCGCGTCGTCGGCATCTCCCACGCCATGCCTCCACTCCCCCGAGAGGACGTGCCACGATGAAGACCCGCCATGCCCCCACCCTGATGGCCGTCCTCGCCGCCTTGACCTTGGCCGGCTGCGGCAGCGCCGCCGTGCAGACGCGCCCGTCCGCCGCCGACGCCACATCCGCGTCCTCTTCCGCCTTCGCTCGCGCCTATCGGTCGGCGCTCGCGAGCTCCCTCCAGGGCATGCCGCCCTCACGCGCCGCCATCAAGGTGCTGCACGCCCAGCCAAGGCGGTTCGCCCGGGCGATCCAGGCGGCGCTCGAGCAGGATCCCCTGACCACCACCCTTGAGGGCGTCCAGGGCTGGTCCCTCCTCGCGGATCTTCCTGGCCCGCTTGCGGTGCCGATCGCCGAGGAGGCCATCGTTCGCTATGGCGTGGCGCCGCCGAGCGGCGTCTCCGTGCCGGCTGCCTTCCTGCTCTCCCAGATCCGCCATGGGCCTCCCTGGGCTGTGCGCGCCGCCGTACAGGCCCTCTTCATGAACGGACATGCGGGCACCGCCCTCGAGCTCGCGGCGCTCGCCGCCATACCGGCGGCCGACGCCACCGACGCCCAGGCGGGCTATTACCTCCCTTCGTCGCCCACATGGCTCGCCAGGGTGCTCAAGGACGCCAAGATCACGGATGCCGTCAAGCAGGCGATCCTGGGCGAGACGTACAGCGTCGCACCGGGCTCGTACCCGCTGCTGCTGCGCTACACGAGCACCGTCCGAGACCCCGCCTTGCAGGAGCAGGCTCTCGTCGTCCTGGCGCAGAACGGCCAGCCGGGCGCTGTGCGGGATCTCGCCGCCTTCAGCGACCGGCACCACACCTTTGCGGGCATCGTCTGGCCGGCCTCGCTGATGCTCGCCGTGAAGCAGGCCGACCCGCACGGCTACATCGCCCAGGGCATGGCGGACGTCTCCGCCCTGACCGGCACCCCCTACACCGACGTCCACCGCTGCATCCCCCAACGTGACCAGTGCGGCCTCTTCCTCGAAGGACAGGCCCAGTACGACCCGGCGCGGCTGCCGCAGTGGCGGGCCCTTCTGAGCCGCCTGCAGGGGCATCCCGGCGCGGACGACATCGCCTACATCATCGGCCGCGAAGAGGAGATCGGGCATCACTACGGCCAGGCGGTGCTGGCCTTCGACCAGGCGCTTGCCCTGCCGGACGGCGGCATGCAGTACGACGCGGCCAGCCGGCTCGTCTGGGTGCTCGACGTCGAGATGACGAGCAAGGGCATCGAGCAGCTGATCCCGGCCGCGCCCAACGGTCTCAGACCCCTGCTCGGCTACGCTCGGGCCGTCCACCTCCTGCGCGAGGGGCGGTACGGCGAGGCCGTCGCGGGCCTCGAGTCCCTGGCGGCGGACCCCCAGGCCCTGACGGATGCGCTGCCGGGCATCTCCTACCAGGCGACCCCGTTCCTCCGCTACTTCGTGGCTTGGCAGCTGCGGGCCGCCGAGCGCCTTGAGACGCTGGCGAAGGCCAAAGGCACGGCCGAAGGCGCCTTCCGCCTCGCGCAGGACAACTTCCAGAACCCCCTCCTCTACTACATGGGTCTTTGGCAGGGCACGCGCGCCGGCTACATCGCGTTCGCAAGCGGCGGCACCTACCCCACCCCCGCGTGGATGCGCTACCAGGCCCAGTTCAACAACTACGCCGTCGCGGCCAGCCTCTACGCCCGGGCGGCACGGCTCGCCGGGAAGAACGCGGCCTTGCGGGCCAGCGATCTCTACGGCGAGGGAGAAAGCCTCGTCGAGCTCTCGGACTACGGCTCCGGCAGCGACCTCTACCCGCCCTACGAGCTCGAGCGGCAGGCCGAGTCGCTCCTGAGGGCCGCGGCCGCCGCCGATCCCCGGGCTGGCGTGGCCGCCAAGGCCCTGATGTCCCTCTACTACCTCACGGGCGACAAGGCCCTCTTGGCGCGGGTGGAGAAGGGCTATCCCGGCACCAGTTCCGCCTACGACGCCAAACTGCGCCTTGAGCCCCGCTACCGCTTCACGGTCCAGCCGCTCGGATCGGCCTCGCTCGACTTCCAGCCGATCTGGACGACGAACCTCCTGTCCCAGAGCGAGCGCTCCGCGCTCGACTCGATCTCCGGCACAGGCAGCGCCGTGTTCGGCCAGGAGACCCTCCTGCGCATCGCGCCCAAGCTGCCCCAAGGCGCAGAGCCCGCGGTGGTCTGGGTGCGGGAGACAGCCCCGGGCACGCTCCTCGTGCAGTGGGACACCTATACGCCGGCCGATGTCCCGGGCCTCCAGAAGGTCTACTTCCCAGGCCAGGCCTACGCCCGCGTGTTCGGGGCGTTCACGAAAGTCCGCTTCCAGCAGGTAAACTACGGCTACCTCCCGGGTCTGCAGTAGCCCTGCGACCCGCCAAGCCCGCCCTCAGTAGGCGTCGCCCCTGCGCCCGAACGGCAGCAGCATCACCTGGGACACGTGCGCGCGCCCACCGGTCTCCAGCATGTCGCGGATCGCGTCCGCCACCTCCTCCGGGAGCATGGCGCTCGGCTTGAGTTGGCCCGGGAAGCCGTCGAAGTCGGTCTCGACGCTACCCGGGCAGAGCACGGAGACGCGGATGCCCCATGGTCCGACATCCTGCGCGAGCGACTCGCTCAGCCCCATCAGGGCGAACTTCGTCGCGGAGTAGGCCGAGGACGTCGCGGTGGCCCGCACGCCTTGCACGCTCGAGACGTTCAGGATGTGGCCGCTTTTGCGCGCCAGCATGTCCGGTAGGAAGGCCTGCGTGATCGCGACGAGGCCGAGGATGTTCACCTCGAGCATCTCCCGCCAGTCGTCGAGCCCGAGCTCGAGGAACGCGCCGTACCTGCCGACGGCGGCGTTGTTGACAAGCGCGTCGACCGCTCCGAAATCGCGCCGCACCTGCTCCGCGATCGCGGCCGAGCGGGCGTGGTCGCGCAGGTCTCCCGCATACCGGCGCACGTCGGCGCCGAGCGCGCGCACCTCGCCCTCGATCTCCCGGAGCGCCGCCTCGTCGCGCCCCAGGAGCGCGAGACGCGCATGCGCCCGCCCGAGCTCAAGCGCCGTCGCGCGGCCGATTCCCCTGCTCGCTCCCGTGACCACGACGACCTGACCGTCCAGAGACACACGCATCGGCTTTCCTCCCATCTTCCTCGGCCAGGAGCCGGGGCGAGGTGTTCCCCGCCCGATCGTCGAAGCCTCGAGAATCCAGGGACGAAACCACGGAACTGAGGGTGTGACGGATGGCTGAGGGGACGCCCCGCGGCGCTGGACCTGGTGCGACGGCGCACTCGGCCTCGCCGCCCATCGCCGAGCGACGCTTTGCGGACCTCTTCGGCGACAAGGAGCCAGGACGCGGCTCGAACGCCGTGGCGCTGCAGATCCAGCGGGCCATCCTCTCCGGCGCCATCCGCGTCGGCGAGCGCCTGCCGAAGGAGCGCGACCTTGGTCAGTTCTTCGGCGTCAGCCGGGCCACCTTGCGCGAGGCGCTCAGGATCCTCGAGGCCTCCGGGCTGATCGAGGTGCGCAGAGGATCCTCGGGCGGCATCTTCGTCTCCAGCCCGCCAGTAGACCGCACAGGCGCCGCACTTGGCGCCCTGATCCAGCTCGGCAACGTGACGCCGCGGCATTTCACCGAGTTCCGCCTGACGTTCGAGATGGAGAGCGCCGAGCTCGCCGCGCGGCGGGCGTCCGCGGACGACATCGCCCGCCTGATGGGCAGCGTCGCCAACCTCGTGGAGGTGGCGAACCGCCCAGGTGTACCCTGGAAGACCTATATGGAGCTCGACATCCTCTTCCACGAACAGCTGGCCTCGGCCTCCGGCAATCCCATCCGCGAGGCCGTGATGCTGGCCCTCAATAGCGCCTTCCGCCAGTCCGTGCTGATGGTGGGCAGCCACGACACGCCCGAGTGGCGCCGGCGGCAGGCCAGCGAGCTGCTCGGCGTCGCCCAGGCCGTCCAGAGGCGCCGGCCGCGGGTGGCGCGCCGCCTGATGGAGCAGCACATCCGCGAGAGCGCCGAGGTCTCGGAGCAGCTCCTGACCCCTGCGCGACACGGGAAGACTCCCGACAGCTGACGAGAGCTCTCCGCCCTAGAACGCCACCTGCTCCGTGCGCGCGATGATCTCGTCCTGCAGGGCCCGGCTGAGGTCGCAGAAGTAGTCGCTGTAGCCGGCCACACGGACGATCAGGTCCCGGTACTCCTCGGGATGCAGCTGGGCGTCGCGCAGCGTCTCGGCGCTCACCACGTTGAACTGGATGTGGTGGCCGTCCATGCGGAAATACGCCCGCACGAGGTGCAGGAGCTTCTCGAGGTTCTCGTCGCCGTCAAGCACCTGCGGGATGAACTTCATGTTGAGAAGGGTGCCGCCGGTGCGGATGTGATCCATCTTGGCCATGGACTTCACGACCGCCGTTGGGCCGTTACGGTCGGCGCCCTGCACCGGCGAGATGCCCTCCGACACGGGCTGCCAGGCATGGCGCCCCTCCGGCGTCGCGCCGGTCACGGAGCCGAAATAGACGTGGCAGGTGGTCGGCAGCATGTCGATGCGGTAGGTGCCGCCCTTGGTGTTGGGCCGCCCGTCCACTGCCGTCTGGAAGAGATCGAACAGGCGCCGCATGATGTCGTCGGCTGCGTCGTCGTCGTTGCCGTAGCGCGGCGTCTCGTCCATGAGGCGGGAACGCAGATCCTCGTCGCCGTCGAAGTCCCGCGCCAGGGCTCCGAGGAGTTCGGTCACGCTGATCGCCTGCTCGTCGTAGACGTGGCGTTTGATCGCCGAGAGGCTGTCCGTGAGGGTGCCGATGCCGACGCCCTGGATATAGCTTGTGTTGTACCGCGGGCCGCCGTCGTTGTAGTCGCGGCCGTTCCTGATGCAGTCGTCGGTGATCACGGAGAGGAACGGCGCGGGCATCTGCCTCGCGTAGAGCCGCTCGATCACGTTGTTGCCTTGGATCTTGACATCGAGGAAGTAGCGCATCTGGCGGTCGTAGGCTGCGAGCAGGGCGTCGAAGTCCGCGAACTGACGCGGGTCGCCGGTGCGCGGACCGAGCTGGCGCCCGGTGCGCGGATCGACCCCATCGTGCAGCGTGAGCTCCAGGATCTTGACGAGATTGAAGTAGCCGGTGAGGATGTAGGCCTCCTTGCCGAAGGCGCCGGCCTCGACGCAGCCGCTCGTGCCGCCCTCCCGAGCGTCCTCGGGCGTCTTGCCCTGGCGCAGGAGTTCCTGCACCACGGCGTCGGCGTTGAAGATCGAGGGCTGGCCCCAGCCTTTGCGCACGATGCGCAGGGCCTGGCGCAGGAAGCGATCCGGCGTCTTCTTGCTGATCTGCACGTTCGAGCTCGGCTGCAAAAGCCGCATCTCGTCGATCACGTCGAGCACCAGGTAGCTGAGCTCGTTGACGCCGTCGGAACCGTCCCCCGTCAGGCCGCCGCTGTTGATGTTGGCGAAGTCGGTGTAGGTGCCGGACTCCGCGTTCGTCACGCCGACCTTGGGTGGAGCGGGCTGGTTGTTGAACTTGACCCAGAAGCACTCGAGCAGTTCCTTCGCCTGCTCCTCTGTCAGCCGCCCGGCGTCGAGGTCCTGGCGGTAGAGGGGGTAGAGGTGCTGGTCGAGCCGGCCGGGGTTGAAGGCGTCCCAGGTGTTGAGCTCCGTGATGACGCCGAGGTGCACAAACCAGTACGCCTGGAGCCCCTCCCAGAACGTCCGCGGCTGGTGCGCGGGCACCCGGCCGCATACCTCGGCGATCTTCAGCAGTTCGAGCCGGCGGGCCTCGTCGGCCTCCCTGGCCGCGAGCTCGCGCGCGAGGTCCGCGTGCCGCTCGGCGAAGCGGATGATGGCGTCGCACGTGACCGACATGGCCCGCAGCTCTTCCCGCTTGTCGTAGGCGTCCGGGTCGCCAAGGAAGTCGAGGCGGCCCAGTTCCTCCTCGATCTCGCGCCTATAGTCGAGGAAGCCTTTGCGGAAAATCTGGCCGCCCCCTGCGGTGTGGCCAGGGGCCCGCTGCTCCATGAACTCCGTGAAGATGCCGGCGTCGTAGGCCGCGAGCCACTCCGGGGTCATGCTCGCGAAGATCTGGTCGCGCAGCGACCGGTCCCGCCAGAACGGGATGGCCTCCTGCTCGTAGAACTGGGTGGTCGCTGAGTCGACCGCGTACGGGATCTTCTCGCGCGAACTGAGGACCTCGAGGTCCTCCACCGTGTGGCAGCAGAGCTCAGGGTAGGTGGGCGACGCCTTGGGCGCCGGGCCCCGCTCTCCCACGATCAGTTCTCCGTCCTGGATCACGATCGTCTTGTGCTCCATCACGTACGCGAACGCGCGCGCGCAGCATCGGCACCGAAAGGCCCTTCGCGTTCCGGTAGAACGCGGTCATGAGGCGCGCCCGCTCCATCGAGACGGTCGCCTTGGCGTCGACGCTCCTGCGACGCAGGTCCGCCACCCGTTCGTTCATCGACCAACCCTCCTCGCTCTTCAGACGGGCGGCCTAGCCGCCGATCTTGGTGCGCACGCCCCATTCCTGCAGGATCGCAGCGAGGCGCTGCATCTCCTCGGCCGGGGGCTCTAACGTATCGCCCAGGGTATAGGGCATCCCGAGGCGCTCGTACTTGCTCATCCCGGCGCGATGGTACGGCAGGAGGTGCACCTCCCCGACGGCGCCAAGGCTCGCGACGAACCGTCCGGTCGCCGCGAGGTTCTCCCGGTCGTCGTTGACGCCGGGCACAAGCGGTATGCGCACGATCACGCGCGCCCCGGAGGTGGTGAGCCGCCGCAGGTTCTCGTGGATACGCGCGTTCGAGACGCCGGTCCATTTGCGGTGACGCGCGTCGTCCATGAGCTTCAGATCGTAGAGCCAGAGGTCCACGAACGGCGCGAGCGGCTCGACGTCCTCCCAGCGGGCGTAGCCGGAGGTCTCGACCGCCGTGCGCAGGTCGTGCGCCTTGCTGGCTTTGAGCAGCGCGAGGAGGAAGCCGGGCTGGAGCAAGGGATCCCCGCCGGAGAACGTGACGCCGCCGCCCGACTCGTCGTAGAAGACGGTGTCCTTCTCAACCTCCCGCAGGACCTCATCGACGCGCATGCGCCGGCCCGCAACCTTCTCCGTGCCATTCTCGTAGCGCATGACTTGCGACTGCTTCTCCTGTCCCTCGGGGTTGTGACACCAGGGGCAGCGCAAAGGGCAGCCCTTGAGGAAGACCAGCGTGCGGATGCCGGCCCCGTCGTGCAGGGCGTAGCGCTGGATGTCGAAGATCATGCCTGCCGTCGCAGCCATGGGAACTTCCCCCGATCCGGCTTGCATCGCCGCTATCCTCCTCTTCTGCTTCGCTTGCCTGACATGGTACCGGGAGGCTCGCGATGGTAGGACCTATGAGCCCTGTCATCCTTGGAGCGAGCCGGATCTGAGCGTTGGTCGAGCAAGGCCGGTTAACGTCGTTAGATCTCGTCTACTCGCCTTATGAGCGGATCAGTCGGCCACTGGGAGGCCCGAGCACCCGGCGACCTTGACGATGCACCAAGGTATGACCTTAGCGCCAGCCTAGGTCCCAACGTCTCTCGATGCAACGGCCGTTCGGCCCCTGCCGGACCCGAACAATGCGTTGCCGAGGTTGTGCGGCCGCAATGCCCCGATACGACTCGCCCCATGTGCGCGGCAAGGTTCCAACCCGTCACGCGCGCGTTCGCAGGGCGGATATCGCAAAGGCAGCCGGGAAGGATATTTTCACTGAAACCGCCCGAACTCGGGCTTTCGGCGGACGATTCGACCTGCGAGAGGTGGATCTGATGGATGTGGCCCCGATCCGTATCGACGCTCGCGGCAGCTTCTGCCCGGGTCCCATGATGGAGTTGATCCGGGCCGTCAAGGCGGCTGATGTCGGTCAAGTGGTGGTCGTGCTCTCCACCGATTCCGGCTCCAAAAAAGACATCCCGATGTGGGCGCAGAAGGCGGGCCATGAGTTCCTCGGCGTCGACACGCATGGAGACTACGACGAGATCTCCGTGCGCAAGTCGCACTAAGGAGCTAGGAAGACATGCCCAAACGTCTCGTCATCGTCGGTGCCGGCACAGGCGGCCTCATGGTGGCCAACTTCGTCGCGCGTGACCTCCATAGCGAGATCGAACGGGAAGAGATCAGCGTCACCCTGCTCGGCGAGCAGGAAACCTATACCTACCAGCCCGGCTACCTTTACGTCGTCTTCGACCTGATGCGCCCCGCGCAGCTGATGCGGCCGGTGCGGGATCTCCTGTCCCCCGGCGTTCGATTCGTGCACGACCGCGCCGTGCGGATCGACACGGGGAAGCGGCAGGTGCTCCGCGCCGACGGCGATGCCCTCGATTACGACGTTCTGGTGCTCGCTACAGGCTCTGGGCTCAATCTCGACGAGGTGCCGGGGCTCAGGGAAGGCGCTCACTGGTTCTACACACTCGAGGGTGCTCTGCGCCTGCGCGACGCGCTGCGGCGGTGGCAGGGCGGCAAACTCGTCCTGACCGTGGGCGTGCCGCACAAGTGTCCTGTAGCACCGCTCGAGTTCACGATGATGTTCGAAGAATGGGCCCGCCATCGCAAGGTGCGGGACAAGACGGAGATCGTCTATACCTATCCGCTCGGCCGGGCGCACTCCATTCAAGCCGTGGCGGACTGGGTCGCGCCGGAATTCGAGGCGCGCGACATCGCGATCGAGACATTCTACAACCTCGAGTCAGTCGAGCACGAGGAGCGCATCGCGCACTCGCTCGAGGGTTCGGACCTGCCGTACGACCTCCTCGTCAGCGTGCCCGCCCACCAGGGCGACGACCTGGGCGCCGCCTCACACCTCAGCGGAGCGGGCAACTGGTATCCTACCGACCGCCACAACCTGCGTCTGCAGGGGCATGACGACATCTTCATCCTCGGCGACGCAAGCGACCTTCCGATCTCCAAGGCGGGCTCGGTGGCCCACTTCGAGGCCGAAGTACTGGCCGACAACCTCGTCGGCGTGCTCACCGAAGGGGCACCTCCCGCGAACCAGTACAACGGTCGGGCGTTCTGCTTCATCGAGACCGGCCTCGAGCGGGCGACGTTTCTCGCCTTCGACTACGAGCACCCGCCGACGGTGCCCGAGCCCACGAACGCGGTGCACTGGTTCAAGCAGACCTACAACCGGATCCACTGGGCCAATCTCAAGGCGGTCATGTAGGGGGTGCAGTCGATGGGGGCACAGGAACAGAGCATACCGGACGTCTTCCGCGATGAGGCCAGCAGCCTTGCGTCGGCGGTTCTGGCCTCGGTCACGCCGCGCATGGTCAATCGTCTCGGCGGCGTCGCGGAATCGACCATCGCAGCGCTCGACCTCTTGACGAGTCCGGAAATCGTCAATCTCCTCAGCACCTTGCAAAGGGCCTCTGCGGTGCTCACGCCGCTCCTCGGCCAGATCGCGGAGATCGGCCCCGGTTCCAGCATGGATGGACTCGCGGACCGCGTCGTGCGCGCGGTCCGGGCTGGCGCAGAGGAGGTCGGTGTGCCGCCCCGCCCGGTCCGCATGCGCGAGCTCCTGCGCATCATGCGCCAGGATCCCGCGGTGGCGATCACGCTGCACTTCTTCCTCGGCTTCGTGCGCAGCATGTGGAGCCCGATCGCCGGGGAACAGTCGCCCAACACGGGAGGAGATAGGCATGGCCACTGACCGGGTTTCGATGATCGTGTTCTCGGGTGAGATGGACAAGCTGCTGCCCGTGGGCATTCTGGCGTCCGGCGCCGTCGCGATGGGGCATGAGGTGCGTATCTTTCTGACGTTCTGGGGCCTCATGGCGTTCAAGAAGGACGCGTTTTTCCACATGCCCGTGAGCCCGTCGTTTTCCGGCATGGTGGGCGACCTCGGCGCCATGCTCAAGGAAAGGAAGATCCCCGGCGTCGTGGATCAGCTACGCACGGCGAAGGAACTTGGCGACGTGGAGGTCGTCGCCTGCGGCATGACCATGGACCTCTTCGGTTTGAAGCTCGCCGATCTCGAGGATGTCGTTGACCGCGTAGCCGGCGTCGGGGAATTCATCGAGACGGCAAAGGAAGGCCATACGACTCTGTTCATCTGATGAACGTAGTCCCATGCCCGAGCGCGACACCTCGGTCGAGATGACGTCGCCAGCGAGTTGCGCGATGGCCTCCGGGTTGTCGGTGAATTTCCAGCAGCGCCGCTGCACCGCCCAGCCTACAAGGCGACCTGGCACCGACAATGCCCTGCGCGAACCGCAGGCCTTGGGCCCGCTCGACGGCAAGTCCTCGCGGATAGTCTCGGTCCAGGCCTACGGCCAGGCCCCGATCGTGCGTGCCTCCGAGGAGCGGCGGCAGGAGTCGAGCTTCTGGCCGGACTCCAAGACGCTCGCCTTCGACATCAACGCGCCCAAGGCCCCTGGCGACCGTCTCGTGCTGCTCCCCGTCTACGACTCGGACGGCCGCGCCATCGCCGTGGACGACGAGGAAAGCCTGCAAGAGCAGGATCTTGTGGGCCGGCTCGAGGGTTTGAACAGTTCACTTGAAACCAGGGCGAATCTACTCTAACCTTACCGGCTTGGAAAGGCTGATTGGGATTGGTGAGGCAGCCAAAGCGTTAGGTGTCGCTCACGACACTCCCCTGAAACTCCCCTCGGGGGTGCCGAAGGCACACAAAACCAAGGGCAGTGCCAGTGCACTTTTCGCGACTGCCCC
>JAJZVM010000123.1 GCA_021845645.1 Bacillota bacterium
ACGCCCACGACATCGGCCCTGGCCTCCTCGCAGATGCGCAGAATCTTCTGCACCGATCCTCCGGTCGAGACGGCGTCCTCCACCGCGAGCACCCGCTCGCCCGCCCGCAGCGCGAAGCCGCGCTTCAAGATCATGCGGTCGCCATCCTTCTCGCCGTAGATCGCGCGCACGCCGAGGGCGCGCGCCACCTCGTAGGCGAGGATCACGCCGCCCATGGCAGGGCCGATCACTGTCTCGACGCCCTGACCCGCGAACATCCCGGCGATCGCCTGGCCGATCTCCTGCGCCGCCTCGGGCTGCGAGAACGCCGGCGCGAACAGCTGGAAGCTGGGCGCGTGGCGCCCCGAAGTGAGAACGAAGTGCCCTTCCCGCTGCACGCCCCACGTCCGCAAGCGCTCCATCCAGTACTCGTGGCTCTGCATCAGCTCGCCATCCCTTCCGCGATCTCCTGCACGAAGGCCTGTGCCGCCGCCACCGGGTCCGCGGCCCGGGCGATCGGCCGCCCGACGATGATCAGGTCTGCGCCGGCGCGCCATGCCGCGTCCGGCGTCACGACCCGCCGCTGATCGCCGAGGCTGTCCGCCGAGCGGCGCACGCCAGGCACGGCGAGCACGGCCCCGGGCCAGAGCGCGCGCAACCGCGCCGCCTCCTCGCCCGAGGTCACGAAGCCGTCGACGCCGCCCTCCTGGCCGATGCGGGCCAGCCGCTCCACGATCTGGGCGGGCGAGCCCTGCCAGCCGATCGCCTGCGCGGTCTCGCCGTCGATGCTGGTCAGAAGGGTCACCGCGAGCACGCCCACGTCGTCTCCCGCCGCCTCTTTCGCCGCCTGCAGCATCGCAGTGCCTCCCGCCGCGTGCACGTTGACGTAGCGCGCCCCGAGCTCTCGCACCGCCTTGACGCCCCTGGCGACCGTCTGCGGGATGTCGTGCAGCTTGAGGTCCAGGAAGACCGGCCGTCCCAAGGCCACGATCTGCCGCACCACCTGTGGCCCTCCCTGGTTGAAGAGGTCCATGCCCACCTTGAATCCCCCGACCTCCGCCGCCAGTCGACGCGCCAGCCCTTCCGCCTCTTCGGGGGTCATCTGGTCGAGAGCCACGTATAGGTACTCCGAGGCCTGCCTCATCTGCTCTGCCGCCTCCTGGCTTCCGGATTCGCCGCCGCCCAGGCCTCGTCCACGGCCGCGAAACCCTGCGCCGCGAGCTCCCGGGCGAGTTCCGCCACGATGCGCGGCGGCGCCAGGGGATCGCGGAAGACCGCGGTGCCCACCGCCACGGCCCTGGCGCCGGCCATGAGGTACTCGAGCGCGTCGCGCCCGCTCTCGATGCCGCCGATGCCGATCACCGGGATGTCGAGCTTGCGCGCGAGGTCGTAGACGATCCTGAGCGCGACCGGCTTCAGCGCCGGACCCGAGATGCCAGCGCTGCCGATGCCGATCACCGGCCGCCGCCGCTCGACGTCGATCGCCATGCCGATCACGGTGTTGATCGCCGAGAGCGCGTCTGCGCCCGCCGCCTGGCAGGCGGCGCCGATCTCGACGGGATCGGTGACGTTCGGGGATAGCTTGACGATCAGGGGGAGGCTCGTCTCCTGGCGCACCAGGCCGACAAGCCGCCCGGCGCGATCCGGGTCCTGCGAGAAGAGCAGCCCATCCGCCACGTTCGGGCACGAGATGTTGAGCTCGATGCCGGCCACGCCGGGCTGCCCGTGCACGCCTCGCACGACGTCCACGAAGCCCGCCTCGTCGTGTCCCACCACATTGACGATCACCTGCGTGTCGTAGTGGCGCAAGAAGGGCAGGTCCACCTCGAGGAAGTGCCGCAGGCCGGGGTTCTGCAGCCCGATCGCGTTGAGCATGCCGCCAGGGATGCGCGCGATGCGGATCGGCCCGTTGCCCGGCCAGGGATCGCGTGAGACGCCCTTCACCATGACGCCGCCGAGCAAGGACAGATCGTAGAGCTCCGCCGCCTCGCGACCGTAGCCGAAGGTGCCGGACGCCGTGAGGACGGGGTTCTTGAACAGGAGCCTGCCGACGCGCGCCTGCATCTCCATCAGATCCTCACCTCGTCCCAGCGGAAGACAGGGCCCTCCCGGCAGACGCGGGCGTAGGTGCCGTAGGCGCCAAGGGCCGGGTCCGGCTGCGCCCGCTCCACCGCGCAGCCGAGGCAGATGCCGTAGCCGCAGGCCATCGCGGCCTCGAGCGCGAGGTATGTGCGCGGCAATGGCCTCGCGGCCGCGATGTCCCGCACGGCCCGCAGCATGCCTTCCGGACCGCAGGCGTACAGGCCGTCGGCTTCGATGCCGCCAAGCAGCTCCGTCACCGGCCCCCTGTGCCCCATACTGCCGTCGTCCGTCGCGGTCAGCACCTGGATGCCAAGTGCCTCGAGCTCCGGCCGGCCGAGCACCGCGCTGCGCGTGCGCGCGCCGAGAAGGGCCGTCACCTCGCAGCCCAGGCCGAGGAGCGAGCGCGCGAGCGACCAAAGCGGCGGCACGCCGACCCCGCCTGCGACCAGCACGGCCCGCTCCGGCCCGTCCGGCAGCGGGAAGCCGCGTCCGAGCGGCCCCATGGCCTGCAGGCGGTCGCGCGGGCGCAGCCCGGCGAGGAAGCGCGTTCCCGGCCCCACCACCCGGAAGAGGAAGCTGAGGCGCCGCGGCGAGAAGACGCGGTAGAACGAGAACGGTCGCGGCAGGTAGGTGTCCCGCCCGTCACCCACGGAGAGCATGTAGAACTGGCCCGACTGAGGCCCTTCGTCCTCCGGGAACTCGCACACGAGCTCGACGCAGTCCGGCGCGGGCTGCAGCCGCTCGACCACGCGGATCTCGCGCGGCCTCACGGCAGTTCCGCCGCGAAGTAGTCCTGCAGGGCACGCACCTCCATGCTGCGCGGCTTGGCCATCACGCCGAGCATCGCGCGCGCCGTGTCGAGCGAGGTGACGCACGGCACGCCGTGCTCCACCGCCGTGCGGCGGATCTGGAAGCCGTCGCGCTGCGGGCTGCGACCCTGCGTGAAGGTGTTGACGACGAGGTCGATGTCGCCGGAGCGGATGCGCTCCAGGATGTCCGGCTGCCCCTCGCCGATCTTCGGCACCTCCACCACCTCGACGCCGGACGAGCGCAAGGCAGCCGCCGTGCCCCGCGTCGCGAGGAGGTGCGCACCGGCGCGGTAGAGGTCGGCCGCGAGCGGCAGGACCTCGTCCTTGTCGCGGTCGGCAATCGTCAGCAGGACGCGCGGCCGCTCGGGCACGCGGTAGCCGGCCGCGGCGAACGCCTTGATCAGGGCCTGCGAGAACTCGGGGTCGATGCCCAGCACCTCGCCCGTCGACTTCATCTCCGGCCCGAGCGTCGCGTCGACGCGGCGCAGCTTGGCCCAGGAGAAGACGGGGCACTTGATGCCGAAATGCTCGCTCTTCGGCCAGAGCCCAGGCACGATGCCCTGCTGGCGCAGCGTGCGGCCGAGGGCCACCTGTGTCGCGATCGCGGCGAGCGGCACCCCGGCCACCTTCATTAGGTAGGGCAGCGTGCGCGAGGCCCGCGGGTTCGCCTCGATCACGTAGAGCTGCTCCTCGTAGGCGACGAACTGCACGTTGAGCAGTCCGCGCGTCTCGAGGCCCAGCGCGAGGCGCCGCGTGGCCTCGCAGATCTCGGCCTCCATGCGCTCGTCGATGCCCGGCGCCGGGTAGACGGCGATCGAGTCGCCTGAGTGCACTCCAGCCCGCTCGACGTGCTGCATGATGCCGCCGACGAGCACCTCCTCGCCGTCCGCGACGGCGTCCACCTCGAGCTCGAGGCCCGGCAGGTACTGGTCGACCAGGATGGGCCGCCCCGGCATCGCCCCCGCCGCGCGCACGAGGTACTCCTCGAGGTCGTCCGGGCCGTAGCAGATCTCCATGGCGCGGCCGCCGAGCACGAAGGACGGGCGCACCAGCACCGGATAGCCGATCTCGCGCGCCACCTGCAGGGCCTCCAGGGCGTCGAGCACCGTTCGGCCTTTGGGCCGCCGCAGCCCGAGTTCCTGCAGGACGGCATCGAACTGCCGGCGATCCTCGGCCCTGTCGATGCCCTCGGCCTGCGTGCCGAGGATCCGGACGCCGGCCTCCTGCAGGCTGCTTGCCAGGTTGATCGCCGTCTGGCCGCCGAACTGGACGAGTACCCCCTCGACGCCTTCGCGTTCGGCGATCTCCACGACGTCCTCGAAGCCGAGCGGCTCGAAATAGAGGCGGTCGGACTGCGTCCAGTCGGTCGAGACGGTCTCGGGGTTCGAGTTGATCATGATCGAGCGCCTGCCCGTGGCCCGCAGAGCCCCCAGGGCGTGCACCGCCGAGCAGTCGAACTCGATGCCCTGCCCGATGCGGATGGGCCCTGAGCCGAGGACGAGCACCGAACTCTCGCCTGCCGGCACGGGGGCCTCGTCCTCAAGCTCGTAGGTCGAGTAGTAGTAGGGCGTCTCCGCGTCGAACTCGGCGGCGCAGGTGTCGACCATCTTGTAGGTGGGCACGATGCCATGGCGGCGGCGCAGGCTTCGCACGGCAGCGGCGTCGCTGCCCCAGGCTTCCGCGATCGTCCGGTCGGCGAAGCCGTCGCGCTTCGCGCGGCGCAGCAGCCCGATATCGCCCGGGCTGTGCGCAAGCTCCTGTTCCAGCGCGACGATGCGCAGGATCTCGCGCAGGAAGTGGCGGTCGATGCTGCTCGCCAGCCAGAGCTCCTCGATGCCGTGGCCGCGGCGCATCAGCTCGGTCACCGCGAAGATGCGCCTGTCGTCCGGCGTCGCGACGAGTGCCAGCAGTTCCGCGTCGCCGAGGGCGTCGAGTTCCTTCAGGCGCAGATGGTAGGTGCCGATCTCGAGCGAACGCGTCGCCTTGAGCAGGGCCGCGCGCAAGGTGCGGCCGATCGCCATCACCTCGCCGGTCGCCTGCATCTGCGTGCCGAGGCGGCGGTCCGCATGCGCGAACTTGTCGAACGGCCAGCGCGGGATCTTGACGACGACGTAGTCGAGGGCGGGTTCGAAGAGCGCGGACGTCCGGCCCGTGACCGGGTTGCGCAGTTCGTCGAGCGTCAGGCCGAGCGCCAGCTTCGCCGCCAGCTTGGCGATCGGGTAGCCGGTCGCCTTGGAGGCCAGGGCGCTCGAGCGGCTGACGCGCGGGTTCACCTCGATGACGCGGTACTCGCCCGTCAGCGGGTGCAGGCCGAACTGCACGTTGCAGCCGCCCTCGACGCCCAGCGCCCTGATGATGCGCAAGGAGGCAGAGCGCAGCATCTGGTAGTCGCGGTCGGAGAGGGTGAGGCTCGGCGCGACGACGATCGAGTCGCCCGTGTGCACGCCGACGGGGTCGATGTTCTCCATGTTGCAGACGGTGATCGCCTGGTCCAGGCGATCGCGCATGACCTCGTACTCGACTTCCTTCCAGCCCTGGATCGACTCCTCGACAAGGCACTGGCGGATCGGCGAGAGCGCGAGCCCGCGCGCCAGAACGGCCTCGAGCTCGGCCTCGTCCGGCGCGATGCCGCCGCCCGTGCCGCCGAGCGTGTAGGCCGGGCGCACGATCACCGGATAGCCCACCTGGCGCGCGAAGCCGATCCCGTCCTCGACGCTCTCGACCGTGCGGCTCTGCGGGATCGGCTCGCCGAGGCGCAGCATCAGCTCGCGGAAGGCTTCTCGGTCCTCCGCGCCGCGGATCGCCGCGATGCCGGTGCCGAGCAGGCGCACGCCGTGGCGGCGCAGCACCCCGGACTCCTCGAGCTGCACCGCGAGGTTCAGCCCGACCTGGCCGCCGAGGGTCGGCAGGAGCCCGTCGGGGCGCTCGCGGGCGATGATGCGCTCGATGTACTCGGGCAGGAGCGGCTCCAGGTAGACGCGGTCGGCGATGCCTGGATCGGTCATGATCGTCGCCGGGTTCGAGTTGACGAGCACCACCTCGACGCCTTCCTCGCGCAGCGACTGGCAGGCCTGCGTCCCGGCGTAGTCGAACTCGGCCGCCTGGCCGATCACGATCGGTCCGGATCCGATCACGAGCACCTTGCGCGGCAGTCCTGTGCGGCCCATCAGGCGACACCTCCGATCACCGCGACGAAGCGCCGGAAGGTGTCCCGGGCCTCCCAGGGACCCGGGCCGGCCTCGGGATGGTACTGTACGGAGAAGACCGGGCGCTGGCTGTGGCGCAGGCCCTCGACCGTGCCGTCGTTGAGATGGCGCTCGGTCACGACGAGCGGCGTTGCGGCGAGGCTGTCCTCCGCCACCGCGTAGCCGTGGTTCTGGCTCGTGACCTCCCCTGGCCGCCCGGCCCCGTGCCCCACGGGGTGGTTCGCGCCGCGGTGGCCGAACGGCAGCTTGAACGTCCTGCCGCCGTAGCCGAGCGCGAGCAGTTGGTGGCCGAGGCAGATGCCGAGTGTCGGCCAGCGTTCCGCCAGCTGCCGCGCCGTCGCCGCGAACTCGGGCATCAGGGCGGGATCGCCGGGGCCGTTCGAGAGCACGACGCCCGCCGCTGCCGCCCCCTCGACCGCCGCGAGAGCTCCGTCCGGCGGTGCGACGAAGACCCTGGCGCCGGCGGCGGCCAGCTGGCGCAGGATGTCCGCCTTGAGTCCGAAGTCGACGACGGCCACGATCGGCCCGTCGCCTTCCCGCGCGAACCAGTAGCCGTCCTTGGTGGCCATCTGCCGCACCAGTTGGCATGAGGCCTCGGGAATGCCGCCCCTGGCCTCGCGGGAGATGCGGCCGGCCATCGTGCCGGCCCGGCGCAGGTGGCGCGTCAAGGCGCGTGTGTCGACGTCGCTCAAGATCGGCACGCCGGCCTCGCCGAGGAAGGCGGTGATGCCCGTGCGGCTCGTCGCGTGGCTCGGCTGGGCCTGCAGCGAGCGCACCACGAGCCCGCGCAGTGTGGGGGCGGCCGCCTCGAGCGCCTGGGGGTCGACGCCGTAGACGCCGATCTCGGGGAACGTCATGACCACGATCTGGCCGGCGTACGAGGCGTCAGTCGCGATCTCGCCGTAGCCGGTCATCGCCGTTGTGAACACGACCTCGCCGACCACGTCGTCGGGGCCGTGCAGGCTGCCGGGAAACACCCGTCCGTCCTCGAGTTCGAGCACGGCCGGCATAGCGTCAAAGGTCAACCGGATGCCACCTGCCTTCCGTGATGATGCCGATCGCCCTGCCCCGCAGCGTGCGGCCAAGCAGGGCGGAATTGCTGCTCCTTGAGCGCAGGGTACCCGGTCCGACGGTCCAGGAGGTCTCGAGGTCGAAGACGCTCAGGCAGGCAAGCGCGCCTTCGTGGATCGCCGCCGGCGCTAGGCCGAAGATGCGGCGCGGTCCCGCGGTCATGGCGGTCACGAGCCGTCCCAGCGTGAGCAGTCCAGTGGTCACCAGCTCGGTGTAGAGCGACGCGAACGCGGTCTCGAGGCCGATCACGCCGAAAGGCGCGTGGAGCATGCCCTCACGCTTCGCGGCGGCGGTGTGCGGAGCATGGTCCGTCGCGATGCAGTCGACAAGACCGCTCGCGAGGGCCGCCCGCAAGGCATCGCGATCCTCGCGGGTGCGCAGCGGCGGGTTCAGCTTGGCGAGCGTGCCCAGTTCGGCGACGTCCTCGTCGGTGAGCAGGAGGTGATGCGGCGTCACCTCGGCGCTCACCGCGAGGCCATCCGACTGTCCCTTGGCGAGCAGCGCGAGGGTCTCCCTGGCGGAGACGTGCGCGACGTGCAGGCGGCCGCCCACGTCGCGCAGGAGCTCGAGGTCCCGCGCGACGATCGACGACTCGGCGCTGCGCGGCTGGCCCGGCAGGCCGAGCCGGTACGAGACCTTGCCCTCGTGCATCACGCCGGGGCCCGAGAGCACCGGATCCTCGGCGTGGCTGACGATCAGCCCGTCGAACGCCTGCGCGTACTGCAGGGCGAGCCGCATCACGTCGCTGCGCCCCACGCCGTGCCCGTCGTCGGAAAAGGCGATGGCCCCCGCCTCCTGCAGGCCAGCCATTTCCGCAAGCTCCTGGCCCGCCTGGCCCCGCGTCAGGGCGGCGATCTGGTGCAGCCGCACGGGCTTGCCGGCTGCCCGCGCGAGCAGCTGGCGCAAAAGCCAGGGGTCGTCGACCGGCGGCATCGTATCCGGCATGGCGCAGACATCGGTGAAGCCGCCTGCGAGCGCCGCCGCGAGACCCGAGTCGATGTCCTCCTCTGCCGTCCGGCCCGGCTCACGCAGGTGCGCGTGCACGTCGCAGAGGCCGGGCGTGACCAGTCGGCCGTCGGCCGCCACCGTCTCGTCGCCATGGGGCAGACCGGCGCCGATCGCCGAGATGACGCCATCCTCGATCAGGAGATCGGCTGTCCGATCGAGACCGGACGCCGGATCGAAGAGGCGCGCCCCGCGCACGTCAACGCGCATCGAGCATCGCCTCCAAGAGCGCCGTGCGCATCGAGACGCCGCAGGCGATCTGCGCATGGATCAGGCTGCGCCGATCGCGGATCACCTCGTCGTCCAGTTCGACGCCGCGGTTTTGCGGCCCGGGGTGCAGCACCAGCACATCGTCCCTGAGCTGCCGGAGGCGCTCCGCCGTGAGGCCCCAGCGCTGGCGGTATTCCCTGAGCGACGGCAGGTAGCCGCGCTCCATGCGCTCCTTCTGCAGGCGCAGCACCATGACGATGTCGGCCCACGCGAGCCCCTCCGCGAAAGGTACGGCCTCGACACCGAAAGACTCGGCAAGCCCCCTCGGCACCAGCGTCGGCGGCCCGGCCAGGGCCACCTCTGCGCCGAGCATGCCGAAGCCGTCGACGGCGGAGCGCGCGACACGGCTGTGCAGGATGTCCCCGACGATCAAAAGGCGCGCTCCCTCGATCCTGCGGCCGGCAAGCGTCACCGCGAGCAGGTCGGCCAGGGTCTGGGTCGGGTGCTGACGCCAGCCGTCGCCGGCGTTGACGAGCGCCATGCCGACGTCCGGTACCTCGTCCAGGGCGCCCGGCTCCGGCGTCCGCACGGCGGCGGCCACGGCGCCGAGCGCCCTGAGCGTCAGGAGCGTGTCCTCGAGCGTCTCGCCCTTCTGGATGCTCGACCCCTCGCGTCCGACCTGCAGCGTCGTCATGCCCAGGCGGCTCGCCGCCTGCTGGAACGAGTTGCGCGTGCGCGTCGAGTTCTCGTAGAAGACGGTCGCGAGCGCTCCCTGAAACGCGTGCGCGGGCTGGCCCAGATGGATCTCGCGGCCGCGGGTCAAGAGGCTCCCGAGTTCGTCGCACCCGAGATCGCGCATCTTGACGAGGCGGCCCGGGCCGATCCGCCGTGGCGCTCTGACAAGGCCGTGCATGCCATTCCCTCCCTGCGCGACCCGGACAACGAAACGCCCTTTCCCGCTCATCGGCAGGAAAGGGCGTGGCTAGCTCCACCTAAGCACCCTTGCCGGCCTCACGGGACCGAACTTAAAGGGACGCGCTCTATTGCTCGATATTGTCTCGCTCGAGCACGACCTCGTCAAGCCCATCCGTCTCGGCAAGTCGTACGAACACGCGTTCGTGTTGCGACGTCGGCACGTTCTTCCCGACAAAGTCTGCGCGGATCGGCAGCTCGCGATGCCCCCTGTCGACCATGACGAGCAGCAGCACGCGCTGCGGCCGGCCCCAGTCGACGATGGCGTCGAGTGCGGCGCGCACCGTGCGCCCGGTGTGCAGCACGTCGTCGACGAGCACGACCGACTTCCCCGTGACAGGCAGGCCCGGCGCGCTGTGGGCGGCGCGGCGGCCGTCGTCGCGGTACGGCCCGATCTCGACCGCCGCCACCGGCGGACGCCTGCCCTCGATCTGCCCGATCAAGGAGCCGAGGCGCTGGGCCAAGGGCTCGCCACGGCTCGGTATGCCCACGAGCACCAGGTCTTCGGCGCCACCGAGCTGCTCGAGGATCTCGTGCGCCATGCGCCAGAGCGCGCGGCGCATGCCGTCGGAGTCAAGAATCTTCGCGGCCAATCTCCCGCACCACCTCTCCGAAATCCAGATGCTGCGCCTGACAGAGCCCTGCGAGATGAGCCAGCATGTCGTCGGGCCACTGCGCGAAGCAGGAGAGTGCCTGGCCGGTGACCGGGTGGGCCAGCGCAAGGCGCACCGCGTGCAGGAGCTGGCCAGTGCCCCGCGGCTCCCGGCCATAGAGCGGATCGCCCACGACCGGCAGCCCGATCGACTGCAGGTGGACGCGAATCTGGTGGGTGCGGCCCGTTTCGAGCCGCAGGCGAAGCCAGCCCTCCCGGCCGAGGCGGCGGCAGACCCGCCAGTGCGTCACCGCGGCGCGGCCCCCGGCCACCACGCCGAAGCGTTGCCGGTCCCCCGCCCTGCGGGCGATCGGACGGTCGATGGTGCCCTCGTCCTCGCGCGGCAGGCCATGCACCAGGGCGTCGTAGGTGCGGTGCACCTCGCGCGCCGCGATCATGCGCTGCAGGCGCCGGAACGCGATCTCGCTCTTCGCGACCAGCATGAGCCCCGAGGTGTCCTTGTCGAGCCTGTGCACGATGCCAGGGCGCAGAAGGTCGCCGCCGGGCAGCGAGCCGACGTGGTGCAGGACGGCACTGACCGTGGTGCCCTGCTGGTGCCCCGCCGCCGGGTGCACCACCTGCCCGCGCGGCTTGACGACCACCATGAGATGCTCGTCCTCGAACGCGATCTCGAGCGGCAGATCCTCAGGCTCGGCAGAAATATGAGGCTGCTCGGGCTCCTGCCAGAGAAGCGTCTCCCCTGCCGCCACGCGGCGCGAGGGCGGCGCGGCGCGACCTTGCACCAGGGCCAGTCCCGCCCGCACCAGGATCTGCGCCTGGCTGCGCGTCAGGCCGCCCAGGCGCGCAAGCGCGACGTCGAAGCGTTCGCCCGAAAGCGCCTCGGGCACGACGGCGGTCAGTTCTGGCGCCATAGGGCCACGACCAGCACGATCGCGCCGAGCGTGATGCCGATGTCCGCCACATTGAAGACGTAGGGCCAGACGCGCACATCTATGAAGTCGACGACGCTGTGCTGCAGGACCCGGTCGTAGAGGTTGCCGAGCGCCCCCCCCAACACGCCGCCGACACCGATCTGCACCATCGCAGACGGGCTGCGGCGCAGGAGCACGATCAACCCCACCACAGCGGCCAGGGCCACCAGGATGAAGAAGGCCGTCGCACCTGAAAGCATGCCGAAGGCCGCGCCCCGGTTCTCGACGAGCGTCCAGTCCACGAAGGGCAGAACCGGCACGCTTGCGCCGAGCACCAGATGGGTCACGGCCCAGGCCTTTGTCCAGCGGTCGATGACGAAGACGACGATAGCGACCCCGATGGCGATCAAATGTCCGGTTCGACCTCCCTGCTGCGCACCTCAAGCGGCTCACCATCGGAGTCGATCAAAAGCTCGACGGGCTCGGTCGCGTCATGTAGCTCGCCCGAGTCGACATAGGCCTCGTCGATGCGCACGGCCGGTGGCGTGTCCTGCGGCGAATTGGCATTGCCGTAGCGCGCCAGGGCCTGCCACGTGTCCTCGCCGTCGAACTCGACCTCGTCCTTGCCGTCGCGGAAGGAGTGCGCGAACATCTCGCGCTCCTGCGGCAGCGCGTGTCCGACCGGCGGCCGCCTGCGGTTGCGCTCCGCCGCCTCTGTCGCGCAGCGCGCGCAGAGCTCCGCCCAGGGCAGGGCATCAAGACGCTCGGGGTCGATCCGCTCACCGCACCTGAGGCACCGGCCGTAACTGCCGGCCCGCAGGCGCCGCTGAGCGTCCTCCACCTGCTCGAGCTGCGCGCGCAGTCCCTCGACGAGCCCGAAGTCCTTCTCCCGCTCGAACATCTCGGACGCGTTGTCGGCGGAGTGGTTGTCGTAGCTCGAGAGTTCCTGCGTCGACTCCTTGAACGACTGGGCAAGGCCGTCGTCCCGCAATTCGTCGATGCGACCCCTGAGTTCCTGCCTGCGCCGTTCGAGCCTGCCCTCGATCTCCATGGACTTCCTACCTCCTGGTTCTGTCCGGCCGCGCGCCGCACGCGGCGCACCATCCGGGCGAAGATCTCGCGATCACCGGTAGGTTGTCCAGAAGGCAGTGTTCAAAGGGTCGATCGCGCCGGCTGCCTTGAATCTCTGCCGACCCGCCCATGCCGCGACGTGCGGGGCGGGTCGGCAGCAGGCCAT